>JAFSMO010000092.1 GCA_017447865.1 Thermoguttaceae bacterium
CTTCCCAAGTCATTAACTTGACCGGCGGGACGCCGGCCCTCCGGATCTACCCCCTTGATTCCGCATTAAATCCCCTCGCTCACCGCGAGCTTTCCCCTTTCCTTTTTGGAGGTCCCAATGAAAAAGATCCTCACCCTTTTACTCTTCCTCGGCGTGGCCGTCTGCGCGTTTGCCGAGGACCTTTCCACCCCGAAAAAACTCACCGCTCCGGGCTGCTGGGGCCGCGATGAGAAACCCGTTTTGACCGATGAGGGGGACGGCGTGCAAGCCATCGCCTTCAGCGGGAAGCAGGACTTTTGCTCGTCGTACCTCGCCAGTCTGGAAGTCAAACCCGGCGAGATCTACGAGCTGAAATGCGAAATGCGCACCGAAGGGAAAGGAAACGCGGGCATTTCCGCCGCTCTGGGCGTTGGGAAAGAAGTGACCCAATGGGGTTTCGCCTCGAAAGGCGTCCAAAACCCAGCCGGGACCGCCGAGTTCGAGCAGCTGGAGTGCAAATTCATCATTCCGGGAGGTTTTTCCCTCATGGTCCCGCGCGTCACGGGCGGCGGCTCCGGCGAGCCGTTCAAGGTCTTCTTCCGGAATTTTACCGTTCAGAAGGTCGGCCAGGTCGAGCTTCCCGCCGAGGATGAAACGTTTGAACTCGCCAACGATTTCCTGAAACTCACGTTTTACTCCCGCGACGGAAGTTTCAGCGTTCAGGACCTTCGCACCGGCCGCGTCTGGAAGCAGGCGCACAAACTGGGGTACAATTTCCCGGTGGACATCCAAAAGAAAAACCGGTCGGTCGAGTTCCGCATGATCAACGCCCTGACGACGCTGGAGATCACCGGCAAAGTCATGCTCCACAAGACCCGGCCAGAGGTCCTGGTCAAGGTTTCCGGCGATCACGAAATGGCGATGAACGCGCCGATCGCCTGGCCGCCGGCTTTTGAGAGCGAGGCAAACGACCGCCTGATCCTCCCGGTCAACGAAGGAATTTCCTTCCCCGTGGCCGAAAAAGACTCCTCGATCCCCGGCCGGCTTTACACCTACGGCGGCCACGGTCTTTGCATGGCGTTCTGGGCGCAGTGCGAAGAAGAATTCGTCCCGGCCAAAGGCTCCGACCCGAACGCCCCCAACCAGGCGGGAGAAGTCCGCGGAAAGAGCGGCTACCTCGCCATCTACGAGACTCCGGACGACGCAGCCTACCGTCTCGGGAAAACCGAGGAAGGCTTCCACAAGATCCAGCCTGAATGGGACGCGCAGAAGAAAAAACTCGGCTACGACCGCGTTCTGCGCTACGTCTTTTTCGATCAGGCGGACGTCACGACCATGGTGAAACGCTACCGCGCCTACGCCGACTCGATCGGGCTGGTCGTTCCGTTCACCGAAAAACTGAAGCGGAACCCGAACCTGAAGGAAGGCTTCGAACGTCTGATCGGCGCCGCGAATATTTGGGCGTTCTGCGGGAACAAAACGAAAATCTACGAGGAGCTCCAGGCGGGCGGCGTGAAGAAGATCCTCGCCAGCGCCGGCGGGTCGCCCGAGGAGATCAAGGCCTGGAACGAAATGCCGAACATTCTGACGAGCCGCTACGACATTTACCAGGACTCGATGGACCCGAAAAACTTCCCGCTGGTTGGCAAAGCCGACTCCTGGACGAGCGAAGCGTGGGAACGGGACGAACTGATGACCGACGCGAACGGGAACTGGATCCGCGGCTGGGAAGTCTCCCAGAAAGACAAAACGAAGCCGCGAATTCCTTGCGGCGTCCTGTGCGACACGTGCGCGGTCCCGTACGAGATCGAGCGGGTCGGGAAAGAACTCCCCGAGAAACCGTACCGCGCCCGGTTCATCGACACGACGACGGCCAGCCCGTGGCGTGAATGCTACCACCCGAAGCACCCCTGCACGCGCACCGAGAGCAAAAACGCCAAGATGGAACTCCTCGGCACTCTGGGCAAAAAGTTCAATCTGGTCACCGGCTCCGAGACCGGGCATGAAGCCTCCGTTCCGTTCTGCGACTTCTACGAAGGAATGATGAGCCTCGGCCCGTACCGCGTCCCGGATTCTGGCCGAAACATTCCGCAGATCTGGGACGAAGCGCCCGAACGCACGACCAAATACCAGGTGGGCGAGTCGTACCGGATGCCGCTCTGGGAACTGGTTTACCACGACTGCACCGTTTCGTACTGGTACTGGGGCGACTACAATAACAAACTCCCGAGCCTCTGGGTGAAGCGCGACCTTTTCAACGCTCTGTACGGAGTCCCGCCGATGTACATCTTCACGGGGGAAAACTACGAGAAATTCAAGGAGCAGATTTTCGAAAGCGCGAAGACCGCGATGCCCGTGGCCGAAAAGACGGGCTGGTACGAAATGACGTCGTTCCGGATCCTCTCGAAAGACCGCACGGTCCAGGAGACCCAATTCGCCGACGGCACGAAAGTGACGGCCAACTTCGGCGATCTGGACTACACGATGCCCGACGGTTTCGTCCTCAAGGCGAAGACCATGCGGATGGAGTAAAGCGCTGAATCCCCTAAAGCCGCTTGACAAAAAAAATCCTCCTTAAACTCATTCTCATTTAAGGAGGATTGGCGACCTTGACTCGCCGAGATTTCTTCAAGGAGCTTTTCCGTAGATTTGGCAAAGTCTTGAAAGCTCTGAAGAAAGCCTTTCTGAAACTTATTGAATGGGTTTCAGAATCGTAGTAACCCCGGGGGGCCTGAAAAGGTCCCCCTGCTCTTTTTCTATTATACTCTATCGGCTGGGAAAGTCAAGAACTTTGGAGAAAAATTTTCTTTTTCTCCGCGGCTCGCATCGAGCCAGCTTGAACGGGTCACTTTTAGAAAGTCTTTTGTAAATCCGCGAAGAGGATCAGACGGGGAACTCGACCCCCCAACGTACGATCCCGGACTCGCGCAGCAACGGTCCCATTCCGTCCCAGAAAATGAATGTTCCTTGAGGGGTCATAACGTAGGCTCCGCCTCTGGAAGAAAACGGTTTGTCACCGTAACGTTCCCAAGCGATTTTTTCAATTTCGTCGGATTCGTCCTCCTCCAAATCAGCGCCAAAATGACCAGGAACAAGCGGCATTACTTTTTTAACGTGGACTTCAAAAAGAACGGAACCATCTTCACGCTTCGTACAGCGGACCCGCTTCTTTTCCTCATCGTAGTAAATATTCACCTGGTCGGGCGATTCAATATAAATCAGTGCCATAAAGCTCCTCCTTTGGTCAGGTTTTGACGATGAAACACATTCCGTTTCGGAACAGAACGAACACACCACAAAAAGTGGAGAAACATGGGAACGATGTACCGTGGTCCACCCCTCGATTTTGTATTATAACACGGACAAAAAATTTGTCAAGGTTTTACCAATTGGAGATCGGATCCAGGCATACCTAAAAAAGACGACTCATTCCGCCGAGCGTCTGCAGCTTCATCTGATTTCTAATCAAGAACGGGGAAAAGACCGGGGAGTAAATAAATTCACAAAGGGAAAAGGAGACGCAAAAAAGCAACAGAAACCAACAGACTGAAAATTCATCAAGTGCCGTAAAAAACGAGAGATAAACGTATTTTTACGTAGGCAAATAAAAAAAGCAGATAAACTAATTTACCTGCTTTAATGACCTCAATGGGGTTTCAAGCCCCTGCGTCAAGTGCCGTAAATTACGACACTTGCGACGATTGCGAATATTTTCGTGGGGGAAACTGTGGGGGTCACGATGTAAAATCTGTGATTCTTTCTCTTTTCAAATCGCTCGAAGTGAACGAGCAGAAAGAACTTCTTGAGGAACTGGCTCAATGTGTTCAATCTGCCGATTCTTTATTGGAATGTGTTGAATTATAATGGAGGTCTTGAATGAAACCGTTAAATGTCAGAAAAGAATTTGTGCGTTTGAGGGCTATGGGTCTATCGTTAAAGGAAATCGCCGAGAAAATCGGGATTGCGCCGAGTACGGGTTTTCTTTGGGAAAAATCTCATGCTATGGAGATTGGAGAATTGCGAAAGCTGGAAATGGAAGCACTTTACAAAGAATGTGAAGCAACGACAGAGGCACGTTTGAGGATATTGCACAATACCCTAGATAAAGTCAACGAAGCACTAGAGCAGGTTTTCTTTACAAACGTTCCGGCTGACAGATTGGTTGAAATGCAGTTAAAGCTGACTCAGGCAATAGGCTCATTGTACCAACCTCTTAAATTAACGTTTACAGTAGAAGATATGGTAAACGAATCGAACATGCACTATCCAGAGAAATGGGTCGAACAGTCATTAAAAGACCAAAAAAAGAAAATATCACCTCAAAGCGACGAAAAGACCCCGGAATCTGAATAAAATCGGGTATGTTTTGAACGATTCAAGCGTTTTTAATTTAATAATTGAAAACGCTTTCAATTCGTAAATTGCGTGACAAAGTGGATTTTTGAGGTGAATTTCGACACAAAATACACTGAAATACACGCCCGGAAAAATAAATGGAGTCCCTAAAGGGGGCGCAGAATTATCAAGAAAGGTTTTCGGAGTCCACGCTATGAAGGAAAGTTTTATGGAAGAACTTCTTAAAAGGATCGGCGGCGCACAGAAACAGACAAAGATTGTCGAATTTCCCGTTGACTACTTTACCCCGCTGATTTCAAACTTCACGCAGATGGATAACAACCTAGGGAGAATCGACATTTATCTGGTCGAGGAATTTCTTTTCAGGTTGGAAAAGTTTGCGCGGCTCCCGAAGAAAAGGCTCAAAGTTTACGACGATTTCACGATCTGCGTTCTTGAAATTCAAGACGAAACTGGACAGGTGAAGCACACGCCGATTGATGGTCTTAAACCCCGCCAGCGTGAACTACTTGCCTTTTTAATCAGGAAAGGGGAGGCAAGCCTTGACGAAATGCTCGACGGCGTATGGCGCAGTCCAGATAAAAGCCTAAACGTAGTCAGGTCAACAATTTGCACTCTGGATAACTTTCTACATAAAAAACAGTACGGATTTTCGATAGTCAGAAACGACCGTGGAAAATATCAAATCCAGTTCGTTGATTAAAATTTTTAGACACAGCAGAAACCCGCGAAAGCCACCGGTAGGATTGTTAATCGTCCAGATGGTGAACGAGCGACAGCGCAAGCGCAAGCGGCCTTCCCGACCGGATTCTGATTCAGACGGAGATCGGAGAATGGTCACTCCGTTTTGAACTGGTACAGCGGCAACGCGCTCAATGCGTCCAGCAGTCCGTAGGAGACGCGAAAGCCACCGGTAGGATTGTTAATCGTCCAGATGGTGAACGAGCGACAGCGCAAGCGCAAGCGGCCTTCCCGACCGGATTCAAGCGGATTGCAAAATATTTTTAAATTTTTTTGAAAAATTTCTTGTGACCCCCTACCTGCATTTTTTAAAAGCGGTTATAATTAGTCGTATCAAGAGACGTTTTGTTAATGTTTTCAAATTAACCCTCACCAAACCTTTACGAAAGGAGTTGCGGTCAACATTTCCCATCTGATATTGACCGTGTTCGTTGTTACGATTCAGTAATACCATTTTTGATATTGATACAGTTTGTTTATAGAATGAGAAATTAGAAATGAGATGGGTGCTGGCGATAGTCAGTAATTTTATATCCCTAAGAATTAGGGCATTATCAATAAGGACTCCCCTGCGACCTCATACCATCTGACTTATGAGATAGGGCATTATCCAGTACGGATACTTTATTGATTGTAAACGAATGTATGTAATATCAGGAATGAGTTTCTAATATTGAACTCTTTCTGATTTCCTATTTTCCTTTTACAGGGCAAATATGCCCAGAAAGAGATGGTGTATGATTACGAAGATTTCAGTGGAACATTTTGAAGAAGTGCTTGAAAGCGTTTCAAAATGGGAAGCCAAAGACCTGAAGATCGCCGAGAAATTGATTCAAAGATTTTTCCCGGCCAAGAAGCTGATTAGCAAACGGGAAGCCGCCGCATTGCTGAATTGTTCGGTTCGTCAAGTCGATTACTTGCGCGAGAATTACGGATTGCCGTGGGCGCGTTTGGGTGAAGTGATTCGATTTGACGCCGATGAAATCCGCGACTGGCTCGAAACTCAAAAGAGTACTGGTCCCGGCTGCGTTCCGTCTTTGGCAAAGAAGAGCAAAGCCGAAGAAATGGCGACCTGATTTTAGAAACTCTACTGTAGCAATATTACAATAGGAGCATAAAAAGACCGGCTCCGAACGTGCATTTCGGAACCGGTCGAACGTAATCACATGGTCTTGCGATACGATTCTATTATATCTTGAATCGTCTTAAAGTCAAGACCCGGTCAAAATTATTTCTAAATACTGACTATGAAAGACAATACTGATAAAAAAAAAGGAGAACCCCGCTGGTTTAAAAGTTATGAAAATGACTTTGAAAATCCTGAATTCCAGAGACTGCTTACTTATTGCCACCAAGAAAAAATCAATGCTTTAACGGCTGAAGGTTTGGTCAATCGTGTAAAAAGGCACATGGTACGCAAGAAGGATGGAAGAATAACAGAATGGGAATTTGAAAACATCTGCGCAACCTATTTATACGGCGAAACCTATACGGAGGGCAAGTGGAGAGAATTTCTTGGAATGGCAATCCGGTACAAGGTGTTTGAAGTCGAAGAAGAAACCGAGGCTGACGGCACTAAACATATTTTCGTCTTGCATTCGTCCGTACGAAACGCGATACAAAGAATTGACGAAGATAGCCAAAACAAGAGCAAAGCAGGAACAGCGTCACAAGAAAAACAGCGTTTGGCACAAAAAAAGAAGGACGAAAGAAACGCAAGGAGACGCGCCAGATACCGAGAAAAAAAGAATCAAACTGTTCTTGAAAAATCCAGTCAACACGATGTTTAACACAGTGTTTAACATGATGTTTAACAGAGTTAGAGTTAGAGTAAGACGCTGGTATTAATTCCAAGAAAGGGAAGTAATAATATGAAAGATGAAGTAAAAAACATTTTGGTCATGGAACTTAATGAAGGAATCCAGATTCGACTGGCAACCAACGTTGAAACCATTCGACGGTATGCTGAAGTGATGAAAGAAAGCGGTGGGTACACTCCATTTCCTCCGATAGAAGTTTACCGGATTGATGGAAAGTTACACATTGCAGACGGACACCACCGCTGGAAAGCGGCACTGGCCGTAGGACTGGAAACTATTCCTTGTTATATCCATGACGGCACTGAAGAGAACCTTATTGAGACCGCTTTTCACGGGAATGAGACAAACGCCCTACAGATGACGGACGCAGATTTGAAACACGGGCGCGAGGTTGCAATTCTGAAATTCCCCAATAAATCAGACCGAGAACTTGCGACGATCTGCCACTGTTCCCCCGCGACGATCAACCGCGCCAAAAGGGAACTTGAAGAAAGTGGACGCTATGAACGACCGGAAACCGTGATCGGGAAAGATGGCAAGGCGTATAAATCAGGTGATTCAGTGAAACACCTGAAAGAGAAATCTGCGTTCAATCTGGACGAATTCCGGCAAAGGTGTTTGGCAATTAAAGACGCCGCCCAAAAGGAATACCACAATCTTGAACGCAAGCTCGATAAAATCAATGGGTATGAAGTCGAAGAAGAATCCGAGGAAGAAAGAGCGGCATTTGAGGCAAAGCGAGAGACCGAGAAAAACGAATTTGAGAAAAAGCACTGGTGGAGTGAATTTATAAAAACACCGGTTGACGATTCTGAAATATTCCTTTTCTCCGAGTTGTGGTTTTGTGGCTTGCTCTATTTTGCCTATTTCGTTTCTTTGAAAAATGGGAAGCCCGAACTATTGGTTAAAGGCTGGAAAGCCATTTACAGAGAAATCCGGGATACCGAGACGGAGGAAAGAATAAAAGCAGAGACAGGGGAAACAACGGAATTATACCGTTTAGAAAAGCCGATATTTATATACACAGTCCAGAGGTTTATGACCCCCGCGGAATACCTCGTTACCGACCGGATTGAAAGCGACCCAGACGCCCCCGATTCTGAAGAGCCGTGCAAGTGTAATTTCTTTCAGGAATTATGGGCTGGAAGAGTTTTGGAGGAATACCGGCGCATGACCGCTTGACGATTTTCAATCAGGGGGCAAATTTAAAATTTTAAATTTGCTCACTACCTCCTAATTCCCCTTCCCTCCAAACTTTTTTGAAAAATTTTGACTTTTTTTCCGAAATGCAAGGAGGGGGGGAATATTCATAAAAAGAAAATGTGGTAAAATATTAGTTATTGAAAGATTGCAAACCTTAAAAACGGAGAAACGATCATGGCGTGGGTAGAATCACGAAAACTGGCAAAAACCATTGCTTATTACGTTGTTTACGAACCGGCAAAGGGAGTAAAGCATAAAATCACCGGCTTTACAAACAAGCGTTCCGCTGAAGGTTTCCGAAACAATTTAGACTTGCTGGCAAGTGCCCGAAGCATTGGAGGCGATTTGTCACCTGCTTTAATGGAATGGGTGAACGGTCTATCCGATGACGTTCACGCGAAACTTTCCGCCGATGGCTATTTGGAACCCCGTGTAATTGTAGGGACGCTCAAAGACCTGACCGACCATTTTCTCAATGGCGAAGAAGCGCAGAGTAAAAAGGATAGCTCCTTGAAAAGCCGTCAAACGATGGTTAGACGCTGGCACGCTTTTTTTGGAAGTCACCGGAATGTAGCTGACTTTACAACCGATGACGCGAAGCGATACGCCGCATACCACGCGGACAAATACGCCCCCGCAACGTGGGGCAGGGAGATTCGTTCCTTAAAGTCGATCTTTCAATATGCGGTAGAGGATTTGGACTGGATTAAAAAGAATCCGTTCCGCAAACTCAAAGGCGCAAGCCAAGCAAACAAAGAAAATTTGCATGAAGTCACGCTCGAAGAAACGAAGCTGATTTTCGACGAATGCCCGACCGCTGAAATGCGCCTGATCTTATGCCTAGCCAGATTTGGCGGATTGCGTATTCCGTCCGAACTGGAAGTACTGGAATGGGACTGCGTGAATTATGACCGCGGCACGTTGACGGTCAACGTCCCGAAAAAGACGCATAAGAAGGAGCAGGAAAAAGGAGAGTTTGAAACCCGTGTTATTCCGTTATGGCCGGAAATCCGTCAAGCGTTTGAAGAATATTGGGAAACCCTTCCCGATGGCGCGTCAAATATGGTCTTTCCAAATTGCCCGACCGGTCAAGCCCTAACTTCACGATTCAGGAAAATCCTCAAGCGTGCAGGCGTTCCGATGTGGGGAAACTTTTTCAAGAGTATGCGAGCCACGCGCGATACGGAACTGAGACGGAGATTCCCGGAATACCAAGTCAATCATTGGATTGGTCATACTCAAGATGTGGCTGAACGTCATTACATTCTGAATACCGTTGAAAGTATGCAAGAGGCGTCCAGATTTACCACTTTCGGCGCGGTGGGTGAAACGGTGGGGGTCACGGTGGGGGCCACGGTGGGGGCGCAAAGTCGTTTCCAAAATTGCCTAGAAAATCAGGAAAGCAAGAAAAGCCCGCAAATTACGGCATTAAATGAAGGCACAAAAAAAGGCGTTACAAGTTTGCAACGCCAAATATTGACCTCAATGGGACTCGAACCCATGCCGCGGCCTTGAAAGGGCCGTGTCCTAACCGCTAGACGATGAGGCCACTTGAAAAAGATGATTTGCAGGCCGGGACTTGCATTTCATCTATTAAGTGCGACTAAGTATAACAGTTTTCCAATTTTCGTCAAGGAGGGGGGACCTCTTTTTCTCAAATTTTTTCCTTTTTTTCCCGCCGCAAAACCTTGACGTGCACGGCGCTCTGTGGTATAATGCGCCAAATCAGGGGTCGAAGCCCCTTCAGCTTTGGCAGTTTTCCTTTTGATTCGATGGCCTCGGGAGCATCGTTTCCGCAAGCCGTCTCATAAGAAAGTTTCATCCATGACCAACATTCAAACTGTACCGACCCGCGAGCAGGTTCCCGCCGGAGATCGGTGGAACGTGGAATCCATTTACGCCACAAACGCAGACTGGGAGAAAGATTTTGCCGAGTGGACGGCCAGGATCCCGCAGTACGCCTCGTTTCGCGGCACGCTCGGGCAAGGGGCCGACGCCGTGAAGAATTGCCTCGATTTCTCCTTCGAAATGGACCGGATCAGCGACAAACTCGGGACCTACGCCTCGCTGCGGACCGCGGAGGATGCCGGGAACAGCGAGTTCCAGGCCCTTTTGGGGAAATACGTCAACGCCGCCAGTCGTGCGGCGCAGGAAGAAAGTTTCCTCTCGCCGGAGCTTTTGGCCCTTCCGGAAGCGCAGCTCGCTGAATACCTCGACGCCCCGCAGCTCGCCGAGTACCGGCTTTGGCTGAAGCGACTTTTTGAGGAGAAAGCCCACACGCTGAGCGCGGCGGAAGAACGTCTTCTCGCGATGCAGGCCGAAATGGCGCAGACGCCGTCCAAGGCGTTCGACCAACTCACCGACGTGGACATGAAATTCGGCACCGTCACGGACCACCAGGGGCAGACCATCGAGCTGAGCCACGCATCGTACAGCGCCCTGCTCTACGGGCAGAACCGCGACGTGCGGCGCCAGGTTTTCACGCAGTTTTACGATGCGTTCGAGGCCCACAAAAACACGCTGGCGGCCGTTTACGCGGGAAGCGTCCATCAGGACATTTACTACGCCACGGCCCGGAATTTCCCGACGGCGCGTGAGGCGGCGCTCTTTGACGAACGGATTTCGGTGGGCGTTTATGACCAACTGGTCGAGACGGTCCACCGGTTCCTGCCGAAACTTTACGAATACTTCGAGATCCGCCGGAAGATCATGGGCATCGACGAGATCCACATGTACGACACGTACGTCCCGATGTTCCAGGACGCGGAAGTCAATATTCCGTGGGACGAGGGCGTCGCGCTGGTGCTGGAAGCGGTCAAGCCGCTGGGGAAGAACTACGTGGAAAGCATGCGCCGCGGTCTGACGGAGGATCGGTGGTGCGACCGCTACGAAAACCGGGGAAAATACTCAGGAGCGTTCAGCGGCGGGTGCTACGACACGTTCCCGTTCATTCTGATGAACTACCGGAAGGACGCGCTCGACAGCGTGTTCACGCTCGCTCACGAGGGCGGGCACTCCATGCACTCGTACCTCACGCGGAAGACCCAGCCGTATATTTATGGCGATTACAAGATTTTCGTCGCCGAGGTCGCCAGCACGTTCAACGAGCAGCTTCTACTGCACCACCTGCTCAAGACCCAGCCGGAGAAACGCCAGCGGCTGAACCTGATCAACAAAGCGATCGACGAGATCCGCGGCACGATCTTCCGCCAGACCATGTTCGCAGAGTTTGAACGCGACGTTCACGCTGCGGCCGAGGCGGGCGAGCCGCTCACACTGGACTTTTTGCTCGGCACGTACCGGAAACTGCTGGAGCTTTACTTCGGGCCGAACTTCACGATCGACGACTGCCTGTCGCTGGAGTGCCTGCGCATCCCGCACTTCTACAATGCGTTCTACGTGTACAAGTATGCGATCGGGCTTTCGGCAGCCATCGCACTTTCCCGTCGGGTCCTGAACGGCGGCGAGGCAGAACTGGCGGACTACCTGGGATTCCTCTCGGGCGGATGCTCGAAAGAACCGCTGGAACTTCTGCTCGGCGCTGGAGTCGATATGCGGACGCCTGAACCGGTCGCGGCGGCGCTGGAAGAGTTCAGCCAGTTGGTCGATGAGCTGAAAAATGCGGAATAAGAAAAGCGGGTCTCCCTGGAAAAACTCGCTTCCACCAACAAAAAAAGGCCGGGGTTTCCTCCCGACCTTTTTTAGTTTCAAAAAGTGGCTCATTCAACCTCGACCGTATCCGGGTCTTCCGAGGCTTTCGGAGCTTTTTTCAGCGGTTTGAGACCATTCATTACCACGCGCGTTTCGTTATGCGCCTCAAGAACTTCCTGGGTAGAGAAATTGATCTTGCGTTTCGAGGTCCCGTTCCAGGCATCTACCGACGCCTTCATCGAGTAAGCAGGTTCCGGAGGAGTCAGGCCCAAAATTCCGAGCAATTCCTCACGTTCCTCCGTACAGTTCTCTTCCATCTGAGGATCTTCCTGCTGACCGGCCATCGTGATCGAAAATTTGCCCCTGCTTTGCAAAATCCCCAGCGTATTGGCGAGTTTCTGATTCACTGCCAACGTCAGGTTTGAGATGTCCTTCACATTTCCCGGGTTGGTCTCGATCATCTCGGCACTCGTGGCCAAAACACGGACGTTTTTGCAAATGGTGACCATCGTAGAGGCCGTAATATCCGGGTGAATGTCCTTGGAGGGCATCCAGGCGATGTTCACGCGGGAATTTGGATGGATCAATCCCGCCACCGACGAGAATTTGTCCACCGGAATCGTCATGGCCAGTTCATCCGGACCTAGCTGTTCCTCGATCATCGGAACTTTTCCGAACTCATAAAGGTTTTCTTCCGTGATCCAGTTTCCGGCCATAACGCGCGTACTGGTTACGCGGTTTAACACTCCGTCAATGTCCTCAAACGGGAGCAAGCGGGGCGAACCGGCCTTTTCCTGAATTCTAAGGAAAATGGACTCGGGAATCTTCACGACGTTCAGATTCTCAGACGTCAGCTTCGTGTTCGGAGCCAGATTTACTTTTGCCATTACAATCGTCCGGGTAGGGGCCGGCTTCGGTTTCTCCACGACCTTGGGAGCCGTGACAGCCGGAACATCCTTCGCTGGCTTCATGGCCTGACGTACACCATACGCCGACCCGAGACCAACAAGAATCGCACAAATTCCGACTAATACAGTCGTTGGACTGGCTGCACTCATAATATTTCCTCCGAATATACAGTAATTTAAATCCTGTTGACTTTGATGCTAATTATGTACGGTTTGGTTTTTCCCCGGCCGAAATACGGGACTCTTCCCGAAAATCTGACCACAGGGAAATCACTAGTTATAAAAAACCGGAATGCTCTGAAACGTGTTCGTAACGAACAGTACCAGAAAGAATCCCACGCTCAGCGCGACTGGAATCGCAAACGGAATGATCCGTTTAAGCTGTTTCGGATTATCACGGCTTCGGCGCTGTTTTTTGCCAAAATTATGGCTTGGCTCCTCTTTCTCGCCAAATTTTTTCATGCGGTTCATCTTGCGAATCATCCTCATGGGCCCCTTGGCGATGAGTGCGCAGACGGAAAGGACTGCCCCCAGCAAAATCGCAACACAAAAAACGAGCAGGAACCACTTCACCCCGAGCCAGATTCCAAGCGCGGCCAGGAGTTTGATGTCACCGCCGCCAACGCCTCCAATGACGAAACCAAGGAACAGGATGAAGAAGCCGACCAGGAAACCCGCCAAGGCCCAAAGAGGCGTGATCTGACACAACCAGGAATACATGACGTCAAAACTGCCGCTCACGCCTTCCAAATGACTGAGCTGCTCCGCGTCATAGGCCGGTGCTGCGGTTCCTGTGGACTGAACAATATAGAGCGCCACCGAAAAAATGAGTCCCAATATCGCGAACGGGATCGTGCATTTATTCGGAATTTTGCGCCACACCGTATCCGTCACGGCCATTCCGAGGGCGAAAATCGCCAGTGCTGTAATATAAAAAACCGGGAAAAATGTAATCATATTTTCAGTCTGATTCAGGCTTGGTTCTTACAAGGATTGCGGTGTTAAAGGGTCGGCATTTCCCGTGTCACACGGAATTATTCAGCCGTGACCGTGCCGGCAGTATCCACATAATCATGGGTCAGGCAGGAACCGCTGCAGGACTGGTCCAAATGAACGGCTGCATTCGACACGTCGCCGAATTTAAGGACCGTCGTATCACGAAAAACAGCCATTCCTCCGATGATTCCCACCGAAAGAATAACCGCCAGAAGGACCCATTCAAACGCCAGGACTCCCGTTTCGTCAGCAAGAAGCAGATGTAAAATTTTGTGATTTCTCATCGGTCTTTCACTCATTGAATACCTGAAGGGTCATTCCGTATAAACAACCACGTCGTGGGAAACCGTTCCGTCCGAATAACTTGAACCTTCCGCGATGTAACCGTTTCCAACATAATTGGGGATTGAGTAGCCGGGATCCACGGCTCCAATAGCACTCGCACCGCTAAAAAAGCCTACACTGACGGCATCACGCAAAGCACCTAACCCCGCGACGGCTCCAATGACGCAAATCACCAGAAGGAAAAGCCATTCCTGCGTCAAAAGACCGCTTTCGTCACGAAAAAGGGATTTTCGGGCACATTTCATTGTTCGTACTCCTTCGGCGTAATGGCGATGGTGGAGGACGTATTGCTCATGGCCGGAACCACCATATTGGAATGGGTCAAACCAGTTGGTTCCTCAACCGTGTAGCTTGTATTCAGCGAGCCAACCGCTCCGCCGACCTGCATATACTTCAGCGAAATGGTATCACGCATGACCGCCAAACCGCCAACAATTCCGATCGTTAAAACCGCAAAAAGCAGGACCCACTCAAAGGTCAGCATTCCACGTCGTTTCTGATTATTTTGAAGCCGTTTTCGTGTACGCATCAGGTTTCCCTTCACTACAAAATATTCCTATACTTCATTTTCTCTATCGTCCGGGAATATTAAGAACAATCGTTAATCCCGAAACATTCCGTCAAAAAAGAGCATCTTTTATTATTTTCTCACCGGTTGACTAAGATAGGCAAAATTTTCCCAAAGGCCGTACAAAAACATTTTTCCGAAAAATCGGTAAATTTTCCCAGATGGGGGCTTGATGAAATTTCATTTCTTTGTATATTTAAAGGACTTCTTTTCCATGCGGCTCATCCTTTTATTATTATATAGAGGTTCATTATGGCGGAACAGCGTGACGACATTCGAAACATTGCGATCATTGCGCACGTGGACCACGGCAAAACCACGCTGGTGGACTGCCTTCTGAAACAGTGCAGCCAGATGCGCGACGCGGAATTCGAGTGTACGCAGATCCTCGACTCGAACGATCTGGAACGCGAGCGCGGGATCACGATCCTGGCCAAGAACATCGCGCTGAACTATAAAGGGGTGAAGATCAACATCATGGACACGCCGGGCCACGCGGACTTCGGCGGTGAGGTGGAGCGCGTTCTGCGCATGGCCGACGGCTGCCTGGTGCTCGTCGATGCCGCAGAGGGGCCGATGCCCCAGACCCGATTCGTGCTGAGCAAGGCGCTGGAGATCGGGTTGAAGCCGATCGTTCTGATCAATAAAATTGACCGCAAGGACGCCCGCCCGCAGGAAGTCGTGAACGAAATGTTCGATCTCTTCATCAACCTCGGCGCGGATGAAGACATTGCGGACTTCCCGTACCTGTTCTCGAGCACGAAGGAAGGTTACGCGACGACCGACCCGAACGTCCGGACCGGGAGCATCGTGCCGCTGCTGGACCTGATCCTCGAAAAGATCCCCGGCCCGACCGTCGAGATGGAAAAACCGCTGCAGATGCTCGTCACGACGATCGACTGGTCCGAGTTCGTCGGCCGGATCGCCATCGGCCGCGTTCAGGCCGGCACGCTCCGCAAGGGGCAGACCGTCACGGTCATGCAGAAGGATGACCAGACGACGAACGGCAAAGTCGCGATCCTCTACACGTTCAACAATCTGGGGAAAAACGAGGTCCACGAAGCGGACGCGGGCGATATTGCCGCGATCGTCGGTCTGCCGTTCGTGGAGATCGGCGACACGATCTGCTCACCAAGCGCGCCGGTCGCCATGCCGCGTATCCACGTGGACGACCCGACGCTGCGCATGACGTTCGGGATCAACACGTCGCCGCTGGCCGGTAAAGAGGGGAAGTACGTGACCACCCGCCACGTGCGTGACCGCCTGATGCGCGAGCTGGAGCGGAACGTGGCGCTGCGCGTCGAGCCGGTCCCGCAGTCTGACCAGTTCCTCGTTTCGGGCCGTGGGATTTTGCACCTTTCCGTCCTGATCGAGACGATGCGCCGCGAAGGGTACGAGTTCTCCGTCGGCAAGCCGGAAGTGATCAACAAAACCATCGACGGCGTGGTCCACGAACCGTACGAAACGCTTCTGGTGGAGGTTCCCGCCGACGCGACCGGCCCGGTGATGGAACTGGTCGGCCAGCGCTTCGGCGAGCTTCTGGAGGTTTCCTCCCGCGGCGACTTCCAGCTTCTGACGTTCACCATCCCCGCCCGCGGCCTGATCGGGCTCCGCACCCGCATGCTGAACGCGACGAAGGGGACGGCCATCATGAACCATCGTTTTGAGTGCTACAAACCCAAGGCGGGCGAGATCCCGACGCGGAATACGGGCGTGCTGATCTCCAACTCGAACGGAAACGCCGTGGCGTTCGCGCTGGACGCTCTTCAGGGCCGCGGTGATATGTTCGTGGAGCCGAACGACATTTTGTACGAGGGGATGATCGTCGGCGAGCATTGCCGCGCAAAAGACCTGACGGTGAACCCGATCAAAGAGAAAAAGCTCACGAACATGCGCGCATCGGGAAGTGACCGGAATATTATTCTCAAGCCGGCCCGTAAAATGACGCTGGAAGAGGCGCTGGAATTCATCGAGGACGACGAGCTGGTGGAGTGCACGCCCAAATCGATCCGTATGCGGAAGATCCTCCTGACGGAAAACGAGCGCCGCAAAGCGGGCCGCGCGTCGGCGAATGATGATTAATGCGTTCTTTAAAGGCCCCCCTGAAAGGGGGGCTGGCTCGCGTAGCGAGACTGGGGGGTTCCGAAAAAAGGACGGACTCTCCCCACTTCAGAACCCCTCCGGCCCTTCGGGCCACCTCCCCTTTCAGGGGAGGCTTTAATCCGTATCATTTCACCACAAATCTTCCGTCTGTTTCTTGATCCACTCTTCCGTCGTCAGGCCCTCTTCTTCCAGAATATTCCGAAAGTCCCGATCGTCGTCCGGGTTCGGCGCGTCCCAGCAGCGGGTCGATTCGAAGCAGTCGTTCAGGATCTCCGTCGGCAGGAAGCGCGTCGGAAGGACCGTGCTGAATGCGTCGCCCCAGTACGTGTTGGCGTGGTAGTACTTCATCGGGCACGTGATGTACAGGTAGTCCTTGGCGCGCGTCATCGCCACGTAGAAAAGACGCAGTTCCTCATCGATCTCTTCCTGCCGGCCCGTACTCATGTCGGACGGAATATTTCCGTCGCTGGCGTGAATGATGAAAACCGACTTCCATTCCAGCCCCTTGGCCGAGTGGATGGTCGAAAGGTTCAGCCAGTCGTCGTCGATGTCCGGTTTATCCGCGAATTCCTCCGACGAAGCGGGCGGGTCCAGCACGAAGTCGGCCAGCATCTCGCGCCGGCTCTTGAAATTGCCCGAGACGCTGAGTAACTGCTCGAGGTCCGAAAGCCGCGAGTCTCCGTCCAGCGGCCATTTCTCGGTCAGGATCGGGCGGTAAAACTCGATCGCGGCGGCAAGCTGCTCCTTCAGCGGCCGGTCCGGCTCGTTGATCTGCTTCAGAAGCGCGACCGTGGGAAACCAAAGTTCCTGCGCGTTTTTCGGCGGGGTCCACGAGGACCAGACGTTAAAATTCCCGCCCGCCTGCTGAAGCAGAACCATCAGGTCCCGCGCCTTTTTCGGACCGATCCCGGGAAGGAGAGTCAAGAGGCGCAGCCCGGCGGGGAAGTCGCCCGGATTTTCCACGATGCGCAGGAACGAGAGCAGATCCTTCACGTGCGCCGCCTCGGTGAATTTCAGCCCGCCGTACTTCACGTACGGGATCCGCCGCCGCGCCAGTTCGGTCTCCAGCCGAAGCGAGTGGGACGAGGAGCGGAAAAGGACCGCCATTTCCTTCAGCGGCATGCCGTTTTCGTAATGCTCCAGCACGAGGTCCACCACGTAGCGCGTCTGGGCATCGTCATCGCGGCACCGGCAGAAAGTCGGCCTCACGCCCCCCTTCCGGACGGCAAAAAGGTCCTTCCTATACCGCTCATGCAGCTGCGCCACGACCCGGTTCGTCGCCTTGAGGATCGCCGCGGTGCTGCGGTAGTTTTCCTCCAAAGGGAGGATCTTCGCCCCGGGGAACGTCTTGGGAAAGTCCAGAATATTCCGGACCGTTGCCGCGCGGAACGAGTAGATCGACTGCGCGTCGTCGCCGACCACCGTCAGGCCCTTCCCGTCCGGCGTCAGGCCCTTCACGATCTCCGCCTGGATCCGGTTCGTGTCCTGGTACTCGTCCACGAGGACCCAGTCGAATCGGGAGCGGATCTTCTCGCCGATCTCCGGGTGGCGCATCATCGCCGACCAGTAAAGGAGCAGATCGTCGTAATCGAGCGTCGCGTTTTCGATCTTCCGCTGGGTGTACGCGTCGAAGATCTGCGCCAGCTCCGGCAAATATTCCTCCAGTTTCGGGTAATATTTCGCCAGAATGTCGTAGAGTTTGGCCTGCGAGTTCACGCACCGGCTGTAGATCGCGACGCACGTCCCCTTCTTCGGGAAGCGTTTGCCCTCGGTTTTCTTGCCGAGCGTCTCGGTCCGGACCAGATTCATGAGGTCTTCCTGGTCGGCGCGGTCGATGATCGTGAAGTTGGGCGGCAGGCCGACGCAGGAGCCGTAAATGCGCAAAAGCCGCGTTCCCACGGCGTGGAATGTTCCGCCCCAGACGTTCGTGACGTGCTGGGACTCGGTCGGCGCGCGCTTCACGTTTTCGAGGAGTCGGCGGGCGCGCTGGAGCATTTCCATCGCCGCCCGGCGGGTGAACGTCAGGAGCAAAATCCGGTCGGGCCGCGCCCCATCAGCGACGAGCCTCGCGACGCGGTGCGCCAGCATGGTGGTTTTTCCCGTCCCGGCTCCCGCGACGACCAAAAGCGGCCCCTCACCGTACTCGACGGCCTCACGCTGGGCAGGATTCAGATCTTTTCCAAAAGTTTCAGGCATAAAAAAGGCTTTAACTTTAATTGATTGATCAGGCAAGCGGGTTTTTCAGAACATTCGGGGGCATTACTGCCCCCGCTCGCCAGAATACTTTAATTCCTGAAAACCGAGTCTTTATCGTTCCCGGTCAGCTCGCGGAATTTCTCAAACGGAACGCCCTCTTTCGGCTGGCCGCCCCAGTAAAAGAGCGGAGTCGTGTTTGGGTCCGCGCCCGGCAGGTCGTACGTGTTCCGGTTGATTTTAAACTCTTTTATGCGTGGATGGCTGAAACACACCATGTGCATGAGCGAGGGGCCGAGGTAATTCTCGCGGTACTCGATGCTCTTCACCTGGCAGTTGAAACCGTACGCGAGGAAATGCGTCGCGCGTTTGTCCGGGCGCTGGGCGTGACTCCAGCCAAAGCCGGAATCGGTAAAGTAGTTTTTCTCGACGACCAGCGACTCGACCGTCATTTCCTTGCTCGTGAGCCAGATCTCGTAGCACTGCTCGCACTTTTCGCAGCGGTTTTCGCGCCAGACCATGTTCCTGAGCACGCCCGGATCCGGGCCCTGATTGGTCATCGCCGTGTCGTACACCTGGAAGAAGTAGTTTTTCTCGATGAGGAGGTCTTCGTTTCCACTCCAGAATTCAATGCCGTTCCCGTACCGGGTCGGGATCGGGCCGCGCGTGTAAAGCCAGCTTCCGCCGATCCAGCGGAAATCGCAGTTCCGCACGATGATCCGTTTCGCTCCCGTGCCGCCGCGGACGCCGTGGCCGCCGGAGTACTCAAACGCCCAACCGTCGAGGACCACGTCGTGCAGGCTTCCGACATCGAAAAGATTGCACCGGCACGCGGCCTCCATCTTCGCCCAGACGGTCGCGGGATTCTTTTCCGATTTGAAGTACAAAACGTTCGTCGTCAGGTCGTGGTAGTAATCGCCTTCGTCCTGCAGAGTTTCCACGCTCCAGCGCTTCCAGCCGCAGACGTCGTCGCCGGTCGGCTTTCCGTTGGCGTTCGCGCGGCGCATCACGATGTTCCCGACGTCGTGGAAAAGGCCGATCCGGTCGATCTCGACCAGTTCGACCCCCAGCGGGCAAATCGTGAACGTGCTTCCCTCCGGCAGCATCGGGCCAAAGAAGAACGAGAGGCGGCCGTCCGTTTTCTCCTCGATGTTCGTCGTGCTGAGCGTCACTTCGATCTCCGCGCCGTTTTTGGTGAGCCGGCAGGAATTTCCCGAAAGGTTCGAGTAGCCGCCCCACGGCTGGCGCGCCTGAATGATTCGGGCCAGGCCCGCGAATTTGCCGGCGAATTCCTCGGTCATGAGGTTTTGCCCGTCGGCGCCGGTCAGACGGATGAGGAAGCGGAAGCGCAGACCCGACTCAACCGGGACCTTGAACGACGAGCAGTTCAGCTGAATGTCGCAGTCGCGGTCGGTCGGTTTCAGGCACTCGATCGAGTAGCATTTCCGGCCCTTCGAGTCTTTCCCCTCGGACCATCGGGTCTTTGCTTTGTTCTCGCTGTAGCAGTTCCAGCTGGCCGTTTCAAACTCCTCGTAGGCGCGAACCGGCTTGATTTTATCGGCGCGCGTGGCCCAAATCCCGGGCTGGACTTCCTTCCAGAAATCGGGCCGGGTCATGTCGATGCTCCCCCAAAGCGCAGGCTTTGGGCCTTCCCCGTAAACGCCGTAGGTGATCGGCTTTCCCGGCTCGCCGCTTGCGGTGCAGCGGAAATGGTCGCGCCAGACCTGGCCGGCGTGCAGGAGGATCGAATCGCCCGGCTGGAAATTCTGGAGCTTCACGTTTTTGAGCGTCTTCCAGGCGGTTTCCGGGGACGTGCCGGAATTGGAGTCGGAGCCGTTTTCGGCATCCACGTAGTAATTTTCCGCCAGCGCGGGGAGGGAAAGGAGCGTCAGAATGGCCAGCGCCAAAGCAAAAAAGCGTTTCATTGGAGGTCCTTCAGGTTTTTGGGTTCAAAGAAATCAGGAACGGAATCTTTCCATTCATTAAACACGATTTTCCCTAAAAAGCAAGGGGGGACGGAAAGAAATGAAAACGCCCGGCGCGTTCTAAACGACTTGTTCCCGCCCACGTCACGAGAGATTTTTTGAAAGTTTCGCCTACATTTCGCGCTCGTTTTTCCGGGCTTCGATTTCTTCCACGGTGTAAAGCTTCCCGCGGTTACACCCTTTGCAGCCTCGCGAGGCGTTTTCCCAGGCCGCCTCGTCTTTCAGATTGGAGCCCCAGAACGGCCACGTCCTGCACTGGACCGGGCGGTCGCGGTAGATCTTGCAGTTCGTGTGGAAGCGGTCGTAAAAAACGCAGTCGCCATTGATGAATTCGATGAGACTTTTTCGCGAACCGATCTCACGCACGAATTTGGCCTCAAAATCTTCTTTCGTGAGGCCGAACCGGTCGGCGAGGCGGTCGATTTCATCCTCGGAAAGCCACACGTAGCCGGGAGCGCCGGTGCAGCAGCCACCGCACTCCTGGCACTCAAACTGAAGTCCCGCGTCGTACCAGGCCATAAAAACTCCAAAATAAAAAAAGCCTCAGAAGAAAACCGATTCCACGAAAGAGATTTTACCCTTAAATTCTTTTTTTTCAAGTAGCACGTCCCGAAAAAACACAAAAAAATCCGCCGAATTGCTTCAGCGGATTTTCTCCCATTAAGCTCTGCAGGGCAGAGTACGTTTTTTATTTTTTAAGTTTCAAGTAGACCTTTTCGCTTCTCTCTCCCGGGACCGGACCGACGGCGACGTTGGTCGGGTCAATGTAGGAGGTCTGGGTGATTCCCGTGCTCGTGACCTGACGCGGGGTCGGGGTCGGAATCACTTCCATCGAGCTTTCCGGCGCGGTATTCAGAATCGATCTCTGATTTTTCGGAGCCGGAGCCGGAATCACTTCCATGTTTTCCGGAGCGGCCGGCGTCACGTTCTGATTGTAAATCTCATCCTGGAGGCGATTCTTCAGGCTCGCCGGGTCAGCCATTCCGGTGTGCTGGCGGTAGGCGCCTTCGGAGATGACGTTCGGACGGGTGAAGCCGTAGTTCATGTAGCGGCCTTTTTCACGAATCTTCGCGCGTTTCTGGGCGTCAAAGTAAGCCTTGGAAGCCCAGGGACCTTCGGAAAGGGTGATCCCGTCGTACTCGAGGAGGGAACCTTTCTGCGTGTGAATGTCCACGATGGCCAGGTTGTAGTCGATGACGGCGCGGAAGAAGTCGATCTCGGCCTCTGCCAGACGGCGCTGGGCGTCGAGCAGAATGTTCAGCGTGATGCTTCCGGTTTCGTAGGCGGCGCTCGTGGCTTCGACTTCTTTCTGGGCCGCAACACGGCGGTTGAAGTAAGTCTGGGCAAGGACGTAATTGTCTTCGAGGTTGCGGACGGCGTGAGCCAGACGGTGCGTAACTTCCAGTTCCTGTTCCTGAAGGATGGCACGGTTGCGAGCCAGGCTCAGTTCGGCGTTGCGGACTGCGGAACGTTCGCGGCGGAATCCGATCGGGACGGTGAATTCAGCACCCACCAGGCCGCTCCACATTCCATCGTGAGTCAGCTGACCCCAGGAACTTTCACTTCCGTGACGGTGCCAGAAGTCGTCATCCGCTCCGCCAACGCTTCCTTTACCAACCAGGTCGAGGGACGGGAGGAGGAAGTTTTTGGAGGCCAGGAGTTCCAGTTCGGACTGCTTGATGACCCACTTCTGACGGCGCAGTTCGATGTTGCGGTTCATGGATTCCGTGTGAGCTTCGCACCAGTCGAAGTTGATCTTCGCGACGCTCGGTTCGTCAGCCGGACGGAAGAGGCGTCCATCAGCGCTGGTCAGGCCGATGATGTAGCGGAAGTTGGCTTCGGCTTTGTACAGGGCGTCCAGAGCGGACTCGGTGGAGCCTTTGAACATGAAGTACTGCTGCTGGGCCTGAGCACGTTCCTGAGCGGAACCACCGCGGTAACCGGATTCGTATTTGGCCTGCGCCTGACGCCAGGTTTCCAGAGCCTTGTTACGGCCGGCGACCACGGAGTCCAGACGGCGGTACGCGAAGTACAGTTCCCAATAGGCGCGTTCAATGTCCACCGCCAGGTTGCGGACCGACTGTTCGAAATCGACCAGGGAGATGTCTGTGCGAAGCCGGGCGATCATCACGCCGTTATAGAAACCAGGGATGGCGCCGGGGCCAGCGATGCGGTTGAACTGCGTGCCCGCTCCACGGAGCAAAGGCTGACGGAATTCCGCTTCAACTTTGGTATCGTAGTAACCCCTGACCGCGACGGAGGAAGAGTTCGACCACATGTAGTCCGTCTTGAGGCGAGCCGTCACCGTACCGCCGGTCGCGTTGGTTTTCTGGAGCTGGGTGCTGAACGAAGCCCCTTTGCTCTTCAGACGTCTCAGGCCATCATTGGAAGACAGGTTTTCCATGTCGTTGGTTTCCTGGAAGTTGATCGAGGAGGACCACTGCGTATCGAAGTCGGCCAAAACCGCTTCCACGCCGTAACGTCCATCCGATTCCGTAATGGCCGGATTGTAAATGGTCGAAATGCTCGACGGATTCGTGGTCAGAGCACTGGGTTCACCGTTCGCACCCTGCGCACCGTAAGAGATGCCACCCAGGTTACGAATGACCGTGCTGTTGTAAAGACCGCAGCGAATTGCTTCTTCGAGTGTGATGTTGACGATCTCTTTTCCTTTCGAGTTGTTGATCGTCAGCGGTGCCTGTGCACCTTTGACCTCTTCAATGGTCTCCGTTTCCGTGTTCGGATATTCGATCTGCGTAGCCATATCGACGTACGGATCGACCGGAAGAGGCGCGTGCTTTCCGAGGTACAGCGGCATCTGCGGGTTGCAGCCAGTCAAGGAGAGGAAACCTCCCAGGACCAGGGCGCCCGTGAGCAGCTGAGCGGAAAAAAGTTTGATGGTTGTACGTTTCATAATACTTTGTCCTAATTGAGCTTAATGGGGAAGTCAATTAAAGTTTGAGTTTCCTCTCGGAACAAGGCATAAATTAATTACACTTCTGTCCGTCTGAGGATTCTCTTTAGGTTTTATCGTCCATCTAACCGTCAAATCTTGAATTATTGTTAAAGTTTTTTTATTTTTTACACTCGATTTAACCGGAAATGTTTTCCTATTTTATCCATTTTAAGATTATAAGGAAAAAAAGACGTCAGAGAGAAATCTTCGTGAAAGAGAAACGTGGAGAGTGGGTGTTTGGGAAGTTTTCAGTTTTCAGTTTGGAATTATTAACTGAAAACTGAAAACTGGCAACTGAAAACTCAAAAGTCGTACCAGAACCCGAAACCGATCTGTTTTTCCCAGCGATCGTAGAACTGGTACTGGTCCGCGTTGCCACTCATGGCGTACAGGCCGGTGCGCATGGTTTGCTGGTACACGGTCTTCCACTGCCAGCCGACTTCCAGAGCGGTGTACATGTCAAAATCGGTGTCCTGGCTCCAGCGGAAATGAACGGCCATAAACGGCGAGCCCTGGAAGTTCGGGAGCATCATCGGTGAATACTCGGCCCCGGCTTCGAATTGCCACGGTTTTGCGCCGCCGTCCCGATTGAAGACGTAATCGCCGCCGATATAAAAACGCCAGTTCGCGTCAGGCCGGTACGCGATGCCCCACATGATGCAGTCGCGCACATAATTAATACGGTATACCTCACCGGTTTCTTCGTAGTGCTTGACGATCCACTCGTCCCCCATGTGGGAGCTGATGTGGTAGTAGCCGATTTTGAATTCCCAGTTTCTTTTGCGGAAAGTCAGCGGCGCACCAAAGCGGTAGTCCGTTCCGTGCAGGTCGCGGTCTCCCTTGAGCACGAGCCGCGCGATCGCCCCGCATTCCATGTCGAACTGAAACCCTTCCGGGTAGAGCCGGTTGGTCGTTCCGTAGCGCAAAATGTTGATTCGTCCGCCAAGGGTGGGGTCCCAGTACGCGTTGTGGGTCGTGTCCTCATTAATAAAATGAATGCCCAGCCTTCCCTCGCGGTTGCTCGCAAAGTGCGCCCGATAAAGCGTCCCGCCGGGGAGCAGTTGCCAGGTCCAAGGCTCGTCAGAAAACGGGAGAGGCCGTCCCAGACCAGGAATGCACGCGCGAAGAGACGGATCCCAGTAGTGGTACTGCTCCTCTTGCGGCGTGTAAAGCGGGGCTTGAGTGCCGCATCCGTCGGAACAGGGCACGAAAGAATTATCCAACGACCCGACGTTTGAACCTATGGCGCCAGAACTGTTCGCGGTGACCCAATCGCCTTCCGTTTTTCCATCACTTCCAACCCACGGGTAGCCCAAATCCGCCGAATCGCGCGTTACCTGGCAGGGGGATGATTGGCCATATTCGGCCATCGAAGAATTATGAGCCGGAATCCCATAATCCTGAGCCGACAAAAAATCCGGTCCGAAAACGAGTGCAATCACGCCGGAAACGATGAATATTCCAGTTGAAATCAGGCGGCTGAACATTTTTTTACCTCAAAACTGAATACTAGATTATAATACACAAAATTTTATTTCAGGGAAAGAGCAGTTTTTTCAAAAAATATCCTCCCCCCCCCGCCTTTTCTTTTAGTGGTTTTTGGTTTATAATATAAAATAGAAAGGTGAGACCTCAGGGAAAGCCGGTGGATGTTGATCTATTCTTGATTTTGTATTGAACGTCCCGCGCCCATGAACGTACCCACTTAAAGATTAGGAACTAAATTATGAGTGAAGAAGTCAAAACTGCGAAAAGAATTCTGATTATTGACGACGACCAGGAAATTACAGAATCGGTTCGTTTGACCCTGGAGTCTCGCGGCTACGAGGTTTTCAATGCCGTGGACGGAAATCAGGGCCTGGTCATGACGGAGCAGAAATCGCCTGATTTGATCATCCTCGACATGATGATGCCGAAGCGCAGTGGTTTTCTGGTCCTCGAAAAGCTGCGTCGTTCCATGCCGGTTCCGATTCGTGTCATCATGATCACGGCCAACGAGGGAAACCGCCACAAAGCCTACGCCGAAACGCTCGGCGTGGACGATTACATCCGCAAGCCTTTCCCGATGGACCGGCTTCTGGAAAGCGTAAAAAGGCTGATCGGGGAATAGTCGGCGCCGTTCCCCGGGCGGTTCTGTTTGCCGCGGCGTAACTCCTTTCACGAAAATTTTCCTTTGTTTTACTTCCTCCACCCACTTTTCCTGACTGCGCTGGTTTGCGTCGCGGCTCCGGTCCTGCTTCATTTCCTTATGAGGCCGAAGCCGAAAAAACTGACGTTTCCAGCTTTTCGCTTCTTGCAGTCGCACGAAAAAAGCCAACGGCGGTCATTGCGTCTGAAGCACTGGCTGCTTCTGCTGGCGCGGATGCTCATCATCGTTTTGGCCGTTCTGCTTTTCGCCCAGCCGGGGTTCATCTCCAGGAGCAAGACCCCAACGCCGCAAAAATCCGGATCGGGCCAGGCGGTCTATTCCAGCGCGCCGACTGCCGCGGTTTTTCTCTTTGATTCGTCGGTCCGGATGGATTACGTCTTCCAGAATCGGACCCGTCTGAAAGCCGCGCAGGACCAGGCCGCGCAGATCTTGGCCGCCCTCCCGCCGCAAAGCGTGGCTTCGGTGGTCTCGACGCACCTCGCGCCGCTTGCGTTTTCGCCGGACCGGGGCGAAATTCTGCGCCAGATCGAGCAGTTGGAGACCAGCGCCTCCGCGCGTTCCATTCCGGAGGTTCTTCCCGAGGCGGCGGCTTTGCTCGAAACGTCCGAGCTGGAACAAAAAGAAATCTTCATCTTTACGGACCTGACCGCCCGAAGCTGGGAAATCGGCGGGGCGGCCCGGCGGCAGGCGCTTCATGAAGCCCTGAAGAAAGTCCCGAACGCGCGGATCTCGGTCGTAAACGTCGGCGTGGAGAATCCCGTGAACTGCCGGCTGGAGGTCCCGACGGAAAAATCTTTCCAGACGGTCGCCGGCGGCGCGACGGAAATTCACGCGACGCTCTGGGTTTCGGACGCTCAGCCGCACCGCTTGGGAATTTTCCTGATGGATGAATCGGGCAAACTCCAGCTTCGCGGCGAAACGAGCGCTTCGGCGTCCTCGCCGGTGGAGCCGGGAAAAGAAACCGCCGTCCCGTTCACATTCTCGCTCGGCGCGCTGAAAAATGGCTCGAACCAGGGCTTTCTGGTTTTGCTGGACGGTGACGCGCTGGCAGCGGACAATTCGCGAGCGTTTACCATTCAGAAGGACCCGCCGACGCCGGTTTTGCTCATCGCGAACGAACCCGCCGAGAAAAACGCGTTTCTGGTGCGGCAGGCGCTCGCCCCGATGCAGTTCACGCTGGAAAACCGGGCGAAATTCGAGTGCTCGGTCCTTTCGTTCCCCCAGTTTTTACGCTGGCTCGGAGGTGGAACCGGCGCGGGCGCAGGAGCCGCCGGCTCAAGTGCAAATCTTCGGAATCTGGAACGCTTCCACGCGATTTTACTGCTGGACCCGCCGGGGTTTGGCGCGTCGGAGTGGAACCGCTTGGCGCAGTACGTCCATTCCGGCGGCGGGCTGGCGCTTTTTCTCGGCCCATCGCTTAAAAATCCCGCGGACTTTCAGCTCGCCGAGGCGCGACAGATCCTCCCGGCCGTTCCGGGATTTCAGGCCCGATTCCAGGAGGGGACGTTTCCAAGGCCGCAGACTGGGGCAGCGCATCCAATTCTGAAAACCTTCCAGACGCTCGGCACGCCGATCCCGTGGGAGGACTCGCAGGTTTTTCGTGCGTGGACGCTCACCGATTCGGCGCCGGGGGCGCAGGAACTCTTCACGTGGTCGAACGGCTCGCCCGCCCTGCTCGCCCAGACCCGCGGCGCGGGGCGCGTGGTCCTGCTCGGCACGCCAGTCAATTCCGTCGGCGGCGACTCGCGGGAAATCTGGAATCTGCTCGCTCAGGGGGATTCGTGGGTTTTTCTCGTGACGATGAATGAGATCGCGCGGTTCCTCACGGCCGTGGAAAACGCGCCGGGCTGCATCACGACGCACGAGCCGCTCACGTTTCCACTTCGCGGGACGCAGGAAGAAAGATTTACGCTGAACCGCTCCGTTTTTCCTCTGCCGGACGGCGCGCAAAATTCGTCAGAAAAGAAATTCAACTCAGAGCAGACTCTGAAACCCCAGGAAGTTTCCGTCCTGGTGCCGGATCTGGAACGCCGCCAGCTCGATCTTCCGGGGCTGGAACGGGCGGGAAATTACACGATTTCCGGCGAAAAAGGAGAGTTTGAGCGAGGGTTCAGCGTGAATGTTCCGCTCGCCGAAACGGACCTGACCCGCACCACGCCCGAGGCCGTGAAGCAGATTTTCGACCCGTTTGGCGTGACGTTTCTCGAAACGGCTTCCCAGATGGAACGGACGCGCTCGGGCGCCCAGTCCAGCCGCGAGCTTTTCAGCTGGATCGGGCTGATGCTCCTCGTGCTCCTTGGAGTGGAAAACTGGCTGAGCAATCGGTTTTACGCGTGAAATTCTAATCGTCCGCCGGGGAACTCTCGTCCTTGATCACGAATCGGGCGTACAGCCGGGCGACCTCCTTCGCGAGTCCCGCCTCTTTCACGGAATTCACGACTTCGTTGAAGTCTTTGTACGCGGCCGGCGCCTCGTCGAGCGGGTACTGGCGGCAGTTCGTCAGGACGTCGGCCTGGTCAAACTCCCCGTTCACGGATTTCTGGTCCAGCGTCTTTTTCGCAACGTTTCGGCCCAAAACCCGACCCGCGCCGTGATTGATGCTGAAGGCGTTCTTTTCCGCTCCCTCGAGCGCCGTCATGACGCACGACCCGCCGAGCGGATTCCCCGGGAGCAAAATCGGGTGGCCCGTCTCGAAGAACGGGGTCCCTTTGAGGACGAAATGCCCCGCCGGGTACGCCCGCGTCGCCCCTTTTCGATGGACGTAAACCGGCGAATTCTGCGGCCCGATCGGCTCCTTCCGGATGAAATTGTGGCTGATGTAGTACACGAGCGAGCCGTTCACGCCCGGCAAAACCTCCTGAAACGCTTCGAGGATCAGGCGGTTGATCAGCAAATGGTTCACCGTCGCGAAGTTCCCGGCCAATGCCATGTCGCAGAGGTAATCGTTCGCCTCCTGCGTGCCGGCCGGGGCGTACACCAACTCCCGGTCCTCTCCCGGGAACGGAATACTCCAAAGGTCGAATTTCTCCTGAAGGACCCGGAACTGGTTCGTCCCGAGAATATTTCCAAACCCGCGCGAGCCGCAGTGGGAAAGGACCACCGCGCAGCCGGGTTTCAGGCCGAAAACTTCCGCAATGGCCGCGGTTTCTGGGGAATCGTCCGCGAGCTGAACGTCCTCGCACTCGCAGAAGTGGTTTCCGCCGCCGTACGTCCCGAGCTGGTGCAAACGCGCGGAGTAGTATTTCTGAAACGCCTTGAGCGTGGCTTTGAGGACTTCGAGCCGTTCCTGAAGCGTGCTTTCCAGACCGAGCGTGCCGTCCGGGGCCGTGTGCTGGAAATCCTCGCAGCGCAGCCGCCACGATTCCGGGATCCCAAAGCGGCGGCAGACTTCCTCCGACGCGCCTTCCAAAACCGCGAGTTCCGCGTCTTCATCGGAAAATTTCGGCGCGTTTTTGAGTTGGGAGGATTTCTTCTGACCCGTCGCGATTCGGGACTCGATCGCGTTGATGATCGCACGCCGCAGCGGTTTTTCCGCGAGCGCTTCCGTCGGGACGTCCAGCTGGAGCAGGCTCATGGAGCACTTAATATCGACGCCGACCGGGCCGGGGTAAATGTGGTCGGGCGAAAGCATCACGCAGCCGATCGGCGCGCCGTAGCCGGGATGCGCGTCGGGGTTCAGCATCACGCCGGTCACTCCCGGAGCGTGCCGTGCATTGAGCGCCTGCTGAAGCGTCGTTTCCTCAAACGTTTGACGAATCGCCTCGTTTCCAATGATTTTCACCGGGGAACAATTTCCCGCCGGAAGGATTCCAGACGCGGGACCAGTCGAAATAATGTCCTCAAAATTCATTTTTTCACTCTCTTTCTCTAGTAACTCTTCAAAGAATTTCTGATTTCAAGAAAATCCGGATGAAGAAACCAACACAAAAAAATAGAAAGGAAGCCGGGAGAGAAAACGACGTTTCAAAAAGCAATCGTTGATTCAATCCTCAAAAAGTTTTCTCCTCCCCGGCTTTTTATACTTTACGACTCAAAGACTTCAAAGGTTCAAAATTTCACGCAAAACTTTTTCGTATGCGTTCGCCTGAACGAAAAATCCGTAGTCGGTCGCGTGGCAATTATCGACGGTCCCTTCGCCGTCTTCGGGCATTTGCGAGTCGGCGTCCAAATACCAGAGATTTTTCACTCCTTCTTCCTGGAGCTTCTGGTACTCTTCCCAGTTCGCCTGGCCTCTGGCGTCCCTCTGGCCTTCATGACCGGCCCAGGCGTACGGAAACGGCGGCTTGTAGCCTTCCACGCACAAAATCGGCGTTTCGGGATGGGCCTCACGCAGACGATGAACGAACGGAACCAGCCGCTCGTGGATCAGGTCCGGGCTCATGTTCCAGTTGCAGTCCAGGCAGTAAACCGACGGATCCAGCTCGGCAAACGCTTCCGCCATCACCGGCTCCATTTTGCCGGAACCCGAGAAACCGAAATTCCAGTGCTCCAGATCGAGCCGGCGTCCGACGATGGCCGGGGCGCAGGTCGAGCAGCGGGACGAGCAGCCGCCCTGCATGATCGAGGTCCCGTAGTACAGGATCGGCTTGAGTTTCCGCGCCGGCGCCGCCTCGAAAACCTTCCCCTTCGGAACGGCCAGCCGCAGCGTGTTCACGCCGTTATAGGTCGGGAAATAGAGCATGAACTCGCGCTTCCCGTCATTTTCGGGCTTTCCGACCGGCGTGTTCAGCGTGATGGCGTGGGCCTCGTCGATGGTCTTGCCTTTCTGGATCATCTGGCAGAATTTCATCTTCCCGGCATCGTCACGGCCATAGAGGTCGAAACCGCTCTTTCCCGTCGCCGGCATGTGGTACATCGCGAGATTCCCGTCGCGCAGGTCGTACGACATTTTCACGGGGCCGTTCGTCACGAAACGAAGGCAAAGTCCCGAAGAGTGGGTCGAAAGACCCCGGACCGGGATCTTTTCCATCCAGCGTTTTGGGAAACGATCGAACGGCGCGTCACGCAGTTCATCTTCCCAGGCGCGGCCTTCGATCGGCAGCGTGGCGGCGTCGTACCAGACCCAGCCGTCTTTTTCCTCGACGGGGTCGAAACTGATTTTTGGCCCGGCTTCCGGCGCGGCCACATCAGCGAAAACACGAGACGAAACGCCTCCCAGAGCGGAAACCGCCGCGGCACTTGCGGCCATGCGGAGAAAATCACGACGAAGCATTCTGAAACTCCTTTTTGTTAGGGGGGAAAATAAAAACAAGGAAATGAGGTTAAACTCGAGAATCACCAATTCAACATTGGATCAATTCATTCCAATTTTCAGGAATTTTTTGACTATTTTGTGCTCTAAAATCAGTGTACGCCAGAAATATCGCCAATGGGGAATTCTGCCGCATACATAATATGGCATTAAAAATTTGGTAAAGGAATGAAAGTGCAGCATCTGCACCACCATCGGTTTTCCGTCTTCTGTAAAAACAAACGGTCGGCCTTCCAGAAAACGCACCTTTTTAATTCTTTGTTTACGCCGAACTCCGAATTCAGCCTGAAAAGAATTGGGATACGTAATACGATCGTCGAAAAAAAGCCCGTCTTTTCGGCATTCTTCCAGAAAAAACGCTTTGTCGCCAACACATTCATAAAAGTCCCCCAGGAACGACATGTCAGAAATCCAAAACGATTTTTTCCTTTTTTTGTTTTTAGAAAAGTTCTTGCTTTTCAGCCGTTCAAATTCCGCATCATCCTGATAAATTTTCAGCACGTACTCGCAAAACTCATCAAGAAACTCCATCCGGTTCAGCAGGAAAAAATGCCCCATATTGCGGGTTTCGTCCCAGTGCATTAACGTCACGTCGTACCCTTCAAAACGTGAAGCCAGTTCCGTAACATCGCAAAAAAGCAGGACGTCCGAATCAATATGGAGAAACCGTTTGATTCCAAATCGCTTGACGAACTCCCTCATCACGAACCAACGCTGAAACGAAAGCGTCTCAAATCGAAAGGAAAGGGCACTGCAGTGCTTGTAAACTTTCAGAAACGATTCAAAGCCCGAAAAGGCCTCCGCCTCGTAATGTTCCAGCCCCTGCAAATCCTTCTCCTGCGCGAGATACGCATTGCTGGCATCACCCAGAAGAATCAGACGCGACCGGGGATTGGTCTTTCGCGCCTGAACGAGGCAGGTTTTCAAATACGATGAATTTCCTTTGTGAAAAACGATAATTGGAACGGCGTCTAACGTTTCATTCATAAAAATCCCCTTAATTTACATACTGATCCAGACCTTTTTCAGCCCAGATCCTTTGTTCTGCAGCACATTTCATAAATTGCCGCATATTTCCAGGAGCGTCTTTAGAACGAGGCACGTGATAAAGGTGATACAAATTGGCGGAAAAACGAATACATTTCAACGCAACTCCGGCATGTCGCAAGCGCAGGGAGAAATCACGATCCTCAAGTCCCCAGACCGTAAACTCTTCATCAAAACCATTCACCCGAATGGCGTCCGACTTCCAGAATGCCATATTGCAGCCCAGGATGTGAGGACGAAACCGAAAATCCGAAATTTTAACCACGGTCCGATTACAGAGCCAACGGTTCCGCAGCGAGTAAAAATGGTAACCCAATTTGATTTTAGGAGACCAAAACCAGGAAATCGAAAACTCCGAATTATTTTGAACCCACGCGGAGTATTTCGGCTTCAGTTTTACGCGTTTCCCAAAGACACAACAGGAGGATTCCGCATAAAAAATGTGGTCCTCCACAAAATGCGGGCCTAAAATCAGATCTCCGTCCACGCAAATGATGTAGTCTGAATGAGCGGCGGCGATTCCCCGATTTCGGATTTTGGCGAGTTGAAAACCTTCATCAGGCTGCCAGACGTGCAGGATCGGGACCGGCGAAATGCTCTTCAGAGCCTCAACCACCTGGCGGGTTTCGTCACCGGAACCGTCATCGGCGATTACGATCTCCAGAGGAAGCTCCGTTTGGCGAAAAACGCTTTCCACGCAAAGCTTCAAGGCTTTCGGCCAGTTATAAGTCGTAATGAGAAGTGTTGGTTTCATCATTCGAAGACGATCGCCATTTCCCAGGCCAGAAAAATCCTCACGGGTACACTTTCCATCGTTTCGCCAATGGACCGCACGTAATTTTATTCCGTCAGAACGGAAATTTTCATAAAAAATTTCAGCACAGAGAGGATTTCCCCCTCTGTACGTTTTCAGGTCAAAATTAAAGTTCCGACGGAGCTTTCGCACCGGTCTCGAACGCCGTGATGTTCAGGTCGATGAATTTCGGCTTGACGCACTCGCGGATCGCCTGTTCCCAGATCTCGAACGAAATGTCCGTTAGCCGGGTCGAAAGCGCGCCGAGAAGCACCACGTTCGCGCACTTCGGATTTCCAAGCTCGAGCGCAATGCGGTTGGCGTCGAGGTAGATCAACTGCTTGAACGTCTGCTTCAGGATCTCCTTCGCGTTTTCGGGATAGACCGCGCCGCCCGAGGAGACCGTGGTCGGGATCACGACCTGCGAATTCACGACGGCCAACCCGTCCGGGGCGAGAAACTCGGCGTAACGCAACGCCTCGATCCGTTCGAGCGACATTAAAACGGTCGCCTCCCCGCGCGAAACGAGCGGACTGTAAACGCGCTCGCCGTAGCGGATCTGACCGATGACGGACCCGCCGCGCTGGGCCATTCCGTGGACTTCGTTGGTTTTCACATCAAATCCGGCAAATCCTGCGGCCTTCGCGAGAATTTCGCTCGCAAGCAGAATGCCCTGCCCGCCGACGCCGGCGAGAACGATACTGGTGGTCTTATTCATGATCTTTCAATTTCGTAAAGTGTTTTGGAAAGAATGAATTATCATTCATTTTATTCGCTAATCGCGCCGAATTTGCAAACCTGGTTGCAAAGGGAGCAGCCGTTGCAGGTGATGGGGTTGATCTCGGGCTTGTTCTTGCCGGTGCATTCGATGGCCGGGCAGCCGGTCTTCACGCAGGCACGGCAGTTCTTGCACTTTTCCGCGTCGATTTTGCGCACGTTCCCGACGCGCTCTTTCATGATCAGCACGCACGGACTCTTCGAGATCAAAAGCCACGGCTCGTCCGATTCGGTCGCCTGCTTCAGGACGGCGCTCGTCTCAGCATAGTTCAGCGGGTCGAACGTCGCGATGTTCTTCATGCCGCACGCGCGGCCGATCTCGGCGATGTCGGCGGCGTTGGACGGATCGCCCATGAGCGTCTTCCCCGTCCCGGGATTATCCTGATGACCGGTCATGGCCGTGATTCGATTGTCGAGCACGATGACCGTGCAGTTCGCTTTGTTCCACGCGATGTTCAGCAGGCCCGTGATGCCGGAGTGGAAGAACGTCGAGTCGCCGAGGAGACCGACGACTTTGCGCTTCTGGCCGCTCTGGGACATTCCGTGCGCCATGGAGAAACCAGCCCCCATGCAGATGATCGTGTCCAGCGCGCTCAACGGCGGCTGCACGCCCAGCGAGTAGCACCCAATGTCGCCCGTGACGTCTACGTCCAGCTTGCTCAGCGCGTAGAAAAGCCCCCGGTGCGGGCAGCCCGCGCAGAGCGTCGGCGGACGGTTCGGCAGCGGCTCGTCCGTGGCTTTCTCGCAGCACGCGCACGGCTTGTACTCGACCCCTTCCATCTTCGCGCGGGATTCACGCAGCACATCTGAGGAAAGCTCGCCGATGTTCGGGACGTACTTTTTGCCTTCGCACGCGATGCCGGCCGCCTTCATGTTCAGCTCGGTGAAGTCCTCGACCTCCTCCACGACCAGAACCCTTTCAACTCCCGCGGCAAAATCACGGATCAGCTTTTCGGGAAGCGGCCACGCGCAGCCCAGTTTCAGCACGGAGGCCTCGGGGAAAACTTCCTTCACGTACTGGTACGCGATCCCTTCCGTGACGATCCCGAGCTTCTTCGAGCCTTCCTCCACGCGGTTGAGCGTCCATTTCTCCGAATTGTCGGCAGCGATCCGCTTCACGCGGTCTTCCACGACGTAACGCAGTTTCCGGGCGAATGCCGGCACCAGCGCGTAACTCTTCGGGTCCTTCTGGAACGCGATCTCACGGTCCGGGACCTGACGCTCCTCCAGCTCGACCAGCGACCGGCTGTGGCTCACGCGCGTCGACGTGCGCATGATCACCGGCGTGCGGTACGTTTCGGAAATCTCGATCGCTTTCTTCAGGAATTCTTTGGCCTCAGCCGAGTCGGACGGCTCGATGACCGGCACTTTCGCGAAACGGGCGTAGTGGCGGGAATCCTGCTCGTTCTGGCTGGAGTGCATTCCCGGATCGTCCGCGACGATGATGATCAGCGCGCCCGGCGTACCGGCGTAGGAGAGGGAAAGAAGCGGGTCGGCCGCGACGTTCAGCCCGACGTGTTTCATCGTGACGCACGCCCGCGCCCCGGCCATGGCGGCACCGGCGGCGACTTCCAGCGCGACCTTTTCGTTCGGCGCCCACTCGCAGCGGAAGGAGTCTTTGTAGTGCTTGGCACAGTTTTCCAAAATTTCGGTGGACGGAGTACCGGGGTACCCGACCGCCAAAGTCACGCCCGCTTCGTACATTGCGCGCGCAAACGCTTCGTTTCCTGAAAGTAATTGCTTCATTGGTTTTCCTGAGTTGGATCTAAGTCAAAAGGCGCAGTAAATTCCACGTCTTTTAAATACAGTATTTTCTTGAGTGTAATTATAATCAGAAAAGAAGAGATTTCAAGGGGGGGAGGGTAATTCAGAGAACGCAAAAAATCGCGACAAAAAGAAGGCCGAAGCGTTCTGAACCCAATAAAAAAATCAGGCGCAAAAGAGGACGTTCGCCCCTTTTGCGCCTGATCCGGTTCAACCGATCAGTTTACCTGAAGATTAGTACATTCCGCCCATGTCGCCGCCGGCCGGACCAGCAGGAGCCGCGTTTTCTTTCGGCTTTTCCGCGATCAGGGCTTCCGAGGTCAGAAGCAGTGACGCGACGCTGGCGGCATTCTGGAGCGCGGTGCGCGTGACCTTGGTCGGGTCAATGACGCCGGACTTCACGAGGTCTTCGTACGTGTCGGTCGCCGCGTTGTAACCGAAGTTTCCTTTTCCTTCCGCGACTTTCTCGCAGACGATCCCGCCGTCTTTACCGGCGTTGGTGGCGATCTGGCTCAGCGGAGCACGGCAGGCGCGCAGGATGATGTCGTAACCGATCTTTTCGTCCTGGGAGAGATCGCCGGCCTTGACCTGAGCAGAGGCACGAAGCAGCGCCACGCCGCCGCCCGGAAGGATACCTTCCTCAACGGCCGCACGGGTCGCGTGCATGGCGTCCTCGACGCGGGCTTTCTTCTCTTTCATTTCGCTTTCGGTCGCAGCGCCCACGAGCACTTTCGCAACGCCGCCGGAGAGTTTCGCAAGGCGTTCTTCCAGCTTTTCGCGGTCGTAATCACTCGTGGCCTTTTCGATCTCACGGCGGATCTGCGCGATGCGGGCTTTGATCTCGTCCGAGTCGCCGGCGCCTTCGATGATCGTCGTATTGTCCTTCGCGATGACGATCTTCTTGGCTTTTCCAAGGTCTTCGATCGTCACGTTCTCGAGTTTCTTGCCGATGTTCTCGAAAATGGCGTTCGCGCCGGTCAGGATCGCAATGTCCTCGAGCATCGCCTTGCGGCGGTCGCCGTAACCCGGGGCTTTCACGGCCGCGATCTGGAGCGAGCCGCGCAGACGGTTGATCACCAGCGTCGTCAGCGCTTCGCCGTCCACGTCTTCCGCGATGATGACCAGCGGTTTGTTCGCCTGGGCGACCGCTTCGAGGATCGGGAGCAGGTCCTTGATGTTGCTGATCTTCTTCTCGAAGACCAGGATGTACGCGTCTTCCATCACGCATTCCATCGTGTTGGGATCGGTGACGAAGTAGGGGGACAGGTAGCCGCGGTCGAACTGCATCCCTTCGACGTACTCGACTTCCATGGCCAGCGATTTGCTTTCATCGACCGTGATGACGCCGTCTTTGCCGACTTTGGCCATCGCCTGAGCGAGAAATTCGCCGATCTCTTTGTCGTTATTGGCGGCGATCGTACCGACCTGAGCCATTTCCTTTTCGGTCTTGATCGGGATCGAGAGTTTGTGCAGCTGCTCGGTCACATCGGCGACCGCTTTGTCGATCCCGCGTTTCATCTGGAGCGGATTGACGCCGGAAACGACCGCACGAAGGCCTTCATTGAAAATCGCCTCGGCCATCAGCGTCGCCGTGGTGGTTCCATCGCCGGCGATGTCGTTGGTCTTGCTGGCCACTTCACGGACCATTTTGGCGCCCATATTTTCGTAAACGTCTTCCAGATCGACTTCCTTCGCGACCGTCACACCGTCTTTGGTGACGAGCGGGCTTCCGAAGCTCTTCTGAATGATGACGTTGCGGCCCCGCGGACCCAAAGTCACTTTAACGGCCTGAGCCAGTTTGGACACGCCGCGGCGCATGGCATCGCGGGCTTCCTGATCAAACGCAATCATTTTTGCCATATTAAAATCTCCTTGAAATTCGGGTTGAAGCCCCCTTTCGGGAAGCCTTTGATCACTTTGTATTAGTCAATAATCGCCAAAATGTCTTCTTCGCGCAGAAGCAGGTACTCTTTTCCATCGAGCTTGAACTCTTCACCCGCATAGGAGAGGAAGAGGACATGATCGCCGGCCTGGACCTGCAGGGCGGTGCGTTCGCCGCTCTTGAGCAGCTTGCCGTTTCCGACGCAGGCGACGATGCCGCGCGACGGCTTGTTTTTCGCGGTATCGGGCAGGTAGATCCCTCCCATAGAAACGCTCATGGCCTCGTCACGTTCCACGACGACGCGGTCACCCAGGGGTTGAATTCCGATTTCTTTCTTCTCGCAGGCACAGGCGCATTTTTTCTTGGCCATTTGAAACCTCCAAACAATTATATGGTGTGAGTTGACGTCAAATTTGTCTGTTCCAGAAGTAATTGCAAGAAGCGTGTCAGTGACAAAATGGCATTCCCGTCTTTTCCGGCCAGCCAAACCATCCTATCAATAAAACTCCGCGGCTCCGCATCTCCGCGTGAGGCAAAATTAATAAAAGCCGCAGAGAGAGCAAGAGACCGGCAGCGCATCTTTTAAATCTCACGCGGAGATGCGGAGACGCGGAGAATTAGAGAATGAACGAATGAGTTTGCGCGAATTCTCAATGGCTATGGGCGCCAAACCTTTTTAAAAATCAATCTCCGCGTCTCCGCACCTCCGCGTGAGGCAAAAAGGAACGTTCATCCAAGAAGTGCGTACCGTCCCCTTTTGATCTCCGGGATTTTTGAAGCGGGAAGAGGGAGGGACTTTACCTTCTCGCAGTTGACGCGGGCTTGAAAAGAAGCTCCACGATCTTGAACCCCTCCGATTTGTAAAGACTCAGCGCGGGTTCATTGGCCGCCGTCACTTCCAAATCGGCGCGGGTCAGGCCGAAACGCTGGTAACCGGCCAGCGCCAGATGAAGCAGAGCGCGCCCGAGGCCCTTTCCCCGATGCCGCGGCACGACGCCCACGTTCTGGATCGCCCCCACGCCGTTCGTCGAAACCAGCCCCTGGATCGTGGCGGCATACTCCACGTAGAACGAATCCTTCGGCTGGAAAACGATCAGCCACGTCGCATCCGGCAGGAAATTCGGCTTTCCCATGATGCTTTCCATGACCCGTTTGGAGCCTTTGTACGTCCGGAAATTCTCGAAAAGCCTCGCGTCGATCTCATCCCGAAACGCCATATAATGCGCGGTGGCATGCGCCTCGACCAGCTGCGGCGACCATTTTTCGACAAAATAGCCCGGCGGGAGCACCGGGGTAGGGTACTCATGACGCCGAAGGTCGATTTCCATTCGAAAGCGCTTGAACGTTTCCATGAGCATTTGCTGTTCCTTTTGAGTAGCCGCGGACTACTTTACTTTAAAACTCCCGTTTCACCAAATTTTTGTCGAAGTAATTGATCTCCATTCCCGCATCGACGACGATTTTCTGGGCGTTGATGCCGCTGGAGCGGGGGCTGAGGAGGAAGACGGCCACGTTGGCGGCTTCCTGGGTTTCGACGGCCCGGCCGCGGGGAATCACGTGCTCGGCGTAGAGGTAGGAATCGACGTAGCCCGGGATCCCGGCCGAGGCGGAGGTCTTCAGAAGGCCCGGCGCGACGGCATTGAAGCGGATCTCGGAAAACGCGCTGAATGACTTGGCCAAAAACGCCAGCGACGAGTCAAGCGCCGCCTTGATCGGGCCCATATAGCCGTAACTTTCGCTGGCCATGCGCGTCGTGGAGATGGAGATCGTCACGACCGACGCGGTGGGCGAAAGAAGCGTTTTGAACGCGTTGGAAAGGGCCGTCAGCGAGAAGCACGAAATGTTCACCGCCTGCAGGAACTGCTCGGGGCGCGTCTCGTGGAACGGCTTCATCCCGTCCGTGTAATCCGCAAACGCGAGCGAGTGGACCAGCCCGTCGAACGAGCCTTCAGCGTGACGCGCGGCAATTTCGGCCCGAAGACGCTCGATCTCGTCGGGTTTCTCGACGTTGCAGCAGTAAATTTCGTCGATCTCGGGAAAAATTTTCGCGACTTTCTGGCGGATCTCGTCGTTCAGAACGACCAGCACGCAGCGCGCGCCGCAGTCCAGAAGGTTTTTCGTGATGGCGTACGCCACGCTTTTTTTGTTCGCGACGCCGAACACGAGGAATTTTTTATTTTCAAGCAGGAAGAAATCGTTCATGAGGCAAAGCCGCTGATCGGGCGGAATTAATAATAAGGTCACTTATTTGCAGGAAAATTAATTATAATAGTATAGCAGGAAAAAATTTTTTGTATAGTAGGACCCGCCCAGGTCCCGCCAAAACTTTCTTTCAGGAGGCGGGATTTAATTGGCCCCCCCTCTTGACTAAATTTTCAGATGGGTTAAAATACTAGGAATTATATTATAGTGTACCATTAGGTGAAGCCCATAGGGGGGCACTTATTGGCATTTACAAAGTTCGTGTTTCTACTCAGAAGGGATCTAATCCATGACGAAGTACGTTTATAGTTTTGAACAAGGCAAAGCCGACGGCAACAAGGACATGCGTGAGCTGCTCGGCGGCAAAGGCGCAAACCTCGCTGAAATGGCGCGCAACAATCTGCCGGTTCCGGCTGGTTTCACCATCACTACGGAAGTCTGCACGTACTTCTACGACAATGGCAAGACTTACCCGGAATCCCTGAAAGCTGACGTCGAAGCCGCCATGAAAGGCATCGAAGCCGCGATGGGCAAAAAATTCGGTGACACCGAGAATCTTCCGCTGCTCGTCTCCTGCCGTTCTGGCGCCCGTGAATCCATGCCGGGGATGATGGACACGGTTCTGAACATCGGTCTGAACGACAAGACCGTCCAGGTCCTGGCCAAGTGCTCCGGTTCCGAACGTTACGCGTGGGACTGCTATCGTCGTTTCGTTCAGATGTTCGGTGACGTCGTGCTCGACATGAAACCGGCCAACAAAACCGAAATCGACCCGTTCGAAAAAATCCTCGTCGCCAAGAAAGCCCAGTACAACGTCGAACAGGACTGCGACCTTCCGGCCGAAGCCCTGAAAGAACTGGTCACCGAGTTCAAAGCCGCCGTGAAAACCCAGACCGGCAAAGACTTCCCGGAAGATCCGATGGAACAGGTTTGGGCCGCCATCGGCGCCGTGTTCGGAAGCTGGATGAACGACCGCGCGATCGTTTATCGTCGTACCTACTCCATCCCGCACTCCTGGGGCACCGCGGTCAACGTTCAGGCCATGGTCTTCGGTAACATGGGTGACGACTGCGCGACCGGCGTGGCTCTGACCCGTGACGGCGCCACCGGCGTCAAAGGCATCACTGGTGACTACCTCATCAACGCTCAGGGTGAAGACGTCGTCGCTGGTATCCGCCGCCCGAAGAAGATCGAGCAGTCCCTGAAAGACGACATGCCGGAAGTTTGGGAACAGTTCCAGACCGTCGCTCTGAACCTCGAAAAAGCCTACCACGACGTTCAGGACATTGAGTTCACCATCGAACGCAAAAAGCTCTACATGCTCCAGACCCGTAACGCCAAGCGTACCGGTTTCGCTCACGTGCGTACCGCCGTCGAGATGTGCGAAGAAGGCCTCATCGACAAGAAAACCGCCGTCAAACGCGTTCCGGCCAACGACGTGACGCAGCTTCTGCAGCCGATCTTCTCCGGTTCCGGCCTGAAGGGTCACACCCCGATCGCCAAAGGCGTGAACGCCGGTCCGGGCGCCGCCACCGGCCAGATTTGCTTCCAGCCTGACGAAGCCGAAAAATGGTTCCAGAAGGATCCGTCCGCGAAACTGATCCTCGTCCGCCGCGAGACCACCCCGGAAGACCTCCGTGGTATGCAGGTCGCGCAGGGCATCGTCACCAGCTTCGGTGGCGCCGCTTCCCACGCCGCTCTCGTTTCCCGCCAGATGGGCAAAGCCTGCGTGTGCGGCTGCGAAGGCATCCAGATCGACTACGCCGCCAAGACGATGACCGTCGGCGACAAAGTCTTCAACGAAGGCGACTGGATCTCCGTTGATGGTTTCACCGGAAACATCTACGGCGAGCAGGTCCCGACCGCTCCGTCTGAAGTGCTTCAGGTTCTGCGTGACGGCACGCTGAAAGCCGAAGACGCTCCGATCTATCAGCTCTACGCCAAACTCATGGGTTACGCGGATGAATTCAAACGTCTGAAGATCCGCACCAACGCCGACAAACCGGACCAGGCGAAAGCCGCCGTGGCTCTGGGCGCCGAAGGCATTGGTCTGACCCGTACCGAGCACATGTTCTTCGACCACATCGACGAGTTCCGTACGATGATCCTGGCCGACAACACCGCGGACCGTGAAAAGGCCCTCGAGAAGCTCCTGCCGTTCCAGCAGGCTGACTTCGAAGGTCTGTTCACCGCGATGGACGGCAAATACGTGACCGTTCGTCTGCTTGACCCGCCGCTCCACGAATTCCTCCCGCACGACCTGGCTGGTCAGCAAGAACTTGCCGCGAAGACCGGCATGACCGTTGAATTCATTCAGCAGCGCGTCCACGACCTGGCCGAATCCAACCCGATGCTCGGTCACCGTGGCTGCCGTCTTGGAATCGTCTATCCGGAAATCACGAAGATGCAGGCGACTGCCATCATTCGTGCCGCGATCGCCTGCCAGGCGAAGGGCATCACTGTGAAGCCGGAAATCATGGTTCCGTTGGTCACGTGCCTGAACGAGTTCGCCAACCAGGAAGCCATCATCCGTGCCGCTTGCGACGCGGAACTCAAGGCCGCCGGCGTTGAGATCCCGTACATGGTCGGAACGATGATCGAGATTCCGCGCGCCGCCCTGAACGCTGGCGACATCGCGAAGAAGGCCGAGTTCTTCTCCTTCGGTACAAACGACCTGACGCAGACCTGCCTCGGCATCAGCCGCGACGACTACGCTTCCTTCATCAACGATTACCTCGAAAAGGAAATCTTCCCGAAGGATCCGTTCCAGGTCCTCGACCAGACCGGCCCGGGCAAACTCATGAAGATCGCCGTGAAAGAAGGCCGCGAGACCCGTCCGGAACTCGAGCTTGGCATTTGCGGCGAGCACGGTGGTGAGCCGTCCTCCGTCAAGTTCTGCCACAAGATCGGTCTTGACTACGTTTCCTGCTCGCCGCTGCGCGTCCCGGTTGCGAAACTGGCCGCCGCTCAGGCCGCGCTGGAAGACTAAGTTAACGTCACCAGTTGCAAAAGTCCGGGGATGATCCTTTCATTCCCGGCTGGCAAATCATATTGAAGCACACAAAACCGTCTGGAGTTTCTGATTCCAGGCGGTTTTTTATTTGCCTATTTTGCGCTGTTTTTTCATTCCCCCCTCCTTGATTTATTTTTTGTTTTTGCTATAATATAAATCAATAATATTCATAGAATGTTATTTTTTGTTCAAATGAAATTGAGAGTTGAGGAATTCTGTCTTTTAGAACACTGTTCAAATAAATCAATCATTTTATGTATTTTGACTCGTGCTAATGAAAGATTTATACGATAAATAGATTATCCAGGCTCATTTTTCATTTTTTGCTTTACCAATTTATTTAAGTTATATTTCAGGAGAAAATTACTTTGACTGATACCAAAGACAATACTTTGACTGAAACCAAAGACAAACGTGGCAAATTTTTTCAACATCCACGAATCCAGCGCCTTTTAGGGGGCGGAACGATTGAACTATGGGGAATCGGACTTTTGTCACGCGTACAAATGACGGTTATGCGTGCTCACAAAATTCCCGCGGATATGACTTTACTGCGTCGTATTCGTCTTCGTCGTGGAACCCTTTTGACGGCAGACGAGAATTATAATATTCTCTCCTTTGCGCGTGGATATGCTCATCGGGAAGGTTCGTTCATTGAGATCGGAACATATAGAGGAGCTTCCGCAAAACTGTTTTGCGAAGCCAAAGGCGACAAAAAATTTTATGTTTGCGACACCTTTGAAGGCTTGCCTCAAGATGGTCCGAAAGATCAGCCGGTTCATCGCTCCAATCAGTACGCCTGTTCTTTAGAGTCTGTCAGCGAGTATCTGAAAGAGTATCCTAACATTACTTACGTCAAGGGTTTTTTCCCGCAGTCTGCCGAGGGAGTGATTCCTGAAGATGAAAAATTCTCGTTTGCTCATATTGACGTTGATCAGTATGATGGCACGATTCAGGGGTTGGAATATTTGTATCCCAAAATGATTCCAGGCGGAGCGATTATTTCCCATGACTTCTCCATTTTAGAGGGCGTTCGTCAAGCGGTTCATGAATTCATGGAAAAACATCCGGAAGCCTCACTGGTGGAATTGCCAACGACCCAGTGCCTGATCATCAAACCATGATCCAGAATTCAAACCTGGCACACAGTCTGAAATTACCTCGATTTCAGGCTGTGTTTTTTTATGGAACGATGGTTTAAAAGGCGAGCGGGGCCAGTCATGGCCCCGAAAAAAAAGATCGATCGATCGTTTACGGGGTCATAACTGACCCCGATCGCCTCACAGCGTCCACGGCTCGCGGCGTGGCCGGTCGAGCATCGCCTGAGCTACCGGGTCGTTCAGAATGTTTTCCGTCTCCGGGTCGAAGTGGATCGGACGATTCAGCAGCTGCGCGATGCGGCCCAAATGTCCGATCGAGCAGACTCGGTGGCACCGCTCGATGTTCCGGAACGGGACCTCCCGCGTGCGGACGCAGTGGAGGAAATCGCCCATGATGCACGGCTCGCCCTCCGCGGCGAACATCGGCGAGTCGAGATCGAGTGCCCGGTCGGTCGGTCGATGGAAAACTTCCCCTTTGTAGTGCGGGATCGGAACGTCCGGGACCGGGTATTTGCCGTTCACGATGTCCTCCTCGCAGAGTTTGTCGGCATCGCCGCGGATGCAAATTTCCCCGCCGCCGCCATCGCGCAGGCCGTTCCGGAAACCGGGGACCGTGCCCCACGTCCCGCCGGTGTGCATGACGCTCCCGTTGGCGAAGCGGAACGTCAGAAGGCCGCTTTCGTCCAGGCTTGGCGGGATGATCTCGGTCGGGCCGGTGTAGTCCAGCTCCATGGCAAACATCAGGCCGCCGAAGCAGTGCGCGCCCCAGCCATTATTCGAGCCGGTGAAGTCGAACCAGCCATTCCCGCGGCCGCAGGTCAGATACACGCGGTTAAACGGCCGCCACGGCGCCGGGCCGAGCCAGCGGTCCCAGTCCATCCCTTCGGGGATCGGCTCGGCTTTCAGAGCGCGGCCGGTAAAACCCGGGAGGCCCGGATTCGCCCACCCTTCGCGGATCTCGCCGAGGTAGCCGGCGCGGGCGATTTTGTGGAATTTGTGGTAGTCGTTCCAGACGCGCTGCGAGCCGCCGGAGAAAACGCGGCCGGTCTCGATGGCGGTCTGACGCATGAGCTGGCCGTCGCGGACGGTACACGTCTCGGGTTTCTCGCAGTAAACGTCCTTTCCGTGACGCATCGCGTCGATCGCCAGCCACGGGTGCCAGTGCTCCGGAGTGCCGATGTACACGACGTCAAAACCGTCGGCGTGGGAAATCTCCTCGGAATATTTGAACTGCTTGCAGTCGGCGTTTCCGTACGCCTCATCGACCATCTGCTTCGCGCGGGCGGCGTGGCTTTCCATGACGTCGCAAACGGCCGCAATGTGGCACTGGGGAAGCATCAGGAACGAGGAAGTGTCCAGCCGGCCCTGATTTCCCTGACCGACCATCCCCAGAACGATTTTCTCGTTCGGCGAGACGTGCCCGTCCGCCCCCAGAACGCGGGAAGCGAGGACCAACGGCGCGGAAAGTGCGGCGGCTTGAAGGAAACGACGGCGATTAATGGAACGGTTCATGCTTCGAAAAAAATGGCTTGAGGTGAAAATTGACGGCTAATTCCCAGCAAACTCCCAGCGGCTTCACTCTTTAACTTCATCCCACCCGATGAACTCGAAAATCATGCTTCCAAGTTCGTCTTTCGAGCCGAGCGTCTGAATACTGTGGACGCCTGTGTTGGAAATGAAGAGTTTGCAGCGGACCTTCGCCAGCCGCAGGGCCTCGTTATAAAGGGCAGCCTGGGAAAGTCCCACCGTCGAGTCCATCGCGCCGTGCAGCGTGAAGGTTGGGGTGGTTTTCTCCGTCACGTACGTGATCGGGCTGTACTTTTTTGCGGATTCGAGGAGTTCCGGCGTCACGTCGTCCATCGTGCGCCCGTGGACTTTCGGGTCTCCAAGGGCCGGGTAGATACACGACGTGCAGACCGTCCGGGAGACGGCATTCACGAAGTCGGTCGGGCCGTAGAAGTTGATCACGACGTTGGCCTGCGAGGATTCCTCCAGATTGTCGCCGACGTCGAACAGGCGCTGGTCGTCGCTCATCGAGAGCATATTCGCCAGATGCCCGCCGGAGGACGCGCCGCTGACGCAGATGCGGTTTTTATCGATTTTGTACTCGTCGGCGTGCGCACGCAGGAACCGGATGGCGGCTTTCACGTCCTCGATCTGGGCGGGGAAGCAGACGTTTTCCAGGCTCCGCGTCGCGACGCTGGCCACTGCGCAGCCGCGGCTGATCAGACCGAAATGTCCCCAGAAGCCGCCGCCCCCGGGGCCTTTGCTGTACCAGCATCCGCTGTCGATCCAGACGAAAAGCGGCGCGCCTTCACGAAGATTTCCCTCGGAGTCTTCCGGAAGGGCGATATTCAGCTTGATCTCCTGCTCATCGGTCGTTTTGTACGTGATGTTGCGCAGGATGCGGGCTTTCCACTCCTTCGCGCTCCCCGGGGCGGGAGAAAAAACGAAACTCAGGGCGCAAAGAAGGGCGAGAAACAAAAAGGAACGGCGTTTCATGGGTTTTACTCCTTTAAAAGAAGGATGAATTTTCGTTTATTATAGAAAATCCTCCGGGGAAAGTAAAGGGGGGAGGGAATTTTTTTGTCGTGGGTCTTGAAAATTTTGGAGATTTTTGGTATAATATAGAAAAATATGTCCTTAAAAATTTTCACCCGCACGTAATTCCGGCCTTCGGCCTCCATTACCGCCTTTCATGATTTGATCCCATGTTTTCACTTTTGACTCCCCCGCCAGCCACGGAACCGCTTCCGGAAGAGCAGGTTCCCAGTACCTACCGCAAGTACCGCCTTCAGGTTTTCATCGGGATTTTTATCGGGTACGCCGCCTATTACCTCCTGAGGAAGAATTTCACGCTGGCCGGCCCGTACCTCACGGACCTCGGTTTCACGAAGACCGAGCTGGGCTTCGCGATGTCCGGCGTGGCTCTGGCGTACGGTGTGAGCAAATTCGTCATGGGGACCGTCTCCGACCGAAGCAACGCGCGGAATTTCCTCAGTCTGGGCCTCGTCGTGACGGCCATCCTGACGATCCTCGCGGGGGTTTTCTCCAGCCCGGCCTGGGTCGGTGAGGGAAAAATCTTCACGAAAAAGTCGATCCTGCTCGTCTGGTTCGGGATCCAGTTCCTCATCGGCTGGTTCAGCGCGTGCGGCTGGCCGCCGTGCGGACGCGTCATGACGCACTGGTTCTCGCCAAGGGAACGCGGCCGAACAATCGCCATTTGGAACGTTGCGCACAACGTGGGCGGCGGTCTGCTTGCCCCTCTGACCGCGTTCGGGGTCGGGATCTTCACGGTCGCGCACTGGGAGTACGGCGTTTTCTATCTGCCAGCCTTCATCGCGCTGGGAATCGCGCTGCTGGCGTGGGCCCTCGTCCGCGACACGCCGCAGTCGTGCGGTTTGCCGCCGATCGAGGTCTTCCACGATGACTACCCGCCGGCGTATTCCGAAAAGAACGAGCAGGAACTGACGACGTACCAGATCGTGTTCCAGTACATTTTAAATAATCGCCTCCTTTGGTTCGTCGGGATCGCCAACGCGTTCGTCTATCTGCTGCGGTATGGGATCTCCGACTGGGCGCCGACCTATCTGGCGCAGGCGAAAGGGTACAGCATCGACGAGTTCGGCTGGGCGTACTGCCTCTACGAGTTTGCGGCCATTCCCGGCACGCTGATCTGCGGGTGGATGAGCGACACGGTATTCCGCGGGCGGCACGCGCTCACGTCGATCGTTTTCATGGCGCTGACGATCCCGTTCCTGCTTCTGTACTGGCTCAACCCGCTCGAGGCGAAGTGGCTGGATTTCCTCTCGCTGATCATGCTCGGATTCCTGGTTTACGGCCCGGTGATGCTCATTGGCGTGCTGGCCCTCCAGATCGCTCCGAAAAAAGCGGCGGGGACCTCGGCCGGCTTCATGAGTTTCTGGGGCTACTTCGTCGGAACTGCGTTCCTCGCGCAGTTCCTCATGGGCGTTTTGTTCGACCACTTCGGCTGGAATGGCGGATTCATTTTCCTCGCCGTCGGCTGCGTGCTTTCCATGGTCTTCCTCGGGATTGCCGCTTTGTCGGAGAAAAGCACTCAAACGAAAAGCGCTCAAAAAGAGTAAAGGATCCTGAATGCTGACCTGCGCGATCATTTCCCTCGGCTGCCCCAAAAACCTGGTCGATAGCGAGCAGATGCTCGGTCTGCTTCAGGTGAACGGCCTGAAACCGGTTTACGACGTCGAAGACGCCGACGTCGTGATCGTGAATACGTGCGGTTTTCTCGCCGCCTCGCGGGACGAAGCGATGGAAAATATTCAGGAAATGGAGGCCCTGCGGCACGATCCGGACCAGAAATTGAAGTGTCTCATCGTCGCCGGCTGCCTCGTCACTCGCGACAAGGCGGCGCTCATCGAGGCGTGCCCCGGAGTGGACGCTTTTCTGGACGTTTTCTCCCGGGATTCCGTTCTGGAAGCGGTTCAGAAGACGCTCGGCCTGAGTGTGAATTCCGGCCTCAAAACCCCCGAAAACGTTTTGCCGATCGTGCAGATCGACGCGCAGGAAACGGCGCCCGAACCGCTGACGTTTTACGGGCACAGCGAGGGGATCGCATCGGACCCGCACCGGTTCCCGCTCCTTCCGCCGCACGTCGCGTACCTGAAAATCGCGGAGGGGTGCAATCGCCGCTGCGCGTTCTGCGCCATTCCGAACATTCGTGGGAAGTATTCGAGCAAGCCGATGGACGAGATCGTGGAGGAGGCCCGAAACCTCGCGAAAAACGGCGTGAAAGAGGTGATCCTCATCGCGCAGGAAACGAGTCTGTACGGGATCGACCTGCGAAACCCGGACGGCTCGCCCACGGAAAACACGCTGGCGAATCTGCTCCGCCGCCTGAACGACGTGGAGGGGATCCACTGGATCCGGATCCAGTATTTGTACCCGCAGGACTTCGGCGACGACCTGATCGACGCCATGGCCACGACGCCGAAAGTGGTGCCGTACGCGGACATTCCGCTCCAGCACATCAATGACCGCGTGCTGAAATCGATGCGGCGGGCGGCCGGGCGTGAAGAAACGCTGGCCCTTCTGAACCGGCTGCGGGAACGGATCCCGAATCTGGCGATCCGCACGGCCTTCATCGCGGGTTTCCCGGGCGAAACCAAGGCCGAGTTCGAGGAACTCCTCGCGTTTGTGCGGAAGCAGAAATTCGATCACGTGGCGGTTTTCCAGTTCTCGCCGGAGGAAGGTACTCCCGCGGCCGAAATGCCGAATCAGGTGCCGGAAAAGACCGCGCTGAAACGCACGAACGAGCTGCTTCAGACGCAAAAGCGCATTTCCGCGGAGCTTCGAAAGAAGCAGATCGGCCGGACCATGGAGGTTTTGATCGACATGGAATCCGACGAGGAGGGGACGTGGCTCGGTCATACGGCGTTCGGGGCGCCGGAAATCGACGGCGTGGTTTACGTTTCGCTTGAGAATGAGGACGACGAGCCGTTGAAAGTCGGGGAGTTTTATCAGTGCGAGATCGTTGACTGTGACGAGTATGACCTTTACTCAGTTTTAGCATAAAATAATAATATTAACGTCATTTAAGCATCAAAAAGTTTTTGAAAGAGGGGGTCCCGGGGGAGGAACAATTTTCAAAATGTTCCTCCCTCCGCGGGGCCTAACCTCTTTGCGGGCGAGCCTTTTTTCTCCCGCAGGGTGAAAAAAGCGAGGGCGTTTACCCGAAAGCCCTCAAACCCGTCCCGCCATTTAATTTCGAGATTTACGGGGCCATCACGGTCCCGCTCTCCTTTAACCCATTTTTATATCATGCAAACATCGAATTACGACCTGATCATCATCGGCGGCGGTTCCGCGGGGCTTGCGGCCGCAGTCTCTGCCGCGGAAAACGGCGTGGAAAAGATCCTGATCCTGGAAAAGGAAGACTACGCCGGCGGGATCCTCCTCCAGTGCATCCATAACGGGTTCGGCCTCCACCGGTTCAAAGAGGAACTGACCGGCCCGGAATACGCCGCCCGTTTCGTCGCGCAGGCGCAGAAGTTTCCCGGGATCGAAATCAAGATCCGCTCCATGGTTTTGAAGATCACGCCCGAGAAAGAGGTCCACTACTCCAGCGAGGCGGAAGGGTACTGCGTCGCCAAAGGGAAAGCCGTCATTTGCGCGACCGGCTGCTCCGAGCGCACACGCGGCGCGATTCAGATCCCCGGTGACCGTCCGACCGGCGTCATGACGGCGGGTCTGGCCCAGCGCTACCTGAATATTGACGGCTACTTCGTCGGGAAACGGGTCTTCATCCTCGGTTCCGGCGACATTGGTCTGATCATGGCCCGCCGAATGACGCTCGAAGGGAGCAAAGTCCTCGGCGTCGCGGAGCTGATGCCGTACTCCAACGGCCTGACGCGAAACATCGTGCAGTGCCTCAACGACTTCAATATTCCGCTCTACCTGAGCCACACCGTGAAGCAGATCATCGGCAAAGAACGCCTCGAGAAAATCATTCTGGCGCAGGTCGATGAAAAGTTCCAGTTCGTTCCGGGGACCGATCGGGAATTTGAGGTCGATACGCTTCTGCTTTCGGTCGGTCTGATCCCCTCCAACCCGCTCCTGACGGAGATCGGCGTGCGGATCCACCCGAAAACCGGGGGGCCGCTCGTGGACGAAAACATGCAGACGTCGATCCCCGGGATCTTCAGCTGCGGGAACTCGCTGCACGTGCACGACCTGGTCGATTTCGTGAGCATGGAAGGTGAAACGGCCGGCCTGGCCGCGGCGCGGTACATTCAGGGGAAACTCGAAAACTCGGCCGACGTCATTCAGACCCAGCCCGGTGCGGGGGTCGGCTACCTGCTCCCCGAAACGCTGCACCCGGGCAAAGACGCGGACGGGAATGAGAAAGATTTCGTCCTGAAATTCCGCGTTCAGAAACCGTTCCAGAACGTTTCGCTCGTCGTGACGCAAAACGGGGAAGTCCTGAAAATAGTCAAAAAACCGTTCCTGATCCCGGCAGAAATGGAAAACCTGACGATTCGCGCGTCAGAACTTTTGAGCAAAACCGGCGTTTTGAGTGTGGAGGTTTCCAATGAGTGAGAAAATGGAAGGGAAAACGGAACTGATTTGCATCGTCTGCCCGCGCGGCTGCCATCTGGTCGTGGACGAAAATCTCAATGTGACCGGCAATACGTGCAAGCGCGGCGAAGTGTACGGCAAGAATGAAGTCACGAATCCGACGCGGACCGTCACGTCCACCGTCCAGCTCGACGGCTCGGCCGTGACCCGCCTCCCGGTCAAAACGTCCCAGCCGATCCCGAAGGGAAAGATTTTCGAACTGATGGCGGAATTGGTCAAAGTCCACGTTACGGCCCCGGTCGAGATGAACCAGGTGATTTTGCCGCACGTGCTGGGGACCGACGCCGACGTGGTCGCGACCCGGGCGGTACGGTGAGGCGATCTGGCGAGCGGGGTCAGTTATGACCCCGAAAATCCTCGGCAAAACGTGGATCCTTTCGCGTTTCAAGAAAAAATTACGGCGGGCCAAAAACCCGCCGTTTGCGTTTTAAATTCGGTGCCATAACTGGCCCCGCTCGCCATTTAATTACGGGGTCATTACTGACCCCGCTCGCCATTTTGCAGCGGGCAAAAAGCCCGCCGCTCGCCTTTTGAATCAGCCGACTTTGATCCCGATTTTCGGGTTGGAGAAACGCAGGCCGTTTCCGTCGTGATACGTGGCGGATTCGGTGATGATCACGCCTTCCGGCCCCCCCTGGAGGAAGTGCCACTTGCCAAGCTCGTTCAGGTCACGGACGTCGCCGACCTTGATCAGCTCGCAGTGGTTGCAGTGGATCGAATCGATCTGGGACGCGGCCGGTTTGCTGATGGCCGGGATGGTCGGTTCGCCTTCGGACCAGTTGTAGGCGGATCCGTAACGCACGTGCCAGGTTTCCATCTTGGCCGGGGCTTCGTCGGTCACGACGTGACTGTGTTCCGCGATCTGCTGGCCGGGGAGGAGGAAAATGTCGTGGCTGAAGTAACGGAAATTCTTCCGGTTGAGCCAGATCACTCCGCCCATTCCGCAGTTGGCGAAATCGCCAAGACCAAAGTCAATGACCCAGAAGAAACTGTCGTCCTGGAAGGTATCGGGGTACTGGTAGTGGTAGGCGTCGAACATTTCGAAGAACGCCTGCTTGGCTTTTTTCACGAGGAAATTGCCGTCTTTGTCGTAATAGAAATCGTTTTCGTAGCGTTTCACGAGTGTAGTTCCTTTTTGGGCTGTGCCGTTTTCGGCGGCGTTGAGAGAATTCATGCCCAGTGCGGCGGCTCCCAAACCGAGGGCCGTTCCTTTGAGCATATTGCGACGATTCAACATTTTGCGTTTCCTGTTTCTAAGGTCAGGTGAAAATTCCTCGCCACGGCGCGGTGCGCGATGGCTCATTCTTTATTATGTATCATCCCCAAGAGAAAATCAAGGGGGCCAAATCTTTTTTTCCTGAAAATTCTGCAAAAAATCTGGAAAAATCGCGAGCCGTTCCTTTACAGAAGACCGTACGTCTTCAGCGTGCTGATCAGCGAGGCTTCCTGCTTCTCGTCCAGCGGAGTGAGCGGCAGGCGCATCTCACCGGAGTCCATGCCGAGGAGCTTCATCGCGCACTTGACCGGGATCGGGTTGGTCGCCAGGCTCAGCATGTCGCGGCAAAGCTGGAAGGTCTTGTAGTGCCATTTCTGCGCCGTTTCCAGATCGCCCTTGAGCATCGCGTTGCAGAGCGCCACCATGTCCTGCGGGACGATGTTTCCGACCACCGAAATGATCCCCTTCGCGCCGACGGCCATGTGCGGGAGCGTCATACTGTCGTCGCCGCTCAGAACCGTCAGGTCGGTCGAAGCGATGATGCGCGACGCCTGGTCCATCATCCCGGACGCCTCTTTCACGAGCTGAATGTTCGGGATCTCGGCCAGACGCTTGATCGTCTCCGGCTCGATGTTTTTGCCCGACCGGCCGGGAATATTGTAAATGCAGATCGGAATATTCACGGCTTCCGCGACCGTTTTGAAATGCTGGTAGAAACCTTCCTGCGTCGGTTTGTTGTAGTACGGAGCGACGAGCAGAGCGGCGTCCGCGCCCGTGTCTTCGGCCCAGCGGGTCAAACGGAGCGCCTCGTTCGTGCAGTTCGAACCGGTTCCGGGCATGACTTTGCAGCGGCCGGCGGCGGCGCGGACGACGGTCGTGATGACCAGTTCGTGCTCCTCGTGGGAAAGCGTGGGAGATTCGCCGGTGGTTCCGACCGGGACGAGGCACGTCACCCCAGAGCGAATCAGGAACTCGGTGTTACGTTCCAGCGCCTCGTAATCCACTTTATCATTTTTGAACGGCGTGATCATCGCGATCGAAAGACCCGCGTATTCTTCAGCACGTGTTTTCATGGGTTTTGTTTCCTGATTGAACCGATTTGTTTGAATTCCAGAGGAGAACAGCGTCCCCCGCTCGTCCATATTCATACTCTACTTAAACGGCAAAAATTTATTATACCCCGAAATCCTTTTCACTTCAAGGGGGGTGACGGGTGAAAAAAACCGAAAATTTTTTTGAAAAGGTCAAATTCGTGGTCATTTCGGGGCGTGAGGCGCTTCTTTCCGAAAAGAATAATTCCCGAAAAAGGAAATATTTTCTCCATCCCCTTTCAAAGCGTGGAGTTTGGTGTATAATAATACGGAAAGGATTAAAGATTTTCAGGCGTTTCCCGATCAAAAGTCCCATCATTTTTTGAAGATTTCATTCTATGGACCCTAAATTCCTGATTTTTGGCGCTAAAGGCCAGCTCGGCACGGAATTCACCCGGCAGCTTGGCGGGCGCGCCTTCCCGATCGATCTGCCCGATGGCGACATTACGGACCTTTACACGGTGGAGGAACTCCTCGACGCGGTAAAACCCGCCGCGGTCCTGAACGCCGCCGCCTTCACCGCAGTGGACGCCGCCGAGCAGCAGCCGGCCGCCTGCCGCCGCGTGAACGCTCTGGGGCCGCTGAACCTCGCCCGGGCCTGCGAGAAACGTGGCCTTCCGCTCGTCCACATCAGCACGGACTACGTATTTTGCGGCACGAAAAAGCGTACGCCTCTGACGGAAACCGACGAACCGGCCCCCGAGGGCGTGTATGCCGTGACCAAATTCGAGGGCGAGCAAAACATTCAGAAAACCCACGAAAAGCACCTGATCCTGCGCACCTGCGGCCTTTACGGGAAGCTCGGCGCCAACACGATGGGGAATTTCGTCGAAACAATGCGCAAACTCGGCTCCGCACGCAAAAACCTCCGCATCGTGAACGACCAGCACTGCACGCCGACGTGGATCCCGAATCTGGCGCGGGCCGCCGTTTGGCTCCTCGAAAACGAAAAGTGGGGCCTTTACCACCTGACCGACTCGGGCGAAACGACCTGGTTCGACTTCGCGCACGAGATTTTCCGTCTGTGCGGCCTGAATCCCGAAGTCGGTGCGATCACGACGGCAGAATGGAACGCCCCCGCCCCGCGCCCCCTTTACAGCGTGCTGGACTGCAGCAAGTACCACGCCCTGGGCGGCCCCGCAATGCCGGACTGGCACGAATCCCTCGCGAAATATTTGGAATAAAAAACCTGATCCTTTGGAAGAAATGATGAAGCGCCTCCTGCTCATTTTGACGTTCCTTTTGCTCCCGGGTTTCGCCGCACTGGCGCAGAGTCCCGAGGAAGTGAACGCCCTGGTGAAAAACCTGACCAGCCCGTCGGCGGCCAAACGCGCGGCGGCGGAAAAGGGGCTTTTGGAACTGGGGCCGGGCATTTTGCCGTTTCTTCCTGAAACGGTCCGCTCGCCCGAGGCGAAAATGCGTCTGAATCGGGTCCGGCTCGAACTGGAACGTCAGGCCGCCGAGGACTCGCTCAAGGCGGGAGTCGTCACGTTTCCCGATGAGTTCACGGTCGGGAGCGCCGCTGAAATGCTCGCTCTGGCCGCCAAACAGACGGGGAATCTGATCGAGGCCGACCTTCCGGAAAACGCCGGTTTTACGAAACCGCAGGACGTTGCGGTGATGGAATTCTGGCCGTTCCTCGACGCGTTTTGCGATCAGCTTCACCTGGAACCGCAAGCGCTCCCGGAGAAGAAGGGCCTGAAACTCGTTCCGACCGACCGCCAAACGCCAAGACCCGCGTACTTTCAGCCATTTCGGCTTGAGGAGGTGCAAATGCAGAAAACCGTGGGAAACGCCGGGCTTCTGCGTCTCGAACTGGCGTGGGAGCCGCGGATCCAGCCCGTTTTCGCGTACCTGAAACTGACGGAAGGTTCCTTTGACGGCGGCGAGCCGGTGAAGTTTCCGGCGACCGAATACGAAATTCTGATCGGCCAAAACGACTTCCGCGCGTTCTGCGACGTGCCTCTCTCCGCCCGGCTCGTTCCGCCGGAGGCCAAAACGCTGACGGTCCGCGGGACGTTCTCGGCCGTGGCGTGCGGAGCAAGGAAAGACTTCACGTTCGACGCGCTGGACCAGAAACTCGATCGGGCCTTTACGCCGGTTTCCGCCCGCACCGCGGCCCTTTTGGTGACATTCAGCCGACTGCGGACCGAAAAGACGAAAACGGGCGCGTACCTGGCCGCGACTTTGCGCTACCGGTACGAAGAAAGCCACGAGGCGATGGAGTCGCACCGGACGTGGATCTACGAAAACGACGCGATCCTTCGCGGGCCGAACGGGGAGGAGATCACGTCGGAACGCTCGGACCTTCTGCGCCAGACGCCGAACGAAATCGCGGTGGAGATATACTTCCCCGTGAATGAAGAAACTCTGAAGAATTTGAGTGGGTGGACGCTCGTTTTCCCGAGGCCATGCGGGATTTATGAGGTCGAAGCCCCATTTGAACTGAGGGACATTTTCCTGGGGAAATAACACAAAATCTAAATTTTATTTCCCCCCTCTTGACTTTTTCATCTTTGCTGTTAGAATAAAAAAAATTCCTATATTTTTGCAACTTTAACTCTCAAAATCGATAAATCATGCAAAAAAAATCAATCCCTCTGGGACTTTTAGCCCTGGCACTATTTTCAACCGTCGTGTACGCTTTTTACGGCAGTGACGAAGTGGTTAATGACCCCAACAACGGCGTCAATCCCGAAACTCCCATCAACGGCGTCGAGCCCGAAGCACCCATCAACGGGGTTGAACCCGAAACTCCCGTCAACGGCATTAATCCCCAACTGCCCATCAGCAGCCTCCTTTCTGAAACTCCCATTTCGGAGGTTTTTCAGAAAACCTGGACGCACGTAATGACCGTTCACATTCAAAACAACGACGTCGTTTCCCCTGATGATGAAATCAAGGTCCAAACCAGCGCCAAAAAAGTTTCCAACGGGAAAAGGAAAGGCTTTTGGATGGTCACAGACACCATCAGATTTTCTTTTAACCTGCCCAATCATGCCAGGCTCAAACTGGAATTTAAAAGCACGTCGAATGAGACCTTTCAAAGCAATGCGTGGATCCAAATGAACGACGATTTCCTGAGAGATAAAGACCAGGAACGCGCAACGTACACCTTCCGGGACATGGAAACCACGACCATTGAAAATGTGGAAGCCAAAGCGGGAGAAAACACTCTGACACTGATTGGTACCAAGGGGAGTATTGGATTGGAACTCCTCACAATCACCGCTGAAATTGACTACCCCAACTGGACATTCAGCGGCATGAAAATCTGGTTGACTTCCCCGAACCCGGGCAAACCTCTGGATGGCAGTCCTGTTCCAATCCACTGGCAGGTCACATCCGGCAGAGCAGATAATGGCTGGGTAAAAGTGCTTTATCGCATCCCGGGGCAGGACTGGGAGGTAGTGCCCGGTCTGGAAGGTATTTCTTACGGGAGTAAGGACTGGGGCTACTTTATTTGGGAAAAACCTCCTCAGGCCAAAACTTGTGAGTTTGACTTTGTGTTCGAATACGGTGAAAACCCGATCGAAAAACAAAAAGTGGCTGACGCCAAAAAAAGCATTGCCATCTCTGCAGCCACGAAAAAGCTCATCCAGGCCAAAAAGAATTTCCTTGACGAATCCTACCAACTGATTCCTTCTTCCTATTGGAAAAAGCACCTCAAGGACATAAAGAAACCCTGCTCGGATCTGGCAAACCGTCTGGAAGCAATTCTTGGTTCCGAAGATGAGAATATCGACGGCGAAAAAGTAGTTCAGATCATCACCGATCTGGAAGGGTACTATTTCCTTGCTTTCCAGAAAATAATGAAAACCATTCCAACTCTCGAAGACTCCAAAGAACGTGAGGATCTTCAGTTAAGTGTGGAACAATTTATGGACAAGCTCACCAAGGAATTCTCCATTGCCAACATCCGTTACGGCGAACAGGAAGACACGAAAGAGTTAATCCCGAAAATGTTCCCCAAGGATCGGTTTGAAACCTTCCTGAAAGCCAAGAATGAATTGGACAAAGTTTTGGAAGGGGCCGAAGAGGCAACTCCCAACACCTCAGAAAAACGCAAGGTCCTGACAGCAGACGGGATCGAGTACGTATTCCGCTGGTGCCCGCCGGGCAAGTTTTTAATGAGCAGCCCAGAGGACGAGCAGGAACGGTATGACGACGAAAAACAACATGAGGTGAAGTTGACCAAGGGCTTTTGGATTCTGGAAACCGAAGTGACCCAGCAGATGTGGCAGAGCGTGATGGGCACCAATCCGAGCAAGTTCAAAGGCAAACACAGACCGGTCGAGAGCGTAAGCTGGAACGACTGCCAGGAGTTTTGCCGGAAATTGAGCAAAGTGTTAAAACAGCCGATCCAACTTCCAACGGAAGCACAGTGGGAATACGCCTGCCGCGCCGGGACGACGACCCCCTTCAGCTTTGGCGACACGTTGAATGGAGACAACGCGAACTGTGACGGCAAGTATCCTTATGGAACTGACACCAAAGGCCCCAGCCCTGAAACAACGGTTGAAGTCAGCAGTTACAGTCCTAACGAGTGGGGACTTTATGACATGCACGGCAATGTCAGGGAATGGTGTTCCGACTGGTATGACGAGGAATATTATTCCAACTCGCCAAAGAAGGATCCGGAAAACAAAACCGCTTCTTCGTTCCGTGTAAATCGTGGCGGGAGCTGGGACTGCAGTGCCGGGTTCTGTCGGTCGGCAAACCGCAGCCGGTTGGCACCAGAGGAGAAGGACAGCGACCTTGGTTTCCGCATCTGCTTCGTTCCTGGTCAAGAGGAGTAAGTGTAACCACCCCGTTCGGGGAGCATGGTGATCCAGTCACACAAGCGACATTCACCGCTTCCTCTTATATTCATATTGTATCGGCAGTGTTTTTTGCCGCCAAACTATACATGACTTTACGGAGACACTGATTTCTGTAACCCATTAACAAGAAAGGTTTACCCATGAGATCCATTGTTGTTTTTTTCAGCCTGCTTCTTTCAGCATCATTCCTGTTTGCTGAAGATGACCCCGAGGCCAAGGCTCGTGAATACTGGGACAAGATGCCCGACCACACCACCCCGGAATTGTTGGATGAGTTCATCACGCAATACCCTCATACACAGACGGCCAAATTAGCCTTCCTGACCCGGTATTTCCTTCTGACGGAAAATCCATCCATTGATGGATACAACAATTTTCTCGAACAATATCCAGACACAGTGCAGTCTGACTGCGCGCTTCAGGCGGTGTTTAATCTTTGCCGGGACTACAATACCGTTCCGCTCTGGCTGGATTTTTTGGCACGTTATCCCGACACCATTCAGGGAGTGGCAGCCAAACTGCATCTGGAAACCCTGTTAGCCAATTACGCGTTCGCTTGTGATGACGAGAAAACGTTCGATGACTACATCGAGGTGTTTCCTGACGCCCCTCAGATTCCGGGAATGATCGAGCGTGCTGCCCAACTCGCTCTAAAACGGGAAGAGGATTTCAAAGCTGAAATTCTTAAAACCTATGAGAACGATTACAACCAATGCGAGAATGAGCTGAAAAAAAGCGCGACCAAACTCGTCAGCGAATGGCAGACCTGGCATAGCGATCTGGGCAGGGAAAAGGCATCTTCCGGAATGGATGTCACACAGAACGGGCGAGCTTTTCTGCTTTTAGCCAAAATTCGGCGTTATGAGACAATCATCCTGAACCTGTACGGTCAATACCCTGCAGCCATGGGGATTCGTTCAGAAGTCCGCCATCAGGAACTTTTGATGAAGCTGGATTCCATTCAGCAGACACTTCTGGATAACCACAAGGAACTGGTTTCTGTCATTCGGGAAGAGTCTGAAAAAACACGTCAAACCCTTCGCGAGGAATTCGCCAAACTGGGTTACAAAATGGACACCGGATTCAATATGCTTGCCCAGAAAATGGATGTTTTGCACAGTGACCTGGAGAACATCTATTCGGAACTTCAAAAGGTAAATATGAACCTTGAAAATATCCAGTCAGCCGTACTGGAGAGCAATAAACTTCTGGCCAAAATTGATGAGGATTTGAATAACACCAACGCCCTGCTGGTGGATATGAATAAAACCCTGGTCGATTTAAATGGTGACATGAATCAGCAGTTTTCCAATTTGATTAGTGAAGTCCACGATTTCCGGGCAGATACCGTTACCCGCATGGATGTGATCATTAAACGTCAGGAGGACAGCCTGCAGCTTCAGAACGAACAACTCAAAGTCTCCTATGAGACGCTGGGAGTAACGAAGGACATTCGCTCTCAGAATGATCAGCTCATCGGTATCGCCCAGGAGCAGCTCAACAGCTTGGGAAGGATCGAGAATAATCAGGTCGCCCAGCTGAATGAATTGGTCGGCATGCGAAGTGACATCCGGGATGGATTCACCGAAATGAACCAGACGATGGCCGCGGGCTTCGAGAGCGTCAATAATTCGATTTATAACGTTGGAAACACGATCAGTGGCGAAATCAGCCAAATGAACCAAAATATGGTCGCTGGTTTCGGGCAGTTGGACAGTACGATTAAAACCGAATCCCAACGAACAAGACAGGAGATGGGGGAAGGCTTTGGCAGACTGGACAATACGATCAGAACCGAATCCCAACGAACGAGACAGGAGATGGGGGAAGGCTTTGGCAGACTGGACAATACGATTAAAGCTGAATCCCAACGAACGAGACAGGAGATGGGGGAAGGCTTTAACAGACTGGACAATACGATCAGAACTGAATCCCAACAAACAAGACAGCAGATGGCCGAGGGTTTCAATAGTGTCATACAAAGCAATCAGGCAACCATTGCAAGCATTCAGCAGGCCCAGCAGTCAAGCAGCAGTGGTGGTGGTAACATTTTCTCTTCCATTGGCAAAGGGTTGAAAAAAGTTGCCGGCAAAACATTAGGTGTAGCAGGAACAGCAGTCGGTGCCTGCTTTGGTGGTCCTGCTGGCGCGGCAATTGGAGGAGCCATCGGAAACGCAGCCGGAAAAGCGATTGAAGGTGGAAACCGCAAAGAAATTTTGGGTGCCGCTGCTGGCGGAGCGGTTTCCGGAGTCGTTGGCGGTGTGGGTGGCCAAGCCCTCGCTGGCGGCGTTGAAAAAGCAGTTGCAGGCGGAAACCGCAAAGAAATTTTCAGTGCCGCTGTCGGAGGAGCGCTTTCAGCCAAAACCGGCGGTACGAACATGGCGGATATTCCGTATTCTTCCTCCTCCCAGATTTTTGATCAAATCGTGAAAACGGGAACGACTGAGCTGAAGGACGAAGTTCGGAATCAAATTCAGAAAAACCTCCCGGCCGAGACTGTGCCTTTGATTGAATCCATGATTCAAACAAATCTCGCTGGACAAAAACAGAAGGCCATTGGCACGATGGCTGAATTGGGACTCAAAATGAACAACAATGACGTTCAAAATCTCCTCAACAGCAAGAGTATGCAAGATGTTTATCAAAACATCGAGCAAATCTCTCAAAGGAACGGGAAAAAACCGGCGGCTGTAAAATATGCCATTAATATTTTCTAGCAGACCGGAAACTGTGCGTTAAAAGAGGAGTTGGGAAGCAGATTTTACCCTGTTTTCCAACTCCTCCTTTTTTACCATCCAGCAGCGCCCATCCGAGTGAAATTTTGTGCTCTTTTTTCATCTGGTGGCTCAAAAAAGCCCTTTTTATTTTAAAATGGAGAAAATTTCCCAAAAATTTTAAACTTTTTTCTGAAAAAACGCTTAAATTATAGAGGAACCCGTTTGACTTTTTTCTGAAAATGTGTCATACTAGAGTGGTTAAGGGAAACCGTGACCCCCAATCAGGATGGGAATTCCCAACCCTTCAGGGGTTAAAAACGGAACCCTCTGCAAAAAACGCAGAACTCCAATAAATCGTCCTCGCAAGAGAAAATGGGAGACTTTTTTTCTCTTTTTCAGAAAATTTGGAAGAGGAAAAGGACGTTTCCCGACGATAAAATTTCAGGTGAAACCATCCGTGAAAACACCGAAACGCGGAGACGCTTCAAGTTTGACCGATTCAGACGGAGGAATTCCTCTGAGGCCCTGATGGATCAGCCCGTTACCCTTTTGGGCGTCTTTTCGGTAATTTGTCGCGATAAGTGACCGGGAGCCGTTCCCGTTTTACGTGATTTCACATTTTGCAGGTTCGACCCAAGCCTTCCTCAGTAAACCTTTTTTATATCTTCGTGCCAGGGTAAAACCGGCGTTTTTTCCTGGTTTGCTGAATGGTTGATGCGCTTTGGTCACAATGGGAAGTGAAAGGCCCCAGTAATTAGTACTTGTTTCGTAACTGTTGGTTGGATTTGGTCGGCCAGGCATCCACGGAGGTTAAAGGCTGCTCAGGCTGGCGATGATTAAGTGATGGAACCGATTTTTCCAATAAGGAGATTCCCCCATGACTTTCCAACGAGTTCGCTCCGGCCCAGGTTTGGCGGGGTACTGAATGGTTTCAGTATCCCGGATGAAATTTCCCTGTTTCATTCACTCAAACCAAAGGAGACCGAAAAAACTTTACTATTTATGGAATGTTTCGATTAGTTTCAATCGTAGGTCCTTTTCAGAGCAGCTGAACACTGCAGAAAAAACAGAAACCTTTGTGTGTGACGTGCCTTTATCGTCCCAGCTTTTTGCAATCACATTTCGGTAATTTATTTCCCTGTTCCTTGTAGGGTGCTCGATTTGAGCCGTAAACAGTTGGAAGTCCGAATAAAAAGGGGCCATTTCCCCTTGCAAGCTGCGGCAATAAATGCACGTCTCGAATTTTTAAAGTAAGTGAAAGTTTTAAGTTTCAAGTTTTCAGTCACTCAACCATCAACTGATAACTGAAAACTGACCACTGAAAACTTAATTCTGCCGAAAGCAGACCTCTGACCACTGACAAAACCGAAAAAATGAGAAAGAAAAACTCCGCTCCTTTGATTATTTCCGTTTCAGGCCTTCGCGGGCAGGTGGGTTCTTCGCTCACGCCTGACGTCGTTCAGCGCTACATTTTCGCGTATGCTGAATTTTTGCGGCTTCAAAACCGCGAATCAGGCGGCGTGGAAGGAAAAACCATCCTCGTTTCGAACGACGGGCGTGAAAGCAGCGCGTGGATCACGGAAGAAGTGGAGCGCGGGTTCCGGGCCGGAGGCGTAAAAGTCCTGAATATTGGCGTCGCCGCCACCCCGACCACCGGTTTTCTCGTCAAGAAACTCGGCTTCCCGGCCGGCGTACAGATTTCCGCCAGCCACAATCCAAACCCCTGGAACGGGATCAAGCTCTTTAACGCCGATGGCCGCGTAATTCCCGCCGCCAGTGGAGAAAAGGTGAAGCGGTTCTACCACACACTCCTGGAGGAAGAATTCGTGATCGACGCCGAATTCGACAAACCGGACGATGACGAGGAGCAGGAACTTCCGCCGAAGCTCCCGCCGGCCGAGGAGTTCCAGAAGCCGCACATCGACGCGATTTTGAAGCTGGTCGACGTGAAGGCAATCAAGAAGCGGAAATTCACGGTCCTGATCGACTCCAACCACGGCGCGGGCAGCGTTTTGGCCCCGGTCCTGATGAAGGCCCTGGGCTGCAAGCTCATTTTCTCGAACGCGAACGAAAAGCCGGACGGCAAATTCGTCCACACGCCGGAACCGATTGCGGAAAACCTGAAAGAAATCGGGATCCTGGTCCCGGGAAACAAAGCGGACGTGGGTTTCTGCCAGGACCCCGACGCGGACCGGCTGGCGATCCTGGCCGAGGACGGGTCGTACATCGGTGAGGAATGCACCGTGGCCCTCTGCGCGAAAGACGTTTTCCTCCAGGGAAACAAAGGCCCGGTCGTGACGAACTGCTCCACGAGCCAAATGACCCGCGACCTGTGCGCCGAGGCGGGCTGCGAGTACGCCATGACGCCGGTTGGCGAGGCGAACGTGGTCGATAAAATGATCGCCATGAACGCGATTTTCGGCGGTGAGGGAAACGGCGGACCGATCCACCCGCAAGTCGGTTTTGTGCGCGACAGTTTCCTCGGAATGGCGCTGGTGCTCGACCTGATGGCCCGCACCGGGAAGAAGGTTTCCGAACTGGCGGCAGAGCTTCCGCAGTACGCGATCTCCAAATCGAAAGTGAATTTTGAGCGCGAGCTGCTGGATTCGTTCTACGACGAACTGACGTTCAAGTACCCGGACGCGCAGGCGGACACGCAGGACGGTTTGCGTTTGGCGTGGGAGAAAAGCTGGATTCAGGTCCGGCCGAGCAACACGGAGCCGGTGATCCGGATCTTTGCCGAAGCCCCCACTCAAAAAGAGGCGGACAAACTGTGCAAAGCCGTGGTCAAACTGGCGAAGAATTTTTGAAAAATGGTGAATGAAAGGCCGGTGAATCTTTTAGCATGAAATTTTTTGCAGTCGTTTTCCTCCTGGTTTGCTCCAACACGTTCATGCTTTTCGCGTGGTACTCGCACCTGAAAAACCTCCCGAACGCACCGATTTGGCAGGTCGTTCTGATTTCGTGGGGGATCGCCCTTTTCGAGTACATGCTCATGGTCCCCGCGAATCGGATCGGAAACAGTTTCCTGACGCTTTCGCAGCTGAAAATCCTTCAGGAAGCCATCACGCTGAGCGTTTTTGTCCCGTTTGCCCTTTTGTATATGCGGCGGCCGATCACGTGGAACTATTTGTGGGCCACGTTCTGCATTATAGGCGCGGTTTTTTTCATATTCCGTGAGTGACCATGAAAATTTACGACCGATTAGTCAAGCTCCTGCTTGTTGACGAGACCCAACTGCCGGACCTCACCAGTCTTTCGGATGCTGAGCATTTTATTCCGGTTTATTTTGAGGACATTCTGGAAAACGCCCTGATGGACGAACGGCTCACGGATGCTGAGCGCAAGGATTTCCAGACGCTGGCTGAAATGTTTGCCGAGCACTACCATCTGGACTACCACGAAATCTTCATGAAGCTCAAAAGCGCGTTTGCGCCGTTCGATCCCGACGCGGAGGTTCAGTACAAGAAAAATTACTCTGAAGAGTTTAAGGAATCATGCCGCCAGAACCTTCTGGAAAGTTTACAGGAACTGCTGACCGCCTGCAATTATTGCGAGCTTCCGGACGACAAACGGAACGAAATTCTGGAAGCGCCGTACCCCGGAGTTCTTTCCATCGCGGTGGACATGGAAAAGCTGGACTTTTTCAGAATCTTTTACCGCGGTCTGGTTAAAAAGGATTTCACCATAAAAAAATACTTTCTTCTGAAAAAAACCTACAAAAGCCACGAGTTCAAGCGCATTTTCGTCCTCGCGCGGTACAAACAGGAATACGGCAGCCAGATCATTACGAAAGTTTTTCGGGACGTATCGGCCGAAAACCTGAAAGTCGTGGTCCCCGAGGTCAGACTGCGGCTCCCGATTTTCGATCAAGTGAAAGTCGGGCTTTCATTTTCAGGCGCGCTCGGCTCGTTTGTGTTGAAACTTCTGCTGGCGGCTGCGATGAGCGTCTTCGCGCTGTGCATCATGCTTTTTACGTTCCTGATGGCCTTCATCCGCTCCGTCACCGGCTTCTTCACCTCGCGCATGAAATGCCTCAAAACCTACTCGGAGAGCCTGTACCACCAGAGCCTCGCCGGGAACATGGGCGCGGTAAATCTGCTGGTCGAACAGGCCGAAACACAGGAAGTGAAAGAGGCGTTTCTCGCGTATTATATGCTCTACCTTCTGCGGGACGAAACGCTGACAGAAAAACGGCTGGACGAACACGTCGAGGCGTGGCTCGAGAAAAACTTCGGCTTTTACATCGATTTTGAGGTGGACGACGCCCTGCGAAAGCTCGTTGAGAAAAACCTCGTCAAAAAGTTCACCCCCGATGACGGCTCGGAACCGTACTACAAAGTGTACGACCTGCCCAGTGCGCTGCGCCGGCTCGACGAAATCTGGGACAATTACCACATGGAAAATAACGAAGGCCAAGCCTCGGATGACGCTTTGGCCAGCTAGTCCCCCGCGGCTGGCAGGCCGCTTTTTTTAGTTAGGAGTGTGGAGAGTGGAGTGTGGAGTTGCGCTTCGCGTAACGCTGCTTTCAGAAAGAATTCAACCCACAAAAAGCCAAAGGCTTTTCAACTCCACACTCCACACTCAAATTCCGCACGACCCGTACAACCGGTAAAAACTCTTTTCAAAAGCGCCAAAACCTTCTGTTTCGGCCAGATTCCATAAAGCCGGGGTTGCTCTGTACCGATTCCACAAATGATATAATATAAACATTTCTCCCCCTTTGTGTGGCTTGAAATATGGATACAACCAACATTAGTGCCGACCTGGTTGAGCAGATCGTCCGTAAAATCGTCCTTGAGTGCATCGGGATCCCGGGCAAAGCGGAGCCCAATCCCGCACCCGAGCTGGTCGTGAGCATTTCCGCACGTCACATTCATCTGAGCGACGCCGACGTCGAGACGCTTTTTGGCCCCGGCTACAAACTCACGGTCGAAAAGGACCTCTACCAGCCCGGCTTTTACGCCGCGAAAGAGACGCTGATGGTCGTCGGTCCCCGCAAGCGGATGCTCCCCTCGGTCCGAATTCTCGGCCCGACGCGCAAACAGTCTCAGGTCGAACTGGCCTTCACGGACGGCATTTCGCTCGGGATCCCGCTTCCGGTGCGTCAGTCCGGCGACCTGAAGGGCACGCCCGGCTGCGTTCTGGTGGGTCCCAAAGGGGTCGTGGAGCTGAAATCCGGCGTCATTCGTGCGGAGCGTCACGTTCACATGCACCCGACCGAAGCCGAATATTACGGCGTGAACGACAAAGACCACATGAACCTGCGCGTCTATTCCGGCCCGTGTACCACGACGTTTGAAAACGTGCTCGTCCGCGTCGATAAAGGGGTGCATCTTGAAGTCCATCTCGATACGGACGAAGGGAACGCCTGCGACATTGACCACGCGGACAAAATCGAACTTTACAAATAAACGGAACTACATTTAACTAAACCCCATTAACCAAAGAGGAAAATGCAATGGCAAAAACAATGGAAGCATTGGGAATGATTGAAACGAAGGGCTTCGTCGCTCTCGTTGAAGGCGTGGATGCCATGATGAAATCCGCGAACGTGGAATTTCTTGGCTGGGAGAAACCGGGCTCCGGGATCGTGACCGCTTACGTGACGGGTGATGTCGCGGCCGTCAAAGCCGCTACGGACGCTGGCGTCGCTGCGGCAAGCCGGGTCGGCGAAGTGCTGGCCGTTCAGGTCATTCCGCGTCCCGCCGAGGACCTCGCGACGTTCCTTCCCGGCACCAAAAAAGAATCATCCAAAAAATGAGCCTTTTTGAACGCTGAACATTCCAAACCCTGTACAAAACCCCGATTAATATAAAGGAAACAAAAAATGCAAGATGCACTTGGATTCATTGAAACCAAAGGTCTGGTCGCCCTGATCGAAGCGTGTGACGCAATGGCGAAGGCCGCCAACGTGGACATTGTAAAGAAGATCGGCATCGGCGGAGCCTACGTGACCGCCATCGTCCGCGGTGATGTTGGAAGCGTCCGCGCTGCCGTCGAAGCGGGAGCCGCCGCCGCGTCCCAGACGGGCGAACTCGTCTCCAGCCACATCATTCCGCGTCCGGCCGCCGGCCTGATGGACGCCTTCATCAACTGAGAAAAAAGGGCGTTGCACCCATGAAAGTTTTGGTCGCAAACATCGGCTCGACGAGTTTCAAGTACCGCCTCTATGAAATGGACGGTGAGATCCAGCTCGCCAAAGGCCGCATCGAACGAATCGGCGAAGCCTCCAGCCCGGTTGAGGTGGAGGTGAACGGCCAGAAATTCGCGAAGGAACTCCCCGTTCCGAATCACGGCGAAGCGGTTCGTCAGTGCCTCATCCAGCTCACTTCCCCGGAAGTCGGCTGCCTGAAAGACCCCTCGGAAGTCTCCGCGATCGGTTTCAAAGCCGTCCTTGGCGGCCGCGTAACTGGCGTGCAGATCGTCACCGATGAGATCATCAAGGCGATGGAGGAAGTGGTCGATATTGCGCCGGCGCATAACCCGCCGTACATCGCCGCGATGAAGCAGCTCCGCGAGATCCTCCCGGAAGTTCCGCTCGTCGCCGCCTTCGAAACGGGTTTCCACGCGGATATTCCCGAGGCGAATCGAACCTACGCCGTTCCGGACGAGTGGATCGAAAAGTACAATATTCGCCGTTTGTGCTTCCATGGCGCGAGCCACCGCTACATTTCCGTGCGGACGGCGGAGCTTCTCGGCCGAAACGACCTGCGGATCATCTCGTGCCACCTCGGCGGCTCCAGCTCGATCTGCGCGATCAAAGACGGCAAAAGCCGTGCGTCCAGCATGGGCGGCAGTCCGCAAGGGGGCCTTCCCCAGAACAATCGCGTGGGTGATTTCGACCCGTACCTGCTCCCGTACCTCATGAAAAAGACCGGGAAATCGTGCGAAGAGATCCTCGAGATCCTCGGCAAAAAGGCCGGTCTGCTCGGTATGAGCGGCGGCGTGGGAACCGACTTGCGTGACATTCTGGCGGCGGCCGATGCTGGAAACCCGAAAGCGAAACGCGCAATCGACGTTTTGGTGTTCGACATTCGCCGCTACCTGGGCGCCTACCTGATCGAATTGGGCGGGGCGGACGCGATCGTCTTCACGGGCGGAATCGGTGAAAACCAGTGGCGTATTCGTGAGATGGTCTGCCGCAACCTTTCCGAGTTCGGGATCATTCTGGATCCGGCAAAGAACGAGGCCTGCCGCGCGACGGAAATGCGCATCAGCGCCGACTCCAGTAAAGTCCAAATCTGGGTCATCCCGACGAACGAAGAAATCATTGTGGCCCGGCAAACGGTCGCCGCAATTACAAAAAAAACGAATAATGAATAACGAATAACGAATAATGGGGCGCTTCGCGTAATGTAAGCTTCAGAATGAGTTCAACCCGCGCGTAATTCCGGCCTTCGGCCTTCATTACCGCCTTTCATTATGCATTATTCATTCAGGTTCCACCATGTTTATAGGAAAAATCGTAGGCTCAACCATCGCAACGCAAAAGCTGGACTCCCTGCGCGGCTGGAAACTGCTCGTCGTGGAGGCGTACCGCGTGGATCCCGCTTCGAAGAACTCGTTGCTCCCCACCGGCCGGACGCTCATCACGCTCGACACGCTGGGGTCCGGTGAGGGTGATTTCGTTCTGGTCTGCCAGGGGTCGAGCGCCCGCATGACGCCCGAAACGAAAGTCATTCCAACCGACGCGGTCACGATCGGGATCGTGGACACGGTGAACATGAACGGGAAAGTCGTTTTCCAGAGATAAAATGCGGGGCCGACGCCCCAGGCGCCCCCCGAACCAGAAAGAACTAAAATGAACATCAACGAAAATACCATCAGCAAAATCGTCGCCGAAGTGGTTCAGCAGCTTGGCGGAACGGCCAATCCTCCGGCTCCCACCCGTTCTTACGTCGGACGTTTCGGTCAGTTCACGGATTTGGAAGACGCGGTCCAGGCCGCCCGTGACGCTTACGAGCAGCTCGAGAAAAAAACCATCGCCGAGCGCCGCCTTGCGATCGACGCCATCCGGAACGTTTCGAACCAGAACGCCGTCGAGCTGGGCACGCTGGAAATGCAGGAAACGAAAATCGGCCGTCTCGACCACAAAATCGAGAAGCAGGCGGGCGTTGGCCGCGTGACCCCCGGCATCGAATTCCTCAAGAGCGAGTGCTGGAGCGGCGATTACGGTCTGACGGTCATTGAACACGCCCCGTACGGCGTCATCGCGGCCGTTTCCCCGGTCACGCACTCGCTGCCGACGATCACGTGCAACGCGATCAACATGATCTCCGCCGGCAACACGATCGTGTTCAGCCCCCACCCGGGCGGGAAGAAAATCGCGTCGCTGGGCGTCAAGATGTTCAACCAGGCGATCTACGAGGCGATCGGGATCGACAATTTGATGACGATCCTGACCGAGCCGAAGGTCGAGTACGTCGAGAAACTCTTCGCGCATCCGCTTGTGAATCTGATCAACGTGACGGGCGGCCCGGCCGTGGGGCGTGTGGCCCTCCGCCAGCAGAAACGCGCGGTCGTCTCCGGCCCTGGAAACCCGCCGGTGGTCGTGGATGAAACGGCCGATCTGGATCGTGCCGCCAAATCGATCATTTACGGCGCGTCCTACGACAATAATTTGCTCTGCCTGGCCGAAAAAGAGGTTTTCGTCGTGAATCAGGTCTTCGACGCGATGATGAACGCCATGGAAAGCGCCGGCGCCTACCGTCTCTCCCCCGACCAGGTCGCGGCCTTCACGGAAAAAGCCATCGCATACGTCGGCGAAGGCGCGGACCGTCACCCGGTTCCCTCGCGTGACTTCCTCGGCAAATCCCCCCGCCACATGGGTCAGCTCATGGGCTGGAACATTCCGGAAAACGTGGAACTTTTCTACGGCGAAACGGACGAGACCAACCCGTTCGTGCCGGTCGAGCAGATGCTCCCGTTCCTGCCGTTCGTTCGCGCACGTGACGTGGACGACGCCATCCGGCTGGCGGTCAAGTACGAGCACGGCTTCCACCACACGGGGATCATGCACTCGATGAACGTCGAGAACCTGACGAAGATGGGGAAAGCGCTCGACACGACGATCTTCGTGAAGAACGGCGCCAGCGTCGCGGGCCTCGGGAACGGCGGCGAAGGCTACGCTTCCTACTCGATCGCCGGCTGCACGGGCGAAGGGATCACCAACCCGCTGGTTTACACGCGCTCCCGCAGATGCACGCTGGTGGACGCCCTCCACATTTTGGGCAAATAAAACGATCCGAAAGGGGGAACCCCCCTCCCCCCTTCAATCCCCAATTCATAATTCATCATTCCTAATTCATAATTAAATTAATGTTTCCGGCAAAAGTCATCGGCAAAGCGATCTCCACGGTGCGTCACCCCGCGTTGAAGGGGCAGCGTCTGCTGATCGTGCAGCCGTTGATGCTCGACGGCCGCTCCCCCGAGGGTTTTCCGCAAATCTGCCTCGACCCCCAGGTCGGCGCACGGGTGGGTGACCGGGTCATTATTACGAGCGACGGAAGCCTCGTCGCAGAGCAGGTCAAAAGCAAAAACTGCCCGGCCCGCTGGACAGTACTTGGAATCATGGACGACTGATGAACATCAACCCGAACGACATTTCGACCATCGAAACCATCGTGCGTACCATCGCGGGTGAAGTTCAGCGCGCGCGTGGTTCCGCCCCCATTTTCGCCGGTGGGAAAACGTTCGAAAAGCGGGTTTCCGTCCCCGTTTCCGCGGCGGGTCCGGTTCCGGTTCCAGTTCAGGCCCAAGCTCCGGCACAAACCGCCCCAACTCCAGCACCGGGAAAGAAACTCCGGCCGGAAGACCTCCTGCTCGACAAACAGGTCGTCACGCTTCGCGACGTGGAGCACCTTCCGCGGGCCGTGAAGAAGCTGATCGTTCCGCAAACCGCGCTCCTTACGCCGTCCGCCCGGGACGAGCTTTCCGAGCAGAATATCCGGTTGGCCCGCTATTCAGCCGAGGCGATCGCGGAGCTTTCCGAAGCGCCAGCCTCCAATGCGCAGGCGCAGGCGAATCGCGTCCGCATGGGGTCGATCGAGGTTTACGCGGTCTTCACGCCGTACAATCCCGAGTCGCTTTTTCCGCTCTGGACCCGCTGCGGCTGGCACCCGAACATGCGCTCGGGCTTCATCTGCTTCGACCGAACGCGTGAATCGATGGCCAAAAACCAGACGCTGAACGTTTTGTTCACCTCGAAAGTCGATGAGGCGCTGGTGAAGCTGAACCGCGAGCCGAAAATCAGCGCGATTTCGTCCACCAGCCCGGAACGGCTCGTGAAGCAGTGGAAAGACTTTTCCTCGGTGAACACGCTGGTCGTGAACCCCTCCGAGATCGGGATCTACCTGGCCGGCCAGATCGTGATGCGCGCCGCGGAACTGTACTACCTGTAAACCGGCCCCAAAAACGTTTTTTGGTTTTGAAATTTTCATGAAACTCGCGAAAGTCATCGGCTCCGTCACCCTCGCCAAAGCGCACCCGACCATGCTCGGTGCGGCGTTCAAACTCGCCGTTCCGCTGAAAGAGGAGGATTTGGCGGAAATCGAGGAACTCACCTTAAGCGAGCACCCGGGAAATTCCGAAATAACCAGTGAAGAATTCGTCATTTACGACGTCATGGGCGCGGCAGAAGGCCAGTACGTGGGAGTCTGCGAGGGGCGCGAGGCCGTGAATCCCTTCTACCCGGACCACAAACCGGTCGATGCGTACTGCGCGTTGATTTTAGACAAAATTTACTTAAAATAAAACTTTTTAATCAGCTTAAAGGAATCAACTCATGCGGAATATTTACCAGGTCAAACAGGACATTTGCGCGATTGGCGATCGCCTGTACAAACGCGGCTACGCGGCCGGAAACGATGGAAACATCAGTTTCAGAATCAGTGAAAATGAAGTGGTCTGCACGCCGACCATGATTTCCAAGGGGTTCATGACCCCCGACGACCTCTGCATGGTTGACATGAACGGGAAGCAGCTCGCCGGAAAACGCAAGGCAACGAGCGAGATCCGTCTCCACCTGACGATCATGAAAGAGCGTCCGGAAGTCAAATCGGTCGTTCACTGCCATCCGCCGTTTGCCACCGCGTTTGGAATCGCTCGTGAGCCGATCCCGCCGTGCGGTCTGCCGGAAATCGAGATCCACCTCGGTGAAGTCCCGATCGCGAAATACGCCATCCCAGGCGGGCAGGAATTCGCCGACACGGTGCTCCAGTTCGTTCACAAAACGAAGGTCGTGGTCCTGGCCAACCACGGGACCGTGAGCTGGGGCGAAACTCCCGAGCAGGCGTACTGGTACACCGAAATGCTGGACGCGTACTGCCACATGCTGATCCTTGCGAAGCAGATCGGCCACGTCGGCTACTTCACCAAGTCGGAGGAAGAAGAACTCCTCGCGCTGAAGAAAAAGTGGGGGATCGACGATCCGCGCTTCGAGATGAAGGACTGCGACATTTGCTCGAACGACGTCTTCCGCGACAGTTGGAAGGAAGCCGGTCTGGCCCACCGCGGCTTTAACCCTCCGTCCTTCAAAGACGAGAAAAAGGACGATTCGGAGGCCCTCATCGCCGAGATCACGAAGCGGGTGATGGACGCGCTGAAGAAGTAAAAGAAAAACCGCGAATTCAATTCTTAAAAAGTTTTTGAAAGAGGGGGTCCCGGGGGAGGAACAATTTTCAAAATGTTCCTCCCTCCGCGGCGGCTCACTCTTAACGGGTAGTTTTTTCCTCCCGAAGGGTGGAAAAACGCGGCGTTTAGCCAAAAATCCAGTCCTTAGGTCTTTCAGGTAAACCCCCTCGCTTTTTCACCCTGCGGGAGAAAAAGTCTCGCCAGCGAAAACTTTCAGCCCCGCGGAGGGAGGAACATTTTGAAAATTGTTCCTCCCCCGGGTCCCCCTCCTCAAAAACTTTTTAATATCTAATATTTTTATTAATATTCAGTTTTCTAATCCATTACTTCACCCGCTTGATCTCATACTCATGCGCCTTCGGCTGGGCGGCTTTCTTCATTTCCGCCGTCAGTTCGGCCACTTTCTGCTGCGTCTCGCCACGGGTCGGCCAGTTCTGGATGTAACCGGGGACTTTCGTCTCGAAGTAGCCCGTGCTCGTCGAGAGTTTCTCGTCGTAGTATTTCAGCACCGCGTCCAAATCGTCCGGGTTCACCCACCGGCGCAAGTACCAGCGCACGGCCGCGTAGTTGCGCAGGATCACCTCTTCACTGCGGCGCTGATCACCGATTTTCCGGACTTCCTGCGCCTGCTGGAACTGCGGCGTTTTCTCGTTCATCGCGAGATTCACGCCCGAGGCAAGTTCTTCCGCCGTGAACGTCCCGACCGCCTGACCGTCAATTTTCAGCTCGTACTCACCCGCCTCCAAACCTTTCACGGCAAAAAGCTCCTGGTTCAGGTCCTGCACGATCGGAAGCTCCTCCAGCACCGGGTACGCAGCCGGGTCGATCGGGAACGGAAGCGCTTTTTCCAAAACCGTCGCGGTGAGCGTTCCGTCCTCGGCCTTCTTCACGTTCGTGACCTCAGCATTTTCAGCCTTCACGACTGCCGCGCCGTCCAGCACGACGTCCGAAACGACCGCCGGCGCGCCCTGCTCCTTCAGGAAAAGCCACGCCATCATGAGGTGGCCTGGAGCGCCCGGATGCACGCGGTCCGGCCCGACGATCGTGTAGCGCGGATCGTTTTTCTGCATTTTGGCGTTGAAAGCGGTCATCGGCGCGTGGAAATCCACGACCTCCACGGTCCCTTCGGCCTTTTTCGCGGCGATTTCCGCGGCCTGTTTTTTCACGATTTCGGCCAGGATCCCCAGCCCGTCGTTGCACCCCGGATTATTATTGTTCCGGTCATTGATTCCCGTGTGATCGAAAATCGACGGCGTGATGAAGATGAAGCGCGGATCCAGCTTTTCCTGAAGCATCCCGGTGAGCTTTTCCAGGTTGCGCTCGTAGTTTTCGATCGCGCGTTTCTGGCCCTGAAGCTGGCCTTCCGAGGGATTTTCCGCGTAGTTTCCGCGCCCCACGTCGTTCATGCCGAACATCAGGGCGACGACGTCGGGATTCTGCGAGAAAACGTCCTCCTCGATGCGCGTCATGGCTCCGCCGGCCGTATCACCTGCGACGCCCGCGTTAAAGAACTGAATGTTCGCAGCCGGGAAACGCGTGACGTAGTAGTCGCAAATCATGTAGTGAAAACGCCCGCCGTGCGTAATACTGTCGCCGTAAAAGCAGACTTTCTGACCGTCTTTGAAGACCTCGGCCGAGGCGCTGAGGGTAAAAGCGAGAAACAGAAAGAAAAGGAGGGAAAAAAGGAAACGTTTCATGGAAGGTCCTTTCGGGAAATGAACGAGTGAAGCCTTGAACGGAAGCGGTCCTCCCCGCTCCGTTTTCAATATTTTATCAAAAGGGCCGGAAAAATCAAGAGAATCGGTCCGGGTAAAAGAAAAAAATCCCGTTTTTTCGTCTTTTTCTTGAGGGGGGGCTTTACTTCCGGCGGTTTTTGGGGAAAATTAAAATCGGAAGGGACGCGAAAACTCCGTCCACCCGCCGCCAGTTTAATTCAACCTTTGATCGGAACGCCTCATCATGCCTCAAATTCAATCCGCCCCTCGCGGCCTGCGCCTGCACATCGGCATTTTCGGACGCCGAAACGCCGGTAAATCGTCCCTTTTGAACGGGATCACCGCCCAGAACGTTTCCATCGTTTCCGACGTGGCGGGAACCACCACCGACCCGGTCGAGAAGCCGATGGAACTCCTGCCGCTCGGGCCGGTCCTCTTCATCGATACGGCCGGGATCGATGACGTAGGCGCTCTCGGCGTGGAACGCGCAAACCGGGCCCGGCTCGTTTTTGATCGCACGGAACTCGCGATCCTCGTGCTCGGCGAGAATGAATGGACCCCGTTCGAGGACGAGATCCGCGAGGAATTCGCCCGCCGAAACGTTCCGGTCCTGGTCGTTTTCAATAAAACCGACCTGCACGCACCCGCCCCTGCGCTCGTTCAGCGGGTCCAGGAAGAGTTTCACCTTCCGACCGTCTTCGTTTCGGCCAAAAACCACACGGGTTTCGCAGAGCTGAAGGAGCAGATCCTCATCGCCGTCCCCGAGGAGTGGCTCGCGTCGCAGACGATCGTCGCCGACCTGCTGGCCCCGGGAAGCGTGGTGGTCCTGGTCGTTCCGATCGATAAAGAGGCACCGAAAGGGCGGCTGATCCTCCCACAGGTGCAGGTTTTACGCGAGCTTCTGGATTTCGGGATGCGCGTGATGGTGACGCGGGACGTGGAACTGGCCGCGGCACTTGACGCGCTGAAGGAACCGCCGGCACTCGTCATCACCGACTCGCAGGCGTTTCGGCGCGTGAGCGAGATCGTGCCCGAGACGGTTCCGCTGACCGGGTTTTCGGTCCTTTTCGCCCGATTCAAAGGGGACTTTCAGACGCTGATCGCCGGGACGCGCGCCGTGGCGGACCTGAAGCCGGGCGACCGCATCCTCGTGGCGGAATCGTGCTCGCACCACCCCATCGGCGAGGACATTGGGCGGGTGAAGATCCCGAACTGGCTCCGGCAGAAAGTCGGCGGCGAGCTGGAATTCACGCACGTTCAGGGAAACGACTTTCCCGCGGACCTGACGCCGTACCGGCTCGTGATCCAGTGCGGTGGGTGCATGACGAACCGTCGGGCGATCCTTTCTCGCATCATGCGGGCCCGGGAGCAAGGCGTTCCGATCACGAATTACGGGCTGATCATCGCGTGGATGATGGGGATTTTTGAAAGGGCGATCCAAATAGTAGAAACAAAAATTTAAAAATATTAAAAAGTTTTTGAAAGAGGGGGTCCGGGGGAGGAGCAATTTTCAAAATGCTCCTCCCTCCGCGGCGGCACACTCTTAACGGGTAGTTTTTTCCTCCCGCAGGGTGGAAAAACGCGGCGTTTAGCCGAAAATCCAGTCCTTAGGTCTTTCGGGTAAACCCCTCGATTTTTCACCCTTCGGGAGAAAAAGACTCCCCCGCGGAGAGTTTTGACCTCGTGGCGGGAGGAACATTTTGAAAATTGTTCCTCCCCCAGACCCCCTCCTCAAAAACTTTTTAATACCAGATTAATTCACATTTTATTATCATTCAAACTCATGAAACTCACCTCATGCCAAACCCCACGCGGCCCCCGAGCCGCGGCAATCGTTCAGGACGGGCAGGCTCTCGTCGTTTTTGACTGCACCATGAAAGAGCTTTTCCAGCAGGAAAACTGGCTGAAATACGCGAAGGATTTCGTCGCGGAAACGCTCGCAGACCGGCGTCCGCCCTGCATCGTTCCGATCAGCGACGCGGAGATTTTGCCAATCGTTCCGGACCCGCAAAAAATCGCCTGCGTCGGGCTAAACTACGCGGACCACGCCGCCGAAACGGGGGATTCCGTGCCGGACTGCCCGGTCTTTTTCAATAAATTCCCGACCGCGCTGTGCAAAAGCGGCGACCCGGTCACGCTCCCGGCCGTTTCCAATTTCGTCGATTACGAGGCGGAACTCGTGATCGTCATCGGGAAGAAAGGCCATAATATTCCGAAGGAAACCGCGATGGACTACGTGGCGGGCTACACGTGCGGAAATGACGTTTCGGCCCGGGACTGGCAGATGCGTCCGCCTGCGCGGCAGTGGTTCCTCGGCAAAACGTTCGACGGTTTCGCCCCGGTCGGTCCGTGGATGGTCACGCCGGACGAGATCCCGGACCCGCAGACGCTCGAAATCGAAATGCGCGTGAACGGCCAGGTGATGCAGCACTCGAACACGAAGCAGTTCATTTTCAGCGTGCCGACGCTCATTAATTGGGTCTCGCAAGTCTCGACGCTTCTGCCGGGCGACCTGATTTTCACCGGGACGCCGCCGGGAGTCGGAATCGGAAGAAACCCCAAAATCTGCCTCAAAGACGGCGACGTGTGCGAGGTCGAGATCGAAAAAATCGGCGTACTGAGAAACGAATTCCGCGCCGAGTAGAACCTTTTTCTTTAAATTAAAACGGGGACGACACTTCAAACGCCGTCCCCGTTTTTGTTTTCGCATGAGACAGACTGGCGAGCGGTGGCAGTTATGCCACCGAAAATCCAGTCTCCGGAGTCTGGAAGCGCCGGAACTTACGGGGTCATAACTGACCCCGCTCGCCAGCGCCGTTCCTCCGAATTACTTCACCTTCTTCAGCACGATACGACTGTCGGCGACGGAGCAGCCAAGGCCTTCGGCGTGAACGATCAGCGGGTTGATGTCCAGCTCGGCGATTTCCGGGTTTTCGGAAACCAGAACGCTCAGACGGATCAGGGCGTCTTCCAAAGCCGCAAGGTCGTGCTGACCCAAACCGCGGTAATTGTTCATGAGCTTGTAAACCTTCGTGTTTTCCAGCATCGAGTGCAGGAAGTACTTGCTCGTCGGGGCGAGACGGAACTGAACGTCCTTCATCAGCTCGGCCGTCGTGCCGCCCATTCCGAACATGACCAACGGGCCGAATTTCGGGTCGCGGTTGCAGCCCAGGATCACTTCTGTCCCCTTCGGAGCCATTTCTTCGATCAGGATGCTGTCGATCTTCGCACCCGGAACGTTCTTCGCGATGTTGGCGTAGATCTGGTCGAAACCAGCCGCAGCGGCTTCCGCGCCTTTGATGTTCAGCAGAACGCCTCCCGCGTCGAATTTGTGCTTCACGTCGGCGGACATGACCTTCATCACGACGGTCGTGTTCCACTCGCCCACGGTCTTGCCGGCTTCTTCAGCCGAGGTGACCACGGCGCTCTTCAGCAGCGGCAGGCCGTAGCAGGCGAAGATTTCGCGGCATTCCGCCTGAGCCAGGTATTTGCTGTCCGCGTCGCCCAGTTTCTCGGCGATGATCTTCGCGCACTTCGCTTTGTCGGTTCCAGCGACGGCAACCGGTTCACGGTCGGTCAGTTTGGCCTGCTCGGAGAGTTTGTACGCGGCGCCCAGCGCACGCACGGCGTCTTCCGGGAAGCTGTAGTTCGGAACGCCGCCGTCACGCAGACTCTGCACGCCCTTCGTGACCATCTCGGCGCCCATGAAGCTGGCGACGACCGGAATGTCGAGGTCTTTCGCGACCTGCGGGATGATCTCGCCGATCTCGTCGATGTCGGTCATGGACTGCGGGGTCAGAATGACCAGACCCATGTCAACGCCCGCGTCTTTGAAGACTTCTTTGCAGGCGACTTCGTAGCGGTCGTGCTTCGCATCGCCGATGACGTCCACCGGGTTGCGCAGCGACGCGGCAGCCGGGAGCTGTTCGCGAAGAACCGCTTTGGTTTCGTCGGAGATCGTGGCCAGGGTCAGGCCAAAACGTTCCGCGGCGTCGGTCGCCATGATGCCCGGGCCGCCGGCGTTGGTGATGATCGCCAGACGATTGCCGCGCGGCAGCGGCTGGTTGCAGTACAGAGCGGCATAATCGAACAGCTCGGCGATCGTATCGACGCGCTGAATGCCCGACTGGGAAAGAAGGGCCTGGTAAACCGCGTCGTTACCGGCAAGCGAACCGGTGTGGCTCGAGACGGCTTTCGCGCCCGCGGCGGAACGGCCGGACTTCAGAACCAGGATCGGCTTTTTCTTTTCGTAGAAGATCTTCGAGGCGATGGCCTGGAATTCCGCGCCGTTGGTGATGGATTCGAGGTACATCGCGATCACTTTCGTGTTCGGGTCGTCGGCCAGGTAGTTCAGAAGGTCGATTTCGTTGACGTCGGCTTTGTTACCGAAAGAAACGAATTTGCTGAAGCCCATGTCGCGTTCTTCGGCGAAGTCGAGCACGGAGGTGCAAAGCGCGCCGGACTGGCTGATGAAGGCGAGCGTCCCGGCTTTCGGGGTTTTCGCGGCGAACGTGGCGTTCATTCTCGCGTCGTCTTCGGCGTTCAGGATCCCCAGGCAGTTCGGGCCGACGAGGATCATGCCGTTTTCACGGACTTTTTCGGCGAAGGCTTTTTCAAGCTCGGCGCCGGCGGCGTCCACTTCTTTGAATCCGGCGGAGATGCAAACGAGGGCTTTCACGCCTTTGTCCGCGCATTCCTGGGTGGTCTGAAGGACGAATTTGCTCGGGACGACGATGACGGCCAAGTCAACATCACCCGGGACGTCCTTGACGGACTGGTACGCCTTGACTCCGAGAATTTCGGGGGCTTTCGGGTTGATCGGATAGACCGGTCCGCCCTTGAAAGTGTCGAGGAGGTTTTTCAAAATGTCATTGCCGCACGTGTTGGGCTTCGTCGAAGCTCCGATTACGGCCACGGATTTGGGATAGAACAGTGCGTCCAGTTTGCTAACGTCTGCCATTGAGTCGGCTCCTTAAATCAGGAATGGTGGTGAAAAAAAGGACAAAAACATTAATGTTTACGTATTATACCACGTTAAAAAATAAAGTAAAGAGGGCGGAAAGAAAATTTTTCGGGAACCGTTTTAAAGCCTCCCCTGAAAGGGGAGGTGCCCCGAAGGGGCGGAGGGGTTCTGGAACGGAGGAAAAGCCGTCCTTTGGCCGGAACCCCCCAGTTTACAGTGGGCAAAAAGCCCACCGCTCGCCGGCAGCCCCCTTTCAGGGTGGCCTTTAATCACCGACCCCGTAAAATCTTTTAAAAATTTCCCGTTTTTTTTGACTTTCCCTCCCCCGCGCGACTTTCAAATTTTGGCAGATGATGTATAATAACGGCATCGATTACGTATCAACCTGCCCACCACCCCCAACTTCAAAAGGAGCAATCATGAATCAGAAACGACTTTCCCGCCGTAGTTTTCTCAAATCCTCAGTGGCCATTGCGGCCTTTGTTTCCTCCGGGTCTTTGGCGTATTCGTCCGACTCCGCGCAAGTGTTCAACAACGCCCCGGTTAGCCCTCTGAAAATCCCCGGCTGGCGGCGCGGGCACCTTCATCAGCACTCGTTCTGGTCCGACGGCTCCGCGACGCTGGAAGAGGCGTGCTCGCTGTACCGCGACGCCGGCTACGAGTTCGTCATTCCGTCTGACCACGGCAGATTTCAGGCCGACACGGATAAATGGTTCACGCTGGAAGGCGGCAAAAAGGCGGCTTTCGAGCGCGGCCAGGAACGCTACAAATTCCCCATGGAGACGAAAGAAGAGGACGGCAAACTTCAGCTTCGCATGAGAAACTTCGACGAGCTCTCCGCGATGCTCAATCAGGAAGACCGCTTCCTGCTCATCCCCGGGCACGAACTGACGACGCACGGTGCCGACGGCGTTCAGGTGCACTCCAACCTGATCAACTCCCGGGAGGAAGTCACGCAGGAACTCGTGGACAAACTGGACGGTCAGGCGCCGGCGATGTTCATGAGCCGCCCGATCACCGGAGACAAAACGACGCCCCGCTGCTCCGGATACGAAGCGGTCGGCTGGTCTTTGCGGGCGCACAAGGAAATGATCGGCGACCGGCCGAAAGACGAAGTCGTCGTGATGTTCAACCACCCCGACTGGATCTGGTACGACCTGCAGCCGGAATGGCTCTGCGAGCAGCCGGAGATCCGGTTCTTCGAGATCGTCAACTGCGGCCCGAATCTGCCGGTGCGGCCGGACTTCTGGACGATGGAAAAGTACTGGGACATCATCAACGCGTTCCGTGCCGACCGGAACCAGCCGTTGATCATGGCGACCGCCACGGACGACACGCACAACTACCAGCGCTTCTACAACGATTTCGAGACGGCCGCCGGCGGCTCGGTCATGGTGCGCTGCGACTCGCTCGACGCGGTCGATCTGATGAAGGCGATGAACCGCGGTGACTTCTATGCCGCCGTGGGCGTCTGGCTGAACGACATCCAGTTCGACAAATCGACCGGCACGCTGGCCGTGGACGTCCACGCGGAACAGGACGTCAATTACAAGATCGACTTCATCGGCACGCGCCGCGGGTTCGACAAAGCGTTCACGACGATCGACTCGCCCAAAGACGGCAAATTCCCGGCCAGAAAGATCAACACGTACTCCGAATCGGTCGGCGAGATCTTCAAGACGGTCGAAGGCACTCACGCCGAGTACACCATGACGGACGACGACCTGTACGTCCGCGCCCGCATCACGGCGATGATCCCGGCCCGCTGCACCATGCGCGGCAAGCCGGAGCATCCGACCGCCTGGACGCAGCCGGTTCAGAAATGATGTTTGGAGTGCGGTGATACAGTCGCGCAAGCGACATTCACCGCTTTCCCTTGCGGCAATACGGCCTCGAAGAGGCCTTTGCCGCGGAAGCGCGCTGGGCGTTTCCCACGGGAAAATCTTCTTTCATCGCAACGTTTTCTGGCCGCTAAGTGAAAGCGGCAAAGGAAGCCTTCGGCTTCTGTATTGCCGCACTCCAAAAGACTGCGCTCACGAGCGTCGTCTCCGTAAAATTTTTCTCTTTTTAAAATTCCCATGAAAAAAATCCTTTTATTGATTGCTCTGTTAAGCACCGCGGCGGCGGTCGAATCGTTCGCCGACGAAACCCCTGCCGACCCGAAAGCGGGCTTGACTCTGGTTTGGGCGGACGAGTTCGACTACCCGGACAGTCAGCTGGACGAAAACTGGAACTCGGAAAACGGCTCCCCGCGGCACATCATCTGCAGTCGCTGGCGTGAGAACGCGGTCGTCAAGGACGGAACGCTGCGTCTGATGAACAAAAAAGAAAACCGCGGCGGCAAGGAATGGACGTCCGCGTCGATCTCGACCAAAAAACGCTTCCAGTACGGCTTCTTCGAGTGCCGCTACCGGTACGCCGCCGCAAAGGGAACGAACAATTCATTCTGGCTCATGACGACCGCGCCAGTCACCGGGAAAAACTGGTACGCGCCGCTCGACAAAGACCAGCATTTTGAGATCGACGTCAACGAGGGGCACTACCCGGCTGAGGTCAACACGAATATTCACAACTGGAACGATACGTACGAGGTCAACGGCAAGACGCGCCACAGATCGTGGCACAAAACGTTCGTTCCGGACCCGTCGCTCGACCTTGCGAAGGAATTCCACGTTTATGGACTGCTCTGGACGGAGAAGGAGCTGGTCTTCTACTTCGACGGAAAAGAGCTTCGCCGCGAACCGAATCGCTGCTGCTTTATCGCCTCGCCGATTTTCCTTTCGGAAGCGATCATCCGCTGGGCCGGCGAAGTGACCGACGCCATCGACGGCACGTACATGGAAGTCGATTACGTGCGAGTGTACCAGTAGATCCGCGCGGTGCCGGCGGAAGAAATAGTAAATGCAAGGCGGTAATGGAGTGCGGAGCACGAAATTACGCGCCGGGGGGAGCCAGGCGGCGCGTTCGCAAAACTCTCTCAGTCTCGCCTCCGCCGCGGTCCCGTATTAATCCCACCCTTTTTTGGAGTTCAGCCATGAAGCGCATTTTAGCCTTTTTTCTCGCCTTTCTTCTCGTTCCCCAGCTTCTCTTTGGGCAGGAATCGCCTCTGATCCCGATGGGCGCCATCACGGGAAGGCCCACCGAGGCCGACGTGGTTCGGACGCTCGAGGCGTATAAAGCCGTCGGGATCGACCAGTTCCTCATCTACGCCCGCAGCGGGCTGGAGTACGAGTACATGGGGGAGGAGTGGCTCCAAATGACCGAGCAGTTCTGCCGCCACGCCAAACGCCTCGGCATGAAGATCTGGCTTTACGACGAGTACAACTGGCCGTCCGGGAGCTGCAAAGGAAAGGTCCGCGACGCCAGCCCGGATTTCCAGTACCGCGAGTACCAGGTCTTCCGGAACGAAGACGGCTCCTTCCGCTGGGAAATCGGGCATTTGACCGACTTTGGCGCGGACAATTACTCGTTCGAGGCGATGAAATACTTCATGGAAACCACGCATCACGTTTACGAAAAGCGTTTCCGCGAGTACATGGGGAACACGATCGTCGGGATCTTCACCGACGAACCGGCGCACAAAGGCCACATTCCGGTGGAGGGCCAGCAGCCGGCGCTTCGTTTCCGCTACTTTGACCAGCTTGACGAAGAATACGCCGCCAAAACCGGGCGCGTCTTTCGGAAGGACGTGGAGGAATTCCTGAACGACCCGGAGAAAAACGAGGTCTGGGTCGTGTACACCGAGCTGCTGGGCGAGCGCTTCCGCAAGTCATTCTTCGACCCGATCCGCGAGTGGTGCGACCGGATGGGGATCTTCTTCACGGGCCACATGATCTCGGAAAACTCCTCGATCGGCTCCGCGCAGTCGAACGGCCTGCCGCTCTGGGTCCTCAAAGGGCTTTCCCTGCCGGGGATGGATGAAATCTCGACCCGCGTCGGGGCAGATTCCGAGTGGCTGACGCTCGGAGACGCGCAGCATGCCGCCGGCCGCGTCGGGAACGGGGGGCTGGCCGAACTGTTCGCGCTGGGCCCCGCTGACCAGACGTTCGGAATGTACCGGCAAATGCTCTGGCTGGAAGCGTTTCATAAAGTGGACCACTACGTGCTCGCGATCGCGGCGCTGGATGGGCGCGGGTTCGATGAAAAGCACGGTTACTGCTCGCTCTTCACGCCGGTCGAGCCGTGGTTTGGAAAGCTGGGCCTTCTGAACGAGGCCGCCAAAGAAGCCGCGGCATACGCGAAAAAGCCGTTCAAATGCCCCATCGCCGTGCGCTACCCGCAGCGCGAAGCCGGGCGGACGGCCTACGGGAAAAACCAGAAGGAACTCCCGCTTCGGGCGTTTCTCTGCGCGCTCTCGCTGAGCCAGCTCACGTGGGACCTTTACGAAGAAAAGGAAGCGTGCGACAAACCGGTCATTTTCGACTTTGACCTGAAATCCGGCGAGATCGTGGAGGAGCGCTCCGGCAAACGTTTCGCCTCGGTGGAAGAAGCCTCGGTCTGGGCGAAAGCGCAGATGGACCCCGCCGACGGTTTCGTCGTGAACGCGGACGGGACCCCGGCCCAGAACGTTCTGGTGCGCCGGTACGAAGACGGAGAAATCGTCGTTTTGAACCTTCAGCCGGCAGACCGCACGGGGCTGAAGCTCCAGTTCGGAGACGGGAAAGAAATGGCGGTGAACCTTCCCTCCCGCGGGGTCTTTTTCAGCAAAAAAGCCCAGCAGTGGGTCCCCAAGACGCACGAGCAGAAACTGGACGTTCAGGAGTACGCGATCTCGCTCGACTCGCCGAACCGCCGGCGCGTGTTCTTCGGGCCAGACGGAAATGCGTCGGTGGTGCTGACCGAGCCGCAGACGGTCCGATTTGCCGTGCGGAACTACCCGGTCCCGTTCCCGGTCAAGTGCGACGGGAAACCGATTTCGGGTTCCGGCCCGGCCGACGTTCTGCCGCGGGGGTTTGACTCGCTTTACGTGCAGAGCGAGCCGGTGCGGCTTGAGGCGGGCCGGCACTCGTTCCAGCTCGACGGGATGCAGGACTCGAACCTTTTCCTCCCGGCGCTCTGGATCGTGGGCGATTTCGGCGTGGAGGAGCCGGATTCACTCGTTCCGCAGATGAAAACCGTGAAAACGTCCCAGCCGCGCGGCCGTCTGAGCGACTGCGGCCTGAGGGACTACGTGGGGGAAGTGCGCTACAGCGCGGAAGTGACCGTCCCGGCGGGCGACGGGCCCCTTTGGCTGCGCATGAACCCGGGTGCGTGCGTCACGAACGTGAAGCTCGGCGGGCAGGACCTCGGAACGCTCTCCTGGATGCCGTACGAGTGGGCCGTCCCGGAGGATCTGCGCGGAAAGACCGTCACGCTGGAAATCACGCTCTGGACCAGCATCCAGCCGATGTTCGGCGACTACCAACGCCCGGGGACCGTGCTGGAAAAATTCTGGATCCCGCCTCGCATGACGGACTGGTGCGCCGGTTTGTTCGAGTTCCCGAAGTGGGTCTGGTGAGTTTTTCTCTCAACCCAAGACCAGCCCCGCTTCAAAGCGAGATTTAAACACGGATTTCCACGGATTAAAAGGATTCAAAGGATTTTTTCAGGCAAGATTTTAACTCTTTTCTTTAAAAATCCGTGCTAATCCTTCTAATCCGTGGAAATCCGTGTTTAAATTAAGGTTTGAAGTGAAGTGGGCTCCACGTCTAAGAGTGGAGTTTTTAGCGCTTTCGGCCCTCCGGATCTTAATGGATCGAAACGGGGAACGTCCTCCAGGCCGTCCGCGCGGGAACCGGGTGCGCCGGGTCGCGGCGGTCGAAGAAGGAATCGTAGTACGGCGCGTTCGCGTCCACCCACGAAACGAGCAGAAGCCACTCGTCCTCACTGAGCGTCGGTCGGACCTTCTCCGCGTGCTGCGGCTCGTCCAGAAGCTGGCGGATCAGCCGGCTCCGGCTTGAGCCAAACTCACGAGGCTGCGTGATCTGCGCGCCCGAGTGTTTGTTGGAAACGGAAACCATCAGCATGTTTTCGTCGGTCGAAACCTGCGACCCGCTTTTCGCGCCGGCCGGGAAAAGACTGGAGTAGGACCGGCACATTCCGGTCGCCGGGTCGGGGGTCCCGCTCAGATCGAACTGCGCCGCTTTGGCGGTCGCCGCGTCCTGATTCGCCGGACTGTGGCACTGGACGCAGTGACGGTCAAAAATCGGCTGAATGTGCTTTTCGTAGGAGAAAAGGTTTTCGCTTCCCCAGGCCGGCTCCTTCGGAATGAGCGGCGCGTGACGAAACGCCTGGGCCAGAGCGCCGGGCTTGGGCGAAACGACCGTCGCACGGGTCTCGTGGCAGCCGATGCAGCCGCGGGATTCGCCCGTCTCGAGCGCGATGTGGCTGCGCATCCGGCGAATTTCGAGGTGGTTTTCGTCCAGAAGCTGGAAATAAACCGCCGTGTGCTCGGGGAGGTAGAACCAGCAGGAGCCGTCTTCTTCGACCTGGACCGTTCCGATCTCGCGGGTCGGCGCCCAGGACCAGTAGCCCATGATCTGCGCACCAGCGTCCCCCGGCGCCCACCGCCACGCGCCGATCTTCTGGTCCAGCGGCCAGCCGACGTGCTGCATGACACGCAAGTATTTGGCCTTTCCGCGCTCGGATTCCGGAAGACCCACGTTCACGTCCGCCACGTACGCCACCGGGTGCGGGTAGTTCGCACTCGGGGACTGATTTTCCTGCCGGGTCCACCGCGGGTCACCGGAGATGATTCGGCCGTCCGCCAGCTCGTACGGTTTCCTGCGGGCTTTGACCGGCGTGGCGAAATCGCACGAAAGGATCCGCTCGCGGTGAATCAGCTCGCGGTTTCCGTAAACATCCACGAGGTAAATCGCGAATTGCGTATCGCCGCCCAAGCGTCCATCGTGGCCCGGCAGGCAGGCGCTCCAGGAGGCGAGAAAAGCCGTCTCGGAAACCGGGAAAGGCGCGGCGTAGCGGCCCACCGCGTCCAGCAGACCGCCCTGCGGCACCGTGTTCGTCACTGAGGGCCCCTCGCCGGTCGTAATGTGCGGCGTGAGCGTCGTCATGCGGCTCGCGTCGTTCGGCCCGCCCAGAAGGTCAAAGAGGACGATCTGCCCGTGCGCCAGCATGTGGTGCCCAACGGCGATCGCGACGTAACGATTCGTCCCGGGAATGTCGCGCACGTCGCGCAGGCCCCACGGGATGCGAATGTGCTGCTTGTACGCCGCCTCCGCGTACGTGCCGTCCGGATGGATCGTCCAGAAGGCGTGGACCTCCGTGAAATGGCGCTCCTGGTACTCCCAGCGCGTGTAACCGATTAAGCCGTTGGAAAGCGCGTGCGGGTACCGGTCAATGTCCTTGTTGTCGCTCAGGCGGCGCAAACCGGAACCGTCCGGCTCGCACCGGTAAAGATTAATGACCGTGTGGTCCGCCCGGAAGTTTCCGCACTCGCTGCTCCTTCCGGAACGGTCCGAGGCGAAAACGATCGAACCGTCCGAGGCGTACGTCGGCTCAAAATCGCCCCAGTACGGATCGTCCGTGATCTGGCGCAGACCCGTCCCGTCGAGGTTGATTTCGAAAAGGTGGATCGGCGGGGTTTGAGGGCGAAGCTCGAAAAACCAGTGCGCGTCGTTCGTGTGCGTGGGTCTGGGAAGCGGCCAGACCGGCTGCTGCGCGTAGCCGAACACGATGCGCGTTCCGTCCCAGTGCAAATCGGTCCCATGCACGTGGCCGGGGCCAAGCTGACCGTTCAAAATTCCCCGGACCGGATCTTCCGGATTGAAACCGGTTTTGACGCACAGGTCGCCGCCCGGTTTGTACGTCCACGGGTACTGCGACCCGGTGATGTTCCGCAGACCGTGCGCGGAGTGCCGCTTCGTGAAGAGGATTTCCTGAAAATCAAGGTCCGGATTGCAAAGGAGGACTTTCCGCGCCGCGAGCCGGACCCGCGTCCAGCCCTGACGGCCAGCCAGAAGGTCCTTGGCGGTCTGGAGTTCCGCGCAGACCTTTTCCAGTTCGGCGTGCAGCCGCGTCACTTCGGCCCGTTTTTCCGGCGTGAGTTTCGGTGAGGCGAGGATCTCCGCGTACATTCCGTTGGTCCGCTCGAGGAATTTCCGCCCACTCCCTTTCATGCTCGCCAAATTGTACTGAATGCCGTAATTGCGCACGACGCGCCAGTAGTCCAGCTCGGCAAACCGTTCCGCCGGAAAAGCGAGCCACTTCGCGAACCAGGCCGGTTTTTCCGCGCGGTCCTCGCTCCACGGGACGGTTTCCGAGGAATTTTCCCAGCCGGTCCGCATCGAAAGCGCCCAGTCCGCGCACGAGACGGCAAACGGGTCGGGACTCTCCAGAAGCTCCGCCGCCAGGTCGCAAAGCGGGTCGGTCCATTTCTTTTTCGTGAAGATCCGCCAGACGATTTCCGCCGTCAGACCGTCCGCCGCCGGCGCGTTTTTCTCGCGAAATTCCCTCAGGATCGCGACGCCCGCGTCCGGCATTTCGATGCAGACGTTTGAAATTTCGTCGACTTTCCCGGTCGAAAGCGCCTCCGTGGTCAGAGCGGTTTGAAGTTCGGCGCGTAAATCGACGGTCGGCTCTTGAGCGAAGAGAGCCGAAACGGAAAGAAAAAACGTCAACGCTAAAATTTTAGAAAAAGGTTTCATTTTCCGGATTCCTGAAAGGTGGGTGGGTGGGGGAGATCAAGTCCAAAACCTGAATGAGATTTTGGAGCCATTTCTGATTTAATTATAAACGATTTTAAAACGTTTTCAAGTGGGTAAAAGCCGAAAAAAGGCGGAAAGAATCGTTCCTCCCGCCGTCGAAGATTTACCTATTTCGCCAGTTTTTCCCAATACGCCAGTGCAAACTCATGCAGCTCGCGGAGTCGCTCCCCCTCGGGGCCGTCAAAGTCGCCGCGCTCTTTCAGCATTTTCATCCGCGCTTTCTGCCAGGCGACGAAAAACGCCGCCGACTTTCGCGCGGCTTGCGGCTTTTCGTCCCCCATTTCCACGTAGTACGGAGCCGAAAGGACCGCCTCGTACCGCTGCGGCTCGTCCGCGATGATCCGGATCAAAAACCAGCCCGACTCTTTGATCTCGAGGAGAGGGAGCCGCCCGGTTTCCGCGTAATTCCGGAACGGGACCGACTGCGCGACGCGGCCGTTCACGATGAACTCAATGTACTGCGCCTTTTTCTGCATGTGAAGCGTCATGGAGGGGTTGAGCTTTTCCGGCTCGCCCGGCTGAAATTTAAAGACCTCGCCCGGGGCAGAGCCCTCGACCCACGGCTGAAGGAGCGGGCCGTTCGTGACGACGCAGCGGCCGGCGCGCAGCGCGTCCCACCACGCTTTTTGCGTGAAGCCCGCGTTGGCCCCCTCAAAGTCGTAGCCGGCCTTTTTCTCGAAGGTTTCCGGGTCCACGAAGACGTACATACGGTTCGACCCGACCGCGTTCGGAGCCATTCCGGAGCCACTCCCCGCGCTCGGGGGAATTTTGTGGCCCGTATTAAGCAGATGGAACCAAACTTCCTCGCGCCACTGCTGCTGGCCGCGCTCGTCCCGGTAGTTCATGGCCTGGGAATCCTCCGTGAACGAGCTCTGCGACGGCCGGAGAAAGAGGTCCGCCTGAAGATTCCGGCGCGCTTCCTCGGCGTTTTCATCCGGCTTCAGAAGGAAGCGCGGCGCGTTGAGTTTCTGGAACGATTTCACCTCGGGGATTTTTTTCCAGTCCATATTTTCCGGAAGCATCTGGTCCCGCAAAATGTTGGGACCCAGGATCTGGAACGAATCGACCAGCCCCAGCGCGACGAGGGCCGGAAGGTCCCAGCAGTCCGCGTCCTGAAGATCCAGCCAGGCGGTCGGGTACTTCTTCCGGATCGCGTAGAGCATCGGGAGGGCGCTCGGCCGGTCCTCGATTTTGAGTTTTTCGAAATGAACGGCCGTTGGAAGGTTCAAAATCCCCACCGTGGCCGCGGGATGGCGCAGAATGTAGTTTTGCGTCGTAAAAAGCCGATCCGAGTCAAACCAGACCTCATCGGTTTTCGCCTTCTGCTCCCGCTCGGTCCGGCCGCTTTGTTCCCGCAGCTGCGCGCGATTTTCGTCCAGTTTTTTCTTCGCGCCGGGGAGAAAACGCAGGTCGGAGGACTCCGCAAACGGCACGAAATGTAAATCGTCGGCGAGCATCAGAAGCTCTGCGTCGCGCAGGTCGCGCATGACCATCAAATCGCCGGACCACCAGCCTCTTTCGGAAAGGTTCACGAAACGTTTGAGCGTCTCCGTTTTGGAGTCTTTCGCGAAAGTATTCAGCACAAAATGCCCGGTGCGCGGCAGGTACTCGAACCCCCGCTCAATGGTCAGCGGGTACGTGCCCAGCGGCCAGTCGAGGAAGACCTCGCCCGGCATGACAAAATGGTCGTAGAGGAACGGCACGTCGGCGGCTTTCCGAACGACGCCCTTTTCGTTTCGGATGGTGACCCGGCAGGGGAGCGGCCGGTTCGTCTCCTCGTCCACGATTTTGAGGGTAAATTCCCCTTTCTGGACCGCAAAAGCCGAAGAAAGCAGGCCGAAAATCAAAACGAAAACGAAGATGAAAAAACGGGAAAATTTCATGTTCCTGAAACGCCGTAATTGGCTCAAGTCCTTTGAAAAATGAAAATCCGGGATGAAAACGCTTAGCCCGTTAAACGAAAGCCGGTTTTTTGTCGGCCTCGCGTTTTTTCGACGGCCCCACGCTGAACGTCAGCGCGTCGGTCAGCGGAAACGCCTCCAAAAGCGCGCCGATTTCTTCCAGCGTAATGGACCGAAGCGTTTCCACTTCCTCCTCGATCGGGTGGTACTCGTGCGAAGCCATCCAGTCGCCGCCGACCGTAAAAATGCGGTTTCCGCCCCTTTCACTTCCCAGCACGCAGGAGGTCGCAAGACGATTTTTCGCCAGCGAAAGCTCCGCCTCCGAAATGTCTCCGGCTTGCGCACCGCGGAAGATTTTTTTCAGTCTCGCCCGGTTTTTGCGCGCGTCTTCCGGCTCGCAGGCCAGGCTGGAGTTGAAGCAGCCGCCCTCGGAATATTTGGTGAAGCTCAAAACCGCGTGCTCGGCCCGGCCCGAATCGACGAATTCCCAGTAAAGCCGGCTTCCCGCATCGTCGCCCAAAATCGAGGCGAGCAGCCGGGCGGTCAGCATCTGGCGGAAGGTCGAAACCCCCGCGAAACTCGTGCCGAGCACGTACTCCTGCGTGGCTTGGGAACGGTAAAATTTTCGGTTTCCCAAGCTCGGCTTGAAGTCGCAAGGAACGCAAACGGTCGGTTTTTCGGAGCCGTTTTCCCACTTCCCGCAATATTTCTGGGCGAGTCGGACCAGTTCGTCAAAATCCACCTTTCCGCAGGCGCAGAGCTGAATATTCCGCGGAGCGTACTTCTCGCGGATCCACTTTTTGACCTGGCGGCGCGTCAGACTACGCACGCTCTGGACGCTTCCCAGCACGGGATTTCCAAGCGGGTGGCCGTTGAAAAAGGCCTGGCGCAGCCGGTCGTCGAGGCAGAACGGCGGCTCATTCTCGTACATGCCGATCTCTTCCAGAACGACCTCTTTTTCCGAGCGAAAATCCTCCTCACGGAGCTCCGGCCGCAAAATGTCCGCGTAGATTTCCAGGCACGGCTCGAGAAATTCCGGGAGCAGCGTCGCGTAGAAAATCGTGGTCTCCTCCATCGTGCAGGCGTTGAACGAAATCCCCATCGCGTCGAATTCCCGGTTCACGTCCTGGGCCGAGCGCGTCCGGCTTCCCTTAAAAACGAGATGCTCGAGAAAATGACTGATCCCGGAAACGGCCGGAGCCTCAAATCGGGCCCCGCTTCGGACGAAAAAGCCCACAGAGACCGACTTCGCGCGTGCGTGTGACTCCGCGAGGACTTCCAGATGATTCGAGATCTGAGTGTGAAAAAAGTGCGGCAAAATATTAAATCCCTGCTTCGACTCCCAAGAAAATGAACGCAAACTGAAAAGCGCGATTGAATTATAGCAGACTCCGGAAAAAAGTCAAGGAATCCTTGAAAGAACGAGTTTCACGGATCCACCTTTTTTTCCTTTTCCATTTTGCGGTCCAGCAGTGGCATCACGGCCTTCCGGTAAATCGCGTTCATGATCGGATTTTCCTTGAGCATTTGCATCGTGCGCCAGGTTGACGCGCCTTCCGACTCGGGAAGCTCCACTTTCATCGAGTTTCCATTCGCGTCCACAAGCGTCGCGATGTACCGCCAGCCGCCGCCGTCTTTTTCGTCTTTTGCAACGCGCTCGCAGGAATCGATCTGGGCGGAATCCGCGTCGAACTGGTCGGGCGAAACCTCACGCTGGGCACTCGTCGCACGCTCCGATCGGGTTTCCAGAAAATCAACGACTTTTTCCAGCGCTTTCGTCGCGTGTTCGGCCGGCATTTTTTCGAGCTGGCGGCGCTGGTGGATCAAGTCGCTCATTTTTTCTTCCTGCGTGCGCCCTTCTTCACGTTCAAGCGTTTGATCGATCAGCTTTTCCGGTTCATTCGCGGCCTCAGCAAGCTCTTCCGGCTTCACGCCGACCACTTCGGCCTGACGCTCCAACTGACGCGCCTCGCGCTCTTCTTTGGTGAGTTTCTGCGGTTTCGCCGGCTGCTCCGCCACAGGCTGGGTTGATTGGACGGGCTTCGGCTTTTGCGCGCGGAAATACAAAACGGAAAGAAACGCCAGCAGACCCGCTATGACCAGAGCGGCGGCGGTAACGGCGATCTGATTGTGCGTCAGTTTCATGAGAAAATCCTCTCTTGGGGGGCGGCACTTCCAGCGCCGTCCCCGAATTTGGCCTTTTATTCTTCTTCCGGTTTCTTTTCCTTTTCGTTTTCTTTCTCTTTTTCTTTCATTCGGCTTTCCAGGCACTGGATCCGCGCATCTGCCGCCAGAAGTTTCGGCTCCGATTTCCGGTAGTTCCGGATTTCCTCGACGAGCGCTTTCGCCTCGGCCAGCTTCCTTCGCTCGATCAGTTCAAAGAGATGAAGGAGTTTTTCCTCCTCGCTCGGATCGCGCGCCGGGGAGTCCATCAGGTCTTCCAGAATTTCGTTCGTCGTCATTCCGTACGACTCTTCCGGCCGACGCAGTTCAACCACGCCGTCCTCGTTTTCAACCAGCAGGAAAATCGACTCCGCGTGCACATTTCCAAGGATCTGCGGCGAGTGCGTCGCGATCACAAACTGGCAGTTCGGAAAAACCTCCAAAAGTTTCGGGACGATGATCCGCTGGCGCTTCGGGTGAAAATGCAGGTCGATCTCATCCACCAGAATGATCCCTTCTCCCTCCAACGGATTGGAAAGCGTCGGGTTCGCGATCGCCAGCCGCCGCGCAATGTCGCCGACCAGCGCCAAAAGGCTTTTTTCCCCGTCGGAAAGCTGGTCGATCCGGAACGGCACGCCATTTTTTTCTGCCTCCAGCCGTAGCGGATTGGGCTGGATCGTGAAGTTGGAAAGTTCCGGCATGAACGTCTCCCAGGCCTTCCGGAGCGTCTGGAGGGCGGGATCGCGGTAAACCTTCGTGATTTCCTTCGTCGCCTTCCCTTTGCTTTCCAGAACGAGCCGGCGAAATTCCCGGTCCTCGATCGTTTCCCGTTCCCGGAACCACTCGAGCAGGACGCGGTAATCAGCCCGGCAGGAGAGCGCATCGTGGTAAACGCTCATCAGCGAAAAGTCACGGTCGGTGTGAACGTAGCGCGGGAAATTCAGCGCGATCCGGTTCGTCTGGTAGTAAATCATCACCGGGACGGAGCATTGCTCGCCGCTCTGCTCCACCTCGGCACGAATTGCGTCGGTCAGGACCCTCAGCGGCTGGGATTTTTGCGGCGCGTCTTTCGTCAGGATCTCTTCCGTTTTTTCTTTTTCATTCTCCGTTTTCAACAGAGATTTGACCACCCCCCAGGAGTAAAGCTGGTCCTGATGGGAAAGCAAAAGCCGGAGGGCGGAAAACTCGCGGCCGGCCGAGACGTCGCCGTCTGAAATGTCCCGCCCGGAGTTTTTGCCCTTGCGCAAAAGCGTGACGAACCGGGAAAGCAAAACCGCTAACCCGTCCAAAACGGTGGACTTTCCTGCACCGTTGAATCCGACCAGGACGTTCATCCGGGGGTGAAATTCGAAATCCATCGAGTGGATCCCGCGGAAATTCGTGATTTGAAGGGAGTCGAGTTTCATAAGAAAAAGCCCAATTTACGGCGCGAGGCTGAGACGGGCCTCAGATCTCGCTGCTGTGAAAGTCTTCGTTGAACAAATATTCATAAATCGCGGGTGAATCCGCCCATACGCTGCGCATGAAATGCGCTTTCAGCCCCTGAAGCAAGGCTCCTTTTTGGCTGCGGGTCAGGCCGGCCGCGCGGGTGATCGTCGTAAGCACTTCGCCTTCGTCCCCGGCGATTTTGGAAACGGAATATTGGCTTGCAAGCTGGAAAATCCGGAGTTTGGTGATCCGAAATTCACCGTCCACCTCTCCGAACTGCATCTCAATGAAGCGGAAATCGCCCTGCTTCGGCAGAAGCTGCGAGTTTCGCTTGGCCGAGACCAGACGTGTGCCGTCGTTGACTTGCCAGCCGGTACTCATTTGCCAGTACGCGATCATTTTTTCCGAATTCAAAATCACGTAGCGGAATTGCGGGTCCAGGCGTTTCGGATGGTCCACCGGATGAATGGTTTCTTCTTCCGGAACGACGATTGAATCGGATGGAGCAGCATAAGGCGACGAAGCCCCCTCCTCCTGCGGCTCTTGCTGGAACTGAGGCATCGGAGCGGAGATCGGAGACTCCTGCGGTTTCGATTCGGCAGAAGTTTGAGCCGCCGACTGCTGACGTATTTTTTCCAAAAGTTCCTGCGGCGGCGCGATCCCCACGCCGTCTTTATGCGGAACGACAAAAATTTCACCGCATTTCGGGCACTTGCGGAGTTTCCCGGCGTATTCCGGTTTGATTTTCATGCCAACGTTGCAGGCGTGGCAGCGTACCGCGATCAAGTCATTCATGGTTTTCCTCTTTTTTTTCCGCTTCAGCCGCTTCCTCTTTGGCTGCTTCAGCCTTGGCCGCTTCCGCCTGAGCATGGAAGTACCGCAGCTGGGCGAGCTGAGCTTTCTGCAGAGCTTCTTCCGCTGCCGCGTGATTCCCGCATTTGATCGCCAGGGCACTCATCGCAACGAAACTGAACGGGTCTTCCGGCTCCAGCTCGCAGACCTGTTCCGCGTGATCCAGTGACTGCTGGAATTGATCGAGCCGGCAGTAAATCATACTCAGCGCCGCGTGTGGAAGTGCGTAATCGGGGAAATCGACGCAGAGTTTTTCCAGAATTTCGACCGCCTGAAGTACGTCTCCCTTTTCCTTCAGCGCGATCGCTTCATCATATTTGGTTTCTTTTTCCAGGTCTGCCATTTTTAAGTTCTCTTTCATGAGGAATCCAAAACAAATTTTCTTTTTCTCTATTATACCACTAACCCGTTAAAATAGAACGGGCTGAACCCTGTTTTTTCTCTAAAAAAGTCAAAATCTTTAAAATTTTTTGTGCTAATTTTAACTTAATGAGGAAGGGGGGCTTGCAAAAATTTTAAAATATAGGAAAATAAAATGAAATTTGAATAGCCCAGAGGACATGGTGAATCGTTTTCCCCAACTGACGCATTTTGCGTAACAGGAACTTTTGGCAAGAAATTTGAAAATATTTTGAAACATTTGTGTTTTTTTTCTTCATGCATATTGCAAAAAATCCAAAAAAGAGTTAAACTGTAGTAACTTATAATGTAAGTTCACCCTCTTTGGCTGGATGAGTATAATTTAATCAAAAAAGAAAATACACAAGCGGCGGCTCCCATAAGCGTGCCGCAGAGGATAGTTCAGTGAAAGCACACCCATCAGCAATCGTTAGCACGGAAGCTAAAATCGCGGACGATGTGGAGATCGGTCCGTTCTGCATCATCGAACCTGGTGTGACGATCGGTTCCGGTTGCATCTTGATGCCGCGGGTTTCTGTCAAAAAAGGGGTGACGCTTGGCGAAAATAATGTTCTGCACGAAGGGGTCGTTCTCGGTGGGAAGCCTCAGCACATCTGCCTGCAGGGCGATTACGGCGGAGTAATCATCGGAAACGGAAACACATTCCGGGAAAATTGTACCGTCCACTGCGCAATGTACCCCGAAAAGAACACCATTCTGGGCGATGAAAACTTCCTGATGGTCAACGCGCACGTCGCTCATGACTGCGTCATCGGGAATCACGTCATCATCACGAACAACGCGATGCTTGGCGGGCACGTCCACGTCGGTGACCGCGCCAACATTTCCGGCGGCGTCGCGATCCATCAGTTCTGCCAGATCGGAATGTACGCCATGGTCGGCGGTAATTCCCACATCGTGCAGGACGTTCTGCCGTTTGTGAACGTGGACGGCGGCACTTCACTGGTCGTTGGCGTGAATCTCATCGGCTTGCGCCGCGCGGGGATTCCCAATTCGGAAATCAAGCGCATCCGTGAAGCCTACCGCCTCCTCTATGAGGAAAAACGGCCGATGAAGGAAAACATCGCGCTCATGAGCGAGCGTTTCCCCGACGGTCTTGCGGCTGAATACGCCGAATTCCTGAAGAAAAGCCAGCGCGGTTTTCTGGCGGATCGCCGTACTTCCGGCAAAGCTCTGAAACTCGTGCGGGTGGAAGAAACGGAAAAACCGTCCCAGACCCCGCCCTCTCAGCCTGGCTCGCCTTCGGAAGAGACTCCGGCCATTCGCGCGATCGGCTGATCAGTTTCGGAAAACCTTTTCAGAAATTCCTTTCTTGAAAGTCCCGGTTGAAATGTTTTCCCGGGGCTTTTTTCTATTAATTTAATCCATCTGATTGTACGTGAAAAGCGAGAAGAAAACGTCCGGGTCGATCCCCGCTTCGTGGAAATGCACCGACCCGTCGCCGTAAAGGTAGAAGCAGCCGGCGTGGTGGAAACTGTAGATCTCGTTGTGATTGTTGCAGTTAATGAAGCGGCTCCCCGTGAGCGTATGCGAGTAGAAAAACGCCTGATAGTCGGCCCACTGCGCCCCGGTGATTTTCGAGCCGTCCGGGCGGGAATCCGTGTAGCCGACGGGCCGGCCGCAGTCTTCGAAAAAGAGCAGCGTGTTGGAAAGCCCGTCTTTCACTTCCGCCACGGAAAGCGCACGGTCATCGGGACGGAGCATTCCGTACCAAAGACTCCGGCTTTTGGCGGTTCCATCGGCCACGAACGGTTTGTAAACCGCCGGCTGGATCTTCGTGTTGGCCGCGTAGTCGGAAATGTAGTCGGACCGTTCCGGGGTCGTGGGGCAGCGAAAAACCGCGATGTTCGTCTTGGCGGCCGTCTTATTCGGCTCTTTGTTCCAGTCGAGCGTCAGGTCCATCTGGACCGCGACGTTTCCCTGTTCCATGTACGAAAGAATGAGCGTCAGGCAGTTGTGTTTCGCGGGCTTGAGCGAGTGCGAAGGAGGAAACTTTCTCATCGCGCACTCGTGCTGAAGCATTCCCAGCCCTATCTGCTTCAGATTGTTCGAGCACTGGGTATTCCGCGCGGCGTCCCGGGCCATTTGGACCGCAGGAAGCAGGAGCCCGATCAGCATCCCAATGATGGCGATCACGACCAGCAGCTCAACGAGCGTGAACGCATGATGGTGACGCATGACGGAATCTCCTGAAAACGAAAAAAACGATTGATCTTACAAAATGGAAAACGGGACGACGCGGGAAACGCCGCCCCTCTTGAAACGCGGCTTTCTCAGTCAACCTTCGGGATCTCAAACCCCTTGCGCTGTTCGCGGGAGAAGAACGCCGCCGCCTGTTCGTCGCCGACGATTTTCTCGTTCAGGGAGTCCCACTGAATGGTGCGTCCGAAGCGGGCCGCGATGCCGCTCAGGTGGCAGAGGTGCGCGCACTGAACGTGAGACGCAACGTCGCAAATCGGCGTGCCGCCCTCGCGGATGCAGCGGATCCAGTTCACCTTGCTCTCCCAGTACGCCCGATCCTGCCCGCCGTAGCCGAGCGGGTTGGACGAAAATTCCTTCCCGTTGCTCAGCGCCAGGTAATCTTCCGGCTTGAACTCTTCCTGAATTCCTTCCTCGATCAGCTTGCCCTTGATGCGGCCGCGGCTGACGTGGATCCGGCCCTTGGTTCCTTCGAAAAGGACGCCGTTCCCGTCACGCGAGTTGGAGCAGACGTTCATCACGCATCCGTCGTCGAAAGTGTGGTAAACGTTGAATTGGGTCGCCGTGTTGTACTGATTATCGACCTGCGCCCAGCCGTCTTTGTACGGGACCGGGTGCTTTGCGTCGGCGCCGTCGATCGAGACCGGGCCGGTTCCGGGCTTCTGACGGTTCATCGCCCAGAGCGCAATATCGATGTGGTGCGCGCCCCAGTCGGTGAACTTCCCGCCGGAGTACTCGTACCACCAGCGGAATGTGAAGTGGCACCGGCTGTGCTCCGGACGTGGCGAGGTGCGGTACTCCCACGACGCGGCAGGTTTGTACGCGTCGCCCAGGAATTCGGTGTACGGCGCCTGACCGAGCCACATGTTCCAGTCGAGCGACGCGGGGACCTGCATCTTCGGGATCACGGGCGAGCTGGGCGACTCGCCAATGTCCACGGTCACTTTTTCGATTTTGCCCAGGTAGCCGCCGCGGACGATCAGCGTCGCGAGCTGGAACTGGTCACGGAAGCAGCGCTGCATCGTGCCGACCTGGAAAACCTTGCCGTACTTTTCGGCGGCGCGGCGGATGATCAGGTTTTCCTCGAGCGTCAGCGTCAGCGGCTTTTCGCAAAAAACGTGCTTGCCGGCCTGAAGGGCTTCCACGGCGATTTTCGTGTGCCAGTGGTCCGGCGTGGCGATCATCACGCAGTCAATATCGGGGCGCTCCAGGACCTTGCGGTAGTCCGTGTACGTGTCCGGCTGGATCACTTCGTCGCCTTTTTTACGGCCGAAGCCGCACTTCAGGACGGAAGCCAGGCCGTAGTCCTGATCGACGTCGCAGACCGCCACGATATCGACCAGATCGTTAAAGAAACGCATATCGAGGCGGCCCATGCTTCCCACTCCGATGCAGGCCATGCGGAGGCGATTATTCGGATCGGCCCAGGCCTGGACCGGGTTGGACTCGAAGTAAGGGACGAAACCCGCGCCCGCGCCCAGTATCGCGGAGGCTTTGAGGAAATCGCGGCGTGTAAGCATAATTAACTCCTTGAAAAAAGAAAAACCCTCACCCCAAAAAGTTCGGTTTAGGGTGAGGGTTTGGTTGATTAACGAGTCAGAAGGACCGGCTGGTTTTCGTTGAAGCGGAAGTGCTTCTCCGTGCCATCCTTATAGCGGACCATGATGCGGAGGTTCTTCACCTTGTTCGGGCACACATCGCCGAACTCCGCGTTATAGTTCGGAATGTCGAGCATGATGGAGCCGGTGAACTTCGCCTTCACCTTTTCGGTCACGTCCGTCCGATTGTCGTCGTCGATGCCGTAGTTAGCCGCGACGATCTCACCGTCCAGCTTCTCTTTGCTGAGCATTTCGAGCATGTACGGGCGGTGCTTCTCGTTCATGTTGAAGCCTTCCTGAATGTCCGGCTGGAGTTTGACCGGGCCGCAGATCTTGGCCGAGTCGCCGTCCTGACGAATGTCGAAGCGGTTGATGACCGGCGCGGTCGCGATACGCGGACGAACCGGCGGGATGTTCTCGATTGCCGTGGAGTACGGGTCGTACATGGCGCGCACTTCCTCGTCGCCGAGGTACGGACCGTTGCAGTCCACCCACGCAATCAGGCGCTGGGCGTCTTCCTCACTGACTTTCACGCCGTGGTGCTTGCCGCTGGTCGCGTTCTGAACGAGCGTGCTCATCGGCGAGTAAGCGGAGTACGGCGGAAGGGTCTCGAGGTTCTTCGGGTCGGTCGTCGCGTAACCTTCCACGACGAACACACCGGCGAGGTTGGTCGGCACGCCCTGCTCATTCTTTTCCTTGCTGCGGCCCCACGGGCAGTCGCCGGAGACGAGCGTCAGGTACGGCTCGGTGAACGGGCTCAGGTCATTCGGACGGCTGTGGACCCAGCCCCACCAGCCCTTGGCGGACGGACGCGAGGTCATGTTCAGCTTGGCGTAGGCCGGAGAGTCCGGATTCTGGTGGCATTTGCCGCAGTTGCGGTCCAGGACCGGCTGGACGAAACGGGCGAAACTGATGCTTTCCATGCCCCACGGCGCCGGGGTCAGTTCGACCGCCGGTTTACGCAGAGCGGAACCCATCTGGCCGCCGCCCATCTGCATGTTTCCGCGCGTGTTCATGTTGGACTCGTGGCAGCCGAAGCAGCCGCGGTTTTCGCCCGGCATCACGTACGTGAAGGAACGCATCACGTGAATGGCCTGACCTTTTTCGTCCAGCATTTCGAAGAAGATCGCCTGTCCCGGCGGGACCTGGAAGTTGATCGAGCCGTCGTCCTCGATCGGAACCGTGCCGAGGATACGCTTCACGCCGTCGGCCTGGAAGACCGAAATGGCCGGGCCGTCGTGCTGGACCGTCTTGTGCCACGTGGTGTAGGTCTTCGGGTCCATCTGGATCACGCGGATGTATTTGCCGTTTTTCTTGAGGATCGGGTCGGCGCCTTCGAACACGTTGTTCGAGTACAGGATCCCGTTCTCGGGTTTCTCGCCCGAACCGATCTTCGGCCAGTGAACGAGGTCCGGCTTCTGCATCGGAACGTCGCGGGTGCGAATCGGCTGAGCGTAGTACGCGTTAAAATCGCCTTCGTAAATGAGCTCTTTGTTTCCGTAAACGTCCTGGAAGTAGAGGTTGAAGAACCACTCATTATCCGGGCCGCTGTAGAGGTGGCCGCCGTCACGCGCGGAGACCAGCATGTATTCCTCGGAGAGCGGGTACGGGGTCTTGTACGCCCAGTACTTGCCCGCTTTGTGGTACTCGTAATCCGACGCGACCGGGGTGGGGCCGTCGCCGACTTCCGGCCACGCGACTTCCTGCGTGATCTTCTGCAGACCGTCCGGGTAGTTCAGTCCTTCGTCCGGATTAATGTAACCGATCGACCCCTGGAACCAGCCGTGGTGACCGACTGCCGTGAACACGACTTTCTTGCTTCCCGGGATCTGGCGGGCTTCCGTCAAGACGTCCGGCCACGTGGACTGGTTCCCCCAGAACGTCTGCGGGTTGGTTCCGTCCGGGTTGATCGTCCAGAGAGACTGCACGCGCCAGAGCGCTTTGTCCGTGTACTCCCAACGGGTGAAAATGACGCGGCCGTCCTGCATCATGCTCGGCATGTACTCAGGCTCGCCGTTCGCGGAAATGACGTAAATGTTCTTTCCATCCGCGTCGCAGCGGGCCACGGCAAACGAGTGCGTCATCGGCATGCAGCGGACGTACGAGTGCTGACGGCTCGTGCAGAACACGATTTTTCCTTCCGGCGTGTAGATCGGGTCGAGGTCGTCGTAGTCTCCGAAGGTGAGTTGCTTCAGGTCGGTTCCATCGGCGTTCAGCTCAAAAATGTGGAAGGACTTTTCGCCCGGCAGACGGTGCGAAACGAGGATCTTCTTCGCGTCGAAAGAAAGGTCGGGACGCCAGAAGGACCCGCCGTCGTCCAGAATGGTCTGTTTCAGTTCGCCGGGGTTCAGGCCGCAGACGATGAGTTTTCCGCCGTCGGTCGCCATGTAACCGTTGCGGTGGCGGGCTTCGTGGCCCCATTCGTCCGTCGCGTCGCCGGCTTTCCCGTGCGGGTACGGATTGTCGATCAGCAGGATCTCGTTAAAATTGATGAGCGGGTTGCGCATCACAATTTCACGCTTCGCGTAACGAACGGCGAGGTAAAGCTCCTCGGCCAGTTCTTCGGTTTCTTTGGATTCGTTGATTTTCTTTTCGAGTTCGTCAAGGGCGGCAAGCTGGGCCTTAAAATCCGGCGCGCCGGGGAGTTTGGCGATGCGTTCCGCCGCGGCGCGGGCGTAACCGATCTCGGCTTTGGCTTTTTCAAACGTCGGGGCAAAGTCGCACTGGAAGAGGTAGTCCTCCTTCAGCTGGGCTTTTCCCTTTTCACTGGTGGGCTGGTACTGCGCAAAAACGCCGGAGACGCACATCAGAGCGGCGGCGCAGGCAAGCATAAAAACGGAAAATTTTCTCATGGTTTCTCCTTGAGTGGGTGAGAAAGAATTTTAGTAGTATTTTATTATTACCTATTTTACATTAATTTTCAGAAATTTCCAGAGGGAGGGGGAGGTTTTTGGAAAAAAGTTTGGGAAAGTGCTGGCTCCACCTTCAAAACTCGGAGTTTAAAGGCCCCCCTGAAAGGGGGGCTGGCTCGCGAAGCGAGACTGGGGGGTTCAGACCAAAGGACGGACTTTCCTCCGTTTCTGAACCCCTCCGCCCCTGCGGGGCACCTCCCCTTTCAGGGGAGGCTTTAAATTGGTGCGGCCACGCCGGCTTCCCTCCCCATTGATTTTTTCCGATTTTTTGCTAAACTATTAAGGAAACCAACGTGGCGAGGCGAAAGATGGACGAAAACATTTTCCAAAAATACGACCGGGTCGGAGTCGTGGGGCTTCTGCGGCGCGGGGAGAAATTCCTGGTCATCCAGCGCTCGGAATTCGTAAAAGCGCCGCTGACCTGGTGCTTTCCCGGCGGCGGGATCGAAATGGGTGAGACCGAAGAGCAGGCGCTCGTCCGCGAAATGATGGAGGAACTGAACGTTTGCGTGACGCCGATCGAGCGCGTGCATGAGTCTGTCACGCCGTGGAACGTTTACCTCTTCTGGTGGACCGCCGTCATTTCCGACGACGAACTCGCCCAGCTGCGCTGCGACCCGCGGGAGGTGAAAACGATCGAGTGGATGACGCTCGAGGAACTTCGCCGCCACCCCGACGCGCTGACGAGCAACCTCGAGGCGCTGGACGTTTTGATCGATCAACTGTAAATCCGGCCGACGCTCAAAAACTTTTGACGTTTTTGTGAACGGGATTTACGAAAAACCAGAACGTGGTATAATTTCAGGGACTTGGATCCCTTTCCCCAATTTTTCATTTAAGTTTCCATGAGAGTCAAAATCTGCGGTTTATCGAGGCCCTGCGACATCGACTTCGTAAATGAAGCGCGGCCGGACTTTTGCGGCTTCGTTTTCGCGAAAAGCCGCCGCCAGGTCACGGTCGGGCAGGCGGAAGCCCTGCGCGGAAAACTCTCGGACGAAATCATTCCCGTCGGCGTTTTCGTGAACGAACCGCTCGAAAACGTCGTGTGGCTTCTGAAAAACTCGGTCATTTCGTGGCCCCAGCTCCACGGGGCTGAGGACGAAAACTACATCGCGGAGCTGCGTCTCCGCACCGACGGAAAATTTCCCATCATCCGAGCCGTTCGGGTGGACTCGGCGGAAAATCTGCTTGCCGCCCAAAAGTGTGGGGCCGATTTCCTCCTCCTCGACCACGGCGCCGGCGGAACGGGAAAGACTTTTGACTGGAACATTTTAAAAAAGGGAAACGACGCGGAAAGCGCCGGGTCCTTCCCTTTAAAACCTTTTTTCCTCGCCGGGGGGATCTGCCTCGAAAACGTGGACGAGGCGATGAAACTCGACCCCTACGCGCTCGACCTGAGCAGCGGCGTGGAGACCAACGGATTCAAAGATCGAAATAAAATTTTGGAACTCGTCAGGAGAATTAAAAATGGTTGAATATAATACACGCACGGGGACCCGATTCGGGCTCCACGGCGGGCAGTACGTGCCGGAAACGCTCATGAATGAGATCAACCGGCTCGAAAAGGCGTACGAATTTTACAAAAACGACCCGGAATTCAACGCCGAGCTGGACGCGCTGAACCGGGACTACTCGGGCAGGCCGTCGCTTCTTTACTACGCGGAAAAAATGACCCGCGATCTGGGCGGCGCGAAGATCTACTTCAAGCGCGAAGACCTGAATCATACCGGCTCGCACAAAATTAATAACGTGTTGGGCCAGTGCCTTCTTGCGAAGAAAATGGGCAAAACGCGCGTCATCGCCGAAACGGGTGCAGGCCAGCATGGCGTGGCGACGGCCACCGCGGCCGCCCTGATGGGGCTGGAATGCGAGATCTTCATGGGAAAAGAGGACACGATCCGGCAGGCACTGAACGTTTACCGCATGGAACTGCTCGGCGCGACGGTTCATCCCGTCACTTCCGGCACGATGGTCCTGAAAGACGCTGTGAACGAAACGATGCGCGAGTGGACGAACCGCTGCGCCGACACGCACTACGTCCTGGGGACGGTCATGGGGCCGCACCCGTTCCCGATGATGGTGAGGGATTTTCAGGCGGTGATTTCTCGTGAGGCCCGCGCGCAGATCCTCGAAAAAGAAGGAAAACTCCCCGCCCTGGTGACGGCCTGCGTCGGCGGCGGCTCCAACTCCATGGGAATGTTTTACCACTTCATCCCCGACGCCGGCGTGAAACTCGTCGGCTGCGAGGCGGGCGGAAAGGGAATTGAAACCGAAAAGCACGCCGCCTCGATCAACCGCGGCGAAGTCGGGATCTTCCACGGCATGAAGTCGTACTTCTGCCAGGACGAAAACGGCCAGATCGCTCCGGTCTATTCCATCTCGGCGGGCCTCGATTACCCCGGGATCGGGCCGGAACACGCCTTCCTGTACGACTCGGGCCGGGCGCAGTACGTCGCCATCACGGACGAAGAGGCGGTCTGCGCGTTTGAGTATCTCGCCCGGACGGAAGGGATCATTTGCGCCATCGAAAGCGCTCACGCCGTCGCGTACGTGCAAAAAGTCGCGGGAAGCATGAGTCCGGACGAAATCATCATCTGCTGCCTGTCGGGCCGCGGGGACAAAGACGTGGCGGCGATCGCCCGCTACCGGGGAGGTGACCTTCATGAGTAAAATCGCAAAAGCATTTGAAAACGGACCGGCTTTCATTCCTTTTCTGACCGCCGGAGATCCGAGCCTGGAAAAGACGGAAGAATTCATTCACGAAATGATCCGCGCAGGCGCCGACCTGATCGAGATCGGGATCCCGTTCTCCGACCCGATCGCGGAGGGGCCGGTGATCCAGGAGGCCGACATTCGGGCGCTTCGGGCTGGAACCACCCCCGACGGGATTTTCGAAATGGTCGCGCGGCTTCGGAAAACGACGGACATTCCGATGGTTTTCCTGACGTACGTGAACCCGGTCTTCCACTACGGCTTTGAGCGTTTCTGCGCCCGGTGCGAGGAAACGGGGATCGACGGTCTGATCATACCTGACCTCCCGTTTGAAGAAAAGTCCGAGCTGGACGCCATCACGAAACGGCACGGTCTGGACGTGATCTCGCTCATCGCGCCGACTTCGGAAGACCGCATTTCGCGTATCGCCGTCGAGGCTTCGGGCTACATTTACGTCGTTTCCTCCATGGGCGTGACGGGGGTCCGCTCCGAGATCAAGACCGACCTGCGCTCCATCCTGAGCGTCATCCGAAACACCACGGACGTTCCGGCCGCCATCGGTTTCGGGATCAACACGCCCGAGCAGGCGTACGAAATGACCAGGATCGCCGACGGCGCGATCGTGGGGTCCGCCATCGTGAAGATCATCGCCCAGTACGGCGACGCGGCCGGACCGAAGATTTACGAGTACGTGAAGATGATGAAAGACGCGATCCGCTGACCGCGCAAGGTTTTGGGCCTCGACCAGCGCACAAACCAAACGCCAAAATCCCGCGTACGCGACGCCGAAGCGCTTCGAAAACGTCCGATGCCGCAATAGGCCCCGCGGATCAGGCGGATCAGGCGGATTTAACGGATTGGATTTTAAATATTTTGAATCATTTAAACTTTTGAATGTTCACGCCCGATTTAAGTGATTTAATTCAATATTTCAAATCCGCCCTAATCCGCCCAATCCGCCTGATCCGCGGGGCCTATAGTCGCTGGATTTGGCGGTGGGCTGGACGTGAACACTGGGGCGGTCCCAAGCCTGAACCAAACCACCAATTTAAACTTCCCGCTCTGAAAGGAAAAAGACCATGAAATCCACCGAAACCGCGTTCATTTTCATCGAGTTCCAGAACGAATTCTGCTCGCCCGGAGGAAAACTCTACGAGGCGGTAAAACCCGAGCTGGAACGGAACCAGACCATTCCCAACGCGCAGCGGCTTCTGGCCGGCGCACGTGCAAAAGGGTGCTTCGTCATTCACTGCCCGTTCGTCCTGAACGCCGGGTGGGTCCAGGCGCACGCCTGCTCCGGGATCCTCGCGGGGATTTTGGAGAATCAGATGTTCGCGCCGAACACGTGGAACCAGAGCATCATCGACGCGATGAAGCCGCTCGACTCGGAAGTGGTGCTGGAAAACAAGCAGACGCTCAGCGCGTTCAGCCACACGAATTTGCAGGCGCTGCTCGAAGAAAAGGGGATCAAAAACCTGATCGTTTCGGGCTTCCTGACGAACGTCTGCGCCCAGGGGACCGCGTTCACGGCGTACGATTTGGGCTTCCAGACCCGCATGGCGCTGGACGCCTGCTGCGCGACGAGCGAGTCGATTCAGCGCTACGTCGAAAACGATTTCGCCCCGGTTTTGGGCGGCGCGAACCGAGCGGACGCGATTCTGGCGGAGATCGAGTAAGAATTATGGGGACGACGCTTCCAGCGTCGTTTAAAGGCCTCCCTGAAAGGGGGGCTGGCTCGCGCAGCGAGACTGGGGGGTTCCGACCAAAGGACGGACTTTCCCCCGTTTCTAAACCCCTCCGCTCCTTTGGGGCACCTCCCCTTTCAGGGGAGGCTTTAAATTAATTCCCTCCGCAGGTTCACGACTATTAACGTTGCGGCCGAGCCAGCCACCAAAAGGAAAAACATGACAAACACTTCACTTCAATCCCGCGAGGCGTCGTCCCTCACACCTGAACGGAAGGCTTTGGCAAGGATTGGCAAAAGCTTTTACATACTTTGTCTACTTCTTAAAATTGCCTTAATCGCGTCTTCTTTTCTCTTGGTGGCTTACTTGAGCGACGATCTGTTTTTTGTTGTTCTGACAATTCTTGGGTTGTACTTTCTGGCGGTTTTTCTTCCATTTTTTCTTTTCATGTGTGTTTGTGTCTGGGCTACCCCTCTATCGATCGTTCCAGGCAGAAGTGTCGCGAGATGCTTTGTGATTTCATCCATCGCGGCCCTCGTGTGCTTCCCAGTCGGTGAGTTTTTGTCAAATCCGCAAAGGTGCAATATTTGTCTCTGCTTTGGGATATATTTCTTTTCCGCGGCATTTCTTCTTTTTCTGATCTATATGTGGCGGCTCGCCTCTGCAGTGGGTTCCAAACGCGTTAAACGCCATGTCAAATGGATCATTATTGGATATTTGATCGTTATTATGTTTCTGCAAATACTCTATGGCAGATATTTCGAAACAGACCTTTCGCAAAGATTTCCTTTAATACTCTGTGCGCCGTTGTTCTATTTGGTGGACTACTTTTTCTTTGGGATTTTTTTGATATATTATTGTATTGCCTGTGTAACTCCTGTCGAGGATTTGTTGCTCACCGTATTCACGGTCGCAGTACTGGGATTTATCGCGGCGTTATCCATCGTAAGATTTTTTGGCGATATGGCAAAAGATATCAAGACGTTTGTCGAGAGCCATTTACCATGAGATTCACTCACGGGTATAACATTCAAACGAGATGGCGACGACGCTGGAAGCGTCGTCCCCGTAATTCATAATCAGAAGTTTCGGCCCTGCGTGCAGACCAGAATATTTCTCGCGGGCTTCCGCCTCAGCACGTCGTTCACTTTCTCCACCGTGAGACTTTGCACCTCGGCCGAGATCTCCTCAAACGTCCGGACGCGGCCAAGGCGTTTCCAGTCCGTAATGAGGCCCGTCGCCAGGCTCAGGCTGGACTCCTGCTCCATGACGAGCGCCATCCGGTGGCGGGCTTTGTACGCGCGGAGCTCTTCTTCCGTCACGCCCTCTTGCAGACGCTCGATCTCGCTCCGGATCACGTCAAGCGTTTCCCGGGCGTTTTCTTCCCGGCAGCTGGCCGTACAGAACGCTCCGGCCGCGTGGTGCAGCGAAACGCAGTGCGCGCCCACGTCGTAGCAAAAGCCACGCTTTTCGCGGACCTCGTTGAAAAGCCGCGAATTCATGCCGCCGCCCAGAATGCTGATCCCGGCCCACTCCGCCCGCCAGTTGGGCTCCAGCAGAGGCGTGATCTCCCAGCCGAGCTCGATGTGCGTCTGCGGCGAGTCGAACGGAGTGTGCAGCGACTCGCGCCGCGTCTCGTTCGGCGGAAGTTCCGGTTTCGTTTTTGGCTCCCAGTCCCCGAACAGACGCCGGACCTTTTCCGCGGTCTTCTCCCAGTCAAAACTCCCCGCCACCGCCAGAACGCACTGGTTCGGCATCATCAGCGCGTCGTACTGGGCGCGGACTTCTTCCCACGAGATGCTTTCGATCCCCTCGCGGTTTCCGTCTTCGTCGTGCCCCCAGGCCGGACCGAAAAAGCGCTCGCTCATCACCTGACCGAGCCGGCCTTCCGGATTATCCTCGCAGAAGGAGATTTCCTGAAGCAGGACCTGACGACCGTCCTCCATCTGCTCGCGGGGCAGGACCGGGCGGCGAAGAAGATCGGCGTAAAGGTCCAACGCGGCCTCCAGATTCTCGGCGAGCATCGACGCGCGAAACTCCAGAGTGGAAGCGGTGAGGCTCTCGGTCCGGTCGATCCCGATCCGGTCGATCGCTTCGAGAAACTGACGGTTGGAAAGATCCCCGGCGCCGCGAAGCATCATTTCGCAGACGAACGCGGCCATGCCGTACTTTCCCACGGGGTCCCAAACGCTTCCCAAGCCGGTCCAGAATGAAAAAGAGACGGAACGGAAGTGCGGGAGCACCTCGCCCAAAAGGGTAAAGCCGTTCGAAAGGGTAAGCTGATGGATCAAGGGGACCGTCCTTTGCGCGTTTTTCGTTTTTTTCGATTCATGAACTCCCCCCATTATACTTTCTTTCCAAAAAAATGCAATTCCCGGGGGCTTGACTTTCTCGTCTTTTCCGGTAAAATAAAAACCAGTTTTTCCTTTTCCCTTTCCTCTTTCCCCAATTCAGGAGCTAAAATGGACTACTGCAAAATCATCCCGTGCCTCGATACAAAAGACGGACGTCTGGTGAAGGGCGTGAACTTCGTGGAACTGAAAGAAGTCGGCGACCCGGCAGAAAGCGCGGCGGCCTACGACGCGGCTGGCGCTGATGAACTGGTTTTCCTCGATATTACCGCCACGCTCGAAAACCGCAAAACCCTCATCGAAGCGGTCAAACGGACCGTCGCCCGGATCCATATTCCGCTTACCGTGGGCGGCGGGATCCGCACCACCGACGACATTAAGGAAATGCTGGACCTGGGCGTTTCCAAACTTTCGATGAACTCCGCGGCGGTGAAACGTCCCCAGCTCGTTGAAGAAGCGGCCAAAATGTTCGGCTCCGACAAAATCACCGTCGCCATCGACACGCGCAAAAACGCCGACATGCCGTCCGGGTTTGAAGTCGTGATCGCCGGCGGGACCAAAGGCGCGGGGATCGACGCAGTCGAATGGGCGAAGCAGGTCGAAAGCCTCGGGGCCGGGGCGATCCTCCCGACGAGCATGGACGCCGACGGCATGCAGACCGGCTACGACATTCCCATGACCCGGGCGATCGCCGACGCGGTGAAACTTCCGATCATCGCCTCGGGCGGCGCGGGCAAACTCGAGCACCTGTACGAAGCGGTCGCGGAAGGCCACGCCTCGGCCGTTCTGGTCGCGTCGATCGCCCACTTCGGGATCTTCACGATCCAGCAGATGAAAGACTACCTGGCGAGCAAAGGCGTCCCGGTCCGGAAATAATTCGGAATGCGGAATTCGGAATGCGGAATTAAAAAAGCCTTCGGCTTTTGAGGGCTAAATTCTTTCTGACTCTTACATTACGCGAAGCGTCAATTCCGCATTCCACATTCCGAATTCCGCATTGAAAGGCGGCCTCTTGAATCGATTGTGACGAATTTTCAGAATATTCCTCAATTATGGGCTGTAAAATGCCGAAAATTTAAAAGTCTTTAGAGTCTTTGTGTACAGATATTTTAAAGACAACAAATTGTACAGTGTGTCCGAATGGAGGCTTAGGCTTTCAGAGTACCATGGATCGAGGTTATTTATGATTCGTCATTTGCCGATTTTGCTGTTGGCGGCTGCGCTTTTTGCCGTTTTTGTGAACGACGCTTCAGCGCGTGCGCCTCGCGGAATAGGAATGTTTGGACCGACGGCTTCAGAAACGACCGGCAACTATGCGCCCGCGTATGGTGAACACTGGGGAAAGAATTACAACACCCAGGACTGGAATCGTTTCTACCACTATCCTTACATTTACTACCCGCAGAACTACTATCCGGCTACTTATTATCGCAGCGCGGATAATATGTATTACCGGTATCCGCCGGAAATGCGTATTCCGATCTACAATAAGAAGAATTTAAATTACTATCCGGAACCGCATCCGTATCATGGTGGATTCCACTACACGGTCGATATTTTCTGAGTTTCAGGAAGTACGGCACCTTACAGAAAAACGCTGGTCCTTGCGATCAGCGTTTTTTTGTTGAAACTCCAGGGGCCAGTGTACGCGAGGCTAAACCCATTCGCGCAACCTGATCCATGCCGCAGTTCTTTGCGGCTTAAAAAAATTTTTCAAATCTCACGTGGAGATAAAAGGATCAATCCGTCTCCCCGGCCTTCTCGCCTTTGACGTACCAGCGAAGATATGCGTCGAGGAAGCCCTGAATATTCCCGTCGAGCACGGCGTGGAAGTTCCCCATGTAGTATCCGGTCCGGGCGTCCTTCACGCGCTGGTCGGGATGGAGGAAGTAGTTGCGGATCTGCGAGCCAAACCCGACTTTCGCCTTTCCTTCGTAGCGGTCGGCCTGTTCCTGCTCCCGCTTTTCCTCCTCGAGACGCGCGAGTCGGGCCCGTAGCATTTTCAGGGCCATCGCCCGGTTCTGGTGCTGGGAGCGCTCGTTCTGGCACTGCACCACGACCCCGGTCGGAATGTGCGTCAGACGGATCGCGCTGGAGGTCTTGTTCACGTGCTGGCCACCGGCGCCCGAGGCCCGGAAAACGTCCTCCCGAATGTCTTTGTCGAGCAGCTCGATCTCCACGGCATCGGAAACGTCCGGGTCTACATCGACCGCGGCAAAACTGGTCTGGCGCTTGCCTTCCGAGTTGAACGGCGAGATGCGCACCAGACGGTGCATTCCTGCCTCGCCTTTCAGGTAGCCGTACGCCAGCGGGCCGCGGATGGCGATGGACGCGCTGTTGATCCCCGCCTCGTCGTTTTCGAGCCGGTCGAGAATTTCGACTTTGTACCCCTGCATCTGCGCCCAGTTGATGTACATACGCAGGAGCATATCGGCCCAGTCGTTCGCGTCGGTTCCGCCGTCACGGGCGTTGATCGTCAGGATGGCGTCGCACTGGTCGTTCGGGCCGCTCAGCAGCGTGAAGAGTTCCAGGTGGTCGAGGTCCTTTTCGAGCGCTTCGAGATGACCCGGGACCTCCTCGGCAAACGACGGATCCTCGTCGGCCATTTCGACCTCGGTTTCCAGGTCTTCAAGCGACGCCCAGGCGTCGTTGAGCGGCTTCAGGACCGACTTGATGGACTTCAGCTCCTCCACGAAAACCTTGGTTTTCTCGGGGACCGTCCAGAAATTCGGGTCCTGGACCTGCATCAGTTCAATCTCTTTGACGCGGGCGGTTTTTTCGTCGTATTTGAGCGAGTCCTTCAAAAGACTCAGGCGTTTGCGGATCGCTTTCACGCGATCGGTGATTTCTTTTTCCATGGCGGTTTCAGGTTGAAAAGGATGAATCGTCTGAAATTTCTTTACTTCATTTTAGCAGAAATTCAGAAAAAGAATAGTGGGGGCTGGACCCATTTTTGATTTTACCTCTGGCGCGAGAAGAGGACGAACGCCATCGTAAACGCCCCGAGCGCGATCGAGATGAGGAAGAAAAACACGTGCGAGATCTCCCAGAACGTGACGTTTTCGAGGAAGATCCGCGGCAGCGCCTCGATCCCGTGCCGCAGCGGGTTGATCAGCATCGCCTTCTGAAAACCCTCCGGCATCGACTCCAGCGGCGTGCCCATGCCCGAGAGCATCGAGAATGGGACGATGACGAGGAAAAGGCTCAGAAACGACTGCTGGAGCGTCCGCGTCAGGCTGGAAACCAGAAGCCCGATCGAGATCGCGGCCGAAAGGAACGAAACGAGCAAAGCCGCCAGCAGAAGCCACGAGCCGTTGAACGGGATCCGGAACCAGAACCGGATCGCCAGCAGGCAAATGGTGATCGGGAAGGCCGAGACCATCAGCGTCGTGCCCCCCTTGGCGAAGAGGATCTCCCACGTCGCGTACGGCGTCATGCGGAGCTGGTCGAGCGTGCCGTACTCCCGCTCCCGAGCGATCAGCATGGAGCTGAGCATCATCGCGTCGATGAGCGAGATCATGACCAGAAGCGACGGGATCATGAAGTATTTCATGTTGAAATTCGGGTTGAACCACGCGCGGGTCTCGACCCGGAAGGCGGGCCCGGCGTTTTTCCCGGTCTCGAGCCGACGGGCGGAGAAATCGCGCAGGATCGACGAGGCGTAGTTCAGCGCCATGCCCGCACTGCTGGCGTTTCGGCCGTCCACGATGACCTGAACGCACGGTTTTGAGTGCTTGGCCAGCGCCTGCGCGAAGTCGGCCGGAATGACGACCGCCAGCCGGATCTCCCGGTTTTCGATCTTGGAGCGCATTTCCTCTTCCGAAACCAAATCGGGGTGACGGATGAACGTCGGCGAGCCGGCGAACGCCATTTTCACCTCGCGGGATTCGGGCGTCCGTGAGTAGTCCAAAACCGCGAAATCGACGTTTTTCAGGTCCAGCGTCACCGCGTAGCCCAGCAGCATGAGCTGAATAAACGGCGGCACGATGAGCGAGGCCCGGCTTCTGGGCTCCTGAAGAAGCTGCAGGAGCTCTTTGCGAAAAAGCGCGATGAGGCGGCGGAGGATCTTCATGGCGGGGAACTCACTCGGTTAAAGTCTTTTCGGATTCTTCACGACGGCCAGGGCCAAAAGGAACGCCGCGATGCCACTCAAAACGCCCAGGTTCCAGAGCACGTTCCGCCAGACGTCGCCGACCAAAAGCGAGGTCTGAAGAAAATCGACGTAGTACCGCGCCGGGACGAAGCACGTCACCGCCTGCAAAAACTCGGGCATGCTCTTGATCTCAAAAAGGAACCCCGACAAAATGTAGGACGGGAGGAACGTCGAGATGACCGTCACGATGACCGCCAGAAACTGGTTCTTCGTCAGGCTGGAGATCAGAAGGCCGAGGCAAAGCGCGACGATCAGGTAAAGGCTCGAACCGAAAACCAGAATGCCGATGTTCCCGCGCGTCGGGAGGCCGAAAAGGTAGTGCCCCAGAACCAACGCGATCGTCAGACCGACCATTCCGAGGCCGAAATTCGTGATCATTTTCGCCAGAAGGATCTCGATCGAGCGCATCGGCGTCACGAACATGCTTTCGAGGTTTCCCAGCTCATACTCGCGGGCCATCACCATGGAGGTCAAAAGCGCGCCGATGATGGTCAGAATGATCACGATCATTCCCGGCACGATGTTGAACGCGCTGCGGTTTTCCTCGTTGAACCACTGCCGCGTCTGGATCTCCAGCGCGTTCGGGTCGGCCTGGGCCCCCATGCAGTCGGAAAGGACCGTCAGGACGTAGCCGCGTTTCAGGAACGCCGGGCTTGGGTTGGATGCGTTCACGACGATCTGTACCACCGCGTCGCCCGACTGAAGTTTTCGCGTGAAATCCTGCGGCAAATAAAGGCAAGTATCGGCCCGATGCGCCCGCAAAAGGGCCTCCGCCTCGGCCGTCGTGCGGACGATCTGCGAGTCGAAAAACCCGTTGGACTGAAACCGGGCGCAGATCTGGCTCGCCATCTCGGACGGCTCCGGCACGACGATGACCATCCGAATGTTCCGCACATCGGTCGAGACGCCAAAACCGCAGATCAACAGCAAAACGACGGGCAAAAGGATCCCCAGCGCAATGCTCAGCGGGTCGCGGATGAGCTGCCGGAATTCTTTTTGGGTCAGGATGAAAATTCTGCGAAAACTCATAATTAATGCGGAATTACGGGGACGACGCTGGCGAGCGGGGTCAGTTATGACCCCGTATTTTAAAAAATGGCGAGCGGGGTCAGTCATGACCCCGTAAAATCAGGATCCTCAACTTCAACGGTCACGTTTTACGGGGGCATAACTGCCCCCGCTCGCCTCACGTCACCAAATTCACAAAAGCGTCTTCCAGCGTCGCGGCATCGGCGCCCTGGTGGCGAATTTCATCCACGGTCCCCACTGCGATGGAAAGGCCATCGCGCATGATGACGAGCCGATCGCAGTACTGCGCCTCGTCCATGAAGTGGGTCGTGATGATGACCGCCACGCCCGAGTCCGCCAGGTCGAGGATCCTCTTCCAGAACTCGCGCCGGGAGATCGGGTCGGTCCCGGAGGTCGCTTCATCGAGGAAGACGATCGATGGATCGTGAAGCAGCGCGCACGCCATCGCAAGCCGGCGTTTGTAGCCCATCGCCAGGCGGGCCGCCAGCATTTTGACGAACGGCTCGAGCTGAAACGCCTTGAGCGCCCAGTCGATCCGCTCCCGCAAAAGTCTCCTCGGTACGCCGTACGCGCCGCCGAAAAACTCCATATTTTGCCGGACGGTCAGCTCGCCGTAAAGAGAAAATTTCTGCGCGACGTAGCCCGTCTGCGAGCGCATTTTCTCGACGTTCTCCGCAAGCGGCTCGCCGTCGAGCAGGATCTCGCCGCCGTTTGCCTGGTCCAACGCGCAGAGCATCCGGAACGTGGTGGTTTTGCCCGCCCCGTTCGCTCCGAGCAGACCGAAAATCTCCCCGGCGTGGATCTGAAATGTCAGGTCGTTCACCGCCGTGAAGTCTCCGAAACGCTTCACCAGATGACGGACCTCCAGCCGAACCGGCGCGTCGGGTTTGACCGGGTTTTGACGCCGGAGCGGCTCCGGGACCGTCCCGCAAATGAGCGCCTGAAACGCCTCCTCGAACGTCGGGCGAGGCACGAATCGCTCCGCCTGCCTGCGGATCTCGTCGGGCGTGCCCTGCGTCAGGAGCCGGCCCTCGAAAAGGATCAGCGTGGAGTCGCAGTAGTCCGCCTCGTCGAGGTACGCGGTGCTGGCCAGGACGGTCATTCCTTCCTCCCTGACGAACTGGCGCAGGATCTGCCAGAGCTCGCGCCGCGCCAGGACGTCCACCCCCACCGTCGGCTCGTCGAGGAGCATCAGCTTGGGCCGGGAAACCAGCGCGCAGATGAGGGCCAGTTTCTGCTTCATCCCGCCGGAAAGCTGCCCCGCCATGCGCCCGGTGAACGGCGCCAGAAGCGTGATTTGGAGGAGTTTTTCGGCCCGTTCCTTCAGATCGGCGGCGGAAATCCCGTGCAGCTCGGCGTAGAGCTTAATGTTTTCCATGACCGTCAGGTTTTCGTAAAGCCCGAACTTCTGCGGCACGTAGCCGACCCGACTCTGGATCTTCGCAGCGTCCCGGACGGAATCAAGCCCCAAAACCGTCACTTTTCCCGCGTCCGGCCGCCAAAGTCCGCACAGATGGCGCATGAGCGTGGTTTTCCCCGCGCCGTCCGGCCCGAGCAGACCGATGATCTGCCCCGCGTCGGCCTGGAACGTGACGTCCTGAAGGGCCGTAAGCGAGCCGAAACGCTTCGTGAGATCCTGGCAGTCGATGATCGGCATGGTCACGGCCCCTCGATCTTCACCGTGACGGGCATTCCGAGCTTCAGCACGTCGTCCGGGTCCTCCGTAAAGACGCGGACCTCGTAAACCAGCGACGTGCGCAAGTCCTTCGTTTCGACGTTTTTCGGCGTGAACTCGGCCGACGGCGAGATGAATCCGACCCAGCCGTCGCACTCGGTTTTAAGCCCGTCCACCTGAATTTTGGCTTTCTGGCCCATTTTCACGCGCGGGAGAAGCGGCTCCTCGACGTACACGCGGACCCACTTGGGCGAAACGACCGCCAGAGTGAAAACGGGAAGCTGCGGCGAGGCCATTTCGCCGGGTTCCAGAACACGGCTCCGGATGATCCCGTCGCACGGCGCGAAAAGCTCGCAGTCGGCCAGCGTCTGCTTCCGGATCGCCAGAACCGCCTCGGCCTGCGTGAGCGACGCACGGCTCTGCTCGATCTGGGCCTCCGCCTGACTTTTCTGGGTTTTCACCTGCTCGAGAGAGGCCAGCGCCTGCAAGTACTGAGCCTTGGCCGCGGCTTTTTCCTCTTCCCGCGTCCCGTTCTGCAATTTTTCCAGATTGGCCTGCGCCAGTTTGTGCTGCGCAAGGAGTTTCCGCCACGCCGCCTCCGCGTCCTCCGCTTCCTGATCGGAAACCGCCTTGGTGCCGGTCAGCTTTTTGTTTCGCTCGTAGTAGTTTTTCGCGGCGGGGATCTGCACGCTGAACATTTCGACCGTGGCCTCCGCGATCGCCACGTCCTCTTTTCGTGACCCATTTTCGGCTTTTTCCCACTCGGCTTTTGCCGCCTGCGTAGCCGCTTCAGCGACCGGAACGGCTTTTTCCGCGATTTCCAGAGTGGTTTGCGCCGCCGCGACCGCCGCCTGCGCCGCGTCCACCTGCGCCTGCGCCTCGGCGATCTGCTGCTCCACGCGGACCGTTTCGAGTTTCCCGAGCGGATCCCCCTTTTTGACGCGCGTACCCTCCTCCACGTTCAGTTCCGCGATGCGCTCGGAGATCTGAAACACGAGATTCATCTGCCGATTATCGACGTTTCCGTTCAGTTCCAGCGGCTGATTGGGATCCGTTTTGGCGGAGCCGCAGCCAGAAACCAAAATCAGCAAAGCCGAAAGGAAAACCATACTAATTTTGAGGTTCATTTTTCTTTTCTTTCTTCTATCAGGACCATCATAAGATTCAAAGATTCCTGAATCGCGTACGGACACCACTCCCCCCACGTCTGAGGACTCATAACGAACTCCATCAGCAGGCAGCGCGTGAAACGGATGATGGTCCGCGCAGTCTCCTCGACCCCCAACCGGAAACAAATCGGAAATCGGGCTTCTATCTTTTGCAAGGCTTCCTGAAATGGTTCAACCAAACATTTGTTAAGCTGATGGATCGCCACGTCATGAAACGTTTTGAGCTGAAGCATTTCCGAAAAAAACGGCCGTTTTTTCTCCACGTCCGCCAGAAAAACCGACGCGTCAAACAGTCGCTCAAGCAATTCCCGAAACGCTTCCCGCACCGTTTTCGGATCGCCAATTTCTTCCCGGATCTTCCCGGAAACCAGCTCCGTCGAACGTAAAAAAACCACAATAAAAAGCGTCTCTTTGTTCTGGAACCAGCGGTACGCGGTCGCCATCGACCCCCCCGCCTCTTTTACGATTTCATTAATGGAGGTGCGTTCAAACCCTTTTTCCAAAAAAAGTTTATGAGCCGCAGAGAGAATTTCCTCGTAACGGGCCTTTCCCCGCGCCGTTTTGGGTTTCTCAAGTTCTTCCAAAAAGTTTTTCATAAAATCCTCAAAAGTGTAGTGTAGCATACATTACACTTTGATTGTACTATACAATCTTTTCCCTGTCAAGGGGGTTTCCAAAAAAAATCTTAAAAATTTCAGAAAATTTTGCATCCAGCTTCCCTTTTCTTAATTTCTTATAATATTTACAAAAAATTAAGATTTTTCGAGCAGCCGCTCTTGACAAAAATCCCGCATCGTGTAAAATGAAGGAACTAGATGGAGCAAAATTTATGACTACAGAAAATTCATTTCTCAAAAGCGCTTTCAAATCCTGGTTTACCTTCGGGGGGCACGTCCTTCTTTCGGTCCTGATCCTTGGCTCGTCGATCCTTGCGGCGGTGGTCATTGGAACGGGCCGAAGTCCGGATCGGTCAAAACCCCTTGAGGAGATCATTCCATCCGTCAAAACAGAAATCGCCCGCCGCGAGACGAACGGCATCACGTTCCAGGTGGACGGCGTGGTGATCCCGTTCCGTGAGGTTTCCATCGCGTCGGAAGTCTCTGGAAACATCAAATTCCTTTCGCCGCACTGCCGCACGGGGCGTTACGTCCAAAAGGGCGAAATTCTGGCGCAGATCGATTCGCAGGACTACGAGCACGCGCTCTCCGAGGCCCAGCAAAGTCTGATCCAGGCCGACCGCGCCATTGAGGAGTGGAAGATTTCGGTCCAGAACATCGCGGACCGGGTGGAAGTCGCCGTGGCCCAGTTCAACACGCAGAAAAACGAGCTGGAACGCTGCAGGAAACTCAACGAAAAAGGCGCGGTCTCCCAGACCGAACTGGAAACGGCCGAGCTGAACCATTTAAATAAAAAAGAAACGCTCGTGACCCTCCAGAACGAGCAGCGGACGCTGACCGCTCAGGAGGAACGGCTTGAATCCGCCCGGGAAACGGCGCGTGTAGCCGTCGAGAAAGCCGAGCTGAATCTGCGTCGGTGCACGATCTCCTCGCCGCTGACCGGGCTGGTCGTGACGCTGAACGTCGAGCAGGACAAATTCGTGCAGCGCGGCGAAACGCTCGTTTCGATCCACGACACTTCGCGGCTTGAGGTCCAGTGCAGCCTCTACATGAAGCAGGTGGAATGGCTCTGGAGCGAGAAACCGGGGGCGGAAACCCCGGAAGTTCCGGCCGTAACAGAAGATAATTTGCAGACCGTGAAAACCGAAAACCAGATCGCGGCCGAGGCGGAAGCGCAGGCCAAGGCGGAAAGCGCGGCGCTGCGTCAGTACTACCAGTTCGACGACACGCCGGTGAAACTCACGTACAATCTGGACGGCGTGATTTACCAGTGGGGCGGAACGCTGACGTACCTGGACGGGCCCGGCCTCGATTCCCGGACGCGGATGATGCCGTGCCGCGTGCTGGTGGAGGACCCGCTCAAGGTGGAATCGTTCAACGACGCAGGCGTTCCGGTCAAAACGTCCATTTCGCCGACCCTGATGCCCGGAATGTTCGTGACGATCGAGATCCACGCCAATCCGGCCCGCACGCTCCTGAATCTGGCCGAGACCGCGGTCCTTCCGGGCGGAACGGTCTGGAAAGTGGTCAAGAATGAGGACGGAAAAGACGTTTTGGCCCGCGCCTCGAAAATCACGACGGCCCATTACGAGTCCCAAACCGGCCGGATCATCGTGTACCGCCGCCGCGGCGCGCTGGAGGAAGGGGACCAGGTGGTCATTTCGCCGCTTGCCTCACCGGTCGAAGGAACGTTCGTGCACGTGCTGAACAGCGAAACGGAGAGTGAGGAAAAGGAATGAAAAAACTCTTCGAATGGGCCGTTTCCAACGTGCCGGCCATGAACCTCATCATGCTCACCGTACTGCTGATCGGCTACTGGGGGCTCATGAGCCTGAACCGCGAAACCTTTCCGAATTTCGACATCGACATGATTTCGGTTTCCGTCGTCTATCCCGGCGCCACGCCGGAAGAGGTCGAGGAGGCGATCTGCCAGAAAATCGAAGAGGAAGTCCGCGATATTGTGGGGATCAAGAAGATCACGTCCTCCGCTTCTGAAAACATGGGGAACGTCCAGATCGAGCTGAAGTCCAACGTGGACGACAAAAACCGCGTTCTGAACGAAGTCGATTCGGCCGTCGGGCGCATTTCCACGTTCCCCGAACTCTGCGAGCGGCCAGACGTGCGGCTCCTCCAGATCGAAGAAACGATCATCCGCGTCGGGATCCTCGGCCCGCCTGACTGGAGCATGGAAGCCCAGCTCAAACTCCGTGACGTCGCGGAGGAACTGCGCAATGAAATGCTTCAGCTTCCGAATATTTCCCGCGTCGACATCGTGGGAAGCAAAGACTACCAGATCGACGTGGAGTTCGACGAAAACACGCTCCGCAGTTACGGCCTGACCCTTCAGGACGTCGCGCAGATCATCCGCAAGGAAAACCACCAGCAGGCCGGCGGAACCATCCGCGCGAAATCGCAGGAGATCCTCCTGCGCTCCGATACGAAACAGGATTGGGGCGAAGGGATCGCGAAACTCCCGCTCATCGGCGTGGCAGAAGGGGCCGTTCTGACCGTCGGCGACCTGGGGAACATTCGGGACGAATTCGTGGACGTCGCGAGCAGCATTTCTATCCGGACCGTCATCGACGATGGGGCGACCGACCCGAAAACGGGCGAAAAGATCCTGCACTACCGCCCCGACCGGCCGTTCCTCGCGCTGAACGTTCAGCGTAATCCCGAGGAAGACCTTTTCGCGATGGTGGATTCGGTCCTCGATTTCGTGAAAAAGACGCAAGTCCCGCAAGGGTACGAGCTTCTGACGTGGGGCGACCGCTCCACGGAGGTCCGCGCCCGGCTGGAAATGCTCGGCGAAAACGGGATCCAGGGGTTTTTGATCGTCATTCTTTGCCTGACGCTTTTCCTCGACATGCGCCTGGCGATCTGGGTCTCGTTTGGAATCCCGTTCGCGCTGCTGGGCACGTGCTTCGTGCTGATGGCGATGCACCAGACGCTGAACATGATCTCATCGTTCGCCCTGATCATGGGCCTCGGGATCGTGGTGGACGACGCGATCGTCATCGGCGAAAACGTTTACACGCACCGGCAAATGGGCGAATCCTCACGTGACGCCGCGGTGAATGGGATCAATGAAGTCTTCCCGAGCGTCATCGCGTCGGTCCTCACGACGATCATCGCGTTCGCGCCTCTGCTTTTCGTCATGGGGATCATGGGGAAAATCATGTTCGTCCTGCCGACGGTCATGATCTCCATGCTTCTGCTCTCGATTTTCGAGGCCTCGACGATTTTGCCGGCGCACCTTTCGCACCGCGACAATTTGATCTTCCGGATCGGCCGGAACGTTTTCTTCATCTTTTACTGGATCGTGCCGCTGATGGAATGGCTTGCCAGCTACGCCTCGCGCGGGCTGAACTGGTTCATTCATCACGTGTACATTCCGACGCTCCGGTACAGTTTGCACCACCGCCTCATTTTTATGTCGATCTGCTTCGGCGTCGCCATCGTCACTCTCGGACTTTACCTGGGCGGGATCGTGCAGTTCGTTTTCTTCCCCAAGATGGACGGGACCTCCATCGTGTGCAACGTCCAGTTCCCGAACGGCACGCCGGAAGCCCTGACGACGCACTGGGCCGAGGTCATTGAGGAGGCCTACTGGCGAGTCGCGAAACAGATCCTCGACGAGACGGGCGAGCAGGTTTCCGTGCACTCCATCCGCACGATCGGCTCGAACATGGCCGGGCGCGGCGCCGGAGGAGGAATGACCGGCGGCGATTCCTCGCACATGGCAAGCGTCGAGATCCAGCTCGTAGAGGCGGAAGACCGAAGCATTCAGAGTTTCGAGATCATCGACCGCTGGCGCAAAGAGACCGGGACGATCCCCGGCGCGCTGGTCCTGACTTTCGACTCGGCTTTTGGCGGCCCGGGAGGAAGCGCGATCGAGTTCAGCGTCACGGCCCCCGCCCAGCATGCGGATGAACTGGAAGCCGCCGTCGAAAAGTGCAAGGCAAAACTCGCCACGTACGACGGCGTGTACGACATTCACGACGATAATCTCCCGGGAAAATGGGAATTTCGGCCGAAAGTCCGGGACTTCGCCGTCACGCAGGGGGTCCGGCAGGCGGACATCGCCGACGTTTTGAGAAACGCGTACTACGGCGCCGAAGTCATGCGCCTCCAGCGCGGCCGCCACGAGGTGAAACTCATGGTCCGCTACCCGGAAGCCGCGAGAAAATCGCTGGCGAGTTTCGACGAGCTGCGCGTCCGGATCAACGGCGTGGAACGTCCCATCGGCGAGCTTTGCGACGTGGAAGTGAAACGCGGCTACTCGACCATCAGCCGGATCGACCAGCAGCGGTGCATTACGATCACGGCCGACGCCGACTTCAATAAAGTGCAGCCGAACCGCGTGATCGGGGCGCTGCAGGGAAAAATCGTCGAACGCGACGCGGCCGGAAATCCGCTCCCGGCGTTTCTGCCCGAGCTGATGAAGGAGTACCCGCACATTCACATTCGCTGGGAAGGTCAGCGGGAGCAGGAGGAAGAATCGTTCAACTCGATGAAAATTGGTTTTTCGGTCGCGATGCTCGGAATGTTCGTCCTCCTGACGATGCAGTTCAAGTCGTACACGCAGCCGTTCATCATCATGTCGGTGATCCCGTTTGCGATCGTGATGGTGGTCCTCGGGCACGCGTTTTTCCGGATGCAAATGACGTTTTTCAGCGCGTTCGGCGTGATCGCCCTGGCAGGGATCGTCGTGAACGACGCGATCGTTCTGGTGGACTTCATCAACGATCGGGTCCGAAAGCGCGGCCTGAGCATCCGCGACGCGTGTCTGGAAGCGGGCGTACGCCGTTTCCGTCCCGTGATCCTCACGACCGTCACGACCATCGGCGGTTTGATGCCGATTTGCTTCGAAACGTCGTTCCAGGCGAAAATGATCATCCCCATGGCCTTCACCATGTCGGTCGGAACGGCCGGCGCGACGGTCCTGACGCTCTTCCTCGTCCCGGTTTTGTACACTTTGTACGACGATTTGGCGAAAAAAATGAACAAAACGTTTGGATTGTCGCACGAAGATTAGAGGATTTAAGGAACTTTTCACGCGCCGACTCTTTTGGGGTCGGCCTTTTTATTCTTTTTCCTGATTTTGAAATGATGAAATTGATCCTCACCCTCGAGCAGTTCCCGATTTTCCTCGCGGGGGCGTACGGAAACAAAACGCGCCCCACGCCGGGCCTCGATCGATGGGCGCTCCGAAGCACCACGTTCGACCGTGCGTACAGCACGTGCGCAGACGGGCTGGAAACCCTTTTCCAACTCTGGGAGTCGTGCGACTTTTCCGCCGAACGTTTTGCCGGCCGAAAAATCTTTCTTTCCGATCTGCCCGTTGAGGCGCCCGAGTTTTTCGACGCGGGGCGGACGGTGAGTTCCGAGGCGTTTTTCTCGGATCTTGTGTCGATTCCAGCCGATTCTCCCGCAGAAACCGGCCTGGTTTGGGTCCACTTCCGGGAGTGGGACGCGGACCAGCTCGACTCCTGGCTCCTGAACTCTGTGGCCGCCCGAAACCTTTTCGCCCTTTTGGGGACGAGCGGCGAGCTGCCCGCCGGCGACGTGCGGCTTTACTCCTCCGAAATCCAGCTTCCATGGTGGATCCGCTTCCCGGAACCCGCCTTTGAGGGAACGCACTGCCCGGCGCTCGTGACGGCGGACGATTTTCAGAAGATCCTGGACGCCGGCACGCCCGACGCGGTTTTTCGGGACTCGGTTCGGATCCTGACCGACGACGACCGCTGGGCCGTCGTGACGTCCGACTGGTTCCTGACCGGTTTTGAAAACGTCGAGGAGGAAGAAGCGGAGGCCGACGCGCCGGAACTCTACGCGAAGCCCGACGATTGGTGGGACCAGAACGACGTCGCGAGCCGGTGCTTCGAAGAGGTGCAGGAACTGACGAAACTCTTGACGCTTCAGAACTAGACCAACTCTCACCTAAACACAGAATCAGCAAGAAAGCGCAGGCCGAAAAAGGCCCCGCGGATTAAGCGGATTAAGCGGATCGAGGCGGATTTTTAAATAAAAAAAGGCCCCCCTGAAAGGGGGGCTGGCTCGCGCAGCGAGACTGGGGGGTTCCGACCAAAGGACGGACTTTCCCCCGTTTCTGAACCCCTCCGGCCCTTCGGGCCACCTCCCCTTTCAGGGGAGGCTTCTTCATATTCCGCCTCAATCCGCTTAATCAGCGGGGCCTTTTGGGGGTGAACTCTCTACAAAATTTGGTGCTTTAGAAGAAGATCAAAGCCTCATCCCGGTGCCGGGAGCCGGTTCTTCGGGGACCAAGGCGCGGACGATGCGGTCGAGAAGCTCCGAAATGCCCGTTTCGTGAAGGGCGGAGACCGCGATCTCCGAGTCTGAAAGGGCTGAAAGCGCGCCGGGGGCCGCCAGGTCCGCTTTGTTCCAGACGGTCAAAACGTTCTTTTCGGGCGGGAATTGGCTCTCCCCGGCGTCCTCGTTGGGCTCGGACGCGTCGCGAAGCCAGAGGATCAGGTCGGCCCGCTCAATTTCCGCCCGGGCGCGGCGGATCCCCTCGATTTCGATTTCGTCCTGCGCGAGATGAAGCCCCGCCGTATCGACCAGCTCGACGAGCCACCCGTCCAGAATGGTTTTTTCCCGCAAAATGTCCCGCGTGGTCCCCGCCTGTTCGAAGACGATGGCGCGCGGAAAGCCCAGGATCCGGTTGAAAAGCGAGCTTTTCCCCACGTTCGGCCGGCCGACCATCACGACTTTCCACGGCTCGGTGAGATGCCGCGCCACGGCGTCCCAGCGGGCCGGGTCCTCGCCGCGGGCCAGGGCGTTTTCGTACGCGCCGTTCACCTGATCGAGCAGAATGGCGGCGACTTTCTCCGTCTCCGCGTTGAGCAAAGCCTTAAACGCGCGCTTCTGGTTTTCGGTCTTCAGATCGTCTTTCCGGTCGATCCATTCGTCCCGGGTAATTTCCCGCGCCCCCTGCTCCGTGAGAAACCCCCGCAGACGCGCAACCGCAGCGAGCGAGCCGTGGCAGTGGATCTCCATCTCGTTCGGCGAAACGGGGCAGACCAGAACGTCCTCCTCGAAGATGGTCCCGTACACGATCTCCCCGGGAGCGTAAGAGTCCAGCGTTCTGCCGGACTTCGGGCAGAAAAACGCCTGAACGATTTCCGCGGGTCTCTCCGCGTAAAGCGTCACGACGGCGATCGCCCCTTTGCCGGGGGGAGTGGTGAGGAGGAAAACTGGATTCATGAAGACAAAAAACCCTTGAAAAACCCTAATTTTGCCGGCATTCACTGCAGATATTCCTGCGCCGACGTACCGGTCTCATCGTGACGGTTGGCCAGGTAAGCGTGAACTTGACCGTCGATCTGATAGGAAATTAAAAACTCTGCACCGGAGCACATCACCATCTGAAAAATACCAGAGTGAGGGCCTCCAAAACCGCGCCAGGCCCTCAGATCGGCTTCGGTTTCCAGCGCGTCCCGAGTGGGCAAAAACCACTCCTTCGTTTCCATCACGCCGGCAGAGCGAAAGTTCGAGTTGGAATCATCGCCCGCGATGCCTGCGTACATCGACGCTTTGTCGCCCGGTCCCGCGTGGGCGGCCGGGCCCCTGAAGACGAATTTCTCGCCAATGAGGTACGTGTTGTTGGTTCCGTCCCGAATTTCATCGAGGGCGATCGCGCTGGCGTCGAAAATCACGCCCGTCGGTTCTTCGGGTGACTGGATCTCCTCGACCGGCGTTTCGTAAGAGATCCAGTTCCCGATTTTCATCACGGTCGTTCCGTAGTTGGCCGCGTAGTCGGACTTGGCCCCCCACGAACCGGTGAAATTGCTGTTCAGGTAATCCGTCACTCCCAAAGCAGAAGTTGCCACATTTCGGCGTGACGGGCATAAGAAGAGACAGATCGGGGTCTCCAGCACTTTGGAATTTTCCTTCAGCTCACAAGACTCGGCATTTCCCGTCGATCCGGTCTGAAAGAGCTCGGACTGCTCTATAAACGGAAGCAGCGAGAATGTCCACGTTCCCGGCTGGCCTTTTCCAAAGCCCCGATCCGGGTCGCCAACGTAATTCACATTCCACCCCCCAGACGGAAGGGTCTTCATTTCATATTCGTGGTTCAGCGCGGCCAGGCCAAGCTGCTTCAGATTTGCCACGCATTGCATCTTCCGGGCCGCTTCTTGAGTAGACAGCATGGCTGGAATTAACAAAAGAAAGCCAACGAACAGAATGAAAATCGTGAACAAAAGATTCACGAGCGTGAAGCCGGCGCTTCTTTTCATGGCATTTCTCCTGAATTGGTAAAGGCGGGAAATTTGCGGGGCGACGCTTCTTTAAAGCCCCCCCTCCTTGAGGGGAGGTGGCACGTAGTGCCGGGGGGAGTCACTCGGCACGGTCACAGAACTCCCCCAGTCTCGCTGCGCGAGCCAGCCCCCTCAACGAGGGGGCCTTTAAATGACCAATCTCAACCGTAAATCTTCATTCAAACCGGCTCATTCCGGCAAAGGCAGCAAATGTCCGTCTTTACGATCGGCCAAACGAGCGCTGGTCTCCCCATCGATCTCGTAGGAAATTCTCTGCACGGAACCGTCGCACATCGCTATTCCAAAAGAGCCAGCGTGAGCACTTCCAAAGCCGCGCCAGGCCCCTTGATTGGCTTCCGTTTGCGCTGCGTCCTGAGTCGGCAAAAACCACTCTTTCGTCTCCAACACTCCGGCGGAGCGGAAGTTCGAGTTGGAATCATTGTCCGCGATGCCGGCGTACATCGACGCTTTGTCACCCGGTCCCGCCTGTTCGTACTGGTCCGAATAGACGAATTTTTCTCCAATGAGGTAAGTATTGGTGGTTCCGTCCGTAATGTCACCAATAGTGACCGCGCTGGCGTCGAAAATCACGCCCGTGGGTTCTTCGGGAGACGTAATTTCGTCTTCCGGCGTCTCGTAGGAAATCGCGTTCCCGATTTTCATCACGGTCGTGCCGTAGTTGGCTGCGTAGTCGGACTTGGCCCCTTGCGAACCGGTGAAATTGCTGTTCAGGTAATCCGTGACTCCCAACGGCAAGGCCTGGAATTCATTGCGCGTCGGGCACATGAAACAAGCGAGCGAGGTTTCCAGCACTTCAGAATTTTCCTTCCGTTCACACGCCTCGGCCTTTCCGGTCATTCCGACCATAAACAGCGCGTTTTGTTCCAGAAATGGAAGCATCGAGAAAGTCCACGTTCCCGGCTGCTTTGGCCCAAAACCGCAGTCCGGGTCGCCCACGTAATTAACGTTCCAGCCTCCCGACGGGTAAGTCCTGGAGGAGGCTTCGTGGTTCAGCGCGGCCAGACCCTGCTGCTTCAGATTATTGCCGCACTGCATCTGCCTGGCCGCTTCTCGAGCAGGTTGGAGGGGTGGAAGGATCAACATAAAACCAACAAGCAGAATAAAAATCGTGGCCAAAAGGTCAACGAGCGTGAAACCGCTTCTTTTCATGGCATTTCTCCTGAATTAGTAAGGGTTAGAATGGTTTACAGGAACGACGCTTCTTGAAAGCCCCCTGAAGGAGGGGGCCTTTAAATGACCAATCTCAGCCGTAAATTCTCATCCGGACCGGCTCGCTCTTGACGCAGGCCATCTGTTTCATTTCCTCGATGGCGCCGAGCACCGCGCCTTCGGTCGTCTCGTGCGTCATGATGATGAGCGGGACGCCAGACGCTTCGTCGCATTCGTCCTGGACGCACGAACTGATCGAAATGCCCGCATTCGCCAGGACCGCCGTCACTTCCGAGATCACGCCCGCCCGGTCTTCCACAACGACGCGCAGGTAGTACCGGCCCTTGACCTCCGAGGCTTTGGCCAGAACGACGTTTTCCCCGGATTCCTTCTCCCGGTTCCAGAGGTTCAGCGTCTCAAACGTGATCTTGGTCCGGCCCACCACTGTGTCCATGACGTCGGCGACGACGGCGCTCGCAGTCGGCATTTCGCCCGCGCCTTTGCCGTAGTAGAAGGACGTTTCCACCGCGTCCCCGATCACGCTCACGGCATTATACGCGCCACTGACCGCCGCAATGGGCGAGCCCTTTTTCACCAGCGTCGGGCAAACGCTCAACTCCAGTTTGTCCGGAGAGCCGGCAACACCACGGACGCGATTCGCGATCGCCAGGAGCTTGATGCTGTAGCCGAGCAGTTTGGCGTAGCGGAAATCGATCCCCGAGACGGTTTCGATCCCGACCTTCGGAATGTCTTTCCAATCGAGATGGATCCCGAATGCGATGTGGGAAAGGATCGAAAGTTTCTGCGCCGTGTCGGAGCCCTCCACGTCCATCGCGGGGTTGGCCTCGGCAAAACCGAGCCGCTGAGCTTCCTTGAGCGTCGGGGCGTAGTCGCTCCCGTTTTCTTCCATGTTCGAAAGGATGAAGTTGCACGTGCCGTTCAAAATCGCGTGGATCGACTCGATCTCGTTGGCGGCGAGCGACTCGCCCATGGCGGCGATGATCGGGATCCCACCACCGACGGCGGCCTCAAACGCCACGGAAACGCCCTTCGCCCGGGCCGCGGTGAAGATTTCCTCGCCGTAGGTCGCAAGGAGCGCTTTGTTCGCCGTCACAATATTTTTGCCGGCGTTGATCATTTCCAGCATGACGGTCCGTTCCACGCCCGTCCCGCCGATGAGCTGGACCACGATGGAAATTTCCGGGTCGTTCAGAATGTCGTGGTAGTCGGCGGTCAGCATCCCCTCGGGAAGCTTCAGACCACGGTCGCGCGTCGTGTCCAGGTCCGCGATCCTCACGAGCTGAACGTCGCAGCCCGTCCTTTTGGAAATGCGTTCTTTCTGAAGAAGAAGGAGTTTCGCGACCCCTGTGCCAATGGTGCCGAATCCGACCAAGCCGACTTTTATCGTTTTCATATTTGGTTCTTTGAAATGAGTGAAAAAATGGAAATTCGTTTTTCTTTGATTTTACAAAAATCCCCTGAAAATGCAAGGGGGGAGGTTCAGATGAACGACTCAATATTGGAAATCTTCTTCATCTCGCACTCGCCCAGCCGATTCGGCAAAACGAAGCGGATCGTCCCGTTGACCGTCTTTTTGTCGTGCATCATCGTGTTTAGGATCGCGTCGCGATTGAATTCCGGCGCCTTGGTCGGAATTTTCAGCGCGGTCAAAAGGGCATCCTGCCGCTGGGCCAGGCGCTCCAGTTTCAGGTTTTCCGGTTCCAGCCAGCACGCCAGCCGGGCGGCGAAACTCATGCCGATGCCGACCGCTTCGCCGTGGAGGTAAACGCCGTAGCCGCCGAGTTTTTCCACGACGTGCCCGAACGTGTGGCCGTAATTCAGGACCGCGCGGCGGCCGGACGTTTCGCGCTCGTCTTCCAGCACGATCTGCGCCTTCAGCTCGCAGCACCTCGCGATGATTTTCGCCAGGACCGCCTCGTCACGGGCGCGGATCTTTTGGACGTTTTGCTCCAGGAAATTGAAAAAATTCGCGTCCAGGATCACGCCGTACTTCACGACCTCGGCCAGACCCGCGCGGTACTGCCGGTCGTCGAGCGTCCGAAGCGTCTGCGTGTCCATCAAAACCCCTTTCGGCTGCCAGAAGGCGCCGACGAGGTTTTTCCCCTGCGGAATATTGATGCCGGTTTTGCCGCCGACCGAACTGTCCACCTGGGCCAGCAGCGTGGTGGGGACCTGAATGAACGGCAGGCCGCGGTTGAGCGTCGCCGCCACGAAACCCGCCAAATCGCCCACGACGCCGCCTCCGACCGCCACGACGACGGTTTTCCGGTCCGCGCCGCACTCGATGAGGCGTTCCCAGAGCATCGCGGCCACGTCCACGCACTTGCTTTCCTCGCCGGCCTCCACGACGCACAAATCGTTATTCACGCCGGCGTCCGCAAGAATTTCCGCGATTTTCAGACCGTAAAGCGGCTCGACGTTGGTATCGGTCACGACGATCGCATTCTTCGCGCCTTTCGTCCACTTGAGGAAATAGTCGCCGAACTGATCAAAAATCCCGCTGGAAATGACGATTTCGTAAGGATTGGAACGAAGAGAAACGGGAACGGTTTGCATGAGATTTTTCCTTTTTATCCAATGGCCGGAAACGTTTTAAGCCTCAAGAAAGAGAAATTCCTGAGGCTTAACGGTCCTGCTCTCCCAAAAATTACTCGGCCAGCGGAGACTCGATCACGTGGTCGATGATGTGGTACGCGCAGGCTTCCTCCGCCGACATGAAATTATCGCGGTCCGTATCCGCCACGATCTTCTCGTACGAGTGGCCCGTGTGCTTGAGCAGCAGATTGTTCAGCTTCTGCTTGGTCTTTTCAAATTCCGTCGCGTGGATCAGAATTTCCTCGGCGGTCCCTTCCATCCCGGCACTGGGTTGGTGGATCATGATCCGGGCGTTGGGGAGAGCGTAGCGTTTTCCGGGCGCTCCCGCAGCGAGCAGAAACGCGCCCATGGAGGCGCACTGGCCGATGCCGTAGGTCCGGACGTCGCACGTGATGAAGTTCATCGTGTCGTAGATCGCCATTCCGGCCGTCACACTTCCGCCGGGGGAGTTGATGTAGAAATGAATGTCCGCCTTGGGATCTTCGGACTGCAGGTAAAGCATCTGCGCCACGATGGAATTGGCCGTCTCGTCGGTGACTTCCGTTCCGAGGAAGACGATGCGGTCGCGCAGCAGGCGGCTGTAAATGTCCATGGCACGCTCTTCGCGGCCGTTTTTATCGATGACGAAAGGGATAAGTGACATTGAATTCTCCTCTTGAATTTCCTTAAATTTTCTATTTTACTTCTTTTCTTCTTCCGGTTTCTTCACGATCGAGTCCACGATTCCGTATTCCAGTGCCTCCTGGGCCGTCATGTAGTGGTCGCGGTCCGTGTCTTTCGCAACCTGCTCGACCGTTTTGCCGCAGTCCGCCGCGAGGATCTCGTTCAGAAGCTGGCGGGTCTTGATGATCTCCTGCGCCTGGATGTTAATATCGGAAACCTGACCGCCGACCTGGCCCCACGGCTGGTGGATCATCACCTTCGCGTGCGGAAGGATGAAACGTTTCCCCTTGGTTCCGCCGCCGAGCAGGACCGCCGCGGCGCTGGCCGCCAGACCCACGCAGTACGTGTTCACCGGGCAGCTCAACACGCGCATCGTGTCGTAAACCGCCAGCATGGCGCTGACGCTTCCGCCGGGGGAATTGATGTAGAAATGAATGTCCTTGCGGCGATTATCGCTCTGCAGGTAGAGGAGCTGCATCACGATTGCGTTCGCATTCCCGTCCCCGATGGGGCCCTGAAGGAAGATGATCCGGTTCTCAAGAAGAAGATCAGAAATCGTCAATTGCCGCTGACGCTGGTAGTCTGACCCACCCATCATCGGTTCAAAGGCAGTATTATTAAAAAGTTCCATTGAGTACCCTTCCTTTTAACGAAACAATGCCGAATCGACCCAAAATCGATCCGGCAAATCCCACGCGGCCCGCTTTGAGCCGCATAATTTTAGCATAAAAGTCCAGTAAACGAAACCGAAAAATCAGCCTCGCAAGCCCGCTTCTGCCCGAAAAATCATTCGGCTTTTTCTTCAGCCGGAGCGTCTTTCGCAGCGTCTTCAGCCGAAGCGTCTTCAGCGGCTTCTTCTTCCTTCTTGCCAGTACCGCCAGCCGGGAAGGCCACGTTGGCCATTTCTTCGGGGTACGGCTCGAAAGTCGTTTCTTCGAAAGCCGCATTTTCCAGGATCCGGGCGATGACTTTGCGCTCGATGATCTGGTTGCGCAGAATATCCATCTGGTTCTGTTTCTCAATACGGGCACGAAGTTTACGCGGCGACTCATTCATCTGACGTGCGATCGTCTGGATCTCAACATCGTAATCTTCTTCTTCCGCGTCGATTTTTTCATCTTCAGCGATACGCTCAAGGATGAAGTGCTCCTTGAGGGCTTTCTTCGTGCTTTCCACGCTGTTCTGACGCAGGATATTCAGGTGTTCCTGAATCATCTCAACCGAGAAACCACCGCGCTGCAGCTCGTACATCGTACGGTACAGTTCACGCTCGGCCTGACGTTCCAGAAGGGTCGGCGGCAGTTCCCAGTCGGCGTCTTTAATGAGCTGGGTCGTAATGATCTCACGCGCCACCTGCTCCTGCTGATAAGCCATCTGGCTTTCAAGCTGGGCTTTGAGGAACGCACGGTACTCGTCTTCGGACCCGAACCCCAGTTCCGAGAGGAATTTCTCGTTCACTTCGGGCAGGCTGAGCTTGTACACGCTGTCCACTTCAAAGACGGCTTCGACTTCTTTCCCCCGGAGCAGAACGTTTGGAGCGGATTCGGAAAGATTGAACTTGAGCGTGCGGGTTTCCCCAGCTTTAATACCTTCCATCTGGCCGTCGAAATTCTCGATCGTCGCGTCGCTGAAGAGGAGGGACGGACGAAGACGAATGGTTTCGTGATCGCTGGAATTGATGATCTCGTCGTTGTAACGAATGAAGAGCTTCGTGGTGATGTAGTCGCCCGTGACAGCACCTTCTTCCGATTTTTCCAGTTTGCCCTGACGGGAACGGAAAGAAACACTGGCGGCGTCAACATCGGCGTCGGTGAATTCGCGGACCGGTTTCTCAAGTTTCAAACCTTTCCAGTTCGGAACCACAAATTCCGGGCGGACTTCCAGATCGTACTCAAACACGAAATCGCCCTTTTCGGGAATCTCAAGCGCGACGTAATCGAACATCGGGTCACTGATCGGAGCGAGATTTTTCTCATCATTGACCTGAGAAATGGCTTCCATCAGAATGGCGCTCTTGGATCGTTCCGCAATGTCCTTGCGAAAACGGGCTTTCACGACATTCATCGGAGCACGGCCCGGACGAAATCCCGGAACCACTGCCACCGGTTTGAGTTCGTCAAATTCTTTATTCATGATCCGATCGATGTCTTCACGCGCGACCGTGACCGTAATATGACGCTCGCAAGCGCTGCGTTCATCAACGTTGATCGTCAGATTCAATTTCTGTTCTTCGGAAGTATTCAGTTCTGTTTCAGCCATGACTTTGACCCAATAAACGAAAAAAATTTGGTTCTGATACAGCAAACGGCTCAAGCAGAAGCCAGAGCCGTTCACCTAGAGTTAAATGAAAAGCGGGCGAAGGGGTTCGAACCCTCGACAACGACGTTGGCAACGTCGTGCTCTGCCAACTGAGCTACGCCCGCGATTTTAAATTGTAAAAAAACTCTTTCCCGCATGAACACCAAAGTTCCACTTGAGAAGAATCTCAAGAGCGGGCGAAGGGGTTCGAACCCTCGACAACGACGTTGGCAACGTCGTGCTCTGCCAACTGAGCTACGCCCGCAGATGCGATGTTCAGGCAAGAATACCCAAACAACAAACCGGATTATAGCCTATTTTAAAATTTTCGCAAGGGGCACCCCGCAGATTTTCTTGAAATTTTTTTCAGATAAAAAAAGAGTCTCCCCGAGAAGGGAAGACTCTTTCGCTTTTTTATTCCTTTTTTATTCCTCGGTCGAGCTCCAGAATTCAGGTACTTCTACCCACGTTTCATGGTGCAGACTGTCCAATGTCATGATTTCCAGGTATTTTTCCTGCTCCATGAGCCAGGACGAATAGGTCTTGGAAAGATTCAGCATCTGATAATCACGCGCAAGATTTGTGCCAGTGTACTCCATGGTCCGAACGATCAGGCACTCGTTCACGCCTTCCTGGAGGATGACTCCCGGTATTTTCACCAAACGGTACGTCACGTTTTGGAAATTGGCCTTTTTCATTTCCTCACGTACTTCTTCCGGCGTGTTTTTCAGCACTTCCAGGAACGCTTCCGCCTGACGGTTCATTTCCTCTTCGATCACTCCGGATTTGTTTGCCGCCGGTTTTTCCGCGTTGGGTTCTGTTTTTTCCCCAGTTTCTTCTTTCAGATTTTCGGCCTCTTCCACTTCTTCGTTTTCTGTATTGACCTCAGTCTTTGTTTTTTTACCTGACTTGGTCTTTTTCTTCGAGGGTGCTGTTTCTTTTACGTCCAGCGAGGTTTCATCATCGTTTCCCATGGAAATATCGACTTCTTCGTTTTCATCTCCCTCTTCGTCTTCTGCCGACCCGTTGTTTTTCTTGCTGTCCTTTTTGAACAGTTCCTCCACTTCCGCTTCGGTTTTCTGAGACTCCTCCACCATTTCGATGGCCAGATCCAGTTCTTTCTCCTTTTCCTGGGCTTTCTGGATCCCCTCCTCACTGGAGCTTTCGCGGGCGGTGGATTCTACGATCGCCAAAATGTCCGGGTCGATTTCATCTCCCACGGCCTTCGAGACCGGGGCTTCCTCCATTTTTCCGGAAAAATCCAGACCTTCAGGGAGTTCGGCCGATTCCGGCTTCTTTTCATTTTCCCACAATTCATCGGGGATTTCTGCCAGATTCCCAACGCGAGCGATGTGGCAAAGCCGCGCGGTGACTTGCGCCGGGGCCTCATCCGTGGTTTCCGTCTGTTTTTCTTCGCAGCCGACCAGGATCACCGCGGCAAGAAGAAGGGAAATATTCAAAAAGATTTGACGCATTTTTGACTCCATTTTCTGTAAAGGTTGGATCATTTCGGCATTCTCTCGCTGGCCAGGATCCTCAGGTTTTCCAGCGTCTTCGCCATTTCACTCTTCCATTTCGCGTTTGAGGAAGCGTTTATTCTTTCAGAGGCTTTCTGAAAGCACAGTTCAAAACTGGTGGAATCCCGGCATTCTACGGCACATTCCCCCAGATTAATATAAATGGCCGTTTCCACTTCAGGATCTTTAAGCGTTTCCACGTTTTGGATTCCCTCTTTCAGGGCAGCGGACGCTTCTTCTTTCATTCCTGCGAGATGAAGCAGGAGGACGTACTTCGGCTGAATGACGCAGCGCACCACTCCCACGGGCCGCTCAGAGAACGATTTCCCGAATGTCCGGAGCTTTTCCTGCGCCTGCAGGACCAATTTCACCTTTTCCTCGTCTTTCTCGGCATTTTTGGCCTGGAACAAAAGATCACGTATTTCCAGCAGAGGCGCGGTACCCTCTTGCACTTCCGCCTGAAGTGTGCGCTGGGCCTTCTGCTGGTTCATCATGAAAAGGGAAGCTCCGATAAAAAACAAAGAAATCAGAAGAAGCAAGTAACGAAAAATCTTTTTCATGAAACCGGCACGTTCCTGTTCATCAGCATTTCCAAAAAAAATTGAATATTCTACTGGAATTTTAGCGAAATTCCCGGTTTTAGAATAGAGTAAAATTGGGAGATTTAAGAAAAAACAGAAAAAAAGAAGGAAAAAAACAGGGAGCGCCGCGCTTTGGCTGCACTCCCTTTTTTCGTTTTGCGACGATCAGAAGCATTTAACGCCGTTTGGACGCCTGGCGTTCCGCGATGAGGAGCGCCATCTCAATCGACTGCTCGTAGTTCAGGCGCGGATCGACTTCCGTCTGGTAGTCTTTCACCAGATCGGCCTCAGTCAGGCCGCGCACGCCGCCGGTGCATTCCGTCACATTTTCGCCCGTCAGTTCGAAGTGGATCCCGCCCAGATGCGTTCCTTCGCGGTCGAGGATCCGGGAGGCGCAGAGCAGCTCGTTCAAAATGTCGTCGAAGCTGCGCGTTTTCAGGCCAGAAGCCGTGGAATGCGTGTTTCCGTGCATGGGGTCCGAAATCCACAAAACGTTCCGCTTTTCGCGAAGAACCGCCTGAACGAGCGGCGGGAGGACCTCCTCCACTTTCGACGCGCCGAAGCGGCAAATCAGGCACAAACGCCCCTTTTCGTTTGCCGGGTTCAGGACCTTCGTCAGATCGATCAGCTCGTCCGGTTTCATCGTCGGGCCCACTTTCACCCCGATCGGGTTGGCGATCCCGCGGAAGAATTCGACGTGCGCCCCGTCGATCTGGCGGGTCCGTTCACCAATCCACGGCAGATGCGTCGTCAGGTCGTAGAAACCGGTCCGGCGCGGCACCGGCCGCGTCTGCGCCATTTCGTACGGCAGATGAAGCCCCTCGTGCGAGCAGTAAAACCGCGTCTCGGCCAGCGAGTCCATCTTCCCCGCCACGATCTCCATGAAGTCGATCGACGTGCTGATCGCCTGGAAAATGTGACGGTACTCACGCGAATGTTCACTCAGATTAATAAAGCCCAGTTCCCAGTACTCCGGGTGGTGCATGTCGGTGAAACCGCCGGCGATGAGGCTGCGCATGAAGTTCAGCGTCAGCGCCGCGTGGCCGTACGCCCGGCGCATGTTCACCGGGTTCGGCGTGCGGGCTTCGGCCGTAAATTCCGGCGAGTTGATCAGCGGCCCGCGGTAGCTCGGAAGCGTCACGCCGTTGCGCGTCTCGGTCGGCTTGCTGCGAGGTTTGGCGTACTGACCCGCGATCCGGCCAATGCGCACGACCCGTTTGCGGCTTCCGTAGATCAAAATGTAACTCATCAGGAGCAGGATCTTCAGCTTGCTCGTGATGACGTCCGGCGTGCACGCGTCGAACGTTTCCGAGCAGTCGCCCCCCTGAAGCACGAAGTACTCGCCGTCCTCCGCGGCCGCCAGCTCACTGCGCAGGCGCAGGATCTCACCGCTCGTAACCAGCGGCGGCAAGTGCGAGATGTAATTGTACGCGGCTTCAAACGCCTCCTGATCCGGGTACTCGACCCACTGATTGATCGGCTTCGTTTTCCAGGAAGATGGGCTCCACTCCGTTTGACTCATAATAATTCCTCGCAATTCATTTCTTTCAGTTTTTGGACCACTTCCCGAACGGATTCCTCACGATTCCGGTCGAAAACCAGGACCACTTCCGGCGTGACGATGACCGCCAGATTTTCGACTCCGTAGCAGACCAGCGTCTTTCCGGGGTCCGTGCTGCGGACCGTGCAGTTTTGCGTCTCGACCAGAACGGCTTCCGGGGTCCCTTCCGCCAGCGCCAGCGTATTGCCCGCCTCGTCGTGCGGAAAGTGACGCTCCAGGGCGCGCCACGAGCCCACGTCGTCCCACTCGAACCGGGCCGGAAGGACCAAAACGTTTCCGTCAGCCGCCGCCTTTTCCATCACCGCGTAGTCGATGGAAATGTTTTCGATCTCAGGAAATTCCGATTTTAGAATATTTTCAAAATCGGAATGTTTCACGGATTTAAGGATTTTTTCGACCGGTTTCCAAACGCCGGGCGCATACTTCTGAAGGTTTTCCAGAATGGTCGAGGCGCGCCAGATGAAAATCCCGGCGTTCCAGTAAAAGTTTCCGCTCTCGAGGTACTCGGCGGCGGTCCGCGCGTCGGGTTTTTCCCGGAATTGCCGGACGGTCAGGGAGTTTCCGGGACCTTTCTCCCCGCGCTCGATGTAGCCGAACGTCTCGGCCGGGCAGGTCGGCGTAATGCCGAGCGTGACGAGTTTTTCAGGGTTTTCCCGCACGATTTCGGCGGCTTGCGCGACCGTCTCCTGGAACGCTTCTTTCGGCTGGATCACGTGGTCGGACGGGAGCAAAACCATCACCGCCTCCGGGTCCTGAGCAAGGCACCAGATCGCCGCCAGCGCGATGCACCCCGAAGTATTCCGGGCGCACGGCTCCACGAGGATCGACCCGGTCGAAAGCTCCGGAAGCTGCTCCGCGATGCGGTCTTTCAGCCTTTCACCGGTCACCACGCCGATCCGCTCCGGCGGCACCAGCGGCCGCAGACGGTCCACGGTACTTTGCAGGAACGAACGGTTTCCGAGAAAAGTCATGAGCTGCTTCGGGCAATTTCTCCGGCTTTCCGGCCAAAGCCGCGTTCCGGAACCGCCAGCCATGATGATCGCATAAAGCATTTTTTTACTCCTCATTAGTTTACGGGTGATTATACCAAATTTTTCGAATTGCGCAAGGGGAGGAAAAAAACCAGCGCGAAAGGAAACTTTTGACGGAAACGAAAATCGGGTGAGGCGTTTCCCCGGGTTTCTAAAATTAATCGTCTCGTTTTTTCGGAGGGCCCCATGAATCCCGCGTCGTTTTGCCTTCAGCAGAAAACCATCACGATTTTGCTCACGGTTTTGGCCGTTTTCTTCGGGTTTTACGCCTACGCGCACCTCGGGCGGCTTTCGTACCCGGATTTCACGGCCAAGACCGCGATGATCACGACCCGGTTCCCCGGCGCGTCGCCCGCCGAGGTGGAGGAACTGGTGACGAACGTCCTGGAAGAAGCGCTTCAATCGATGAACGAGGTCGAAAAAATCACCTCCCGGTCCGAGGCGGGCGTTTCGTACATCAGGGTCGAGGTTTTTTCGTCGGTTCGTTCCCGCGAACTGCCGCAGGTCTGGGACTTTCTGCGCAAAAAGATGAAGGACGTTCAGCCCCAGCTTCCCGCCGGGTGCGCCGAGCCGGTCATTAACGACGATTTCGGCGACGTGTACGGGATCTACTTCGCCCTGACCTGCACGGAGTCTTTCGCGCGGGGAAAAACGCAAGCCGACCAGCTTCGGTGGCTCAAGGAGCAAGGCCGCTGGCTCAAGAAGGAACTGCTGAACCTGAACCAGGTCCACGACGTGGCGCGCATCGATTTTTACGGGATCCAGCCGGAGGTCATTTACCTCGAGATCCCGCAGGCGAAACTGGCCACGCAGGGGATTTTGCCGTTCCGGATCATGCAGGAGCTGGAAAACCAGAACCAGCTCGTCGATGCCGGCGACGTCCGAGTCGGAAACGATTCCGTCCGGATCTCGCCCACCGGCGTGTTCACTTCCCTCGAAAATATTCTGGGGATCATGGTTTCCGACTCGACGGGCGAAAGCGTCATTTCGCTGGGCGATCTGGTGGAAAAGGACCACCTGGTCCGCGAGACGCTGGAACCGCCGACCACGCTTTTCCGGTTCAACGGCCGGCCGGCGATCGCGATGGGGATCTCGACCAAAAAGGGCGGGAACGTGGTCTTCATGGGCGACGACATTTCGCGGCTCCTTCAGACTCTCCGGCGGGATCAATGGCCGGAAGGGCTGGAGATCCACACGATTTCCGACCAGGCGCGAAACGTGACCGAGGCGGTGGACGCGTTTCTCATGAATCTCTGCGAGTCACTCGGAATCGTCGTGGTCCTGCTCATGATTTTCATGGGCTGGCGGAGCGGCCTACTGATCGGGGCCGTGCTTCTGCTCTCGGTTTTGCTGACTTTCCTCGTGATGTACCTCTGCGGGATCGCGCTCCAGATCATTTCCCTCGGGGCGCTGATCATCGCGCTCGGGATGCTCGTCGATAATGCGATCGTCGTGCTGGAGGAATCGCTGATTTCGGTCCAGCGTGGCGTTTCACGTGAAACATCGGTCCTGCTGGCCGTGAAGAAAAACCAGTTCCCACTGCTCGGCGGGACCGCGGTCGCGATCCTGGCCTTCGCCGCCATCGGTTTCGCGCCGGACAGCATCGGGGAATTCTGCGTTTCGCTCTTTCAGGTCCTGGCGATTTCGCTGACGATGAGCTGGGTGACGGCCGTCACGGTCCTCCCGCTTCTGTGCGTCTGGTTCCTCCCAGTCCCCCAAACGGGCAAAAAAAACCTTTACGGCTCCGTTTTTTACCGCGTGTACCGCTCGGGCCTGGGCGTCGCGCTCGCTCATCGCTGGTGCGTCGTGGGCGGGACCGTTTTGCTGCTCGTGCTGGCATTTTCGGCCTTTGAGAAAATTCCCGGCTCCTTCTTTGGAAATTCCGCCCGAAATCAGTTTTTGATCAACTACTGGCGGGTGGAGGGGACCGCCATTGAGCTGACCGACGCCGATACGCGAAAAATCGAGGCGTTCCTCCTCACCCTCCCGGGAGTAAAAAGCACCAGCGCGTTCGTCGGCTCTGGCTCCCTGCGCTTCATTCTGACGTACGAGTACCGCGTCCCGGCGAGCTGCTTCTCGCAGATCCTCGTGACGGTCGAAGACTGGCGCCAAATCCCTGAAATCGCGGCTCAGGCGAGGGAATTCATGAGGCAAAACTTTCCCAACGCCGCGCCCCAAGTGCGGTTTTTCCGGGAGGGGCCCGCCGTTTCGTACTCGATCGAGCTCGAATTTCGGGGCGCAAACGCCGACGAGCTGCGCCGGCTGGCGAACCAGACGAAAGCGGTTTTCGCCCAGTTCCCTGAAACGATCGAACTGCGGGACGACTGGCGGCAAAAAGTGATGGTCCTGCGGCCGGAGCTTCGGGAGGATTTCGTGAAAAAGGCGGGCCTGAGCCGGGCCGAGATCGCGCGGGCCATTCACACGAGCCTGAAAGGAATGACCATCGGCTGGTTCCGGGCGGGAGAAGAAAATATTCCGATCTATTGGCGCCTCCCGGCAGAAGAACGCGCCGACGTGAGCCGGCTCGGCGGGATCCAGATCTACTGCGCCAACCTGCGGACGTTCCTGCGGCTGGACCAGCTCGCGTACCACCTGACCACGCTGGAGTACGAAGACCCCATTCTGCGGCGGGTCGATCGGAAACCGGCGATCAAAGTCCAGTGCAACGCCCGCGGAGTCCCCGCCTCGGTCCTGAGAAAACGTCTGGAAGAGGCCATTCAGACCGCGGACCTGAAACTTCCGCCCGGCTGCGAAATGACCTGGCGCGGCGAATTCGAGGAGGCGAATAAAGGAACGAAGCCGATCATCCGGACGTTTCCGCTCTGCGTCCTCGGAATGTTCCTGATCTGCGTCGGAATGTTCAACCGCCTGCTTCAGCCGGTTTTGATCTTCCTGACCGCCCCGCTTTCGCTCATCGGCGGAGTGCTCGGGCTTTGGTTCACCGGCCATTCGTTCGAGTTCCTCTGCATTCCGGGCTTCCTCGGCCTGAGCGGGATCTTGATCCGAAACGCGATCATTCTGGTCGGCGAGACAGATCGGACCCGGGGACAAAACGCCATCACGGAAAAGACCGACCGTGACGCGCTGATCGAAGCGGCCGTTTCACGTTTTCGCCCCGTGACGCTGGCTTCCGGCACGACGATTTTGGGGATCCTCCCCCTGCTGGACGATGCGATTTACGGCGCGCTCTCGGCGGTCCTCGTGGGCGGTCTGCTCGTCGCGACGCTTCTGACGCTGGTCGTTTTGCCGGTTTTTTACTCACTGGCCCACGGGATCCACGAAAAACGCTGACCCACCCCCGGCATTCAAACGTTTGAATGCCCGAATGGATCAGCGTTTCCGTCGTTTGCTCACTTTTCAGTGAAAATCGGCTTTACTTCTCCGTGAAGATCGCGGTCCAGCCGCCGTTTCGGACCATCTTGATCTCCAGCACGTCGCCGGCCTTCACTTCTTTGGTCAGCTCGGCGATTTTTTCCGCGTCGGTCTCACCCGTGCCTCCGCTCTCTGGCGTGTCGCAGTAGATCTGCGCGACGTACGTCTTGCCCGGCTTCAGGAAGTCAAGCGTGAACTGCAGCGTCCGCGGCTCGAAGTCCGTGATCGCGGCGGCGTAGAATTTGCTCCCGCTGCGGCGGTAGTGCAGGTAAAATTTCCCGATCTCTCCCGCGACGGCGTGGGTTTCATCCCAAACGGCCGGAATGTTCTTCAGGAAGCTGAATCCCGGCGCGTTCCGGTAATTCTCCGGTTTGTCGCAGATCGTCAGGCACGGCGAATCGGTCACGAGGCACATCGCCAACGCGTGCGCACGGGTCCCCTGCTCGTCAGCGGTCGGGACGCTCAACTTCGTCTGCATGTAGAAATGCTCGGGGTGACGGTTCACGAATCCGCCAGGCGTGAAGTCGCCAGGGCCGCAAAGCCAGCGCGTGAACGGAAGCGTCGCGGTGTGCGTCGAGGTGATGCGTTTCGAGAATTTGTTGTACTCGTTCCCGAGGATCCCTTCGCGGGTGATGTGGTTCGGGTACGTGCGTTCCATACCGGTCGGTTTGTACATTCCGTGGAAGTTGATCATCAGGTGGTGCTTGGCCGCGCTGGCCACGACGTCCTCGATCCACTCCACGCGCTCCTGATTGTCGGAGTTCATGAAGTCGATCTTCATGCCGGCCGCGCCCCATTTCTCGTACGCGGTGAACGTGCGTTCATGGCCGCAGAAGTCGAAGTCCTGGTAGTGCATCCAGAGGAAGATCCCGACGTTCTTTTCCTTCGCGTAGGCGAAAGCGGTCGGAATGTCGATCGTGCCGCAGCCCGCCGCCGTGTCGGTCAGGAATTCCGGCTTGTACTGGAACTTCGAGTTGAAGTACCACGGGTCGTCGAGCGTCGTGAACGCCCAGCCGTTCTGGGAGGCCAGGTCGATGCGGGCCTTCAGCGTGTCGGTGTTCAGGACCAGGTTTCCTTCAGACCACCAGTCCCACGAAGACGCGCCGGCTTTGATCCACGAAGTGTCCTCAAGGACGCACGGCGTGGCGCAGTTCAGGATGATGCCCGAATTGTTGATCAGGCCGCAGGCGTCTTTGCCGAGCGTGATGACGCGCCAGGGGGATTTGGCGCCGGTCTCACGCAGGACGCAGCCGTTTCCGTCGGCGCGCGGGGTCAGACGGATCGCCATCGTGCAGGGCACGCCCTCTTTATTTCCGCCCGCCACCGCGGCGAACTGGGCGCCGGCCCATTTCAGAAGGTCAGACTCCATCAGGGCGCAGTAGCCGAAATCACCCGCGACCACCAGCGGGCAAACGCAGCACGACTGGTCCTCGATCGCGGAGAGTTTCATCTCCGGAAATTCTCTTTCGTGCTCCGTGTTGAAGCGCTTGTAGTCGGAAGCCCAGCAGGTCCAGTCGCTGGTGAAGGCGTACTGCGTGTCGTCGCTCGTCAGGACGAAAACTCCCGGAAGGGCGGCCTGCTCGGGGACCACGTAACGGAACGCGATGCCGTCATCGTACGCGCGGAAAATGACCGCCAGTTCCCGGAACGGCGCGGCAATTTCGGCGACTTTCACGGTCAGTTCGTTGCAGTGGTTCACGTAGGTGGATTTCTTCGAGAGGCGGTTTTCCCACGTTTCGTTGATCTCTTGCGAGGACGCTCCGACGATCTTCATCGCGCCCATCGGGACCATGCCCTTGAACGTAAGCCCGAGGTTGGAGGGGTTCAGGACGGTTTTCCCGTTGAAGGTCAGGTCGTAGGTCATTTTCTCACCGACCGAAACGTTCACTTTCACGTTTCCGCCCGGCGACGTGACCGATTTCACTTCCGCGCCCTGGGCGACTGCCGCGAACAGGATCACGGCCGGAAGAAGCAGATTCAGCAGAAATTTCATGGAGTACTCCTTAAAATATGAGGTTCAGGTTGAAAAAACAGATTTTCCCTTAATATAAAGGAATCAGAGAAAATTGCAAGACGGGGAGGGGGGAATTTTCAGAAAATTTCGGAGGAGCGCCCCTCTCAGCAGACTAAGCCCCCCAAAAGAAAACCGGAACGAGAAGAAATCCCGCTCCGGTTTCACCCACCATTTTATAAAACGATCATTTCCACGAAAACGACTGGATCATCTGTTCGTTCGCGTCGCTGAATTTTTCCATCAGCTCGTCTTCCAGCGTGAAGACCATCGTGTACTGCTTCGGCTCTTTCGCGTCCTTTTGCGTGATCAGGTAGCAAATGTAACGCAGATCCAGCCCTTCATATTTGGCTGCCACGTCCACACGATAAACGTCCGAACCATCCGCCGACTTGAGTGTTTTCACGTCCAAAATGCTTTGGAAACTTTCTTTCAGCCACTCCTTCACCTCATTCGCAAAATCCTCCGGCTTCGTATCCTGGGAAACTTTCGGGTTCTGGACCTTGGCCACCGTACACTGCGCGACCAGATCTCCGTCGCGAAGAAGACGGAAGTTGCTCTGGAATTTATTCTGGTTCATCGGCTCCCAGTCCGGCGTGAGGACGAATTTCCACGCATTTCCCGGGTCCTCAAAGAGGATCAGGCCGTACTGCGATTCATCAAACGCGAGCTTGGAAGTCGAGTCGCTCGTCAGGTTTTTCGATTCCTCCATCGGCGTGATTTTGTATTGAACTTTGGCCGTGACGTCCATTCCGGGGGTGACGTACCCAGCCGTCCGTTTTTCCTCAATGACCATTCCAAACCAGAGGATCCGGCCGCGCGTCACGTCAAAGTAGGCTTTGCCCGTCACATTGATCTTGGAGGTACTTCCCTCGCAGCTTCCCTCGATCCAGCCTTTGGTTTCGAGGATCGCCACGTTCTTTTTCACTTCGGTGAGCGTTGTTTGAATGTCCAGGTTAAACACCAGGTCGAGCTGCAGAAGAATCGCCATCGTGTCCGGCGACTGCTTCCACGAATCACCGACCTTCACCGATTTGTTCGGCAAAATATGATCCAGAAGGAGCGTATTTCCCTGCACATTGATCAGGTCCAGCTCGTCACGAGTGAGAAAACCGTCCTGACGGAAAAAATTCGCCTGCGCGCCTTTAATATCGACTCCAATGATCGGCTGATCCAAATTCAGTTCCGGTTTGGTCGCGCTTTCACCGATTTTGATTTCGGTCTTGTTTTCAAGGAAATACCACGCTCCCAAGGTCGATTTGGCGTTTTCTCCCTGAAGGAGATTTCCGGCCTGAATGAGCATTTCCTCGTAGGACTGCCGGCTTGCGACCTTCATCGGAATGGACTGAATGACCGGTTTTTGTTCGGGATCCGACTCTTTGGACTTTTCTTTCGCGTTCTTTTTCTCATCATTTCCCGGCGAAGACTTGCTCACGAGCGAGTCCGGGTCCAGTTCCAGCAGAAGCGTTCCTGCCGCGTCGAACGTTTTTTCGATCAGGTCCACACTTCCGGACTGACGGGAAGAAACGAGGCGGTACGTCTTTGCGAACGAGTTCTTCTCATCGGCCCAAAGGAACGTTCCAGCAAACAGAAAAACGAAAACGATTACGGTAAATCCAAGTTTGAACTGTTTCATTTGATTGCCTGTTTTAACATTTTGAATTTTGCCATTTCTGGGGATTCATGGTCTTTCTTCATTCTATCATACCTGAAAACCGGCTTTTATGTAAAGACGAATTTTAAAAAACTTTCCCTTTGGCCCTCTTTTATCAGAAAGAATGTACGTTTTTTTGAAAAAAACGGGAAATTTTATGAAAAGCCCATTGAAAAAAAATAAAGGTCCGCTATAATGATAAAACTTTTATTGAGGAAGATTTAAAACACGAAGGAGTTTACTGTGTATTACGTTTCCGAGTTGAAAAAAATGACCGTTCAGGAATTGACCCCGATTGCTCACGAGTATGGTATTACGAGGGTACATAGCCTGCGCAAGGCGGATCTGTTGAACAAAGTCATTCAGAAACTCGACGAAGCCAACGCTCTGGCGCCGGAACCATTCACCCAGCAGATGCCGCTGGCTCCTCAAACGCCCCCAATCCCGCAGGCGGTAAGCGAGACGCTGGGAGCAAATGACCCAACGCGCATCTTCTCGGAACGGTCGAGTAATTCCCTGAAAAAAACCGAGGCTTCTGTCGCCAAAGTCGCAGCGGCCCAGCAGGACAATATTCCGCGCCTGTATTCCATCCGCTCGAAGCCAAACGATTTGGCCTATCTGCCAGACGCCCACAGCGACATTCCGAACGACTCTTTTGTGCTCGATATGATCGACCCGTACTGGCTTCACGCAACGTGGTGCCTCCGGAGAACGACCATCGATCGCGCCAAAATGGCCCTCGGCCAGTACTGGTACATGGCCAAGCCGATGCTTCGGCTGACCGTTCTGAGTGACGGCGATTCAGGAACCGGCGGAAGGTTCCAGCTTCTGCGCGACGTTTTGATCCACGGCCACGTAAACCACTGGTTTCTTCCGGTCTCCAAACCGCCGGCGACGTATCTGGCCGAAATTGGCTACTACAGCCCGGAACAGAAAAAATTCTGCGGGCTGATGAAGAGTAACGTCATTTCCACTCCGCACGCCCGCAATGCTCTGCGCTACGAGCAGTCTGCCGAAGTCGCGTGGATGTCGGTCTGCGGCCTTCAGCCGGCGAAACTTCCCCCGTGGTCGCCCAAGAATCACAATTTATACAAAAAATGGGCCGAAAAAACGAATCAGCCCCTCGCGGCGGACAGTACGGCCCTGAAGGTTAATGCACCCGAAATGACGAGCGATGAACTTCCTCTGCGGGTTTCGACCGAGCTGGTCCTTTACGGAAGCACGACCCCGGACAGTCAGGTGACGATGAATCAGGAGTGGGTCGCGACCCAGCCCGACGGAACGTTTATGATGCGGATCGAGGTCCCCGAGCAGGGGCGCCAGATGATGCAGATCGACTCGAAAAACCGCGGCGGCAAACAGTCCATGGTTCTGACGATCGAGCGCACGACACAAGTCATTGATGAAAAGAACTCGTAGAAAAAACAAAAAAGGGCTTTGAGTATCCGTTGCTCAAAACCCTTTTTCATTCAAGAGGATTCGTGTTTAATGTTTCTCACCAAACGGCAGTGCATTTCAGCATCAGCGACTGGTAAATGGTGTATGACGTGTCATTAATGGAGTCGTTCGGACTGTAGGAAGTATTTCTCGCTGCCGTGGCGGTTCCGCCGAGGACCGAAACATCGTAGCCGAATCTCCATTTGAGGTGTTTGCCGGTTTTAAGTGTCGCAAAGATTCCCCAAAGTCCCTGATAGGCGATGCCTGTATTGTTGATGCTCGACATGTAATCGTCACTCACAGAGGTCGTCACTTTCTCAAAATTGAGGTATGGGTTAAACTGCCACCTCATGCCCCAGCTCCAGATGCAATGTTTATCCTGGAACTCACCGCCAAACACGAAACCGACCATGTCGTTGCTCGTTTTGTTTTTCACAGAGCCTTCCTCTGTACCAGCGAAAGTGTAATCTGAGCCATCCGTGCTGGAGTAAACATTGGAGTAACCGTTCCAGTTCAAAGTTTCTGTGGTGTTGATGTAGCTGAGACCAAACAAGTGGGTATAACTGAGACCCCCTTGACATTCACGGGTCCAGGTTCCGTTCGGATGTCCAATGAGCGGATCCGGGCGGCCGCGTTTGCGGATCTGGAAGACCAATTCACCCGTATTCATGTCGATGTCGTACTGCATGTGATGCTGAATCGGCACCGATTTATAGTTTGTGGTGGAGGTCGTATCGTCTTCGCCGGTCGTTGTTACGGAATCTTCCCAGGAGGTCAAACCTTTGATGGTTCCATACTTGTTTGTGAAAACTGTCGCGGCCGAGGAATTATAATTCTGCGTGTCTTCATTAATAATGTAAGTGTTTTCCGCTTTCCAGTTATACAAACCGTCAAAGTCCAATTCGGCCCAAATGTCGTAGTTGAACGCGTTGCGCCCAAGGTAACGGGTAATACTCAGATTCAAACCGCCGCTAATGTCAAAAGACGTATTAGCGTTCAGTTCCATCACTCCTTCACGGTCTGAAACGTAGAACATCCCAAAGGACTTTTCCTGCTTGGCATGATGCCGAACGACCGCACCAGCACCGATCTGCCAGAGGTACGGATTCCCGTAGCCCTCGTTGCAGAGCTGACAGGCCGTCGAACTGGAAGTCGTGGTGTCAGTCATGTAGGAATAAGTTTCCTGCTGCTGGTACGGAGGAAGAGCGGGGTCACGCCGAATCAGGTCGGGAGCCATTTCTTCCCGTGTTTGAGGATATTCCGCCGGAGGTTCCGGTGTAAATGGCGCTTCAGGAGTGTACTTATTGTTTCGCGGATAGTCCGGAACTGTCGTATAGCCACGGCCATAAACCGCAGTCCCTTCCCCTTCCATTTCATATATTTCCTGACCATATACCGTCGGGTCAATCGTTTGAACGTTGTCTGAAATCACATATTCCGTTGGATTTGTGACTCCCTGCGTTGGAGACGCATTTACGTCAAACGGCGACGCCGCCTGAACAGGTACAGCGATTCCATTCGCCTGTCCCTGTGTATTCGCTGCCGCAAAGTCGTACGGATTTTGTGCTGACGCTCGACCGCCGCTCATCACAGCGATGATCGCAAGCACAAACAGACTTTGGTGAAGCAGCCTGTATTTGTTCTTGTTACTCACGAGGTCCTCCTCTTAAATATTCACTACATACTTCCAGAGTATATATTGGAAGTCTGTTACTCATATAATCGGCAAATCTTAACCGTTCATATAGTTATAACTGAAAATATTTTAATAAAACTTAAATTTACTAAAGAAGTTATAATCAGAACAGTTCTCTCTATCTTGCCTGTTTTTACAGAAAGGCAGTTTGGGAAGAATCTCTTTTTTTTGATTTTTTTCAAAAAGTTTGCCGGGAAATCCTTGCAATTTCTGTGAACACGCGTTATAATAGAATAGAATATTCCAGCTTTTGTGTGAAACTTTTCAGTTTCCACTCAAACCATCCCGGAGGAAAAAATGGCACTCTCTGATTTCGATCGCAATTTAATCGAGCGCTGTATGCAAAAACAGGCTTTGGCCTGGGAAGAATTCGTGGATCGGTTTGGCGGTCTGGTTTCGTTCATCGTGCAAACCACGTGCAAAGACCGGAATTTCAATCTGGACCCCATGACCCACGATGATCTGGTTCAGGAAGTTTTCATTCGTATCCTTTCGGAGAATTTCGTCGTTCTGCGCCGCTTTCGCGGAAATTGCAGTCTGGCCAGCTACCTGACGGTCATCGCGCGCCGCGTCACGGTAAAGGCGTTGCTGACGAAGTATATGTCGGTGGAAAAAACGAACGCGAGCGAAGAAGACCTTACCACCTCCAATGAGGAACCGGTCGAAGCGATCATCGAAAACATGGACGAAATTCTGTATTTGATTTCCCACCTTCCCGAGCGCGAGGCGAAGATCGTGCGGATGTACCACCTGGAGCAGAAATCGTATGCCGAGATCAGCGCCGTGATGGGGATTCCCGAAAATTCCGTCGGGCCGATTCTTTCCCGTGCCCGGGAAGTGATGCGCCAGAACGGCTGACGCGGTGAAGAAGTGACGTTTTGCTAAAATGTACTATCTGATCGGAACAGACGAGGCGGGCTACGGCCCCAATCTCGGGCCGCTCGCGGTGACGGCGACTCTTTGGCGCGTGGAAGACGACGCGCTGTCCCCCGAAACGCTCTTCGACGCCCTGCGGCCGGTGGTGGTCACGTCGCCCGGACGTGGAAAAGGGCTGGAGGTCCCGATCGCCGACTCTAAAAAGTTGCACCGTCACGGAACTCTCGAACCGCTGGAGCGCGGGATCTTTGCTTCGCTGAACGCTCTTGGGCTCGTGACGGATGAACCGGTGGAGACCGCGTCTCTGTGTGACCTGATCTGCGGGCCGGAATTCGCTCAGGAGCGCCGCTCCGTAATCTGGCACACGCCGGAAACGGAGGAAAAACTCCCTCGGGATCTGCCCCGGGCCCGCGTGGCGGAACTCGGCTCGGCCCTGCGCGAAACGATGGAGAAAACCGGCGTACGTCTGTGCGGCATTCGGTCAGAACTCGTGTTTCCGCGTCGGTTCAATGACGGCGTGGAGGCGGTGGACTCGAAGGGGGTCTTTCTCTCCGACACGACATTAATATTAATAGTGCGATTCTGGAACGAGCTTCTTCAAAACGTGCGGAAAAAAGCCGAAGTGCGGGTTTTCTGCGACAAACACGGCGGTCGGAACTTCTACCTGCCGACGCTGATGGACTTTTTCCCGGCCCTGCCGTTCTGTGTGGTGGAAGAGGGCCGCGCCGCCAGCGAGTACGTGCACTACGGCGAGCGCATCGACCTGCGGATCCGATTCCAGGCCAAAGGCGAAGCCCTGCTCCCGGTGGCGTTGGCCTCGATGGTGAGCAAGTACCTGCGGGAGATCTCGATGGACCGGTTCAACGCCTGGTGGCTCTCCCAGATCCCGGGCCTCACCCCCACGGCCGGCTACCCGCTCGACGCAAAGCGGTTCCGGGAGGAAATTTCTGAAAAGATGCAAGAGCTGAAAATCGACTGGCGCGAAATGTGGCGGAATCGATAATTAAGCCCATTCTTGAACGAGGAAAGAGAAAATTTCAAAATCCCGTGTACGCGACAATTAATCTCTCCGGGAAAGTCCGAAGCCGCACCAGGCCCCGCGGATCAGGCAGATGAGGCGGATTTGGGCGGATTTTTAAATAAAAAAGGTTGGAAGTGAAACTGACTTGGAGTCTGGAATGAGAGTTTCAAGAAATTCCTCTTAAATATTTAAATCCAATCCGCCCAAATCCGCCTCATCCGCCTGATCCGCGGGGCCTATAGTCGCTGGACGCGGCAGCGAGCTGGGCGTGAACCTTGGAGTGGTTCATTGGTCCCACTCGCCAGAAAGCCGGTGGAGGATTTCTTCCTGCACGTCAAACGGGAGCTCGAACCGGATGCCGCGCGGGGTTTCGTGGAACTCGCGGGCCGGGGAAAGGTCCGTCCAGCCGTAGGCGGCGAGGATCTGCGCGTCGTTCTGGAGGAAGGTTTCACGCAGTTCTTCGATCTCCTGCCGCCGCTCCTGCGGGTCGTGCAAAAAGTTCATCAGCGTCGTCAGGCCCACCCCCCACTCGCGGCAGAGCCGGCTGCGCAGCGCATGGAAACGCGTGTCCGGGCGCGTCAACTCCGACGGCGGGAACGGGAACGTAAAGAAACAGTCCGTCGGCGAGTAGCGCAGTTCCTTCCCGATCGAGCTGCTCGTTTCGCGGACCCACGCCTCATGGATCCCGGAGTTCAAAATCGCCAGCAGACTCTCCGAGCGGGTCGGGAACAAAATCGTGGACTCCGAGTAGATCGCGTCGGTCGGAACCCACGTCGGGGCGAGGTACTTCGAGTGGCGCGTCTGGATCAGGACCTTTTCGAGCTTCTGCTCGCGGATGATTTTCATTAAGGCCGGTCGTTTGTCGCCGAAATGCCACCAGTATTTCCGGTGAGCCTTCCGCCGGACGTTTTCGCGGACCGGTTTCACGCGCTCACGCACGATCTTCAGCGGGAGCGGGTACTCCTCCGCCCGGTCCAGAGGCCAGTCGCCGAACGAGATCACGTACCGGCGTGGCGTCATCCGCATCGGGTCCGGCGCCGAGAAGACGTCATCGCCCGTGAAGTACGGGAAGATCACGTCCCGATTTCGCGGGTCGGCATCCAAAAGGTCCCGCGCCTCGGCCGGCGTCAGAATGAACCCCTTCGCCGCCAGCACGCACCCCTGAAAGCAAAGCGTTTCGTTCTCGGGAAACCTGTGCAAAAGTCGGCCGGGATCCAGGTGCTTGAGCGACGCGAAAATCTTCGGGACCGGCTTCCCGTTCAGAATCGGCGCGGGGGCGGAGAGATTCGAACCTTTGGGAAAGAACAAATGGATCGCCGTCACTTCGACCGCGGCGGTTCCCGGCCACGGGAACGTTTCGGCCCGGTAAATCACGGCTCCGTCCGCCAGCAGAACGTCCAGCCCCGACGTGCGGGAATCCCCCTCCGAAATCGTGTTGGTCGCGAGGAAAGCGCAGACGCCGCCCGGCTTCAGAAGACGCGAGGCCAGCAGAAAGAAGTAAACGCAAAGGTCCGCGTTTCCGCTCGCGCCGTCGGTAAAATCGTGCGTGAGGAACCGGAAGTAATCGTCCCCAAGCGCACGCCGAATCTTGCGCCCCCCCAAAAACGGCGGGTTTCCCAGAACCAGATCGAACTGCGGGGAGGACGCGCCGCCAAAATGCTTCAGACTGTCGGCGCAGATGAGATTTCGGCCGGGATCCAGATCGGGAAAACCGCAGAATTCGCCGAGAATTTCCCGAGCGACGGCGACGGCCCCCGGGTCAATGTCGGCCCCAAAAAGGCAGTTGGCGGCGATCCGGGCGGGAATATCCGGGGCGTTTTCCCCCTGCTGCGCGAGAAAATCGGTCAGCTGGGCACACGTTTCGAGCAGAAAAATCCCCGCGCCGAGTGCCGGGTCGAGAATCCGCAGCGAAAGAATTTCCTCCAGCGTCTTGGGCGTTCCATCCGGCCGGTACACCAGCGGCGCCAGCGCGTCCCGGACCAGCCGCCGGGCCACCTCGAGCGGCGTGTAGTGGACCCCGACCCCGCGGGAACGGGTTTCGTAAGCGTACGCTTTTTGCGCGAGGTGGGCGTAATTCACGGGAAAAACGGCTCCATTCAATCCACCAAAAGGTTGGACTTCAGGTCGGAAAACTCAAAATTCAGCCAAATCGGTTTTTCCAGTTTAGGAAGCTTTCGCATCTTTTCCAGCGCCTTCGGATCGGCCTTCAGGCCCCACGCCTCGAAAAACGGCTCCAGGTTCCGGCCGGAAATTTCCGACGCTTTCTCAATGAACGTCTGGATCTTGGCCGCATCGGTCTCTGGCATCGGCATCTCGCGGTACGCCCGATGCAGGCGCGGGTAGAAATCCGGCCCAAACGCCAGACGCAGCTGCCAGAAAAGAGCCACTTTCATGAAAACGTCCTGTTCCGCGAGGTAATCCCGGTCCGGTTTTTCGAAGTACTCCGTGAGTTTCGCCTTCATTTCCGGCGTATCGATGCGCGCGGTGTGGCCAAGCGAGGTCTGCATTTCCAGCGAGAAAATGTTCACCGTCACTTCGGTCATTCCCTGAAATTCGTACTGATCAAGCTGATGTTCGTGCCCGATCTCGTGCCACGGACCCCAGCCGTTCGAGAAGAATTTTTCGGAGTTGAGGACCGGCTCCACGGCCCCAAAATGGTAGGCGGTGTACCCGAACGTCGCGAACATGTGACCATGGTCCACCTCGATCAGCCTCATGCGGCAGCGGGGACGAGTGTGAACTGTGGGCTTGGCGTCCGGCGAATCGGTCTCTTCATCGAATCCCATCAATTTCGCGTAAACGGCCATTAAATATTCGTACTCTTTCAGGATTTTGGCCGGTGAATCCACGTACTTTTTCACGTTTTCCACGGAGAACGTCATGAGGATCCGCTTGCTGGAAAGCTCCGCCAGACCAACAGGGTTTTTGCCTTCCAGCATTTTTCGCCATTCCTCCTCGTCGGTTTTTCCAAGCCGGAACAAGGGGATCGGCTTCGCCCCCGAAATGTAGATTTTGGGGAGGGTTTTCTGTTCCGTCGCGTCAAACGGGTTTTTGACGTAAAGGATTCCGTCAAACGGGGCTTCCAGTACGTTTTCCCCCGGCGCAAGGGTGATCGAGGCCTGCTTTTCCGATTTGCAGAGGCCCATGAGCGGCAGCGGACCCTTGAGGTCCGCATCGAGCCAAACCGTGAACTTCGCCCCCTCTTTCACCGCCAATCCGGTCGGCTGAAGGTCAGACCAATCAAACCCACCGCCGCGGCGCTGCCGTTCCACTACTGCGGACGGTCTTCGGAAAACTGGGACCTTGACCCATTTCCCCTTTGCCAATTTTTCAGAAACGTTGGAAAGCTCTGAGAAAGCCGTGTCCGGACGGAAGATCACGAATTCGGCCGCACTCGCGAAACCGGCGATTCCTTCCAGAATGTCCAGGCGCAGGGCCGTGCACATAGTCGGCTCCATCGTAATGTACTGTGCGTCCGGCGTCGGCGAAAGGACGCTCGACCGGACTCTCACCCATTTGTCGTCCGTTCCTTTTTTCACGAAAAGCTTGTAGCGCCGAAGGATCCCGTTGACCCCCTTCTGACGCGGCAAATACCAGATCTTCTCGACGACTTCCGGCTTCCGAAACGTCACTTCCACCTGGAACGGGTACTTTCCCGGCTCTCCCCACGGCGTGTGCCAGATGGTTTCCGGGTTCTGGTCAAACGCGAGCTCGATCCCCTCGCGCGGCTGGGCGCAATTCGCCTTGACGGTGAATTCCTGCGTCGTAATCGGCTCACTGAGCGCCAAACCAGGCAGGAACATCAAAAACAGGAACGCAATCAAAAAAGTGTGCTTCATCATCATAGGAATCCGGAAAAATCAACGAAACTGTAAACCTACACGGTGCTTTTTTTTACTTCTTTTTCTCTCTGTGGACCTCGATGCCCAAGGTCTCACGATTATAGTTCGGGTCAATGACCAGGAATTCAAAACTCCTCGGTTTTCCCCGCATTAAACCAAAGATCTCGTGCATATTCAGCGCCAGATCTTTCGGAGCGTCCTTGCCGGCTTCCGGTTTCCAGCACCAGAAACGCCTTTCTGGGGTTTCACAGGCGAGGTACTGGATCCCGTCGTCCGAGTGAATGATCAGAAGTCCTTTCTCGTGGTCCGCTTCCAGACGCACTTTTCCCGGCTCATGCTTCGGCGGCTCGCCGTCACCCAGGTACGGATTCAGGACGAGCTGCGGCGCGGAGAAGATTCCCCAATGGACGTAATCGCCACCCTCGTATTCCAGCCAGTCCTCGTTTACTCCCGACGGCGCGTCACGCATGACGAACAGGCGGTTCCACTGGTCGTAGCCGCGGATCATCACGTCGCGATAGTCCGTATTATGCGGAAGGTCCAGCGTGTGGCCGATTTCGTGCAGGGCGGCCCCGATCGTGGTCGCGGCAGCTCCCCAGAAGCACGTGCGTCCGACCGAATCATCCTGAAAGCGCTCCGTATCGATCGGCGTGGAATTTTCAAACGCGGCGACCACGTCGTTGAGCGAGTCGGGCCACGTGAAAATGTTGCCGCTTCCAAAGAGCGCGAGACCGCCACCACCGCCGAGCGCCGTATGGCAGCGCATCGTTTTCGTCTCGGCATCAAAGCGGGAGTAAGCCGGAATGACGAGATTGCGCGCGTTCCACATCGGGTAATCGCGTGCAATTTCTCTATAAATGGCATCGTACCAGCCGCCGTCCCCCTTTTCGGTCTGGATCTGAAAATACTCGGCCGCAGTCCGTTTCCCGCGGACGACGTGCACGATGACGTCGCCGTTTTCGTCCAGCTCCAGATTAAAGGTTTTTCGGCCGTAGCCTTCGTCGTTCAGCTTCTCGGCGGTCATGGTCTGCATGAGTTTCAAGGCCGTATCGAATTTCCCGCGGAAGTTTTGCGGGTCGTTCTCAATCGGCGTCTGGAACGTCGTGTCGCCGGTCGAATCGGTGTGGTAGATCATCCGCACAAAGAGCGGGTTGGAGTTGCGCTGGTACGTGATCTTCAGCGTTTTCTCTTCGTCGCCGGCTTTCAGAACGAGCTCGTTTTCACCCGGCACGAGTTCCGCCAAAACCTTGAACTTCCCGTGGAAGGCCGAGCCTTTCAAAACGCGCGTCGATTTCTGCGAGGAAAGATTCTCGCAGGTGATCTCGGTCACGTCCTGATTTTCGAGCGTGCCGCGAATCAGCGGGACCGTGTAATCGATCGTCGTTCCGTCCGTGTAGTTCGTGATCTCCAGCGCCTGGGCCAGCCCAACCGGAAACAGAAGCAAAACTAAAAGTGAAAAAAGCATTAAGTGTTTCATGATATGCTCCAACTTTTCAAAAATTGGTGACCGTGTTTTTTACAAAACGGACGTTATTCTTGCCTAGTCAATTTAAAGTTTAGGAAAAATTTTAAGGGGGAAATTAATCGTCTGTACCTCTTAAAATTGCTTTTCTTTTTTTAAGGAAATTCTTTTTTAAAAAAGCAAATCTATAATCCAATAAATCATCTAGTTGTTCGGGGCTACTGAACTTTTCGAAGTCATTTTTTTTGATTCCCGCATAAGTCCCGATATTTCCAATTAACCAAGGATCTGAAATCTGATTTAAGCTAAGGTCCTTTTTGGCAGCATTTTGCTTCTTAGGCAATAAACAACGATTACCTAAACAATCTATTATTTTTCCAGAGGATATGCTGGTTTTCAATAGATCCTTAGGAATAATATGATCTATTTCGACACTCTCTTCCATATGTCCCGTAGGTATAATTCTTCGTATCATGCAATCATAATACAACATAACAGGACGAAAATCAAGCTCACCATGGCACATTTTACTAAGGCAGTCTTCCCATTCACCAGATCCAACTGGTTTTGCGACTCGCGAAGAAAGCTTTTTTATATCTGTTGCTAATTTTGAATCTCCAGATCCTTTCCATCCACCTGAAACATATTCAAAAATTAAGCGATCTAATAAAATTTGTGCCTGTTGTTGAAAAAGTTTTCTTGCGGTACTATTCTTAGGTGGGCATCCTAAAATAAACCATTGTTTATACAGAATAGTAATAAATTCCAATGTAACGGCAGTACTGGTCAAATCCATAATAGACTTGTCCCAATGAGCAAGACATTGAAACGTTTTTTTCTCCAATAAAACTTCTTCAATCTCAAGGATTGTGTCAATAATTTCATCAATAACGGTTTCCCAATTTATCGTCTTGTCTTGTTCAAGTTTGGCGACATGAACACTACTCATTCCCCCTATTATTATGGAACTCAATAGCTTAAAACTAAGAGTGATTTCATCACTTGATAATTTATCGCTTTGTAAATAAATTTTAAAAAATAGATTGTTTTTTTTCCTTTTTTTCTGTATCTTGGAAATAATTGTTGCAACGATATCCCACCGGCACACATTTTCAGGTACAGGTTGTATTTCAAGCCGATGATATAAATTTCTTACAACTTCTTTAATCAAGTCAGATGGTTCAGGTATGATTTCATTCCAGAACGGTTTGGCTGAAAGCAATTCTTCTGCTGTTAAAGGTGTTCCTCCTTTATTTACAAGCGTAAAAATGTTTTGAGCATCTAAAGGTGTAGCATTTACTAACGTAATTCTTCCAAGTCGAGCATCTTTTAATACTCTTTTGTATCGACTCAAAATCTCAATGGTTTTTTTAATATATTTCCAGTTATCGCTGACGTTTTTCCGACATTCTTCAATTTCCTCTGTGTCTGTTGTTTCATCCTCATATAAATCCATGAATGAATCTTCATTAAATTGTTCTTTACTCCCTATTTTTAGTAAAAAATCGATTAACTTTTCAAGATTAAATTTGCCTTTTCGAATAAATATTTTGGCAAATTTAAATTTGTTAGTCAAACTATTTTTGCCATGACTTAACAAAATGTAGTCGAGAAGAGTTTTCAGTCCTTCACTTTGTTCTCTACTATCAAAAGTTGTTTCCGACATCTCGGAATCAGAATCGATATCCTCTTGTTCGTTTTCATCACTATTATTGTTTGTATCTTTTTCTTTTTGTAAATAGTCTTCTATTTTGCACCAAAAAATCTTCTCAACGTCTTCAGGATCATCAGTTGTTTTAAATTTCAAAAATGCCTTTGCCCACTCGTAAACTTTCGTAGGATCACTATTTAATGCACAAAGTGCTTCCCTTCTTTGCCTTCCATCAAGTAACCAAAGTTTTTTCCCTTCTTTGTTTAAAATAAAAACTCCAATCGGATATTGTTTAAATACACTAATACATAATTCAAAATTTTGAGCAGGTTTCCAAGTTTTTTTACGCTGAAACCGAGGAAGGCGGATCGCTTCATCCTGAATGAAATCGGTTATTGATTGTGGCTCAATTTGATAGGCCATAAGAAATCCTTTCGAAATTTTCCGTGGGTTTCACCCACGGCTATTAACATTTAACCACTAACGTGGTTAACACTCCGGCCACAAGGGCCTATCTTTTCATCATTCAATCACGCGGAAATCGTACGTTTTGCCCTCGCGGATGATGAACTGGTCTATGTTCTCCTGCGTCATTTTTTCGCCCTCGACTGTCCAGTTCTCGAACGTCACGCCGCGGATCGAGCCGTCTTTCTGGCCGTTTCCGTCAAAGACCGGGCGGCTTCCGGGTTTGACCAGAATGTTAAAGTTCCGGAACGTCAGGTTCGAAACACGCCCCAGCCCCTCGTCGTAGTGCAGCGTCTCGCCGTTCAGTCCGAGCATCGTAAACTCGGCTTTCACCTGGATCGAGACGGGAGTCATCATCCCAACCTCGACCGTGACATTTTCGACGATCATGTCGTGGTAGTGAACGCCCTCGCCTTCCTTCGTCCCCTTCATGTTATTCAGGGCCACGACTGCCGCGTTGTAGTGTTTTTCACGAATGGGCCACGTTTTTGGCCGGAACGCTATCCGGGAATCGCCGACGATCTCCACGCCGTCCACGTGGACGTCCTGCGCGTCGTGGGCCTGGCACCAGCCCATGACGAGCGCACTGCCGTGCGCCTGCAGATAGTGCACCGTGTTTCGGACCTGCGTGCCGGACATCGTGATGTGAATATTATCGTCCATGGTCTTGAAGAAGCAGTCGTGGATCAGCGAGTCCCTTCCGCCGCTGATCCCATCCGAGCAGGACGTCCAGGCGAAGAACTTCAGGTTTCCCGCGTCCAGTTTCGTTCTGACCGCGATGTTGCAGCCGGGCGAGTCCACGAGCGTGAAGTCGCGCATGATCACCTGCTTCAGCCACTCTCCACCTTTGATCAGGATGTGATTGTCCCACCCCTCCGGGTCGTGCGTGTAGTCAATCCCCGAGAGGATCCCCGGGCCGAAAATCTCGACCGTGTCCTTCAGATCCTTCGAAAAACGAAGGTTTCCCTTCACGTAGGCGCCGGGAGCGAGGTAAACGCGCGGTTTCGTGATCGTAAACTCCCCGATCGAGTGGACTCCCGGGCCGAAGTAGTGCGTGTCGTCCGTCTCCGCCGTCGGTGCGTTCGGCTCGATCGGATTCGCAAAGACGAAAAGCGGCTCGCGCTCGCATCCCGCCAGATCGATGAAGAGATTCTGCGGCTTCGTCAGCGTAAACGTCAAAATGCCGTCTTTGATCTCAAACGGGATCTTGCGCGAAAGGGGCCGAATGACCGCGCTTTCGAGCTTCTGGTCCTTGCAGCGGACCGTGACTTTGACCTCGGTCCCCTCGTCCATGGAGAACGTGGTCCAGTGGTTCGCGGTGGTCATGTAGGGGATCCGCTCCGGCTTCGTATCGTTGACCGTGGTCAGGACGCAGGAATCGCGCGTCTGGCCTTCCCACGTGACGGAGACTTCGTACTTCGCGGACTCGTAGAGGTGGTCGGGAAGCGGCGGGTAAATCTCGACCCCTGCGTGCGCAAAAGGCGCCGTGAGGAAGATCAAAAGGAGGGTGGGAAGGAAAAAGGGTTTCATGAGGCGCGGCCGGGGGAAAAAGGAAGGCGGGGCGGGGACGGCGCTTCCGGCGCCCCCGCCAATCAGAAGCCCCTCATTCAAGGGGCCATTCCGTCAGATCAGTCGGCGTACTTGACCCAAATGTTGCGGTACTGCACGTTGTTGCCGTGACCCTGGCAGTAAATGCCGCGGGCTTCGTCGGCTTCGTTCTTGCAGCCGGGCGTCTGGCCGGTGATTTCCAGATCTTTGTGGATCAGAATCCCGTTCAGAGCGACGTCCACGCGGGCGTTGGCGACTTTCTGGCCGTTTTCAAATTTGGCCGGGATGAAATGGAAATCGTAGGACTGCCACTTCAGCGGGCTGAAGACCGCGTTGCAGATCGGCTTCTTCTGCTGGTAGAAACCGCCGCATTCGTTGTTCTCGCCGCGAAGTCCGAACGAGTCGAGGACCTGACACTCGTAGCACTGGTTGAGGTACACGCCGCTGTTGGAACGGCCCTGGCCCTTGGCGCGCGGCATGAAGGAGAGCATGAACTCAACATGAATGAAGCATTCCTTGCCCTGCTCCAGATTTTTGGTCGTGAACTCGGAGAAAATGGCGCCGGTTTCCTCGTTGATTTTGCGGAACCTCTCAAGGTTCTCGGTACTGGTGGCGTCTTTGGTCATGCCATCGTAGAAGACGAACGCGCCGTCTTCACGAGCGCCAAGACGTGGGCTCTGGCGGTCCACTTTGACGGCCATACGATCCGGTTTGCCCGGGACGATGAACGTGATCGTTTTGCCTTCCAGGTCGATTTTCGTCACGTCCGCATTGTGCGTTTCGGGGATCGGAAGATTGTTCTGTCCCTCCATGTCCATGTAGGCCGGCTTCAGAATGACTTCGTTGCCTTCGATTTTGCCTTTGTACACGACGCGGACTTCTTTGGCGATCCAGCCTTCACCGGGGAAACCGCCGGGGAAACCGACGACGGTGAACTGGCCGTCACCGTCCGCGATGCACTGGCAGGCGAAAACCATGCCGCCGTTTTTCCAGACGTACTCGCCCTGGATCTGGAAGTCACGCCAGTCGTCGGCGACCGCTTTCACTTCGTCGATGGAAATGTACTCGTTTTTCTTTTCCTGCGCAAAGACGCAGCTGACCATGGCCGCCGCAAGAACGGCCGCGCTGAAGATGGGATTCAATTTCATGGGAAACTCCTGAAAGTAATGGGAAAATGAATGACGATTCCGCCTGATTTGACGGGGAATACTAAAGTTTAGCACAAAATCAGAGAAAATTCAAGCCCCCCCGCAGGAGGTTTTTTCAAAATAAGCAATTTAAGGGGGTTAAATTAAGGAGCGCGGTCATTACCGGCCGCGCTCCCAGGTTTTTACTCAGAAATCATCGTCATCGTCGTCATCGGCATCGTCGTCATCGTCACCGGCATCATCGTCACCGGCATCATCGTCGTCGTCGGCCTTGCCAAGCTCGGCATGGTCAATGACCTCTCCGCCAAGTACGGCGTCGATCTGGCCGCTTACACCCCGCAGACCGGTTTCAGCATCTTCCGCGCCACGCTCGTTTACTGCGCGTTCCAGTGCGTGTCCATCCCGCCGATGATCGCCGCCTCCAACGAGCTGAA
>JAFSMO010000093.1 GCA_017447865.1 Thermoguttaceae bacterium
CGCCGCCCCCAGTCCGACCGCGTCGGCGATGCTGCCGGTGCCCGCCTCGAATTTGTTCGGAGCGGCCTGGTAAACCGTGCGTTCGAAGGTGACGTCGGCGATCATGTTTCCGCCGCCCTGCCAGGGTTGGGCCTCTTCCAGTGCGTCGGTCTTGCCGTAAACTGCGCCGATGCCGTTCGGGCCGAAAATCTTGTGTCCGGAAAACACATAGAAATCCGGGTCCAGCGCTGTCACGTTGACCGGAATGTGCGCGACCGACTGCGCGCCGTCGATCAGGATCCGGACGCCATGAGCGTGGGCGATGGCGACCAGCTCCGCGACGGGCGTGACCGTGCCGAGCACATTGGAAACGTGGGCGACCGTAACGAATCGCGTGTGCCGGTTGAAGAGTCTGGTGTATTCCGCCAGATCGAGCTGCCCCGAATCATCCACCGGAATGACCCGGATCTTTGCGCCGGTCGCTGCCGCGATCATCTGCCACGGGACGATGTTCGCATGGTGCTCCAGCAGCGAAACGATGATCTCGTCGCCGGGGTTGAGCAGGGGACGCACGTAACTCTGCGCGACCAGGTTGATCCCCTCCGTCGTGCCGCGCACGAAAACGATGTCGTTCGCGTTGCCTGCGCCGAGGAACTTCGCCACCGTCGAACGTGCGTTTTCATACGCATCGGTGGACCGGGCGGCCAGTTCATGCGCTGCGCGGTGAACGTTGGAGTTTTCGTGCGTGTAGTAGTACGAAATGCGGTCGATTACCTGCTTCGGACGCTGGGTCGTGGCCCCGTTGTCGAACCAGACCAGCGGTCTGCCGGAAGCAAGACGTTCCGAGAGGATCGGGAAATCGGCGCGGAGTTTCTCCACGGGGATGCCGCCGATGCTGGCGCTGGAACGCCGCACCGTTTTCTCCCCGGTCGCTGCGGTCGCTACGGTCTGGGACGCTTCCGCCTCTTTTGCGCTGACCAGCGTCGGCGAATACGCACCGGCAGAAGGCGCAGCGCCCTCTGCTTCGAGCACTTCGGCAGCGATCCGTGACCAGTCCGATCCTGCCGTCGCAGCAGGCACGGAAGCGGCAGGCACAGAAGGGACAGGCACGGCAGCGTCAGGGGATTCCCCGCTCAATTCCGCGGCCCACGCCAGCATCTGGGCTTCACTGGGCAGACCACCCTCAGCCGGGTTAAATTGGTTCAAATCAGTCCGCGTCATAGTCATAGTACTCCCCGACTTCTACGTCTTCCAAAACCGCGATCGCATCGTCCGCAAGGATCGCCGCAGAGCAGTAAAGCGAAAGTAGGTAGGAGGCGACGCCTTTGTCGTCGATGCCGCGGAACCGGATGGAAAGGCCACGCGAATGTTCGCCCTGCAGACCGCTCTGGTACAGACCGATGACGCCGCGTTTGGCTTCGCCGGTGCGCACCAGCAGAATGTTGGTCTTGCCGCTCTGGGACTTCGGATTCTTCAGACCGTCCACCAGCAGTTTGTCGGTGGGGATCAGCGGAATGCCGCGCCAGAGGATGAAGTTTCCGCCGTTGATGTTCGCAGTGACCGGCGGCACGCCGCGACGGGTGCATTCACGCTCGAACGCCGCGATGGCACGGGGGTGCGCGAGGAAGAATGACGGCTCTTTCCACACTTTCGAGATGAGTTCGTCCAGATCGTCGGGCGTCGGCGCTCCGTTCAGGGGCTGGATGCGCTGGGAATCCGGCACATTCTTCAAAAGGCCGTAGTCGTCGTTATTGATGAGCTGGCTTTCCTGCCGTTCACGCAGACTTTCCACCGCCAGCGCGAGCTGTTCTTTCGCCTGGTCGTAGGGGGAACTGAAGACGTCCGCCACCTGCGTGTTGATGTTGATGATCGTCGTGACCGAGTTGAGGATGTATTCGCGCGGTTTGGACTCATAATCCACGAACCCCTGCGGAATGATGTCGCTCTTCGGCTTCGAGCTGCAAAGCACTTCCAGCGGCGTGTTGCCTTCCTTGACGCGGTTGACGCGGTAGATGCCGGACTCCAGGCCCTTGAACTCCAGAAACTTCGTGAGCCACCGCGGGGTCAGCATCCCGAACTGCGGTTTCGTTTTCGCCACATCCGCCAGCTGATACGCCGCGGCTTTTCCCAGCGCGTTGATTTTGATTTCGTCAGACATTTTTTGGTCCTTTCCTTTGTACTTTGTTTTTTTTGTTTCAAAATGGAACTTAAATTTGTTTTGCGCTCGGGTCAACTTCGTTGATCCACCCCTGCACGCCATCCAGAAGATTCATCATCCTCCCCGGAAAACCCGCTTCGCGCAGATTGCGCACGGCGAGGATGCTCCGCTGACCGATCTTGCAGACGAAGACCGTATCGATGGCTGGGTCCAGCTCATCCATGCGGCGGATCACCTGCCCGAGCGGGATCACCTTCGCGTTGGGGAACTTGAAGTAGGCGCGTTCGTGGGGTTCGCGCAGGTCAACCACCTGGACGGGTTCGCCCGCGTCGAAGCGGCGCTTCAGTTCCGTGGCGGTGATGGACTCCACCGGCGTCTCGTCCTGCTTCGTTTTGATCCGGCAGAACTGTTCGTAGTCGATGAGTTTCGTGATGGTCGGGTGTTTGCCGCAGATCGGGCAGTCCGGGTCTTTGTCCAGTTTGAGCTCGCGGAATTTCATCCGCCACGCATCGTAAAGCATCAGCCGGCCGGTCAGCGGTTCACCCCCGCCGACCAGCAGTTTGATGACCTCGTTGGCCTGGATCGTTCCGATCACCCCCGGCAGAATGCCGAGCACGCCGCCTTCCGCGCAGGATGGCACCAGTCCGGGCGGCGGCGGTTCGCGGTAAAGGCACCGGTAACACGGTCCCTGTTTCGCCCAGAAGACGCTCGCCTGTCCCTCGAACTGGAAGACCGAGCCGTACACGTTGGGCTTACCGAGCAGAACGCAGGCGTCGTTCACAAGATAGCGCGTCGGGTAGTTGTCCGTGCCGTCCGCCACCACGTCGTATTCGCTGATGATGTCCAGCGCGTTTTCACTGTTCAGCGGCTCGTTGTAGGTGACCACGTTGACCAGCGGGTTCAGCGCCCGGATCCGGTCCCGCGCCGAGGCCACTTTCGGACGTCCGACGTCGCGGCTGCCGTGGATGATCTGCCGGTGCAGGTTGGAAACGTCCAAGCTGTCGAAGTCCACCAGCCCGAGCGTCCCGACGCCCGCCGCGGCCAGATAAAGCGCCAGAGGCGCGCCCAGTCCGCCGGTGCCGACGATCAGCACTTTCGCCCCTTTGAGTTTCTGCTGTCCCTCGATACCGAGTTCGGAAAGGAGGAGCTGACGGCTGTACCGAGTCAGATCGTCATGCGTCAGCTCCGCCCACCTTTCTTCGGGGACCACACTTGGAATGGGTTCTTTCATGGATCAAAACCCTCCTGCAATGGCGGGGACGATCATCACAGTCGCGCCGTTGGCGACCGGCGTGTCGAGGCCTTTCAGTTTCTTGATGTTGGTCCCGTCCACGAAGACGTTCACGAATCCGCGCAGATTCGAGTCGTCCTCGTAGATCTGATGCTTCAGATCGGGATACTGTGCGGCTACATGGGCGAGGGCTTCCCCGACGGTTGCGCCTTCCGCCTCGACTTCGGACTGACGGTCCACAAACCCTCTCAATGCACTCGGAATCAAAACATTTACGCTCATCTTTGGTTCTCCTAATGATTATGGTTCGATTACCAACTCTTCACTGTCAAAAGCCTCGCGGCTGAGCTGCAGCTGCCAGCTCGTCATCAGCTCCGGGCGGCCTTCCGCCACGCGCAGAATGATGTAGGAATAAAACGGAAGCGCGTGGTCACGGTCGTAGTCCGAGGGCCGGGCCGGATGATCCGGATGCGAATGGTAAAACCCGACGATCTCAAGTCCGAGTTTCCGCGCATCCAGTTCCGCCTGCATCATGTCTTCCGCCGTGATGAGGAAACGGTGGTACTGTTCGCCGCTTTCCCGGGCGTTCTCGATGGGCTTCAGCGCGTTGACCGCATGACCGCCGTCAACTTCGCTCCCGAAGAGGATCCCGCAGCATTCGTTGGGATACGCTTCCGCGCCCGCCTTCCTGATTTTTTCTTCGATTTCTCTGGTCAATTTCAGCATTTTCACCCCTCCCAAAACTCTCCGGAAAGATACCGGTTCCCATTGTCGCAGAGGATCGTGACCACCACGGACCCCTTCGGCAGCGTTTTGGCGAGTTTCAGCGCCGCCGCCACGTTCGCGCCGGAACTGACGCCGACCAGCACCGCTTCTTCCCGAACAAGACGCCGGATCATGGCGTACGCCTCTTCGGTCGAAACCTCCAGCTTGATGTCGGCAATGGACTCGTCGAAGAAACCGGGGTGGATGGTGGACGCCATGTGCTTCATTCCTTCCAGACCATGGAAGGGCGAATCCGGCTGCATCAGCACCGACTTGATCTGCGGGTTCAGGTGCTTCAGCCCCCGGCTCGTTCCCATGAACGTGCCCGAAGTGCCGGTCCCAGCCACGAAATGGGTCACGCGATGTTCGGTCTGCTCCCAGATCTCCACTGCCGTCCCCTCGAAATGGGCCTTCCAGTTGGCGTCGTTGTTGTACTGGTCGGGGTAGAAATACTTTTCAGGATGCTCCGCCACCAGCCTGCGGCACTCGTTGTAGGCGCCATCTGAACTTTCCAGCGGGTCGGTTTCGATGATCTGCGCGCCGTAGAGACGAATCAGTTTCTTGCGTTCCTCCGTGGCATTGGCGGGGAGGCAGAGCGCCACTTTGTACCCGAGCGCCGCACCGAGCGCGGCATACGAGATGCCCGTATTTCCGCTGGTCGCGTCGATGATGGTCTTGTCGTGCGTCAAAAGCCCCCGGGCGATCCCGTCCAGGATCATCGCCTTCGCCGCCCGGTCCTTCACCGAACCGGTCGGATTGAAATATTCCGCCTTCGCATACAGTTCCACGCCGTCCAGGTCGCGGCTGATCGAGGGCAATTTCAGCAGCGGAGTCCCTCCGACCGTTTCAAAAACCGTTTTTCCCAACTCCATGTTGCACCTTCTTTTGTTTAATCTCTACCGTCTCGGTAGTTTAATTTTTACGCCAAAAACTACCATTTCGGTAGTATATTTTTACAATAAAAAAAGGACCGCGTTCCTCACTTTGTCTGAGGTACTATTATACACTTCCCGATTTATTTGTCAAGGGGATTCCTACAAAAATAGTAGGATTTTTTAAAATTTTTTTCCAGTTGCGAGGGTCCGTTCCAGGAACCACGTCAGGACGCGGTGGTCGGAAAGCAGCTCGGGGTGCCAGGCGAGCGCCAGCTGATTCCCCTGCATGACCGCGGTCGGCTTCCCGTTGAATTCGGAAAGGACCGTCACCCCGGTTCCGACCCGCTCGATGGAAGGGGCGCGGATGAACGACATCGGGACGCGGCTTATTTCCGCAAAATTTCCCTCCGTGTGGAAACTGCCCAGCTGCCGCCCGTAGGCATTGCGGCGCACCGTCACGTCCAGCGTGCGGAAACAGGCGGCGGGCTCGTTTTCGATGCGGTCCGCCAGCAGGATCAACCCCGCGCAGGTGGCGAAAACCGGCAGGCCCTCCCGGAGCCGTTCCTGAAGCGGGGAGAAGAGTTCCAGCTCGCGGAGCAGTTTCCCGATTACCGTGCTTTCCCCGCCGGGGAGCACCAGCGCGTCGAACGTCTTCTGCAAATCGGCGCGCTGCCGGATCTCCATGACTTCGACCCCGCATTGACGCAGAGCGCTTTCGTGTTCGGCAAAATCGCCCTGCAGGGCAAGGGTGGCGATGCGATGGGTCATTGGCCGCGTTCCTCCATGATGAGCTTGATCTCGTCGGGGTTGATCCCGACCATGGCTTCGCCGAGCCCGGCGGAAAGTTCCGCGATCATGGCGGCATCCTGATAGTTGGTGACGGCCTTGACGATGGCTTCGGCACGTTTTGCCGGGTTGCCGCTCTTGAAGATGCCGGAACCCACGAAAACGCCTTCCGCGCCCAGCTGCATCATCAGCGAGGCGTCGGCGGGGGTGGCGATACCGCCCGCGGCAAAATTCACCACCGGCAGTTTGCCGTTTTCATGAACGTAACGCAGGAGCTCATAAGAGACGCCGAGTTCCTTTGCCGCTTCGAAAAGTTCATCTTCGCGCAGCCCGACGATCCGGCGGATCTCCTCATTCATGCGGCGCATGTGGCGGACTGCCTGGATCACGTCGCCCGTACCGGGTTCGCCTTTCGTGCGGATCATGGCCGCGCCTTCCTGGATCCGGCGCAGCGCTTCGCCCAGGTCGCGGGCGCCGCAGACAAAGGGGACCTTGAAAGCGGTTTTGTCGATGTGGTACAGGTCGTCCGCCGGGGAAAGCACTTCACTTTCGTCGATGTAATCGATCTCGATCGCCTGGAGGATCTGCGCTTCCGCGAAGTGTCCGATCCGGCATTTCGCCATGACGGGGATGGAGACCGCCGACTGGATCCCCTTGATCATTTCCGGATCGCTCATGCGGGAAACGCCGCCCGCGGCCCGAATGTCGGCGGGGATGCGTTCCAGCGCCATGACCGCGCACGCTCCGGCGTCCTCGGCAATCTTCGCCTGTTCCGGGGTGGTGACGTCCATAATGACCCCGCCCTTGAGCATTTGGGCGAGATTCCGATTCAGTTCAGCCTGTTTCTGATCCATTTCAAATTCCTCCTTTCATTTTAAGTTTCAGCAGGGTTTCCTGCCGTTCATATCCGTTTGTCCCAGTTCTTGAGGACGACCTCCTGATGATTGGCGCGGATCGCCTGGTAAATCTCGGCGGGGTCGCGCGAATCGTTGAGGGTGAACTGTGCCACATCCCGGTCCGCCAGCACGGCATAGCCGCCGGGCGTTACCCGGGAACCCGCGCTCATGTTGTCGGCGGCGCTCTGCACGATCATGTCCCGGAAGGCGGGCGACTCCCGCGTGGAGACCGTCATGCCGGACTCGGGGAAGACGATCCGGAACGCGAGCATCATCTGTTCCAGGTCGTTTTCGTCTACCGGATGTTCGGGCGTGAAGCCGCCGCTCACGGGCGTGATGCGGGGGAACGCGAACTGGATCCTGCTCTCGTAACACTCTTTCATGAGGTAAAACGCATGGGCGCCGAGACTTGCCGCCTCGGTCCGCCACGGGGCCAGCCCCAACAGAAACGCGATCCCGAGCGTGCGGAACCCCGCCTTGCCCGCCCGAAGCTGGGTCCACACGCGGAAGTCGTACACGCTCTTGGGTCCTGCCGGATGCAGGTATTTGTAAAGTTCCTGGTCGTAGGTCTCCTGAAAACAGATGAGGCTCTCGAAGCCCGCCTCGAAAAGTTTCCGGTAGGCGGCCTCTTCCTGCGGGGCGACTTCCAGCGACAGGCAGGAGAACTGATTTTTCAGCCTGTGCCCGACCTCGCAGAGGAAATCCACCGTCATGTGTTTCGGGTCTTCGCCCGCCACGATCAGCAGTGAGTCGATGCCGTGCTTGCGGATGGCTTCACATTCCAGGTCGATCTCGTCCAGCGTGAGGATCTTCCGTTCCGCGTGATGATGAATATTGAAATCGCAGTAGCGGCAGGAGTTGACGCAAGTGTTGGAAATGTAAAGCGGGGCGAAGATGGAAACGGTCTTCCCGTAATACCGCCGCCGGGCTTTCGTTGCGGTCTCACGCAGGGCGTCGCGGTACTCCTCCCTGGCAGCCTCAGGCGAAAGCAGGTTCAGCAGATCGAAGAAAGTGCCCCGCGAGGCTGTGAGGCTCGCCCGCACCATGTCCGGCGTGACGTGCGCATAATACTCGCCGATCTGCTCCGCAGTAAATTTGAGTTTGGGAAACATGGTCACCGCCTCACTTGAAAATTTCGAACGCATTCATCGGGCTGGAGGCTGACGCAGTGGCGCGTGGAGCAGGAGGTCCCGCCTTGAGTGCGAGTTCCGCCGAGCGGACCGCGAGCTTGAACGCCTCTGCCATGCGGACGGGATCTTCCGCTGCGGCGACTGCCGTGTTGGCGAGTACCGCGTCCGCGCCCAGCTCGATGGCTTCTGTCGCGTGGGACGGCAGCCCGATCCCCGCATCGACGACCACGGGAATGTGGCTCTGCTCCACGATGATCTCGATCATGTCACGCGTGCGGATCCCCTTGTTAGACCCGATGGGGGACCCGAGCGGCATCACGGCGGCGGCTCCGGCGTCTTCAAGGTGACGGGCCAGCACCGGGTCCGCGTTGATGTAGGGGAGCACGACGAGGCCGCGTTTGGCGAGGGTCTCCACGGCTTTCAGCGTCTCCACCGGATCGGGCAGCAGGTAGCGGGCGTCGGGGTGGATCTCCAGCTTGATCCACCGGAACCCGGCGGCTTCGCCGATGAGTCCGATCCTGACCGCCTCCTCCGCATTGCGCGCGCCGGAAGTGTTGAGCATGATTTCGACCTTGTCACGGTCGATGACTTTCAAAATATCGTCGTTCCCGGCATCGTCTTCATGGACGCGGGTCAGCGCCACGGTGACGAGTTCCGTTTCCGAGGCTGCCAGCGCCTGCCTGAAGATTTCCGTCGAGGCGAATTTTCCCGTTCCGAGAAAAAAGCGGTTGGTGAACCTGCGCCCACCGATGATGAGTTCTTTCATGATTTTTTTCCTTTGTTTGAATCCGGGAACGTTTTGCAATGGGGCGAATCTCCCCTCTGTCCCCAGTTGATCTTTTCGCCGATGGCTAGCACGCGCCAGTTGAGGCAATTCCGGCATTTCGTCGAATTTTCTTCCAGGCACGGCTTGTTTTCGTAAAGCTGGTAATTTTCCCTGTACTCCGTGTCGGTGACGTTGGGCATCATCACGTTCGCACCGGCGAGGAGACCCTGTTCCCGGCCCCGATCGTCGAGGGCCTGCAGTACTGTAGTCGCGGCGATGTTCACGTCGTGCAGATAAAGACGCGTCACGGCAATCATCTTGAGCCCGAGTTTCAGCTGGTTTGCCGCATATTCAGGCGTGATCTCAATGTCGCTGCCGAGCGGAGTGTCTTTATGCGGAAGGTACGGTCCCATGCCGATCATGTCCAGGTCCATGTCGTGATAAAATTCGATGTCGTTCGCGAGGTCATCCAATGTCTGTCCCGGCAGGCCGCACATGACGCCGCTTCCCGTCTGGTAGCCGAGGCGTTTTAATGCCCGCAGACACTCTACCCTGCGCGCGTAGGAGTGATCGGCAGGATGCAGTTTCGCGTACAGTTCCGGTACGGAGCTTTCGATCCGCAGCAGATAGCGGTGCGCCCCGGCCTCGCGCCAGAAACGGTAAACTTCCTCGGTCTGTTCGCCCAAACACAGCGTGATGCCGAAATCATCGCCGCCGAAATCGTGGATGCGTTTCACGATCCGTCCGATGTATTCTGTATTTTCATCCGATTCGATCTCGCCGGACTGCAGGACCACCGAGCCGTAGCCTTGCTCAAAGCTCCAGCGAGCCATTCGAAGTGCGTCGTCCTCGCTCAACCGGTAGCGCCGGACATTCGGATTGCCGCGCCGGATGCCGCAGTAATAACAGTTTTTGGCGCAGTGATTGCCGAGCTCGATCAGCCCTCGCAGAGCCACGACCTTGCCGACCTGCCGGCATTTCAATTCATACGCGGCAGAAAACAGCTCTGCCGTATCTTCCAGCGCCAGCAAGGAAACGATCTCGTCATGAGCGAGATTATACGGCCGCAGCATGGCTTTTGCGATCAGTGGATCCATCTTACCTCCCCTCGGCAATGATCCCACCGCCCAATACTTCGGTCTCCCGGTAGAGCACGGCAGACTGTCCCCGAGCGGCGGAGGAAACGCCTTCCGGAAATTGCAAAACATCGTTTTCGAACACGGCGGGAAGCAGTTTCGAGGCGGAACGGACCTTGACCATCACTTCCCCCACCGGGGCGTCGCCGGCGATCCAAGAACAGTCGGCCAGCGTCAATTCGTGCTTGAGAGTCTCCTCTGCACTTCCGACGACGACCTCGTTCCGGCAGGGGGCCAGGTCCAGCACATACAACGGATGCTTCGCGGCAACGCCCAGCCCTTTGCGCTGGCCGATGGTGTAATTCCAGAAGCCCTCGTGCGTGCCGAGCACCTTCCCGGCAGTATCGACGATGTTGCCCTGGCGCGGCGGCGTGTTCAGGAGCTCCGTATGGTCGCCGCTGTAGAAGTCCTGGCTGTCCGGCTTATCCTTGACTTCCAGACCGAATTTCGCGGCCAGTTCCCGGACCTCGGTCTTGCGCAGACCTCCCAACGGGAAAAGCAGATTCGCCAGCTGCGCCTGCGTCAAACGATAGAGAAAATAGGACTGGTCCTTTTTCTCGTCCGCGCCCCGGAGCAGATGAAAGACGCCGTTCTCTTCCCGGATCCGGGCGTAATGGCCCGTGGCGAACTTCTCAAAATCCACGCCGGATCTCCGCGCCAGATTCGGCAGGACGCCGAACTTCATGAAGGCATTGCAGCGCACGCACGGATTCGGCGTCCTGCCGGCAAGATATTCCGCCCGAAAATACTCCAGCACGACCTTTTCATATTCGTCGGC
>JAFSMO010000094.1 GCA_017447865.1 Thermoguttaceae bacterium
CGCCGCCCCCAGTCCGACCGCGTCGGCGATGCTGCCGGTGCCCGCCTCGAATTTGTTCGGAGCGGCCTGGTAAACCGTGCGTTCGAAGGTGACGTCGGCGATCATGTTTCCGCCGCCCTGCCAGGGTTGGGCCTCTTCCAGCGCGTCGGTCTTGCCGTAAACCGCGCCGATGCCGTTCGGACCGAAAATCTTGTGTCCGGAAAACACATAGAAATCCGGGTCCAGCGCTGTCACGTTGACCGGAATGTGCGCGACCGACTGCGCGCCGTCGATCAGGATCCGGACGCCGTGCGCATGGGCGATGGCGACCAGCTCCGCGTTGGGTAATTGTCCGTACCGTCCGCCACCACGTCGTATTCGCTGATGATGTCCAGCGGCGTTTTCACTGTTCAGCGGCTCGTTGTACATGACCACTTTGACCAGTGGGTTCAACGCCCGGATCCGGTCGCGCGCCGAGGCCACTTTCGGGCGTCCGACGTCACGGCTGCCGTGGATGATCTGCCGGTGTGTTTACGTGCCAACCGGCGGGATCAAGCCGCCGAAGGGAAATGGGAAAACAGGATCCTTCAAACACGAGCGAGCAGCAAGTGGTTCCATGACCAATGCTTCTCCGCGGTGCGCCGCTGGCGGGAGTGTCAGCACTGCCACCACCGCTGGGTCACGATCGAACTGAACGAGATCGACGAAATGACCTGGGTCCCGGCTTTTGGGAAAGAACAAATCGATTTGGATCATAAAAATATTTTTTGACAAAAACATCTTCCCCCTACTTTGAAAAAAAATGGAAATATGTTAGATTTAATATAGTTCACAGTAAGATCGAGCAGTTTTCCAAGTCTCAAGCAAATTGCTTGATGACAGTACCCCCACACAATTTGAAGGAGAAACTAAAATGGGTGAAAAATATCATGATTCTCATGGTTGGGACTATGTGCGAGACCCTGATGGCGATTATTCAATTCGCGGAAAAAAAGGTCTCTTTCGCCGAATAGGAGGAGGTGATGGAGAGGGAGGTGGTTGCTGCGGTTGCGGTTGTTTGATATTTGTTTTGCTTTTTGTGCCAATATATGAGGGGTGGCTAACAACTTATTATCGATTCTTCACACCATGGAATACCCATATCGTTGCTCCGCCAGCAGGAACATACGCAGGAGAACGAATAGTTAGAACTGTCAATGGTGTTGAATTCGCTTTTCGCTGGTGTCCGCCAGGTGAATTTATGATGGGTAGTCCAGAGGACGAGCTTGGCCGTAACAGTGATGAAAATTTACACGAAGTAAAGCTTACTAAAGGTTTTTGGTTATCGGAAACGGAAATAACAAAGAAACAATGGGATGCGGTCTGGAATGGAGAATTTGAATTATCAAGGTCGTACTCAAGTGAAGATCTTCCAGTAAGGGGTCTGCCTTGGCGTTACTGCAACGCTTTTTGCAAAAAAACAGGAACACAACTTCCAACCGAGGCACAGTGGGAGTATGCCTGTCGTGCCGGAACTACCGGCAGATTTGCTGGCGACTTGGACGAGATGGGATGGTATGGCAAAAATTCAGATAGAAAAATCCACGAAGTGGCCCAAAAGAAACCAAACGCTTGGGGTTTGTATGATATGCATGGGAATGCAGAGGAGTGGTGTACTGATTACTATTGGCACTGGTATGACACATCTCAAGTTACTGATCCAGAAAGAGAAATATTACCTGATGAAATACTCGTTTATTTGCTAGGATCCATGAAACACGTACAGCGTGGTGGAATTTTTTACATGGACGATAAGTATTGTCGTTCCGCGAGCCGTTTCCATACAACAAGTTGGCTTGAAGATGATGTGGCAGGCTTCCGAATTGTTCTGGTTCCAAAAGAATAGGAGTACATCCTTAGAATAAAGCAGAACCGTCTGATTATCACAAATCCCCGCCTCTCGCAAGGGAGATGGGGGTTTTTCTTTAAAGATTTCTTTTGACATACTACCGGTAGTATGTTCTTTTTTTGAAAATCCAAGATTCTGTGGTAAAATTCCCCGCGTGAATCAAAAACTACCATCTTCACCCCAAAAGGACACTCGCATGTAACTCCGAAACATCGTCAACATTTGTAAACGTTACCTCTACACCGCCGCGCTGAAACGGATCGACACCGACAGCGTGCGCTCGGTCTTCGCGGTCGCATTGGCTGCCGCCCGTGAGAAGGTCGAAGGGACCGAGACTCCTTTCGACGATTGGCTTCTCGACGCGGTGGAGGCGATCATCGCCGACGAGGAATGAATCGCTTGAGACTTTCATCCACGCCGGATCTCCGCGCCAGATTCGGCAGGACGCCGAACTTCATGAAGGCATTGCAGCGCACGCACGGATTCGGCGTCCTGCCGGCAAGATATTCCGCCCGAAAATACTCCAGCACGACCTTTTCATATTCGTCGGC
>JAFSMO010000095.1 GCA_017447865.1 Thermoguttaceae bacterium
CCCCCCCCCCCCCCCCAATTCTCCCTTTTTCCCGTTTAAAACGAAAAAAATCTTAAAATTTTCGACTTTTTCCGGCCCCGGTCCCTTGAAAAATTTCGAAAAAAGAGTTAAAACAGAGGAGACAGGCCAAAATGGGCCTGAGTACACACCTCAAAATTTCATCTTACCAGAAAAGAAGGTTTCAATCATGAGTACAAATCCGATGTATCGTGCCGCTGAATGTTCAAAAGATAATGTGAAGTCGGTCGCCGAAAGCGCGATGAACGCCGGCAAAGGCGTCTTCCGCATGGCTCCCAACTGGGTCCCGCGCAGCTTCCTTCAGCCGGGCCGCCGCATCAAACTCGCTCCGACCGACTGGTACGCGCTGGGCGTGGACCGCGGTGGTATCGACGAGCGCTGGTTCTCCTCCACCACCGAAGCCATGAACGAAGGCCGCACGTGGGACGAAGGTCTGAGCTGGTGCGTTTTCGAGGGGCAGCGCTTCCTGCTTCGCGATGCCGTCGCCGAACTTCAGGGGAAAGTCGTCGGACAGGCAATCTGGGACAAATACAACCGTTGGCCGGTTTTCTCCAAGTTCTTCGATAACGCCGGCCCGATCCCGCACCACATGCACCAGATGGACAAAGACGCGGTCCTGACCGGTCAGCAGGGCAAGCCGGAATCGTACTACTTCCCGCCGCAGCTCAACGCCGCCCAGAACAATTTCGACTACACGTTCTTCGGTCTGAACCCCGGCACGGAAAAGAAAGACGTGATCAAGTGCCTCGAAGACTGGAACAAAGGCGATAACGGGATCCTCGACCTCTCCGCCGCCTACCGCCTGAAGCGCGGCACGGGCTGGTGCGTCCCGCCGGGAGTTCTGCACGCTCCGGGTTCTCTCTGTACCTACGAGCCGCAGTGGGGCTCCGACGTGTTCGGAATGTTCCAGTCCCTGGTCGAAGGCCGTCAGGTCGGCTGGGATCTGCTCACGAAAGACGTTCCGGAAGAAAAGAAATACGACCTGGAATTCATCGTCGATCAGCTCGACTGGGAAAAGAACGTCGATCCGTACTTCAAGAAGTCGTTCTACATGGAACCGGTGGTTGATCCGGAAAACAGCGGCGACGGCTACACCGACCGCTGGATCGACTACAAACCGTTCGACGGCAAGCAGATGGTCACGGCCAAAGAGATCACCGTGGAATCCGGCGCGAAATGCGTCCTGAAGGATCCGGGCGCCAGCGCGTGGATCTTCGTTCAGGGCTCCGGCTCGATCAACGGCCTGAAGGTCCAGACCCCGGCCATGATCCACTTCGGCGAGGAGACGGACGACGAATTCTTCGTCACGGCCGAAGCCGCCGCTCAGGGAATCGCTCTGGAAAACACGGGAACGGAGCCGCTCGTCGCGCTGCGTTACTTTGGTCCGGACGTTCACGAAAAACTCCCGCAGTGAGATAAGAATGAATAATGAATAACGAATAACGAATAATGGGCGAAACCTCGTCCGTTATTCGTTATTCTGATTAAAGAATACGACTTTTTGACCTGGAAATCAAGATGCTGATTCGTTTTTATGTAGAAAACTTTCTTTCCTTTCGGGATGGGTGTTTCTTTGAAATGACTCCGGGTTTTACCAGAAGAAAATATTTTCCGAATCATATAATTATTGATGATTCGGGACCTTCTGATAAAAAAGGGAAAAAAATTCAGGCTCTTCCTATTACAGCCATTTATGGGGCTAACGCGAGTGGAAAATCCAATCTTTTGGGAGCCTTTCATTTGGTATGTCGCTTTGTAACAAGTGATCACTTTCTGTCGAATTTCGACGGTTGGCCATTTGTTCCGTTTTTACTTTCTGCTGAAACCACAGATAGACCTTCAAAATTTGAAATAGTTCTGAAGACCAAGGGGATAGTTTATACTTATGGTTTTACTGTTTCTCAAGAAAAAGTCCTTGAAGAATGGCTTCAAGCACAAACTACTCCTAAAGTCAATACAATTTTATTTGAACGTTTCATCGAGAAAGACCAGACTGTCATTGAGTTTGATTCACAACTAGCGGAGCTGGAAAAAGATGGAGCAGGGAAGTGGGTCCCGGAGAAAGAGCTTTTCCTGACGTTTGCGACGAAAGCAGGAAAAGGTGGGGTACACTTTCAAAATGTTAAACATTGGTTTGACCATATTTGTTTTGTTTTTACTCCAGTTCCAAATGGTATTGGCAAATTAATATACAAAAATCCAGATATTAAGGACTTTATCGCAAAATTTGTTAAAAATGCTGATAGTGGAATTATGTCAATTGATGCAAAAGAGGAAAAGCTGAATATTGAAAAAATGAAAGAATTACCATTTCCTAAAGAATTATTAGAACGTTTGGAAGAAGAAAAACCCTCCCTCTATACAATTACAACCCAACATCAAAGAGATGATGGTAAAGAAGTTTCATTTCCATTGCAAATGGAATCGGAGGGAACCAGACAATTTATGGAGTTACTTCCAGTTCTTTTTATGATGAAAAAAACTGATCAAATATTTCTCGTCGATGAACTGGAATCCAGTCTTCACCCACTACTGGCGAAATGGTTTTTGAGGGAGTTCATCAACTCGCCAAATCGTCGGAAAAACCAGCTTATTTTTACAACGCACGATACGAATTTACTTGACCGTGAACTGTTGCGAGGGGATGAAATCTGGTTTGTACAGAAAGACGAAAAATCTGCTTCATCTTTCACTCGACTTTCGGAATATGAGAATTGGGAAAATTTTAATTATGAAAGAGCCTACCTGAATGGTCGTTTCGGGGGGATTCCATTTTTTCAGGAAACGGAGATGAAATGAAGCCAAGGCTTGGAACTAAGAGGCCTTTAGCCTCGATTTCTCGTGTAGGACAACGGGATTCAAAGCTTTTTGTAATCGCTGTTGAAGGTGAAGTGACTGAAGATCTATATTTCAAGGAGTGTGTGGTGAAAAGAAATCCTCGGGTTTTAGTCAAAGTTCTTCCTACAAAAGACCATAAAACGTCTCCGGAATACGTCTTAAAGAGACTTCAGGAAAAATATAATGAAGATTTTATTTCCAGAAGAAGAAATCGAAAAGACGAGTACTGGCTTGTTGTTGATGTTGATAATTGGGAGGAGCTTTCGGATATTTTGGAAAAGACGGAAAAAGCGGGGTTTCAGCACGCGGTGAGCAATCCCAGGTTTGAGGTTTGGCTCGCGTTATACTCTCCGAAATTCCGGGATTCTCCGAAAGCTCGCCAACGATTGAAAGAATCGCCCGAATCGATCATTTCGGAGCACATAAATACTGAGTTCCAGAAAAGTAGGATCAACCCAACGCACTACCAAAATCACGAATTGGCCATACAAAACGCGCAGGCTTTAGACCGAAATCCGGATGCGCAGATTCCTGAAGCTCCCGGATCTCGGGTTTACAGACTGGTGAATGCAATTTTAAATAGTAAATAAAGATTTCCTTCCAAAGAAAGGTTTCCCCCATGAAACGCAGAGATTTTATGAAACTCAGCGCCGCGATGGGCGCAGCGGTCGTTCTTTCCAACGCAAAATCCGCTTTCGCGGCTCCCGCCAATGACCGTGTCAATCTGGGCGTCATCGGCTGCGGCTCCCGGTCCGATTGGGTCTGCCGCGACTTCCTCGTCCGTCCGCAGGATGACGTCCGCTTTACGTGGTGCTGCGACGTGGATTCCCGCCGCGCGGCCAATCGTGCGAATCAGGTCAAACGCGACGGCGTGGACCCGAAACTCACCCAGGACGCCCGTCAGGTTTTCGACGATCCGTCGGTGGATGCCGTGGTGCTCGTCACTCCGGACCATTGGCACGCGCTGCACACGATCCAGGCCTGCCAGGCCGGCAAGGACGTTTACTGCGAGAAGCCGACCAGCCGCAGCGCGTTCGAGGGCGACATGATGGTCGCCGCGGCGAAGAAGTACGACCGCATCGTGGCGATCGGCTCGCAGACCCGCTCCGCGCCGTACGTTCTCTCCGCGAAGAAGTTCCTCGCCGAAGGTTACCTCGGCAAAGTCCAGTTCGTCCGCGTGAACAACATGTGGCCGGAAAACCGTCCGTCGAGCACCCAGCCGAAACTTCAGCCCCCGCAGGAACTGGATTGGGACCGCTGGATCGGCCCGTCGCCGTACCGGGAATACGCGCCGGTCTTCCAGCAGGGCCTCGCGTGGGGGTACTGGTGGGACTTCGGGAACGGCATCCTTTCGACCCAGGGCCACCACCAGCTCGACCTTGCGCGGTGGGTGCTTGACCTGGATATTCCGAAGACTTGCTACAGCACGGGCGGTTACGACCTGAAAGAAGACCCGACCATGACGCCGCGTCAGCAGTCGGTGACGTTCGACTGGGGCGAGTACCTGATGCAGGTCGATCAGATCATGGGCGTGCCCTACATGCTGGAGACCGACATGGTGGCGCGCCAGAGCGACATTTTCCCGTATTGGCCGCAGAATTCGACCCGCGTCGAGATCTACGGTCAGAACGCGCTGATGATCATCGGCCGGCTCGGGGCAGGGTGGCAGGTCTTCGTCCGCACGAAGGACCGTCAGCCGGTCGTGAAGCAGCAGGAGTTCGGCCGTTACACGAACCCCGAGCACATGAGCAACTTCATCGATTCGATCCGGGAACACAAGCAGCCAAACGCGCCGGTACTGGAAGGCCACCGCAGCACGATGCTGGTCCACTACGCCCACATGTCGCTTCGCGCGGGGAGCGTGAAGCTGGAGATCGATCAGCAGACGGGCAAAGTCACGAACTCGCCCGAAGCGATGAACTTCTGGCGGCCTGAATTCCGCAAGGAGTACGACATTCCGGAGATCGGGTGATTTTTTGCCGTATGGAGCCTCCCTCGGGTTCAGGGGGAGGTTTTTTTATCCTTTTCCCACCAACCCACGAAAGGAAATTTCACTTCATGAAAAAACCATTCTTCCTCCTTTCCCTCGTTCTTTTGACGCTTGGCGCGTTTCTGGTTTCCGCTCAGGCGAAAGACCTCCTCGATGTGCGTGACTCGGACACCACGCCGGTCAAGCTCATTTACGACACGGACATGGGAAACGACGCCGACGACGCGCTGGCGCTGGCCATCATTCACAACATGGTCGAGCGCGGAAAGTGCGACTTTCTCGGGATCACCCTGACGAAATCCGACATTTGGGCCGCGCGCTACTGCAAGGCGTTCAACATGCAGTACGGCCGCCCCGATATTCCGATCGGCCTGGTCAACGACGGCGTGACCAAAGGCCCGGGCCGGTACCTGCAGCGGGTCCTTGAGCTGAAAAACGAGGACGGCTCCGCGATGTTCCCGTACCCGGAAGGGTGGGAACCGGAAGATTCCGTCGTGCTTCTGCGCAAGCTGCTGGCGGCCGCGCCGGATCACTCGGTCGTGATCGCTCAGGTCGGTTTCTCGACGAACCTGGCCCGACTGCTCGACACGCCGGCGGACGACATTTCGCCGCTGACGGGCAGGGAACTGGCCGAGAAGAAAGTGCGTCTGGTCTCCGCGATGTTCGGAGCGTTCACGTTCCTGAACGACCAGCGTTTTGTGAGCCACAAAGAATACAACGTGGTGAAGGACCTCCCCGCCTCGCAGAAATTCTCGAAGGAATGGCCGACGCCGATCGTTTTCAGCGGGTTTGAGCTGGGCGTGGACGTGAAGTACCGTGAGTGCTCGCTCCTGAACGACCTGATCCCCGCGCCGAACATGCTTCAGCGCTCGCTGCTCTTCTACCACGAGGGCTGGGCCAGCAACGACCAGAGCACGTGGGACCTGACGGCCGTTTTGTTCGTGCTGCGTCCGGAAGAAAATCGCGGGTACTACTCGCTCTCGGAGCCCGGAACGGTGACCGTCCGCGACGACGGCACGACGTTCTTCACGCCCGACCCGAACGGCAAGCACCGGTGCTTCATCTCGGACCGCGACCAGAAGATCCGCGTCGAAGAAGCGTTCGTGAACCTTTGCAGCGAAAAACACTGAAAGAATGAAGAATGAATAGCGAATAACGGGTCAGGTGCAAGCATAAAGCCCCCACCTAAGTGCAAGCATAAAGCCCCCACCCGTTGACAAAATTTTGGCGTTCAGTTATACTGGAATTTTTCAAAATTTTGTTTTTGGAGTGGTTGATTTATGAAAAAAAA
>JAFSMO010000096.1 GCA_017447865.1 Thermoguttaceae bacterium
CATTCATAAAAAAAATGGGTATGATGATGGGTACGAAGTGCTATGAAGTAAAAAGAAGCAACATCGGTTTGAGCCCGCAAAATACGGCATTAAATCAAGAAAAAGAAAAGGACTTGAATTTACTTCAAGTCCAAAAAATACCTCTAGGGGGTTTGTTAGAGTCCGTTAATTACGATGTTTGGCAGGGGGCGGGGGCTTAAACGGGGGCTACTCGCCGGATTTAATTCCGTTCCGATTTCAAACCCTCTCCCCCCTTAACCCCCCTCTCTTGGTTCGTTCCGATAGGTAGGGCAAGTGGGGCGGATAGCAAACCAGAAGAAAATTTATTTCAGATTGGAGTGACTATGGAAGCACTATTAAACCGGATTGCACGGGAACAGAGAAAGCAGGAATGGATTGAATTTGATCCGGCTTTGTTCCTTGAAATGGTTGGTAGTTTCAAGATGATGGACGGGCGGGGAGTAATCGACTTCTGTATAGTGGAGGAATTTTGCTCTAAACTCAAAGAAAAAGCAGAGGAAAAGAATAACGCTAGAATCCGTGTTTACGATGACGGGAGCGCGATTTTTTGCGATAGAAAGCGGATTGAAAATTTAACACCAATGGAGAGGCGTTTTTTGTGCTCTTTGGTGCGTCACGATTGCGCTATAGCACGTGAACGGCTAATTGAAGAAGTTTGGAGTGATCCTGATATATCGATAGGGAGGGTGCGTACTCTTGTTTGTCTATTAAATCAAAAAATCCACCGTGCAGGTTTGCCGTTTCGGATTCAGACAGAATCGGGCGTAGGTTATAGGATCGAATTCTGGAAACCCGTGGCGGCTCCGGCGGATTGATTCAGGCCCGCGGCGTTTCGGCTGGGGGTGCTGGGTCCGTCCAGATTGGTTCCACCTCTTTCTTGGTTCGCTCCGATTCGATGACGGCCCGCGGCCTTGCTTGAATATTGATTTCTTTTCTTATAAGGCTCTTTTTCCTCCGGTGAGTTAGGTTTCGCCGGAGGTTGTTTATATTCAGTCAATATTCATACAGAAAGCCGTTTTTTCGGTTTTGGAGTTATTGCAGTCCCTAAAAGGGATTATTTCGCGTTTCCGCGGCCTTTTCTCCATTTTAACTCTTGACGAAATGCGGATTTGAGTTATACTTGAAATCAGTGGGGAAACTTCTTTACTATGGCAGAAATGAGGATTATATGAAAAGTTTGGAAACCCAAAAAGAGTTTATGCGGTTACGGGCGGCGGGCCTCTCCCTGAAAGAGATTTCGGAAAAAGTCGGTGTGGCTAAAAGCACGTGTTGTATTTGGGAGAAAAAGTTTTCACTCGAACTTGGGGAGTTGCGGAAACTCGAATTGGAGGCCCTTTACAAAGAATGTGAAGCGACGAATGAGGCCCGGTTGCGTATGTTACACCGCTCCTTGAAGAAAGTGAATGAAGCGATTGCAGAGGTGGATTTTTCCGCGATCCCGCCTGAAAGGTTGTTTGATATTCAGTTTAGGCTGATCAATACGATTGGGAATTATTACAAACCTTTGGACTTGCATAAAAGTATGAATGATCTTTTGGCCTCTACGGATATGGAATATCCAGACGATTGGGAAAGGCAGGCGGAAAAGGACGCGAAATTAAAGATTTCCCCGGAATTGATTCAGGAAAACGCGGAATCCGCCCAAAATTAGAACGATTTTGAACGAATTTGGCCGTTTCTGAAAGCAATTTCGGGACAAAATAAACTGAACAGGAACAAGTTTCTGATTCGTAAAATACGGGATTAAATGCGTTTTTAGGGGAGTGCATTTCGCGGCAAAATATAACGAAATGGCACTCCCTCTTTTTAGATTCTGAAATCAGGCCCCGCTCCGGTCGCTTGCGTCCCTTCTTTTGGCTCGCTCTTTTTATCTGGGGGTACTTCCCGAATTTTGAAATAAGTGGTAATATATAGCGTATGGAAGTTATAAGGTTACTCTAAAAGCAAGGGGCGGAAATATGGCTATTAGTCAAGAAAAGGTTTGTGGCTGGCTGGTTTATTATGGAAGCGGGGAAATTGGTCAATACCCCGGCGGTGTGGTTGAATTGGAAGTGATTCCAGAGGTTTGGGAATTGTATGTGTTGGAACACCCGGACAAATTCGATACTTCCAATTATTACGGTTTTTTTGCTTGGAAGCGTGAACTCTCCCTTAAAGAAAAAAGGATATTAAAAAGAAATGCTGATTCCTTAACAAGACAAATTAAAGAAGTGTGGAAAGACTTTACGCAGTTTCAAGAGGATTACTTGGATTTGTGGAATGACTTTTGCGCTGAATACCAGAATTTACCCCCGGAACGGATTCAGGCGGCGCGGGAATTTTGCGTGCTGGATTCCGTGACTACTCCGGCGGCTCCGTCTGATCCTGTTGAATATGTTTTGGATTTCGCAGTACAGAATAACTCGGGTAATGTTTGGCCGGGGGTGGTGATTCTTGGCCCCATTTCCTCTCCGTCTGGTTTTATGGAAGCATTGGAAACAAATATTAGTTTGAGAGAAATAATTAAACGGTCATTAGGTAAAAACGCAAGTGGCGGTTTTGAGCACGTTGAAATTCAGGAAAGAGGGAAGTATTTTGAGCAACACCCTGAAAGAAGGTTTAATACTCAAATTATTCCTGAATTAGCCGATTTTGTAAAAGCATATAACGCGGGCGGCTCGCAGGCGGCCCCGGCCTCCGGTTCTTTTCTGGTTAGCCCTGATTCTGCTCCGGCTGATCCGGGGGCGATTCCGGCTGGGTTTGTTCCGGCGGTGATTCAAGGAGAGTTTGCCGAAATTCAAGGCTCGGTGCGCGATTCCAAAAGAGAAACCTCCTTGACAGAATTAAAAAAACATACAAGTTTGTTAGAGCAGATTGCAGAGAATACATCAAGCGGAAACGCGAAACCGAAAACACGGCTTGAAACGTTACGGGAAACCTATTTGACTTATTGCCAAACCGTAAATCAAAATACGGCTCGGTATTTAATGAGAGAAAACCATAAATGCAGTTATGAAGAAATCTGGAAAATTGAACACTGGGGAGAGGATTGGGACTCGGTGGACCCTGAAATTAGAAGGCAGGAAATAGCCAATATTCGGGCGGGGGTTTCGCAGGCAAGGCCCAAACAGTCTTGACGCTGGGCGGCTCTCGATAACGTTTCAATAACGTCTGTTTCTGGAATATTCTTATTTTTACGGGGCGAAAAGCCCCTTTTTTACGTTATTGAGAATAATGTTTCAATAATCTAGTAAGACTCTTATTTTCTGGTATAATAGCACTCATAACACTTGCGAAAGGCGCGGGTGGAAATTCTAAAATCCTATTTTGGAGGGTAATTATTATGAGTGATTTTTTGACGGTTGACGAAGTGGCGAAGCTGCTGAAATGCTCTCCGCGGACGGTCAATTACTTGCGGACTAATAGCGGTTTGCCGTGTGTGAAACTCGGTCGCTTGGTTCGCTTTTCACGTGAAGCGGTGCAGGCGTGGCTTGAAGAAAAGCAGAAAGCGGCCCCCGGCGTGAAGTCCTTGGAAAACCATAACGAAAAGGAGGCTTGAACGATGATGGCAGAAGTTAAAAAAAGTACCCTGAATGATCTGGACGCGATGTTTGAGAAAGCACGGACACTTTCGGACTTCATTGAAAAGCACTGCTCGCAAAAGGTGAAAATCATCTTTGGCAAGGACTTGACAGAGGAACAATTTGAAACCGTTCCCGATGACGTGGTTATTATTAACGGCGAGTTTTGGCGGTGCGATGGTTTTGATTGTGCCGATTCGATTGAGGCGGTGCGAAATGTGGGTTCGCCCCTTCACTTGAATTACTTTGGGGACCCCATTGAAGGGATTGTTTTGGGCGATGGAACGGTCTGGTTTGACCCTTATGATTTCCAATACAGACGTGACCCGAAAACCCACCTTTTGAAAGATGTGGAAGGTGCGCGGCGCAAGCTGGAAGAAATCGGCGGCTCCGATTACGTCCAGACTTTCGACGATGGGAAAATCCTGATTAGTTTTGACGGATTGCAAGAGTTGACGGAGGCGGACGGCTGGATTGCAGAGGATTTTTGCCCTTGGTGTGAAAGCGTGATCGGGGTCTGGATTGAGTCGTTTTGGCAACCCGAATACGCTTTTTCAATTTCCTATTCCAATTCCTGATTTCCAATAAAAAAGCCGTGCTGGTTATTCCCGTAACCGGCGCGGCGTGATTCAGGCAGAAAGCCCCTAAATGATACCTTCTATTATAATTCATATTCTGGAAGTGTCAAGGGGTCTGCTTGAAAGATAGAAGGTTAATCTATGAGTAATTTAGAAAATCGAATTATAGAATACGTCCAGAGGTTTGATCCGGCGGTTTCTGGGTGCGGTGGTCAAAAGGTTTTGTGGAATTGCGCCTTGAAACTGATCGTAGGGTTTGACTTAACGGCGGAGCAGGCGGCGGGGTTTCTGCTCGCATATTGGAATGATCGGTGTGATCCTCCTTGGAGTAAAGAAGAAATCTTGCGGACGTGTGAAAACGCTTGGAAAAAAGCCCCGGCGAAACGTGGGACGCTACTTGAACGCGGTGAACGCTCGCAGGCGGTCAAGGCTCCGGCTTTTCCTCTGGTTTGCGCTGATTCCGGCTCCGGTACTGGCTCCGGCTCTCAGGCCGCGAAACGGAAACCGGCCCGGCGGATTCGTCTGTTTAGAACGGACGCGGGAACGGCCTATAGACTTTTTGAGGAATGGCCCGATTCCAAAACTCCTAAAATTTCCGTGTTTAATCGGATTGCGCCTGATTGTTACCAAAACCAAAAACCCACTTGGGAAAAAGTCAAGCTGGAATGGCTTTTTGAATACGTGGCTCCCGATGGTTCGCCCTTTATGATCTGGTACAGAAGGGATTTTTTTCCAGACGAAACCGGGGACAAAAACAAAAAATTTTTCCCCTTCCATTACGTCAAAAACGCAGACGGAACGGGGGAGTTTATTGAAGGCGATGACCCCGGCGGGAAAGTGTTTCCGTTTGGAGTGGGGCGGTTTCAATTCTTTGAAAACCTGTTTTTTATAGAAGGCGGGAAAGCGACCGCGGCCGTTAATCAGTATTTGGCGGAAAAGCGGCTTTTTAATTATACTGCTACTTGCATACCCAAAGGCGCGGGATCGTGGCGCGATGACCTGAAAGAATATTTTCGGGGAAAGAATGTTTTTATTTGGCCGGATAATGACCAAACCGGTAAACAGTACGCGGTGAAGGTTTGCCGCTCGCTGGAAGGCGTGGCTCGGTCCGTGTTGACCCTTAAAGATTATCCGCCCGGATTTGGTGAACACGATGACGCGGTGGAGGTAATTCAACATTTCAGAAAGCAGAAGGAAAATTAAATATGACGCAAAAGAATAATCCATTTTCAAAAGTAATAGAATCACTTTCTCCGGCCCTGCTCCCTTATGTGATAACAGGCGCGGAAATGCTTGAAAATCAATCCGTGACGGGCGCGGACGGCTCGCAGGGGCAAACGGTCAAGAGACCCGGACGGCCCCGCAAACAGGCGGAAAACGGCCTTGCTGAAGGCGTGCAGATTCCGCCCGAAATGGCCTCCGGCTCCGGCTCTGCTCCGGCGGCTCCGGCCTCCGGCGATGGTCCGAAACTCGCCCGGCCCCGCGGACGTGGACGGCGAAACGGTGAACTGATTCCGGCCAAAGTGTCGGCGGCGGTTTGTGGGGACGCTTTTTTAATTCAACACGAAAACCCGGTCTTTATTCTTTTTGGTTCGCAGTGGCTCCGATACGATAACGCGAACGGCTGGGGACTTTGTGTCGATGACGGCCCGGCCCGGCGATTGGTTGAAAGATTCCTTGCGGATCGGTACAAAGACGATTTCACCGAAAAACTTTCCCGCGATGTTTTCGCGTATGTTCGGGCGAAATGGTCGATTTGTCAGGAATTTAATTATAAGTCTTGGTGGATTCATACGGACCCGGAAACCGGCTCTTTAGTGCCCGTAGAGGCTCCCTTTTGGCTCGCTTGCCGGAATTGTGTGTTGAACGTCAAGACCCGCGAAACCAAACCATTTACCCCCCGCCTGTTGACCGTGGGGAAGATTCCTTGCGATTATGACCCGGCGGCGGATTGTGTCAAGTTTAAACGATTCCTTGAATCCGTTCTTAAACCCGATGACATTGAAAATTTTTTGATGGCTTGCGGAATATCCCTGATTTATGAAAGGCAGAAATCGAACGTCTTTTTCGTCCTTTACGGTGATTCAGGTACAGGAAAAAGCACGTTCCTTAAAATCCTCTCGAAAATCAATGAGGGAACGGTGTGCAGTGTCTCGCTTTCCGATTTCGGCGAACGGTTTAGAATGGTGGACGTGACGACCCACCGCGTCAATATTGTGGAGGATATGGAAAATATTTTTGAAGGCGGAAAAGTTTCCGAACGTGAAGCGGCCTTGAAAAAAATTACGGGCGGCGAAATCATTAAAGACGGGGAGAAATACCAGAAAGCAACGGAACGCCCGGCCCTTGCGATCTGTTTCTTTGGCGCGAACAGGATTCCGCGGTTTTCCGATACCTCCGAAGCGATTTCGGACCGAATGAGGCTTTTCTTATTCCCGAATAAGTTTAGAGGAACAGAGAAACAGAATTGCTCGATTGCAGACGAAATTATTAAGGACGAATTGCCCGGCGTGTTGAATCTGTTTTTGGAACACTTGACCCGCTTTTTTGGTCTGCTCGAAAACCCGGTTCCGGGAAAGAAAACGTTTCCTGAAAGTGAATCAGGCGCGGCGGAAAAAGAAAAGGCGATTCGGGCGGCCCGTCCGTGGGAATTTTGGATTGAGGAAAATTTGAAAGTGGTCGAAATGGGAAGGGTAGAGGCTCGCAAGGTTTACGAAAAATACCGTGCTGATTCTTTGGCCCGTGGATATAACCCGAAAGCGGAAAATCAGTTTGTGGAGTTGGTGCTCGACTATTACCAAAAGCGCGGGTTTCCGGTCGAAAAGAAGCGCGTACAGATTGGGACAGGCAAAACTTCATATTATATCCGCCTGAATCTGCTGAATGATGGAGAAATCATTTAAGACGGCGTGGACGGGGTGGACGGGGTTCCCCTTAATCTTTATATTAATATTATAAGATTAAACTCCTTAAAATTCCGCCTTGCGTATGATTGCAATTTGAGGCCCCTACAATTTACCAAAAAATTCTAAAAAAATTTAGAAAAATCTAGGGGGTCCCAATATTCGATAAAAAAATATCTGGTAAAATATTTACAAGTGGGGGGAGGCGTTTCCCTCCGATGGTTTCAAAACTTTTTTGAAAGGAGTCCTTAAAATGGCGTCGATTTCCTTAAAGAAAGATACGTTTGTGGTTCGCGTTTTCCTGAATGGCAAGCAGGAAAAGATTTACACGGGCTTGAAAGAGGAACGGGCGGCGGATCGGCTCGCAAAAAAAATTCAGGCCCTTGCAGACGCTCGCAAAAATAGCTTGACGGCTATTGAAGCGGGCCTTGCGGATTGGGTCAAGAAACTGGAAACCGAAAACTCGAAGGTTTACCAAAAACTTGTTTCTCTTGGTCTGCTTGACCAAAAGGCCCGGCCCGTGACCGTGGCGGACATTTGCAGACATTACGTTAAACGCTCCGAAAAGAAGGCGGAACGGACGCAGAAACACTATGACAGTACCGCAAAAAGGGTAATGGAATATTTCGGCCCCAATAAACCAGTGGCTGAAATTACCACCGATGACGCTTACAGTTTTGAGAATTGGTTTAGAACGGCTCCGTTAAACAAACGCGGGAAAAAGGCGAAACCTTATGATTTCAAGACCGCAAACCGTGAACTGAAAAATGTGAAATCCGTTTTCCTGTACGCCCATAAATTAGGCATTATTCAGTTTAATCCGTTTGCAGTGATCCGTATTGAAAAAGATGGTAATTCAGATAATAAAACTTATGTTCCGGTGAAAACCGTAATGGAAGTGATTGAAGCGGAAACCACTCCTTTGAAATGGAAAGTAATCCTTGCTCTTGGACGTTTCGCCGGTTGCCGTGGGGCTTGCGATTTGTGCCTGTTGAAGTGGGACGATGTTATTTTTTCGGACGATGGCAAGCAGGGGAAAATCACCTTGAAGGGCAAAAAAAGGCCCGGTACTATTCCGATGGCTCCGGTACTGGAAAACCTCTTGCGGGAATGGCAGGGGGAGGCGATTTTACAAGAAATCGATTCTCAAAAAGTTTTTCCAGACGTGACCGAAGAAACAAACGCTTGGACGATGACCAAAAAAAGCATAGAGAGGGCGGGCAAAGAGGTTTGGAGAAATCCTTGGTATTCTCTCCGTGATTCCTTTTGTATCGACGTAATGGATATGGGATTTGACCCGAAAACCTACTCCCAATTATGCAGGCACTCCGTTCAGACGGGGCTTGAATACTATCAAAAGTACACGGAGCATAGAGAAAGAAACGCGGGTGAAAGAATGGCAAAAAGCCCTCTTTGGTGCGATTTAGGCTCCGCGGGGGCTACTTTTGGGGCTGATTCCCTGCTTGAAAGCGGCGAAACACTCGCAGAATACCGGTCTTTTGATGATTTTTTGCGGGGGCTTAAACAGGGGCTACTTGGGGTCTTAAAAAGGGGCTTGCAAGGCGGTGCGTTTACTGCTCTTGACGTGCAAAGAATCAAAGAAGAAATCGATTATACCCTTGAAAATACGGCACTTAACGAATTGTAAAAGCAATAAAAAAACCTCCTTGCGTTTTCTTGCAAGGAGGCATAACTACCCTCTAGGGGAGTCGAACCCCTGTACTAGGACTGAGAATCCAAAAATTCTAGGGGCTTTTCTGGCCGTGTTGATGCCTTTCTCAATGCGTCATATTTCGTATTTTAGCAGGTTTTCTTGACGTGTCAAGGGGGGGAGAATTGGCGGCGATTTTGTCGATTGTGTGGATTTATTTAGGGAGTTTTTCGGCCATTTTCGGTGTTTTTCGGCCATTTTTCGGCCATTTTTCGGCCAAAAAAAGAGGGTTCTACTCGCAAAGGGAGTAGAACCCGGAAGGGGGTGCTTGGGACATAGATGTCCTTAGCAAACGTTATTCCCAGAGGCCACGGGGGCAGTGCTCGGTTTTCATGCGGAGTTTGTTCGAGAAAGCACTTTTGGCCGTGGAAAGGTTGCAGCCGCAGACCGCGCAGCGGTGGTCTTCCGTGTATTGGTCGCACATTTCGCAGATTTGGAGTATGTTGATCACTTCCTCGTCGGTGCGTGTTTCCATGCCTGTCGTGACGTGGCGCGTGACCGCCTCGGCATAGTGCGCCGCCTTGCGGAGCAGTCCCGGAGGCTGCTTCTGTCTCGGCTTGCCAGGGCAGGAGGAAAAAATTTTGGAAGGGTCCAGGGTGCGGATTTGCAGGCCGCAGACCTCACATTTGTAGTACTCGCCGTGAAGATGAATGAATTTGCAGATCATATTAATTTTGTTGTGATATGTCGATCTGGTTTCCGCAGTTGTCGTAAATTTGGCCTATGGCCCTATGCTGGATAGCATACTCAAGATAAGGTGTGATATACCAGCGAGAGTAGGCTCCGATGTAGCGGTAGTATGTGTCGCTTCCTAATGACCAGAAAACGTTTTGTATTAGGCCCGTCGAAGGATCGCCAAAAGGGTCAGGGCAAGCGTCGAGGTCAACGGTATGCCCTTTCCACGTCACTCCGCAAAAAGCGCAGCTCAACTCGTAATTGTAGAACTGCGCCTGGATCACTGCCGGATCGCCATTTACGAACTGGGTGTGCCCGCAACACCCGCACGTAACCGCAATTTGTGCGCACTGCTGGGAACCGCACCCGCAGTCGGGGCAGTCTGTCATGATGATGTCAGGCACTCGGCTCCTCCTCTTCTTCCTCTTCTTCCGGCTCCGGGCAGTCGGCGCAGGCGAGGTAAGTGATCGTCTCGGTGATGCCGGAGATGGTCGCTCCGGTCAAGTCCACGGACGGGAGCGCGATGCGGTCCATATCCACATCGATCCAGCCTTCCTCACATAGAAGCGATGTGGGAACGTCCACATAGCACTGGCGCGTGTCCGATATGGTTCCTGTGACGTCGATGGAGACGCTGCCAGAAAGCGAGACCGGCACGCCGTTCAGTAGTGCATACTGTGGAGCTTCGCGGTCAAGCAGGCCGTGGATCTCCACACCCGAGGAAATATCCAGCGGGCCGGAAACGGTCACGGTGTCGGTGATCGTCGCCGTTCCGGTGGCGGTCGCACCCGTCGCACCGGTCGCGGTGCCCCTGATGGTTCCGGAGACGCCCAGCGCGGCGGCCCCGTGGGCGGAGCAGGTGCCGGATGCTTGGCACGTCCCGACGAGCTCGGCGTCTTCCGGGAAAGTGGCCGTGCCTTCGACCGTCCCCTCGGTGCTCATAGTGCCGGTACCGGAGACGGTGAGTTTCGATCCGTCGAGCGTCGCGGTCGTGGGGACCTGCACACTGTCCGTCGTCGTGGTCAGGCCGTTCGTCCCCGCGGCGATGTTCACGCCGTTGATGGTGAGGGAGGACGCCGAGGAGGAAAAGTCGTAGTCGCAGACCACATCGGAGGGGATGTTGATCTGGCCGGAAAGGGACGCGGTGACGCTGGCAAGGCTCGCGTTCGCCTTCAGAGCCAGGACCTTGATCTTCTCATAGTGCCAGGTACAGCCGCTGAAGTAAGTCTTGCTCGGGTCTCCATCGACCGCCTCCACTTCCTCGAAGATCGAGGAGAGGTCAAGCGTCACGGTCAAGTTCGAGAAAGTGACTGGCGTGGTATGCGAGCTGGAAAGCGTGCCGGAGATCCTGCCGGTCGTCGGCATCAGGTTCAGCGTGTGCGGGGTGGTATTGAGCACTGCGCTGGAAAGGAAGGTCTTTTGCGTGCCGCCGCTCAATGAAATGGCGTTTTGGCCGACTTCCACGTGACCTTGCAGGGTCGCCTCGCCTTCGACGGTCACGGTACCATCGACTTCCAGCGTCGGAAAGTTGTCATTGATGAGGCAAGTACCGGCCACGTTCGCGGTGCCGTTGACGTACACATTACCACGGGCCACGCCTTCACACGTGCCAGTGACATTGAGAGAGACGCCGCATAAAGGGACTTCGACCGACGCCGAGCCGGAAAGCTCGCCGGTGAGCGAGACAGTGCTTTCCGACGAGATCGACGCGCCCGATATGATCACGCCTCGGCTGGCGGAAACTACATCGAGCTGGATCGGGGTCTCCTGAGAGCCAAGGGTCCCACTGAGCGTGATGTCATCTTCAGCTTTGGCCCCTGTCAGCGTGATGTCACCGGAAAGGCAGTACACCGGCGACTCTGTCGGGATACCCAAAGAGATGAGGTTCGTGTCGATTGCGACGTTGGTCACGACCGGCACGAAGTTCGTCGAGGGGGTGATCGTCCCGCCGGTGATTTGCAGGCCGGTGACGACTTCCATCTCCTTTTCCTCAAAATTCGCGTGGAAGTTCGGGATGGCGACCCACTTTTCAAGATACTGGTACCACAACGCCGGAACGACGTCTCCGGCTTTCCACGTCCCGCAGGAGTCCTCGCAGCCGCACAAGTTGAGGCCCTTCGGAGCGTAGATGGTGCGGATGATCGGACAGTCCGGCTGGAGGACCGTGCCGCACTCGTCGCATAGCTTGGCCGTGGTCGAGCTGCAGCACCCGAGGTCATTTTCAAGTTTCCACCAGACCCACTGCTCATCCTCGCCCATCGTGATGTACGACTGAAGGACCTCGCCCGTGCACTCCTGAAAGGATTCCGAAGGCTCAGCGTGCCACAAGATGCGGTTCAGGCCATAAGGCGACGCGATGAGTTTGGAAGAGTCTTCCGGGATGGGGATCGCATAGGGGTAGTCCAGGCTGGCGCGTGTCCGGTAAAGGACGAAAACCGGACTTGGCCCGGAGCATACCCCCTGAGCGAAAGAACCGTCGGGGGCAGATTTTTGGAGCACGCTGACCATGTTCCACTCGTCGGTGGGCTTCACGCCGAGACTTTCCACGCCGTTTCTCATGCCTTCATTGATGAAGGTCTCGTCGTAGCGTTCCGGCCAGGTGGCGTTGTGGATGCGCAGGACCGCGAAGGGGTCAACGTCGTAGCCGCTCCCGTTCTCGACCTTGTTCTGGTCGTAGTCCCGGGGGGAGTTTTCGTTCTGCCGCGGCTGCGCCTGGTTGCCACGCAGGTACGCAGTTTGCTCGTTCGCCGCGTCGCGGTTCACCTTCTTTTTTTTCGGTTCTACATAGTCTCCGAACTGGGTCATTGTCGTCCTTTACCGGCTCCTGAATTTTCAGTCTTTGTCGGTCTCATGCTCGCGGCGCTGATCCGCTTCTTTGAGCAGTGTCTCGCGCAGCTCCGCGATGGCTTCGGTCAGCTTCGCGATCCCGCCGTTCACCCGGGTGAGGGTGTACCAGAAGAGGATGCCAAGGATGACTGTGGCGGAAAAGTCCTGGAATTGCTGGACTTCGGGGATCTGGGCGATGATCGCGGAAGCCGCGAACATGCTGAGGTAAAAAGGCGCGTCGTGCATAGTATCAAGCCTCCTTTGCTGCGGACGGGTTAAGAGTGGCGCGGATGGATGGATCGTAGGGCGCCTCGGTGAAAAGTACGGCGCAGAGGTCGTGGAAGGATCCGCTCATAAAGTCGCGGACCGTCTCCTCGGGCATCAGGCCGCAGAAGTCCGGCAGGTTGTCGATCATCGGATCGCCGATCTTCCGGCGCTTGTAGATGGGACCGTGGGAGTTTCCCCAAGGGAAGTACCACTTCCCCATGTAGTACACCGCGCCGCCGAAGGCCGTCGCGTGGGACCAGCGCGATCCGCTTAGCTGCACGCAGTCCACGCCATTTTCGTCGGTGTAGGTCCCGGCGGAGACCGCGAGGTCATTCCCGACGAAGCAGGTATAACCGCACTTGAGCAGGTCAATAATTGCTCCGCCCGGATCGTCGCCGTCGTAGAGCGAAAAGCCGATCTGGTGTCTGGCGGCGTTGCGGTTGGCTTCCTCGCTGCGGGCCGTGCCGATGTGGGCCGGGTCGTAGTCGCCCACGTCTTTCGCGAGGAAGTTCCCGACTTGGTTGCCGTACTTCGCGATCGCCGCGATGCTTTGGCCGCCATAGGCGCTGCCGCCTTTAGAGATCAGCCACGTCAGCATCGGGTTGAACTTCTCGCACTTTTGCTCCGAGTACTGGAAGCGGCTTTGAATGATCAGGCGCATCAGCGAGGCGTTTGCCATAGCGAAGCCGGCGCAGTTGGGTCTATACTCCTGAGAAGGCGTGAAAAGGTCCTGAGCATTGTCCCACCACAAGAAGGACTGCGGGACGTACTCGGGCGAGTCCAGCTTTTCGTGAAGCTCAGGCTCGAAGCTCGTCCAGTCGATAATGTTCGGCATCGTGTCGAGGTCGCGGTCCCACGGAACAGCGGAAGCGGCGATCTCTTTCAGTACCTCGGGCGTCTGTTCGTTCGGAATACAGCCACATTCGGGTATGATCATTACTCCACCTCCTTTAAAAAGCCCTCGAAGGACGCTTTCACGTTCTGGACGCTTGAAAAGTCGGTGCGCTCGGTCCAGTCGTCCGTCAGCTTGCTCAGGGAGTCAGGCAAGTAGCAGGTCCTGCCATTACAGACCTGTCCTTTCGCCATGAGCGTCTGCTTGAACGCTGACCGGGCGCCATGAGGGGTCTGAATGGTTCCAGCGTCCACGCCGTCAATGACAGCAGTGAGCGCGGCTTTTGCGGCGGCTTTCTCCCGGTCCGTGAGTTTGATCGTCGGGCTGGGTGAAGGGCTGGGTTCCGGCGATGGTGACGGATCCGGGGCCGTGCCGATGGTCACGGTCGTTTGACTGATGACCGGCTTCGAGTTTTCCACACCGAAGAAGATGATCGTCAGCTCACAGTCCCGGCGAGCGACGAAGTAAAGCGTCTGCTCGTCCGAGTCTTTCGCCAGATCAGCCGCGTCCGGGGGATAGATCAAATAATCCCCCTTCACATCACTTTTCACCGTCGCCAGGCGTCCGGCGTCCACGCGCTCGGGCGCGGAGAGCGTCGCAGCACCGGAGACAGCCGGAAAGGCTCCAAAAAAAAGGAGCGCGGCGGTGAGGAAAAAAAGTTTGAGTTGGTTTTTCATTGGTTCGTCCTTTCGTTGGGGTTCACCACTGGAGCGTGTTGAACCAGCTAAAATCGGCGTATGGGTAAACTGTCTCAACATAGGCCGCGATCGGCTTCGGGATCGTGATCGCGGAGGTGCTGTCCTTCCGGTCGGCGTGCATAACCCAGAAGTACTGCATACCCTGCTTCGTCACGTGCTCAAAAGGCTGGATCGTGCCGTCGATGATCGGCGGTTTGGCCTCAAATTCGAAATTACAGCGGAACCAGAGGTCCCAGTCGCCCGTGAGCTCGTTTTTCTCCCGGTGGGAGTTCCCCGTGATGCCGAGGAAAAGGACCGAGCCGACCGGGAAGATCCACATCGCCTGCGCGTTCACCGAGCCGGTTATGTTGTGCATATAGGCGAGCTGGGACGGGCCGAACTCCGTAGCTGGCAGGTCCGCCTCGATGGAAAAGCCCATCTGCGGGACGACTACATCGACCCCTTGAAAGAGGCCGTTGTTAAAGCCGATACCGTGCTTGAAGTCTGGCGGGTTGCCGGCCTCGTCGGTCGCTTTATACGACTGGGTTGCGTAGGAGTGGACCTTTTTCTCACGACCGCCTCGCGTCGAGAAGTGGAGCATGGCGAAGCGGGGATTGACGTCTTTCGGCTCCTTGACGTAGTGGCCGACTACCTCGTACACCGTGCCCCAGTTGTCCTGCTGGCCGGTGACTTTCACGGTACGGAGGATGCAGTCGCGAAAAAAGGGGTACTGCCGGTTCATCAGCGTCCACGCCTGCCCCCAGGCGGTGCCGGCGTCGATATTCGACGTGGAGACGAGCTTGTAAGTCACATCGTGGCTTTTTTCGCCCGTCTTCCGGTTTCCGTCGCCGGTATAGTCGCCGTTCGGCGCAAAAAGTGCTACGCTCATTTCGTGTAGGCCCCCTCGTTCTTCTGCTCTTCTTTGATTTGGTCCGTATTGTCAAGCAGCTTCCGCAGTACGTCAAGCTGTTGCTGAGGAATATCGGAGATGACCGCCGCGTCCATGCCATACGCCGAGAAGGTCCCGGCGCTGGAAAGCGTGGTCTGGACGGCCTCGGCGGTCTGCTCTTCGGTCTCTTTTCGGAGGCTCCCGACGGCGGAAAAGTACGCCTCGTTCTCCTTGTCATAGGCGGCTTGGGCCTCGCGAACCGCTTGCGTCAGCTCGTTGAGCGTCTTGTTGTCGGCTCCCTCCGCTTCGGCCTTTTCGAGCTTGTCCGTAGCTTTGTCCAGATCGTCTTTTGCCTTTTTGCGGGCCTCGCCGGATGCTTCCGCGATCGACTTGGCAAGCCCTTCCTGCGCCTGCTTGAGCTGGGCGTCGGCTTCGGGCAGACCCACGCCGGAAATGATGGCTTGCGCCTGGGCGTCACGTGCGGCCTGGACTTTCGCCTCGGCGGCGGCGACTCGCGGGTCTTTCTTTTCGAGCGCGTCCCGCTCTGGGTTGCGCTCCTTCCAGGCGGCGTACTCCTGATCCGCGGCTTTCTGCTGCTCTTGCGCGATCCCCTCGCCGATCTTCGCAAGTTCCTGCTGGCGCCATGTTTCGATGGCGTTGTAGCCTTCATAAAGGCCGGACGTGTCGCCTCCGGCTTTCTCCGTCAGCTCGATCTTCTTTTCCAGCGCGGCGATCTTCTCCTTGTACTTCGCGTCGAGCGCGGCGTAAGCCTTGGTGGTCTCGTCGCGGAAGTCAAGGTCCGCGTCTTCTTTCATGCCAGCGAGTTCAGCCTTGGCGGCGTTCTGGGCACTGCGGGCGGCGGTGCTTTCCTGCTTGAGCTGGGAGAGGGTCTTTGGCTGCTCTTGAGGCTTTGCAGGTTGCGCCGTGGTGATCCTACGGAGCGACTGCTGACGCTGCGTCAGTCCTGCCGCTTCTTTATCGAGTTCAGCAAGCTGCGCTTTTCTTTTTTGCGATCTTCCAAAGACTCCGAGAGCCTCTTGCTCTACAGCATAGGACAGTTTCGCGGTTCCCTTATTGTTGTATGCTCTTATCGCTTGAAAATGTTTTTCTCGGTCTTTCTTCTCTTCATCCTCAAGTGCTTTCTTTTGCGCTTGAATGGCTTTCTTCCGCTCGTCGAGTGCGTCAATCTCTTTGTGGGCCATCTCTTTATTGAGAATGGCTTGAGCCTCGACCATGCCGTGAATTTTTTTCTTGTTCTCGTCGATGGTGATCCCGAGTTTGCCGTATTTCCCTTCCAGCTCGTCGATGAGCGCCTGAGCCTCACGGATCTCCTCGTTGTTGAGTGGGTCTTCCATATCGGCGAGCTCTTGCAGTCGGTCGAAAAGTTTCTTATCGGCCTCGTTGGCGGCGAGGACGGCCTGCTCGTGCTTCTGCGCCTCCTCGTTCATCGCTTTGAGACGCTGCTCGGTCTCCTTGATCGCTTTGTTCCACATCGTCCAGGCGGCGGTGATGGCTCCGATGAGGACCGCGCCGCCGAGGAGGTAGGGATTGGAGAGCATGGCGACTTTCAGAGCGTTGAAGCCAGCGATCAGCGCGGGGAGCGCCGTCGTGACGGCCACGATGCCGACTTTGACCGTGGCGAAGGCCGCGACGCTGGCGCCGATGCTCGTCACCAGGCCGGAGTAGTCCTTGACGAACTTCGTGGCGATCTTGGCGCCCTGGGTCAGATAGTCCAGGACGGAAGAGATAGAGGGGGCGAGGTTCGCGATAAAGACGTTTGAGATGGCCGAGGCGGAGGTCTTCAGACGGTTCATCGCGTCGGTCATCTCGACGGCTGAGGCCACGCCTTCCTCACCCAGTACCGCGCCGATGTCTTTGCCTTCAGCCATGAGCTTTTTGATCCCCGCCGCGCCTTCCTGGAAGAAAGGCAGAAGTTTGAAACCGGACTTCCCGAAAAGCTCCATCGCCACGCGGGTCTGCGTCGCTTTGTCACCGATGGCTGCGATGTGGTCGGCCAGCTTCATGAGCTGATCTTCTTCGGAGAGACCCGCGAAAGAGCCCGCGTCAATGCCCGCTTTGCCGAGCTTCTCGATAGCGGACGTGTCACCCATCGAAGCCGCGCCGAGCTGGTTCTGAAATTTTTTGATGCCGTCGGTCAGAATGTCGAAATTTGCCCCGCACTGCTCCGCGGCGAACTTCAACGCGCCGAGAGACTCCACGCCGATGCCGACGCGCTGGGATGTCTTGGCCAGTGCGTCGCCGAACTCCATAAAGGTCGTCATCGCCTGCTTGAGCGGCGCGATCACGTACTGGTGGGCCGCAGTATTAATGGCCATGAAGGCCGTACTCGCGGCGGTGACGGCGGAAGTGACGCCGCCCCACGAGCTCTTGTTTTTCTGGAGCTCGCCGTTCAGCCTGCCGACCGTCTTCTGCATGATCACAAGCTCGTTCTCGGCGGCTTTGACCTCCTGAGTGTTCGCGCTGATTTTTATGCTGAGTTCGTCGGCCATGGGTTATCTCTTAAAAAAGTTTTCGGCGAAAGTCTTACACTCCGCCTTAGTCGCCATGCGGATCTTTTCTTCCGTCTGGCAGTAGGGGAAGTTCCCGAGCTTGATCGCGGTTCTCTTGCTGCGGAAGGAGTTCGCGATCGCGCAGGTTGCGAAGGCGGTCCTGTACCACTCTTCCTTGCGTCGGCCCTGCGCCATGATCTTCAGCTCACGCAGGGAGAAGGGCGCCGGGTTCAGTCCGAGCTCGCCGGCGTATTCGAGGATGACGCGCCAAGTGCTTCCTCGTTCTGCTCGTAGGTGAGCAGCGCGGTCTTTTCCGCTGCTTCCAGAAGCTTGGCTTTGTACACCGTCTCGCGATCCATCAGCCGCAGGACGGCTTCGCGGACGCGAGGGTTCGGGATAAAATTTAGGAGCGCCTCTTCCCAGGCTTTCACAAGCGGAAGGACCTGCTCGCCTCCGATACGGGAGCCGAACCAGTCGGCGGCCTTTTGGAGGGGTGTCTTCTGCTTTTCCTCGGGGCACATCTTGTAAAAGTCGGCCTGGCTGCGGTCCCACGCTTCCCGGTCGAAGTTGGCCATGATCTCATCGAAGCAGAGCCAGAAAACGACTTTCAGCACAACCTCGACGCTGCCGGAGATGGCGGAAAAATCCCCTTGCTCGGCCACGGCCAAGAGGTCCACCGGCTGGCCGTTCGCGCCGGTGACGTGCGCTTTGATCCGCTCCACATCGCGGACCTTGATCTCAATAGGCCATGCGAGGCCTGTGTTATCTTTGAATTGCGGCATTGTTCGTCCTTTTTTTTTGTGGTAATGGAACCGGCGCGTCATTCCGCCTCCGGCTTCATTACCGCCTTACATTTCACCACGTTTCTGCCCAGTCGTGCAGCTCGGCGGCGATCTGCTCACCGACCGGAACTTCTTCGACAGCCGGATCGGCGCAGAGCTTCTGGCCGTCCAGGAGCTGAAGCGCGAGAGAGACGAGCTTTTCCGCGGCGTTCGAGTCGATGATGAAGTACTCGACCGCCTGGATCAGCGCGTCGTCCAGCGCGGTCTGGGTCTCGGCGGCTTTGGCTTTCGCGAGGTCGAGGACCTTTTGAAGGAGCTTCTGAACGTTTGCGGCGGTGAATTTCTCGGTGAGATACTTCACCAACTCGGCCTTCAAAATGTTAAAAAACAGCGTTTTCATAGGATCGTCCTTTCTGGAATGTTCTGAAATGTCCGGGAGGAGCTGGGCGCTTTTGGAAAACTCCTAACTCCTCACTCCTAACTTATTGTCAGCCTCCGCCGCCAGACGTTCCGCCGCCCTGGGAGTTGCCACCCGTGGTAGTGGTCGTCGAGGAGGAAGAGCCGGAGGCCGGAGCCGGTCGGCAGGTGACGGTCATCTTCGGGATCTCGTCGAGTCCGGTGCTGACCTCGCCGCCGAAGACCATCATCGAGCCGGAGATCGAGATGTCTTCGCCAAGCGTCGCGGAGCACGTCACCGGATCGCGGGACTGGACCGCCGCCAGTACGGTGGCGCAGGCTGTCGAGTCGTCGATGTTCATGTCGGCGCTAATGTAAGCGTCATAGAGGCCCTTGACGTAGGACTTGTTGCCTTCGTCAAGTTGGGTAGTCGCGTCCACTTCGGTGTGGCCGAAGCCGAAGCGAAGGTTCGTAAAACCGGGGTTCGCGCTGTCGATGGTCAGCGTTCCCTCGAAGCCAAGTACAGCACCCATGTGCATGTTCCTTTCCTGTCTAAAGTTACTTCATGTGAAAGTGCTCTTTCACGATCCTGATGATGTTTTGCGCGATGTGGTAGCCGGAGGTGTGGACCTGCTTCGGGTGCTCATCGGCCACCGGGTAGAAGAAGACCTCTTTGTGGGTCAGCTTCCCCTGGTGGGTGGTCTTGATGAAGGCTTTGTATCCGACCGTCCGGTGGGGCAGTGTGAAGGTGCCGCCCTGGTCCAGTCGTTGGAGGAAGTCGCCATCATACTGAAAGCCCAAGTGCTCGCCTCGGAGCAGAAAATCTACGCCGTACTGCTGCATCTTGTACTGCCAACTCTTGCGGAGCCAGTAGTCGAAGTGGCCGAACTGCCCCGCCGACCAGGTGCGCGGCTCTTTTTTGCCGCTTTGCCGGAAGTAGGTCACCGGCTGCGGGTTCGGGTCGGAGTGCTTGTCCTTGCCGATCGTGTAGATCGTCCGGGCTTTGCGCCCCTTGAAGTTTTCCACGCGGCGCCGGTTCGACGCCGACTTTTGGAAGCCGTTGAGCCTTCCTTTTTTGTCCTCGCGAGCCCCCAGCTTTTCGCGGAGGAACTGGCCGACCGTCAGGCGTTGGCCGTCCGGCATATCGACCCAGTTTTCAGCGCTCGCGGGCTTGTATAGTGCGCTGGTCGCCTGCCGCTTCGGATCGTCCTGCCGGGTGCTTTTCAGCGGGTAGTGCTGAATGACTTTCAGCATATAGGCCGCCGCGTTTTTGATGGATCGCCCGGCTTTGTCCTTCCCGAGGGCCTGAAGGTCCCGGCGGATCTGCTCCATCTGCTCGGCAAGGTCTTTTTCTCGCGGCATCAGGTGACCTCCCGAAGTGCGGTGACGTTCATCGTGATACAGGCCACGAAGGTCTCGTGGGTGGTGAGGTACTCCGTGTCGAAGTCGGAGCCTGGCAGGAGCTTCAGGCTCACCGTCTCCTGTCCCTCGGTGGCGTCCACTGTCCTGAAAGCGAAGGCGTCATAGATCGCCGGCGGGAGCGTGAGGAGTTGGTCCATCGCGGCGGCTTCCTCGGCCTCGCCCTGGGCCGTGATGTAGTCCACCAGGAAGACCCGGAACTCGAAGTCGTCCCGGTTGAGTCGCTGGGACTGCATCGTGGAAGTCTTGCCGGAAAGGCACACCAGGACGAGCGTCTTGCCGAGGTCTTCCAGTCCTTTCAGGGCGGCTTCCGGGTCATACGTCCGCTTGACCTCGCACCCGGTCAGGGTGGAGGCGATGCGGTCGGTGACGGCTTGCCAAATTGTTGCGTCTTTCATTTCTTGCAGTGGATCCTTATCAGGCCTGTGGTTTCGCCGCCCAGCGGGCGCCAGCACTCCTCGCCGGAGAGCTGGTAGACTTTCCAGCGCGTGCCGTGGTCCTCGATGATGTCCTTCGGCTTTGGCTCGGAGCCTTCGGGGAAGTCGGTCCGCTTGCATATATAGTCCCGGGATGAGGCCATCACGCCGAAGGTCTCTTTCACCTTCTCGATGTCGTGCCACTGCGTGCCGGCCTGCACCGCCAGGACCGTGCGACCCTCGTAGGTGATGGGGCGGGCGTTCTGCCGGAAAAAGTCGGCCATTTGTGCGGCGATGTCGTCCAGGTACGTCACTGCGCTTCGACCTCCATGCTTTGGGCGTAGGGCTTGCCATTCGTGTCCGTCCATACCAGCTCAATGACGTAAACCGTTTGACGCCGCGGAAACATCGGCTTCGCGTCATGGTACGCGTTGTAGCTGAAGTTGTACTTCCTGCCCTGACAGTCCTCGGCGTAGGTCGCGAGCATGGCCGTGGTCGGTATCGCGAGTCCGTAGTACCCATCCACATGTGCGGACGGGTTCAGGTACTCGTAAATATTTAGCGTGATCGCGGCCACGTCCGCGGGCGCGACCATCGTCCCTTCGCAGTCAGTCAGTTGGGCGCGAAGCGTGCAGCTTCCGCCTCCGGCGACGATGTTTTCGGTGTAGGTCATGAGTGTATCCATAGTTTGATGTTCATGCCGGTCTCGGCGTTGCCTTCAGCGTCCGAAAGGGGCAGGAGGCCGATCGTCCACGGCTGGCTGGAAAGGGGTAAAAGTGCGATGTGCCATAGTAGCTGCTTGAAGACCTCGCGCAGCGCTTGCCACTGGGCTTCGGTAAGCAGCCCCCACTCGAAGTTAGTCAGGCTCAGCCAGACCACGGAGTACGGGACCGCGGTCGGCGTGCCGTCCGTGAGAGTCTCCCAGGCGTTTTCTGCCAGGGCGAGCCAGTCGGTATTGGTGAGGGTGTACCAGTCCATTAAAGGTCCTCAAAACCCGTGTAAAATCCCGTTGGGACAGGGAATGTTGTGCCGGTGGTCAGGCACTTGCCAACCACGCGGAGGTTGCTGATTTTCAAGTACGCCTTGCGGATGCACGATATAGTGGTCTGAGCGTTGAGGGCTTTGGTGTCCTGAAATTTCCTCACGCCGTTTGCATAGCCGCTTATAACGCTTCCGTCGTAGGTCAGGGCGTAGTGAGCAAAGGCTCCGACGCCCGTATTAAACCATAGGTTCGTATTCGTTATCTGGCAAATAACATCATTATTGACGCCATATAGTCCGGCACTCTGTGTACTACTTGAAAAGTTAAGCACCTTCACGCCGCTTCCGCTGATGAGAAATTGGCCGAAAAAGTCAATACTCCAGGCCGTTGAAGCGTCGTGTATCACCGTTCCATTGAATGACAGGCACTTCCCGAACGGTCCGTCGTTCGTGAAGCTATAGTCCGAGGTGGAACAGGTGCGTCCGTAATTGGAAATGTCGTTCAGGTCCCCATCAAACGGATATAGCGCCAACAGCTCCGCCGGTTTCACTTTCGGACGGCATATATAGGACAGTGCGCCGATGTTGGACGCTCTTAATGCGTCGAAATTTGGCATCGTTAAGCCCTCCCTCCCATAACTGCGACCGGCGCAATTCGTCGCCGTCTGGGTGTGAATTTGGAGGACCTAGGAAGGATTACCCCCCCCCCATTTAGGGGTTCTTGGCCGGTGTAAAGCGCGGTCGGAACTGGGTAAGTCGTGTCCGTACCCAGCGCCACCGGCACCAGTCGGAGGTTGGAAACCAGTACTCCGGCGTTGGAAGTCTCGTTTTGTATTGCCATTAATTTAGGATTATTTGGCAGTGAAGCCGTTCGCACATCTACCAAAGTTCCGCCGTCAAAAATCCTGAGTGTTCCACCCTTGTAAACGAGGGCAATGTGCGAAGTCGCTGAGTATGTGTGGGATTCTGAAGGCGTTGCCGACGTTCCGTTTATCGAGTACCGGACGAACGACGTCTTGGACCTTGCAAATTCGATGTTTGCGAAAGAGACCGCCAGCGTCGAGGCATTTTCGATCCAGTTACACATAAACTCAAGTGACCATTCTTTCCCGGCTTCCTCGGTTGTGGAGACCGACAAATACGGGCACCCATAGCCAGTCGAGTTGATCATATACAGCTGCGGCCACGGTTTGACAGAGCTGAGATACCTCATGTTGCCGGTCCCACTCGCCGAGCCGCTTCCAGCGATACAGTCCAGACTGGACGTGAGCTGAAAAAGGAAGCACGGCTTCAGTTCTTTTGGGCGGCAGATATAGGACAAAGCCCCCAGGGAGGCGGTACGGAGTGCGTCAAAGTTCGGCATCCGGGTCCTCCTTCTGCGCTTGAAGTTCAGCGATGGCGTCATTCACTCGCTTGATCTCCGTCTGGGCCTGCTGGACGAGCCAGAGGTACAGGGTGGAGAACTCCTGAAAAGTCAGCTCGAAGTTCGAGCCGGCGGCGTCCGTGATGGTGGCCGGAAAGTTCGCACCGCTGGACATCAGGCCGATCTGCATCAGGGTGCCGTAGTACTCGGTCACCCAGATCGGCTTGAGCAGCATCGTCCTGGTGCCGTCGGTATAGGTCAGCGGCGTGGTCTTGTACGTTTCATAGCCGGCATTGACCGCATCGATCTGCGCGTCAAGTTTAGCGTTATGGATCGCGGCTTTTTCCGCCGTGGTCAGCTCGACGACCTCGTACTCCTTCACGATGACCGGCCATTTACAGTCCGTATCTTCCGTGAGTACCCAGCGAGACTCAAGGCGCTCGTTGTCGGGATCGTAGGACGGCGGGACCATCTCGGCCTTTTGGTAGCCGTAGCCGTTGTCCTGCATCCACTCCCAGGGCGGATTGGTGATGATCTGCCCGTCCACTTCGACTTTCGTCACCGGGACCGGCTGGCCGTTTTCAAGTCGGTAGAGCATGTCAGGACCTCGCTTTCACGTAGCAGGTCAAGCCGGCGCCCCACTTTTCAAAAACGAGTTTATAAGTGGTACTTGCCGAAGGCGTGAAGGCTCCGTCGGAGCAGTCGTCACCGTAGTGCTTGGAGCCGGAAGGCGCCGAGTAGGTGGCCGCCGTGCTGGGACTGGTGAACTCCACCGTGGCCATGTCGCCGGTGTTGTTCAGACCGTCGGTGATCGTCAGCGATGTGATCGCTGAGTTGGTGAAGTACTTATAGGCACCGTTGGCCAGAGTCCACGAGCAGGCAGTACTTGCGGAGTCGGTCGAGACGTCCCAGCCGGAACCCGCGCCTTGTGGCCCGGCGATGTTGCCTTTATAATCCCAGACGTTGGGTGCAGTCGCCTGGTACACGTTCCAGGTCGAGTAGTTGATGTAAGTGTCAGTCGCTTTCGATCCTGCGACCTCGGCGGAGATGCTGGTCCCCGTCCCGGTGACGGCCGTCCCGAAGAAAATGGCCGAACCGGCAGCGCCTGCGGGCCCCTGCAGCGAGCCGAGATAGTTCCACGTGTTGGGCGCGGTCGCCTGGTATATCCCGAAGGCCGAGGTGTTGACGTACATGTCGTTGGCCTTCGATCCTGCGACCGTGGCGGAGATGCCGGTCCCCGTCCCGGTGACGGCCGTCCCGAAGTGGATCGCGTTGCCGCCCGGACCTTGGAGGGAGCCTTCATCCGACCAGGTATCGTTGGCTTTGCTGGTGAGCGTGTAAATGTGCAGGGCGTTGGTGCCGTCGGTCTGAATGTAGCCGTCCCCTTCTTCCGCGTTCGGGAGGTCCGTGACAGAAGGCGCAGCCGTGCCGATCCAGACCTTGCCGCCATCGCGCACGAGCATCTTCTTGACCGCCGTGATGGTCTGTGCCAGGCCGTTTTCGATGCGGGCCGCGACGGTCGGGTTGGCTGGGTCGAGCGTCGGGAGTGGGTCATTGAGTAAGACCGGGTAAGTCGATGTGCCGTAATTTGAGTAGGCCATGATATACTTTCTACTGGGATTTTCTGGGAAAGATGGGAGGATCTGGGAGCCGCTGGGACTCCCAATTCCTCATGTCAAATTACGATCACGTGCCGTGGACGCTGATCACGCCTGCATCGGTCACGTCGATGGTGGCACCATCCGTCTTGACGACGCCGAGCTGGGTCGAGGACGCGATCGGGAACGTGATGCCCGCGGTCGGGGTGGCGTTGCAAAGAGCGACGGCGCAGAGCGTATCGCCCGAGGCGATGGCCTGCCAGAGGACGCCCACGTAGGTGTTGCCCGACGCGGATGTGGTGGCTTTTCCGGCCGAGGTGATGTAGATCGGAGTGCCGACGCTCACCGTGTCGGCCGCAGTGTCCGCCAGGGTGAAGCCATACACCGAGACCGGAGCGCTCATGTAGGCGGTGAACGTTTCACCCGCTTTCCATGCCTGATGGGTCACTGCGCGGAACGGACCGAGCGTAACGACGGAATTCGTCGCCATGTCGGAGCCAGCGGTCCCCTGAATGTTCTGGAAGCTGCCCAGAAAGCCTTCAAAAATTTCCATTTGATGTTCCTTATATGAGAGTGCGAGTTTTAGTCAATGACGTGGGACCGACCGCGCGGGCCGGTCCCGTGTGTTTCTTCTTAGCTCGTCGCCTTGCAGTACACGCCGCCGCGGCTGTCGTAGAGCTTGGCCGCGAAAGTGTACATCGCGAGGTACTTGATGTCAAAGTTGTCGGTGAGGTCTGACGTCTTGACCTGCGGAGCCAGGAAGCCTTCCATGTAGCACTTTGCCACGATCGGCGAGGCTTTCTGATCGGCGAGCAGGAACCAGCTCGTGTCCGAACCGCCGGAGATGCCGGAGTCGGAATCCAGGCGGGCCGAGACGATCGGCGTGAAGTGAGAGCTGTAAATGTTCTTGTTGCCGGAACGTTTGCCCTGGGCCGTGGTCTCGTTGACCTCGGTGGACTGATAGATGATCTTCGCATCCGCTTCCAGCGCGGTCGGGATCAGGACGGCCTGCGCTTCGCGGTCCATCGTCTCACCTTCCAGCGTCTTGATCTTGCGGAAGGCGGAGATGGCTTTCTTCAGACCGTCGAAGCCGAACGGGGCCTGAGTGACGGTCGTGTAGAAGCCGGCGCCGATACCGCCGAGGATCGCCTGGGCGATCTGCTTCTCCTGCTGCTGCACGGCGTCGCGCACGAAGTAGTCGGAGATGTCGTCCAGCACGTTGCAGTCATCATTGCAGAGCTGCTCGAAGCTGATCTTGGCCGCCAGCTCGTACTTCTTGATCTGGCAGGTCCAGCCTTCATCCACGATCCGGGCCATCGGCGGATCACCCGAGGGACCGACTTCGGCAAACGAGCCCTGAAGCCCCAGGCGGAAGTCCGTCACCGGGCGGAAGTCTCGCGTGGTGCGGTCTTTCGCGATGTCCGAAAGCGGGGTCTTGGCGTCTTCGTACCGGGTCATGACGGCCTTGTCGATGGTGTCCTTGAAGACGTACATCGTGTAGTCCGAAGAGAGACCCGCGGCGGTGATGCCGCCAACGCAGCGCGAGGTATTCTGACGCATGATCGAAAGACCGGACTGCACCAGCTCACGCGGGCCCATGTCGTAGGTGCTGATGCCGGAGGCCCTCAGCGCTTCACGGAAGACCGTGTGGAATCCGGCACGGCGCCACGTCATGCCCGTAGCCGCGTCGATGGCGCGGGATGGCAGACCGGCGGCTTCCAGCTTCTTGCCGTCGATACGGCTGAGCAGAAGAGCCGCGGTGGCAATATCCTGGCGGGATGGTTCTTTGGAGCTGGTGCCCGAAGCGGTGATCGTGGTCTGACCGCGGAACTGTTTGAGGAAGTCCGCAGCCGACTGTTTCGAGGTCTGCGTGCCGGGGTTGGAGACTTGCGAGGTCTTGCCGTCATCGACGGGCGGGGTCTGCGTGCCGGATCCCTGAATCGGGGTCGGAGGCACCGGCGGGACCGGAGGAGCCGGAGGAGCGCCTCCGCCAGCGGTGATGCCAGGAAGGGAAGCGAGCGCAGCGTCCAGAGCCGCCACGTCCGCGTCCGGAAATTCCGCGAGATACTGGGCGCGGAGGTCCCCCACCATCTCGGTGGTTACGGTTGCCGGGTCGATCGATTTCGACGCGAGCCAGTCAAGAAAACTCATTTTAGTACCTTCTGCCAGCAGTCCACTGGCGGTAATGGTGACTCCTGTGTCGCGGTCCGCGCCGACGGGCACAAGGGAAATTTCAACGATACGAATATTTTTAATGAGGTACAGCGGGCCGGTAAATTCGCGGTCATTGACGCTGACCTTTTCGCCTTCCGGGACGAGCGCGGCGTCCTGGGTGGCGATCACTCCGGTCCCCACCGAAGCCTCCCAGCGCTGGCCGAGCTTCGACTTGGAGACGACCTCTTCCGCCTTGCGCTTCCCCGCCGAGTCGGACGTTTCGGCGTAGGCGGTGAGTTCGGCTTCCGCGTCAATGGCGCGTCCATCGCACTTCAGCGCGGTGGTATGGCCGAGGATGATTTCATCGTGGTGATGCCATAGGATCGGGATGTTTTCCTGCTCGAAAGAGAGCGTGGCGAGGTCAAGGACCACCGGAACGTTCTGAAAGTCCGGCAGGAGCAGGAAGCCGCCGGAGTATGCGGGGGTAATGGTCAGGCGAGGGATTTTCACGCCTGCGGCCTGAATTTGGCAAGGTGCGCGGGTGAGGATGTGCATTTCTACCTGCTTCCTTTCTGGATAAAGTCAGCGACGGCGGACGGTTCGTAAAGGATCCGGCCTCCGACCTTGTAGGATGGAAGACCCAGCTTGCGCCAGCCATTGAGCCGCTGAGCCGTGACGCCCAGCGTCTTCGCAAGGTCCTGACCGCTTCGCAGTGTCGGGATCAGCGCTGGAGGAGGCTCCGGTATGCCGTCCGCGTCCACATCGTCGGGCGTGCCTGGTGACGGTGCGGGCGTGGTGTCCGCCTGGTCGGCTGGTGTGATCCCCAGCTCCTGCATACGCTTCTGCTCCACCGCGATCTGTTGAAATTCCACTTCCCAGTCTTTCCCTTGCGAAGCGTAGTAGTCTTTGTAAGACATCAAGTTACAGGCGATCTTTTGGCAGATCACCTTGGTGTTCGTCTCTTCATCGAGCACGGTGTCCTGGAAGTACCAGTCGTGCGGAACGGCGAGGATGTTGCCGGAAACCGTGACGAGCGCGTCAATGGCCGGATCGTCGATGTTGGACGCGAGCCAGATCGTGAAGACTTTCGACAGGAGCGTCTTCAGGTGGCGGCGTAGGTAGCCGACCCACTGATCGTAAAGGATGTGATCCAACCTGGCGGAGCTGAAGTTGTAGGCGCTGCTGTCATTCGTTGCGATGTTGCGCGGCGTCATCGTGGACGCTCCGGCAATGGTGACGTTCAGGTCGTGGAAGTCCTTCAGGTTCGCGCCTGGCGGGTCCACTTTCATCTGGGAGGCTTTCAAGCCATTCCCGAGTAAAAGCAGACCGCGGCGAGGCATGGCGATCTGGTCCATCGCCTCGTAGGTGATGCCGGAAGAATCGAAGGCGTCCGCTTCGTCCGATGAGATCACGCCGGTGATGCGCGAGGCGGTGCGGGTCCCTTCGATCGTCTCCTGCCGGAGGTCCTCAATGGCACGCAGCGGACGGGCGGAAGAGTCCAGCAGCGGCCAGCCGCGATGCTGCTCTCCCATAAAGTCAAGGAAGAGGTGCAAGACGCCCAGAGCTGGCACTCGGTCCCACTCGTTGCCGCGGTCCAGCATCGGATTGATGACCTTTCGCTCGACGAAGTAAAACGCTGGCTCCTCGGTCTGCGGGTCGAACTCGATGCCATCGTAAACGTATGGCTGCGCACGTTCGGACGGCGGTGAGTTGACCCGTCTGGCTTCGATCATCTTGAGCGTCAGCGCCGAAGTGCCGACGTTCGCAAGGACCGCGAAGCTCTCACCGTCAAAAGGCAGAGCCATGACCATCTTGCCGAGCGTGTTCCAGAGACCCGTCGCAGTGGCCCAGATCCGGAACTTTTTCTCGACGGCTGCCGCCTGGGCGGGGTTCAGTGTCTTGACCTGAAGCGAGCCCGGATTTCCGACCGTGGAAAGCATCTGGGAAACGGCGAGGTGGAACGCCGTAGGATTATCGAGGATCAGCTTCCGGCACCTGGCCCGCGCCTGCTTGCGCTCGCCTGGGCTGAAAATTTCGTCCGCATAGACATCACGCGCCTGCGGACGTTCGTCGTTGAAGTCCTTGACGGATGAGTCCAGTACACCGGCGGCAATTACGCGGCGCGGGTACTTCGGTTTGCGGAAAATGTTCAGTTTTGGGAATAGTCTCACGGTTGGTCTTTGATCTTCACAAAGTGGAGCTGGGACAAAATGCCTTTTTTGGCGGCGGCGCGGCGGTCAAGTGCGTTGGCTACCTCGACCAGCTTCGATGGGTCCTGAAGTGTCTGGGAGACCTGGACGCCGTCCACCGAAGTGGACTTGGAGACCGCACCACCAAGGGCGATCTCGGCGGCTTTGCGCTCCACGGATTGAATAAGCTCTTCACTCATAATACCGGCTCATCTTTCTTTTTTGGAGGTCCGACAGCTTGACGCGCCGGCGCGGTAGTTTTACGTCTGTCTCGGCTTTCTGCCCGATACCGACAATGTTGGCAGCGATGAAGTTCATCGTGTCGCAGTCGCCGTAGTGGTCATCGCTCTCGGCTTTGTCATCCCAGCGGAGGATGCTTTTCCCGCTGGAAAGCACGACCGGGTGGTACTTCTTCGCGGTCAGCTCCGAGTAAAATCGGCGGTGGTGGCTGGGTCCGCCCTTGTATATGGTCATGCACCCGGAGTCACCTACCGGGGTGAGCCAGCGGGACAGCGCGAAGGCTTTCCAGTAGTCACGGAAGGCGATAATCTCGCGGCGGTGGGAGTCAGGCGTGTATTTCCACTCCATCCCGCCTTCCTCGCTCTTCTTGCGCGGCTGGTGCCCGGAGCCGTACCAGTCGGCCACGTAGCCGACGAGCTTCTCGCGGTGCTCGCTCTCCTTGATGAAGTTGGTGACGGTCTTGCGAAAAAGGCCGTTGTTGTTGTCGATGATGATCTTCTCAAGGTAGATCTCTGAGCCGTCCTCGCGGGTGTATCGCTGGGTGAGGAGGAACTTCACGAGGTCCTCAAGCCCGGCACGGAGTGCGCCGGAGTCGCCCGATCCTTTGTACATCTGGCGCAGGGAGTGCGGCACGCGGGCCTGCTTCCACGCGCTGCGCGGCTGCTTCGGCCACGTCCCGTAGCTGACCGTGTGCCCGTCGAAGCCAGGCCCCCAGGCGGCGAGCGTCCAGTAAAGCACATTCCCGTGGACGTCGATCGCGGCGGTGAGCTTGCTGGCCCAGTCCGGGGAGACCCACTCCGGCAAGGTCTTCGAGCACTTCTTGAGGAAGGTGTCCTCGTCGAGGGTCTCGACTCCCACATCACGCGAGGCCACGAGGCACTGTTTCTCCTGGTTGAAGGCGTCCTCCCGCATAATGAGGAGGTACTCCCGCATGATGTTCTCAATGGGGGAGACGCCCGAGTACTTTCTCGCGTATCGGTCTGGCCACGATATGTCGCAGCCCTCGTCCATCTGCTCCCGGTTCGCCTGGTAAAAGGCGGAGGCCGCGGTATAGGCCGCCTCGGTGCTTTTGGCTTTTTCCAGCGGCCCGAGCTGAAGGAGTGTCTCGTCATAGACGGACTCCCACTTTTTGCGGTACTCTTCCCAGAGGTCCATGTGGGTCGGGAAGGTATAAATGCTTTTCAGCGTGATCCCATCGAACCGCTTGTCCCTCATAATGCGGGACATGTAGCAGTCCTGATGGAACGGTGTGCCAAGCACGATCATGGAAAGCGGCTCATCGCCTGAAAGACCGAGGATGTCTTTGTCGGTCTTTTCCAACAGCTTCGCGATGCGGTTCGGGTTCTGGCTGACCTCGTAGTCCTGGACGTCATCGATCAGGATCAGGTCGGGACGCAGCGGGACGCCGTTTTCATCGACGATACCCATACCGCGGATCTTCGAGGTGATCGACTGTAGCACGATGATCGCGCCGGAGTAGGGACAGCCGTCGATCTTCGGGAAGCGGTAAACCTTTTTTCCGTTAAGTAATGCCCCCCATACGATGCCGACGTCTTTGCCCTTGTACGTCACCTTTCGCTGCGCGTAGTTCCCTTGGGTATCCAGGGCGGCGAAGACCTCGGGGTAGTCTTCATAAAAGGGGCCTCCGTCGGCGAGGAATTGGCCCTCAAGGTACTGCGCCAGCGTCTCGGTCGTGCTCATCGAGGACGTGAAGCAGCAGACGAACTTCTTCTTGCCTGTCAAAACCGCGTAAAGGAGGGCCTCGGAGCTTTTGAAGCTCTTGGCCTCGCCTCGTGGGGCTTGCAGCGCGAGCCATGTCTCACGGGAAGCGATCGCGCGATCCAGTGCGGCATACATCGTCGCGTGGTTTTTGCTGTCCGGGTTGCGGTGACGGTGCGAGCAGTACACCGCGGCCCACTCGGTCAGGGACTTCTCTGCTGCGGCCCGTCTTTCCGGGTCGCCGACAGGCGGGATGGTGCCGATCTCCGCGCCCTGGGCGTTGCGCCGCCGCTTGGCCTCGGCGACGTAGGCGTTATGCTTGCGCCGCTGGTCCTCGGTGTAGTTGCGCTTGCCCATGGTTGCACTTTAGTCGTCCTTTTTTCGATGGTTAAACCATCTTTCGTAGTGCTAAACTGTTTCTAAATTCGTAACTCTGACCCTTGGAGTCTTCTCTGGTTTTTGTACACGGAAGGACCCGAGGCCAGAAAGAAAATTTTCTATCGCTCAGAATATTTATAACGCTTTTTTAGAGAAATTTCTAATATTTAAGACTTTTTCCGCGATTTTTTAGGAGATTTTCGACTTTTTTGTAGATTTCCCACCTTTACACTCTTGTCCCACTCCTCACGGCCCTGCTTCATGAGGGTCAGGTGGACCGCCATATCGGAGACGATTTCCCGGCTTTGCCCCAGATGCTCCACGTAGCACCTTGCCCTCCAGCTCACGTACCGCGTCGCGTAGGTTTTGATGGAGCACTTGGTCGGGTCGTAGTTATCCCGGTGGATGAGACTTGACATCAGCACCTCTTGCCCGAAGTCGTCCAGCTCACGGAAGGGCACACCGCACCGGACGCCGACCGCACGGATCAGCGCCGGGTTCTCGATCAGATACTTCGTGCGAGGTTTGATTTCTTCCATGAATATTTATAACGCGGCCTTCTGCCGGCGTCAATATTGCTTTTCATAATCCCCGTAATACTCGCCTTCATCGCGTCTTGAATACCGGCCTGAGCCGCCGTTCCCTCCCCGCTGCTGTCCTTGCGGCTTTCTCTGCGGAGGTCGTTCCTGGCTATACTCCCGGCGGCCTTCCTCGCGTTCCTGGCTGCCTTCCCGGGTGCGACCGCCACCCAGCGGCTCGAAGTCCCACATTTCCACGAGGACGCGGCTGCACTTCTTTCCGGTCTGTTTGTCGTCCCACTCTTCAAGGCGGAGCGATCCCTCGACGAGCACGCCGCAGCCTTTGCACAAGACTTTCTGGACGCGCTCGGCGATCTTTCCGCGAGCCAGCACCGAGAACCAATTCACGGTATCGACCCACTCACCTTCTGGCGTCCGCTGCCTTTTGTGGACGGCCAGGGACATCTCCGCGACCGCGAAGTCGTTATTGATGCGCTTAAACTCGGGGTCTCCACCGAGCCGCCCGCTGATGATCACTTTGTTCATATTACCTCCTGTTTTGTGTTTCTTTCATCTCTCCACCCGCGATCCTCTCGATCGTCTCCACGATCTCCGGCCACGGGATTTTCACATACGGCTCGCAGTGCTTCAGCAGGTTTTCGTGGACGCGGTTCGCCAGCGCGAGCAGCGCGTTCTTCTGGTATCCCGTGATCAGGTTGTTATCCCGCAGCGCGTCCAGGTACGCCCAGACGGCGGAGATGTCTGCCGAGGTCGCCTTCCGGCTTTGCAGCATGTAAATATAGTGCGCCAGCCGTTTTTGGGAGAAGTCGCTCCACTCGGTCCCTTCGAGGATGTCTCCTAAAAAATCACCCATCGATTGCCTCCAACTTCCTTTTCCGCCATATCTCCAACACTTCCAGCGGTCCGTCGCAAGAGAGTATCTCCCTCATCAGATCGTCCGTGAGGTCGTGACCGGTGAACAGCATCTCGGCGGTACTCAGCGCGCTCTGCCATCGTCCCCATTCCGCGACGGTGATCGCCTCGACGTCTCGCAGCGCGAGAAGGTATCCCCACAAAACGCCCGCTTGCTGGACATCTTGACGGTCTGCAAGCATGTACCTCATGGCGCCCACGATGTGCGTGATCACTTGATCAGGTATCTGGGTTTGATGCATTGTCTCCCTCCTCCGCCTCGATGTTGGCTTCTTCGATCTCGATCAGTTCCTGGATTTCTTCCCTCGCTTCCCATAGACTGCCGTTCAAGATGTCCTCAATGAGGCGGCCTTCATGGGACGGAAATTGCCAAACAAAGCGCTTAATTTTGCGGTCATATTTATCGATCTCTTCTTCTGCGAAGCGTAAATACTGAACCGCTTTTTTCAGGTCTTCAATGCCTCCTTTGTCCTTCCATCTGACAAGGTATTTGATCGCGTTCGCTCGGTTGAAGTCCAGCTGCACATCGCTGAAAAAAGTGACTGGTTGATACTCGTATTTTCTGTAGTGGTCGCCGCCGACCTGGTAGGACAGCGGATTTTCGTTGGTGTGGATGTTCTCATTCATAGCTTTGTGTCCTTGGGTTCCATTTCTTTTTGATACCGTCGCCTGTAACGATCTCAAAATCCTGTTTGTCCAGTTCCAGCGGATGATCGCTCAAAACGAACGAGAAGAACCGCTGAAGCAGTTGCTGTACTTCGTCCTGGGTGCAGAGGTCCAGCTGGGACATTACGACCCGCATGAGCAGGTGAGCCGTTTCGATGGGCGGCAGGTCGTTTCGGATGTTCAAGTCATACCCGCAAACCGGGCAATGTTTCTTTTCAGGTTCAGTCATTGGTTTTCTCCTGGTTTAATCCGCTTCGATGATTCCACATCTCCATAAAATAGATGTCACCATACCGCTTTTTGAGAACGGGATCATCAAACACGTTCCCTTTCACGGTCAATTTATGACCGCGAAAAAGCTCAAGGGAGTCGTCTGGGTCATCGTCCCTGTACAGGCGGAAAGCCGCCACGTCTCTGTCCCACTTCACGACGCCGAACCTGCGCTCCGATTCCATGGAGTACCGAGGGACGCGAAGAACCACGGACTCGACCACGTCGCCCTCATAAATTTTCACGCCGTTTTTGTCTTTCATGCCGGTGTACTGGCCGACTGTTTCAGGTTCAACATTGCACCATAGACCCATCGGAGGCTCGGCAATTTGCGGGTGCTCCTCGCTGGTGTTCCTCAATGAACCATAAAGCCACTTGGGCTTTTTTTTCTTTTTCTCCCCAGAAAAAAGCGGGGACTCGTGTCCTCTAAACTCGATCTCTCTCATCTCTTCACCTTTCTTTCGCCGATGAGGTCCTCGGTGAACAGCGCTTTTTTCGCCTCCGCTGCGGTTATGTTCCAGAGGCGGATGCACTCAAGGAGTGATTCGTAAGGTCCCACGTTCACATGCAGGAAGACCGTGCCGTCTCCGATTTTCGTCGGAACTTTACAAGAGAACGTCCACTGCGGGATCTTGTACGTTCCAGTCTCAACCTCCTCGTAAATTGTATCCACCGATACAGTAGGAACTTCTCCAAAAATCGGAATGCACATACTGAAAGCGCGAAGCTGCGCCTGTTTTACGTCGAACGCTGGCTCAAGGATTGGGTATTCTTCGTCTGCCATCGTTTCAGTCCTCCTCTCCTTCCAGGCTCATAATCGCGCCGTCCTTGGCGACGCTCACCGGGAATGTGGCTCCTTGGCCTGGCCGGAGCCGGCAAAAACCTGGCATCACGCGCCGGGTATGATACTCAAGCCGGTACGTCGTCCACATTACCGGAGCGAGGCCGGTCCCGTCCTTCGTCCTGTACCAGCCTATCCCGGTCACGGAGTTGAGCCGCGTGTTTGCATCGAACCCGGCCCGCTTCGCGTCCGCGGCCGTGATCACGAGCAGGAACCGGATGCACCGACCGTCACGGCTGCGCCATACGTTCAGGTGACTCCCTTTCAGGGCCTTCAGGTCGCGGGCGTTCTCTTTGGCCGTCCAGGCGAGGATTTTCTCCCGGGTCTTCTGCCGCAGCTCCCGGCCGTTCATGGCGTTCCAGAGCGTCGTTTTGCTCACGCCGGTCCTGAAAGCCAGCTCGTCCAGGTCGTACCGGCGCAAGAGCGCGAGCTCCTCCCGCTTCAGCTTTGTATGATGTCTTTTTTCGCTCATCGCTTCCTCCTTTTCTCCACTACCATCGATCCTGAAGCTCTTGCAGCGTCCGGATCTGCTCCTCGGTGTCTGCCAGCTCGGCCTCCCAGGCGGAGACCGCCAGCCCCAGGGCTTTTCCTTGGGCGATGATGGCTTCCAGCGCTTTTTTCAGTTCCTCGAACTGGCGCACGTTGCACGCTCTTGTAAAGTCCTCGGAGTGCTTGAGCTTCTGCTTCGGTTCCCGATTTTCAGTCATTCCCGCCGCTCCTTTCAACACCTTCCCAGAGCCAGCTTGCGCTCGATCTCCGCCGGGTCGTTCGGGTCGGGCGTGTTCCACATCGACGTCCACGTCGGCTCCGGCTCAGGCGGCGGAGCGGTCGGCAGGAGTTTCATGTCCGGCGGGACGCGAAGCGTGAACCACCGGAGCTCTCGGCGGTTCCGGTCCACGATCTCCGCGGCCTTCTCCTCGCCGAACTCCCGCAGGGCGCTCTGGACGAAAGCCCAGAATTTGGCCTCATAGTCCGGATACATCTTCGGCGCGCCGTGAAAGGCCCGGTACTCGAAGTACTTCTCAAGGGCCTCGGTCAGCTTCGGGCAGTGGATCAGATCCAGCTCAGGCGGCGCTCCGGCCGGAAGGAACGGGATCAGCTCCTGACCCTCCGGCACCGTAACGCCGTTACGCTGGACGTTACGCGTCACGCTCTTTTGAGCAGGAAGGAATGAAAGAATTTTTTCTTGAGTATTTTTTTCTTGATTTTCATTAAGAGGGTTAATATCCCCATTAATAGGAACATCAAAAATACTTTCATTCTTTCCTTCGATAACGTAACGCGTTACGGTCTGCGTTACGCTTGGCGTTACGTTTTGCGTTACGCCTGCGTTACGCTTCCGGTCTCTGTACCGCTTCTGTCGGGCGGCGTTGGCGGCCCGTTTCCTTTCCTCGGCGGAAAGTCCCGCAGCCGTCGCCCTGGCTTCCGAGTCCGTCGTGGACGGATGGTCCGGAAAATCAAAGTGAACTACTATTTCCCCTCCGGCCTCTTCGACCCGGACGGCGGTGCAGGTGTTCGGTATGTGTAAAGTAAAATGTGCCATCGTGGCTCTTTCCGGTTTCCTTAAAGCTCAGGCGGCCGTTACCGGTCCCCTTTCATCTTCCTTTCATACGCCGAAACGGTTTTGTGAAGTGCTTTATCGCGTCGTTTCTGATCACGCTCCTTCCACTCGTCCGTGAAGTCCCAGCGGAGATTGAAGCCACCATCTCCACGGCATAACTCGCAGTCCAGCAAGAGCACGTCTTTCGGCTTTCGGGTCTCGCTGGTGAAGTAGTCGCGAAGCCTCTCCCGGTGTGGGATCATATCGAAGTCAGAAAGCGCTCCGAGGAGCTGAGCCACCGTCCCGGGCTTCCCGATCAGCTCGCGGTTTGCCCAGAAAGTCACGATCCGGCCCATCACCTCGTCAGGGACTTTCCCGAAGTCGTCCGGGGTGCTCTCGCCTTGAACTCGTTGAAATAAAAGGTGCATTTCTCCTCCTAGTGAGCTGGTTCCTCGATCTCCCAGAATGCAGGGCGTTCCTCGTCCAGGTCGGGCCAGTCCTCGAAGCCGTCGTCCTCGTCATACTCCCAGTCATCCGGACCGAAGCCGTCGCTCGGGTCAAAATCGTCGTCTGCTCTCATGCCTGCGCCTCGCCTTCTTCCACGTCATCCGCGGCTTCGGTCTCCGGCTCTTCCTGGCGGATGACCGTCCACGACTTCTTGATGCGCGTACCGTCCGGCTCCTCGCCGCACATTTCGTTCGCCATGCGCTCCACGTCGTTCTGCATGGTGATGCAGACGACCACGATGTGCGTCAAGGCTCTGAGCAGTGCCTTGGTTTCTTCCTGGCTCTCCCGCACCAGACGGGCGCTCTGCACGTGGTGCAGCACCATGCTGCCGATCAGGAACGTAAGCAGCGCGATGTAAAGGCAAAATTCTACCGTTTCCATGTCTGTCCTTTCTGTCTATGGATTAATAGTCCGATTCTTCCAAGAGTTCCTCAAGTGTCTTTGTCTTGATGTCATATCGCCCCCACGACTGGTACGCTTTCTTCCAGGACTTCTCGACGAACGTGCCCACCCTGCGCCCTTCCTTCTCGCACTCCGGGCACTTTACCCGGTAGCCGTTGTTGGAAACTTTCTGGAGCTTCGGGCGGTGGAACTTGCTGAATGGGCACTTCGGAACGTGCAGCGCCGCCCGATCCAGTGGTATGTCCTTTTCCGGCTCCGGCTCTGGCTTTGGCTCGACTCCCATCTCTGCGTTCAGGCACTCTTCGGAGCAGCACCAGTTTTGGGTGACGTCACCAAACACGTCGACAGGCTGCCAGCCGCTTTTCTGATAGTCCAGTGCGTCCTTCAGCGTCGTGGTCTTGCCGCAGTGCTTGCATGTAACGATGGTTTCTTCCTGATCCGGCTCTGGTTTGGCTTCGGCTTTCGTTTTGCAGTCCGGGCAGAGCCACTTTTCGTAGTAGGCGTCCTGAGAGCGCCAGCCGCTTTTGGTGAAGTCCATCGCGAAGTTAAAGTCGGCGGTCTTCCCGCAGCGGGAGCACTTCACCGCGTTGCTTTCGTCTTCCGGTTCCGGTTCTGGTTCCGACTCGACGTTGTTCTCCACGTACGCCTTGGCGCACTCTTCCGAGCAGAACCACCGCCCGCCCTGCTCCACGTATGAGCAGTCAGGCGTGTTCTTCATCTCTTCCCAGATAGGCGTACCGCACCCGCCCGCGCAAAAGTGCACCGGGGTCTTTGTTTGTGGGGCTTCCTCGTCTTCACGCGGCTGGAAGTCGAACGGTTCCTCGCTGTCTTCCTCGATCGGTTCCGGCGGAGCGATGATCGCCGGATTCTCATACTTTCGGGTGACGGTCGTCGGCCGGGCTTTGCCATCTATGCCCACCACTTTTTCCGGCCGCTCGAACTGGCCACGCGTGGCCAGTTGGTTTTGATACTTTCCGATGACAGACTTCGAGCACCCACACCTCCAGGCGAGCTGGCGCTGGCTTTCCTCCGGGTGCAGTTGGATCACTTTCTGGATCGCGTCCCGGCGTTCCTCCTCGGTGAGGGTCAGGCCGTGCTTCATGTTGCACATCAGCGCACACTCGAACATCTCATCGAACGAGTTAAAAGTCTTGACCAGACAGTCCAGCTCCCGTGTCGGATGCTGAGCGTATGCGGCGTAGCGGTGGAAGCCGTCGATCAGGTAGATAGGATCGTCATCTTTGAGCCGTCCGCAGTCGATCCACGGCATTTTCTCTCCATCGCCGATCAGAGTGGCGTACCTTTCGACCGTCGGCGCGTCGAGCGCCTTGCGGACCTGCAAGCGCTGATCCACGATGATCTCTTCCGGCTTCAGTTTTTTGTGCTCAGTAGCCATAATTCACTCATTCCACGTTCTTCATTTTTCTCTGTACTTTCCGCCACTGGTCCAGCAGCGGCGTCAGGCTTTTTTTATCGTGCCTGTCATAGGCTTCCAGCAGGTCGCGCCTCTCGTCAGCTTCCTCCTCGTTGGCCGGTTCAAGCCGTTCCACCTCGGGGAGCGCCGAGGCACCGATGGTGGCGAGGAACGGGAACGGGTCTTTTGTCCCGGGGTCGTTCATGCACTCTTCCAGCGCGAGCGTGGCGTAGATGGCCGCCTTGAGCGGAGAAAACCCCCAACGCAACGCATTCGACTTCACCGCCTTGTAAAACTCAGTTGCGTCGAACATAATCGGCCCCTGAAGCCGCTGTTTTTTCGCCTTGCTGACCATCGTTTCTCCTCAGTGATTGCTTTCGATGTCCCGGATGACCCGGTCGATCCATGCGTTGAGGCAGATCTTCACTGCCGTCTGCTGCATCTTCAGCGGCTGCCTCATTTCCATCAGGATCGCCGCGGCTTTCTTCCGTCCTTCCTTCAGCGCTTCGATCGCCTGGGAGTATCCGGTGAGCTGGGTCCCGCAGCACGTCTCCGTTATCAGGTCCACCTCGTACTTCCTTGGCAGAAGCACCGAGACGGCGTCGTCAATGTGCGCCAGGTGAAGCGTCAGCCGCCGGTAGTAGCTCAGATACATCTCGAACTCGGCCTCGTCCTTAATCTGATCCATAGGTCTCTCCTCAAAAAATCCGCTTCTGGTCCTCGAACATCGGCGCCAGCTCCTTGAGCCGGTCGTCGGTCTCCTTTTCCTTCTCCATCGCCCGCTGAAGGTTCTCCCGGGTGCGGTTCTGGAAGTAGCGGACCTGCGCCCGCCTCATCTCCCAAACAGTTTCCCAGAGCGCCTTGAGCGTCTCAAATTTGACTTCACTCTCCACTCTCTACCCTCCTCACTTTTCGCATGACTTCTTCCAGGTCCCGCTTCGCCAGCGCCAGCGCTCCGGGTGTGGGCCCGTAGTAAAGTTCCTGCCGGTCAAGCCACTCGACCCGGATGCGATAGACGCCGTCGCGGCTCGTGCGGGTGACGAACTGGCGGGGAATAACGCCTGTCCGGCACCACTTGGAAACGGTCCCGCGCTTCACTCCCCGGAGCTTCGCCACATCGGCGGTCGTCAAAAAGCCGGTTTCCATTGCTAATTGATTTTTGTTTGTTTGATTTCGGCTGTTGCCTGAAGTTATACCCCCGAGGCGTTAGGGTGCGCCCCGGACCTGAATTTTTCAATGTGTTGAAGGGAAGTCCCGGAAACGCTCCGGGCGCGGGGAAATTTTATATTTCCTTTTAACGAAAAGAAAACCCCGCGGCAAAAAGCCCTTCCCTTGTGCGGTTCTCACTCCTCAATGCACGCCACCATCTGCGGCTCAAGGATCGACTCGTCCAGGTTTTCCCCTTCGACGCGCTTCTCAAGCCACTCCCGCGTGGTGTTCACCATCAAGGCTGCCTGCCGGATGAAGTCGCAGAGGCACTGGAAGTTGACATCCATCTCGTTTTCCTTCGTGTCGCTTCCGGCGTCGTCCGGGTCCAGGATGAAATTTCTCTGGGTGTCGGCCAGTTTCTTTCTGGCCTTCTTCATCTCCCGGAGGCAGTCCGAGCAGCCGTTCAGAACGTGATCCGCCCACGCGGCGCGGCCTTCCATTTTCGTGATGTTCAAAAGGTTTTCTTCGTTGGTCATGGTTTCTAACTCCTCACTCCTCACTCCTCACTCCTAACTTTTTTAGGTCTTCCCCGCCGGCACGGCTTGAGCGTGACGCGGTAGATGTCCCGGTCTCGCCGGATGTCGGAGACCTGCCAGCCGCGAAGGTCATCGGCCACCAGGTCGAACGGTCCGCGGTCCCCGCGCATGTCTTGGCGGATGGCGAGGAAGGCGGTCGTTTGTCCGGTCCGCATCCGGGTCCGGCGCACGTGATCGAACTCGCTCATCGTCTCTTCGCTGATCTCATAGACGTGGCTGTCATTGACGCGCCCGGTGATAAATCTGACTTTCATTTTTTTCTGTATTCCTTCCAGTGGTTTGATCTCGCAAAGGTCCCACATTTGGGCCACGTTCTCTTTCAGCTCGCGGATCATCTCCTCCTGATTCTTCACCAGCTCCGCGAGGATCTGGCAGTCGGCGTGTTGGCCTCGTACCTGGGCTTCCAGCGACTGGATCGCCGACTGGACGCGGCTCAGCGCGCTCTCCGCCATCATCAGGCGGAAGCAGAGAAAGACGACCGTAAAGCCGAGGACAAAAAGCACGATCTCCATTTACTTTCCTTTCATACTTGAAAAAAGGCTTCCCTGCCGTGACCCGTTTGGGATGGGCTGCGCTTCCTGCGCTAGATTCTCAGCAGACGCGAAGTTGAGACTTGCACTTCTGGCTCCGCGCCTGCGTTTGCCGGAACGCCCGGCTTGTATGGGTCTGTCGGATCGTCGTCCAGGTCGTCCGGCGTGCAAATCATCGGCTCGTCTTCGACCGGCGGGAAGTCCCGCACGTCGAACGTCTTGTACTGGGTGCCCTTCTGCGCTTCCTGGACGGCTTCGAGCCGGACGAGGGTGTCGCTCAGACGGTTGAGGGTCTCCCTCGTCGTCTGGTCTTTCGCTTCGATGCTTTCCACGCAGCCTTTCAGGTCATCGATCGCGCCTTTCAGCGAGACGACGACCGCGCAGGTCATGGCGCACACGACGCAGGCCGCGACGCAGAGCAGGACCGCTCCAAAAAGGACATTGCTCCCGTCATCTTTTTCAAGCATCGCTTTCCTCGCTTTCTTTCTGCGCTTCCGCTTCGGCGTCCGGCTTCATGCGGATCAGGGTCCCGATATGGAACTCCTGCCCCTGCGGCTCCAGACTGTAGATCGCCCACTCGCACTCGGCGACCAGGCCGACGAAGACCTTGCGGACGCTCATCTCCCACGTGCCGTCTTTCTTCTCGCGCCAGCTTGAGCGGTGCCCCTTGATCGCACGAGGCACGACCACCAGCGCGTCGCTGACGGAGCCGCGGGCGGTCGTGTCGAGCTGGATGGATCGGGCGGTCTTGGCGGTCAGCTCGACAAAGACCTTTTCGACCTTGCCGTCCTTGCCGAAGATGATCAGGCGGTCGGTTTCGGCGTATCGGTCGCGAACCTTCGCCTTGGTGTGCGGGGTCCCTTTGGCGGCGGTCTTTGGCTGCTTCGCCGCGGTGATCCCTTTGAGCTGGCGGATCTCACTGACCAACTCGGTCAGGAGCTGACGGCACTGGATGACCTGTTCCAGCACATCCTCCCGAAAAGCGGCTTCCGGCGTGGTGTCGTCGAACATCCGCGCCTGTCCTTTCACTTCTTTACACATGTTTCTCACTCCCTTGGAAAACTGGTTTCTGATTACTGAAAAATGAAAACTGATTACTAAAAATTCCCAAGCGCGGCCCTCCCGAGGAGAATTTAAAGAACCCGGGAGCCGACCCAGCCCCGGGTTTGGCTAAAACGGGAAACAAAGGCCGCCGCCGGTTGTGCCTCTGGGCGATGATGCCCGATCAGTCGGGCCGACGCTTGCTGTGGCATAAAAAAAGGGCTCACCCGGGGCTGTGACAGCAGCGCGCCGGGGAACCCGGATTTCGTATCAAATTCAACCGTCTGTCACCGGTTTTTGGGTTGCGAGGAAGGACCGGAGCAAGCAGCTCCCTGGCGACGCGTTCGCGCATTGCCCTTCCTCAATGTGCCGTGGCGGAGTCGAACCGTCTGTCTCCCCGAGTTGCGAGGTGTTCTCCGTGAACTGCCGGCGCACCCGCCTCACGTCTGAGGCGCACTTTCCGGGCTCCCCGCGCCCTCCTGCCCGTCAGCAGGAGGCCTCGGAAAGACCGCCTCCAGGCTGTTATAGCCAGGTCGCCTGGAGGATTTCGTTTCACCTGTCTTCGGTTTCGGGGCTTGCCACGTCTGGCCCCCGATGATTTCCCTCGTTGTCGGACTTGAGGCGCCGGACGAGTCAAGACATAACTCCCGGCGTGGTCCAACCCAAAGGACCCCCTCAAGCCAACACCCGTAATTCTACCAGATTTTCCCGCGAGTGTCGAACCGGGAAAACCCGTTTTTTACCCGTCAAACACCCGTTTTTTACCCGTTTTTTACCCGTCTGACCTTTTCAGTGTCAAAAAACCGCTTTTTCTTTCAACTTTCCAACAGATTCCACGGCGCCGAAGAACTCCATTGATTTTGTCATCAATGGCATTGATGACGGACTCCTCATCGACCTCCAGAGCGGCGGCGATGCTTTCGATTGCCGCGCAGCAGTTCTGACTCTGGCAGAGCCTTTTCAGGACGTGGTACGGGATCTTCGACAGCTCGCACGTCCGGACGTTGTTCAGGTCCTCCTCGATCGTCTCAACGGTCTTCGGGTCGATGAACCGGAACGGGCACTCCGGGTCAAAGAGCGTGGCGCTGCGCATGGGCCGCCGGAGCTTCTTTCCTCCCGTCTTTTTCTCGACGTGCTTCGCGAGTCGCCGGATGACGGTCACGGTGAGATAGAAGTCGCCGTCCTTCGTCCAGACCTCGCGGGTAATTCGGATCATTTTCATCTTCCTGGTTCTCCTTTATGTGTGGCTCTGGGGACCACGCGGCCCCCTCTGCAATTTTGCCACATTTTCAGGCGTCCGTGCCTGATTATTTCCCATCGAACGGCATGATCTTCGCGACTTCCGGCCGCCAGTAGTCCGCCTGATAGAGCGAGTACGCCTGATCCGCTTTTACCAGCAGGTCGAGGATCGCGCCTTCCTGGTCGCCGTTGATGGTGCCCGTATCCACCAGGGCGGCGAGGTAGCCGCGCAGCGCGTCCCGGTTCCGATCCAGCAGCCGGGTGCTGTTCCCCACGTGGCTGAAGCGGGAGTGGTAGTCGATGCGTTGCAGTTTGATGGCGATGTAAGAGACGATGGTGCAGTGGCGCGTGAGGGCTTCGGTCTTTTCCGCGTCAATGGTGCCTTTTTTATACATGTACATAATGGCTCCTTTCATGAGTCTTTAGAAGATGGGGCGCTTCCCTGCGCCCAAACGGAGGACGGAAGGAGGGCCGAAGCCCTCCATGATCGGTTTCTCATTCGGGCAGGCGGCCCGCCATGATGTCGGCGACGGCATTGTCGAGCGCTTCCCCTTCCGGGAGCGGGTCGGTCTTGAATCCCGCGGCCCGCTGCGCGAGCAGGACCAGCTCCCGACGCTGCTCCTCGGTGAAGATGTGCATATACTCCAGACCTTCGGTGAAGCCAAGGAAGCGATAGTACTTCACATTACCCACCGGCGGCACATCGGTCTGCGCGATGGCCCGGAGCATGGTCACCAGCTCTTTCCTGGTCGTCGAGCGTCTGGGGCGCCAGGGCGTCTCCGGCGTCTCTGTATCGACCCCGAGGATGCCCGCGACATTCCGCCGCCAGAAGTCGTCACTCTGCCGCGTGCTGTCATCATGGGCGATGTCGGCGAGTTTTTCGAGCTCCTGCCACTGCTCTTGCGTGATGGCGCCATGACGCCAGTATTCACCGGTCACTTCGCAGAGTTCGATCGACATGATGTTCAGCTTCTCGTCGGCCAAGGGATTCGTGGAGACGAAGGAGTAAAAGTCGATCATCTTGAGCTTCACCAGGAGCGTGGTGAAAATTGACACGTTGAGGATGGTGCTGTCATTTGTGGTTTCCATGGTAGATTTCCTTTCTTTGGGGGTTGGCCAGAACGCCCCCTCTTGACAGCCGGTTCAGATCCGGTATAATAGAGGTCGTTCTGAATTTAGGTTTGGAACGTTGGGTTCGGCGGAACTTTTCCACGGTGTCGCCGGCCCTTTTTTATTTCTTCGCTTTCTTCAGCTTTTGAATGTCTTTTTCAATCTGCGCTATTTTTTTTTCGATTTCCTCGATTCTCGCTTCCATCGGTCGGCCTTCTACACCTTCCAATATCTGAGCGATAAAATGGGTTATTGGTATTTGGTTGTCGCTCGCCGCTTGCCGGACTTTCTCATAAGTCGCCATCGGCAACCGGAGCAAAAGCGTTTTGATTTCTTTTTCGCTCATCGTCTCACCCCCTTTCTGTTTCTTAAATATATCATATATCCCAGATATGTCAATAAGGGAATCGGTCTTTTTTCCAAAAAAAGTAAAAAAAAGTGAAAAAAATCTGAAATTTTTTCTTTTAACCGTTCGGTCGTGTATAATATTGATAGTTTAAGTGTTTCCTTTTATCCATTTTCAAGGATTTGTCATGGAGTTCACGATCACATCTTCGAGCGGACCTGCCGTCAGCGCGACGGTCTGCCCCTATTGCCAACTGCCGGTGGAGTATGGTAATGACAATATCACGCATTGCCCTCATTGCCACAAAACAATTTTCTACATCTGGGACGATTCCCGCTTCGTCACGAATGAGGAGTACCTCGCCGCCGTTCAGGAGCGGAGTCTGCGTGAGTACCAAATGGCGGCGCGTCGGTTCAATTTCGTGACCAAAAAGTTCCAGGCGCTCGGGCAGAATCTTCTGGCCGCGGACCTCGCTGCGCTGGTCAAAGCCGGAACGGTGCGGCCTTCGATCAAAGTAAAAGAGGTTGGTGACGAGTACTCGGAGACGATCGAGTGGATCCTTTTCGACTATGAGAGCGCACTGCCTTCACCGCGTGCCCTGGCCTACCTGGTCTCGCTCGGTTACACGGTGGACAGGTTGCTGACCAAAACGGAAACATCGTACCTCATCGACATGATGAAGGTTAGCCGGACCGCTCCGAACTCCAAACCGTTTTCCCCGGAGGAATTCGGAACGTTTACACTCGAACAGGCGCATAAGCGTCTGGACTTTCCTTATACCCCCATCTCCGTTCAGGAAACCATGCCGCTGCATGCCGCGCCGGATCGGGTCATGCCTGTACCGCCTCCGGTCGTCGAAAAGATCCATGAGATCCGCTCCGCCGATCTGAGCCTTCTCGGCTCGGCCAAGCTGTTTGACCTTCGCGACAAAATCCTGAGCGCCTACGAGCAGAAGGAACGGCTTTATAAAAAGTTCAAAGCGATCCACCAGGAGTACCGTACCCAGTCCCGGCTCTGGTTCGGGCTGAAAAAACTGCTCGCCCCTTACTTCGGCGAGCTGGAAGAGTACCGGAAGCACCTCGAATTTCTGGCCGCGCAGGAAAAGGCCGCCAAGAGCGCCTGGGAGAAATATCGGCTGCGGTCGTCGGTCCGGATCCCGGAACGACGGGAAACGACCTGGAAGAAACTCACGCAGGCGTTCGCTCAGGTCTGCGCTTCCAAGGTGTACGATGTGGTTTCAGAGAAAGAAGTCGCCGGACGCAAGACGAAGGTCTGCGAGCCGGTCACGTTCAAGCTGGAAAGTAAGGACATCATCGCCGTACCCTACCCGGTTTTGTACTTGCAGAACGCCAACGGAGCGGACATTTACATCTACCCGAACTTCATCATCATGGAAGACGGAGCCACCGTGGCCGTCATTGACATTGCGGAACTGACGATGACCGAAAGCGTTCAGGACCGTTACGAGTTCACGCTTGAGACGGACTCGGGCCTGAACGAGATGTACCAGATCGAGGACCGCGAGGCAGGCAAGCGCTTCGGCGAGGCCCTTCGGAATCACGTCGCGCAGAGCAAGTAACTTACTACAAAGTTACTACATACTTACAACAAAATCCGGCAAGTTACTACACGCGGACCCCGTGTTTTACGGGTTTAAGTTGCGCCCGGTTACTACTAACTTGCAACATCTTGCAACCGCCTTGCAACCAAAACCCCCCGATTTCGAGGGGTTTTCTACTGCACCACCTCCCGCCAATAATGTCGGGAGCATCGCCCTAATGCACCACCTCCGGCGGCTACTGCACCACCTACCCAGATATTAGGCCGAGCTTCCCAGGTAACAAAGACAGCTTCCCAGGTAACAAAGCAGTAACAAAGCAGTAACAAAGCCGGCGTATAAACTCGGTATAAACTTTTGTATAAAGTCACGGGAACTGTGACAAAACCGGCCGGAACTGTGACAGGCCTCCGGACCCGCACCGCGTCCCGTAAAACACGGCACCGGAACATTTTCGCGACCTCACGAAAATGATCAATTTGTCCCAGTACTGTGACAACCTCCAAAATACTTGGACAGCCGGAACTCGTGCATTTTTTGCAACAGTTCACCCATGCCCAAAAACCCGGCTTTTTTGAGCATACCCCGCCAACGTGCACAAAAAAAGGACGCTTTTGAGCGTCCTATTTTCTCACGATTCGTTGTCATACTCCGGGAGGAACTTCCCGAGGAGGTAAACTCGCTCCCCGATTAACTGCGGAAGGGGAAGACCTTCCCGGGCGTACCGCTCCGGCCAGTCCTTGAACTTCTCATAGTCGCGGCGCAGGACGCGCATCGTCCGTTTGCTGAACTCCCACTGTCCCGGGTCGTGAGCGATCCCCATCGGGCGCCAGTACCGCGGGCAAGAGGCGAGTTCACGTCTCGTCTTTGGATCGAGGATCCAGAACCGGACGAACGGCTCATCCGGGGAGTGGAGCTTCCTAATTACCCGGGCGATCACCCACGGCCCTTTTCGGGACTTTGGCGCCATCAACATATACTTCAGGCGCGGACTTATACGCGGTTCGCGCAGAAGAAACTCCGCCGCATAAATGGTCAGTCTTTCAATGTGCATTAATCCACCTTTCCTTTCTTCGCCCATTCTGCCAGCACCTCGGCCGTCTTGGCGCTGAGGCTCACGCCGTCTGCCCTGGCAGCTTCCTTCAGCGCGTCCAGGACGGCGAGCGGAACGCGGGCCGAGACCTGCCCCGTCGTTTTTTTTCGTCCTGCGTTCGGGCGTCGGCCACCCCACTGCGTGGACTTCTTTGTCGCCGCCATCACTCACCCTCCTTTCCATAGTAACCGGTCGGAATGGTCGAAATTTTCTTGAAGCCGACCAGGCATTCTTTGATCCTCACGATCTTCGGAACCCGGCGATTCGGCCCCGTCCAGCGCAGGCCGAAGTAGGACGTCCGGAAGTGCGGAGACTTCTCGCCCTCCTGGTACTCGCCGTCCTTGCGCATTTCTTCGATCTCCTCGCGTGTGGGCAGCATCTCGCCCACCTCGAAGCCAAAGACGCCGTTGCGGATCGCCCGCTGGATCAGCGCGTCAGTCGCCGGCTTCCCGTCGTCTCGCCGGAGCAGCACCGGCTTGAAAAGGTCCGGCTCGTCCTGGACGAGCTGAAGCCCGAGGACCAGCTTCGTGATCAGACCGTACTTTCCATCCTCGCCCGTCTGAAGCACATCCACTAGGAGGGAGTTCGTCGGCTCCTCTCCCTCGCGGAAGCCGTAGAGTATGGCGTACATCTTTTCACGCGCTGCGTCGCAGTGGACCAGCATCGACCGGACATGAAGCTCGGAGTAGCCGGGCAACCCCTCGACTATATAGTCCAGCGTCTCCGGCAGCTCCAGAGCGATCGTAGAGAGCGGGATCGAGCACTTCCACGGGATCTTGGTGAAGTCCAGCTTTTCGACGATGGAGATGTAACCGGGGTACAGCCGGTAGAAGGGCCTACGAGCATCCTTCCACAAGTCGCATATACGGAACATCTCGGCACACTGGTCGATCATGTCCTGATCGATACCCGTGAAAAGTCCCGCGTCATACAGGCCACGGGCGGCGTTCAAAAACTGCGTGATCTCAAATTTCTCAAATTTCATAATCGTCCTTTCTTTGGGAAGGCCCGCCGCAGCGGGCCGTGGTTTTCTGGTTAGCGGGTGAAGCTGTTGATTGAGCCTCTGTCTTTGTAGAAATACCGGCCTGAAAAAACGGCCTTGATTTCGCTCTCATAGTCGTGACCGGTTCCCGGTCGATGGATCTGCCAAAAGTCGTACCACGGACCATTGTCATCGTGGACATTCGTCCAGGGCCAACACTTGCCTTTCGTCTCCATCAGTAACGCGACGCTGCGGGTTTTGAAGCGCAGCATAAACCGCTGACTCTCGCCGTCACTGCTCGTCGCCGTGAAGTACAGCTCGTTGTCGTCTGGCTTCCAGTCATATTCCCGAAAATCGGAGAAAGTGAAAGACTGCGGGAGGCGGTCTTCGACGTACTCCGAGACGGCTTCATCGACGAAAGGCTTCACGCTCCACTGTGGCGCTTTCTTGGTGGTGTCCATCGCAGCCTCGACTTTCTTCCAGAGACGATTGTAAATCTTTTTCGAGTTCATGGAGATGTACTTGACCTCTTCCATGTCCATTATGCTAAAATGCGGCAAAGGGAAGTGCAACCAGTCCGGCTTGACCGCGCTGGTGTCCCAGTCAAACGCCAGCGCGGTGTTCGGATGGATCGCCTGTTCGATCTCCCACTGAACGCGGCACCAGTAGAGCGGAACGCTTTCTTTCTCGTCCAGCGGGTCAAGGATATGCTGATACTTGCGAGCCAAAAACTCGCCGGCCTTGGCGCCGAGTGGAAAATTGGCGTAGTTTCGCGTATAGGCCCGGCCAGACTTCACGATTTCGGAAGGATAGGTACGACAGCCGCCTTCCCACTCAAATTCACCTTTCAGCTTGCCGACGTTCTCTTCCGTGTAGGGCATTTCCATATACTCGTCCAGGAACAACGGCCAGAATTGGACGCGGGAGTTCCAGTCAGATTCTTCGTTCGTCCGGCGCGCGTAAAGCTGACCGTTTACGCGGATGATCTCGATGTCTTCGTCCAGGTACACGGGATAGATTTCAAGGTCTTTCATCTTTTGCTTCCTTTGTGTTAGGGGTTAAAATTATTTCCGAGGGTCGTCTTCCTCATTCACTACATCGGTAATTTTAACACATTGTCTTGAATTGTCAAGTGGGTTTTCAAGTAAAAATATAAAAAAAGTGAAAAAAAGTCAAAAAAATTCCCCGGAGGGGGAAGAAAAGCCTCTCCGGGGTTGACTTTTACCGGCTTTCGGGTATAATATTTGGTGCAGTGGTCATCGCTGCGCTTCCTTGTGGGGGAGGGCCTCGTCAGCCCTTCCCTTTTTTTGTGGGAGGTCAGAAGTCCGCTCGCTCCGCCCGCAGCCGTGCGGCTTCCCTGGCGCACTCTACCGCCTTGTGGTCATAGATGGATGTGGTCTTCATGTCCTTGTGGCCAGCGATGTATGCAGCGGTTTCCACGCCGAAGAGTTGGCTGTTCTCGGTCACGCTCGCGTGCCGGAGCTGGTAGAGCGTCCAGAACGGGATCTTCTCGCCCGCCTCCCGGGCCTTTGCGATGCTGACCCGGAGCCAGTGACCGAGCCGCTGCGTCGTGTACTCGTCATGGTATCGTGTCAGGCTCTCCTCGCGGACTCCCCGCTCGCGCATCGTGTCCCGCGGTGAGAAGACATGCTCGTCGGCTCCCTTGCCGATGGATCGGCGGCGCAGGATCCGCATCTCGGCTGGCGTGAACGCCGCGAACCGGCGGACGTGGTGCCGCCGCGTCTTGTGGTGGCCGATCTCGACCACACCGTCCTGGCTCTCCATCACGTCCTGGACGCGCATCCGGCACAGCTCCGACGGACGGAGGCACGCGCCGCGGATCAGAAGTACAAAGTCAGCAAGCGTCTGCGGAAGGTGTGGGAGCGTCTTGTGGACTACCCAGTCCGGCACGTCGGCCCGCTGCGTCGTCTCGGTCAGCTCATACGCTTCATCGCCTTGACCTATCGCTTCTACCGACTGAATTTCAAGAAGGTTGGCCGCGCTAAAGAGTTTCCGGCCAACGCCCCACTTCAGGAGCGCCCGGAGGTACTTCATGAGCTTATTGCAGTATGCGAAGGACCACGGCTTTGTCAGGCTCGCGCCATACTCCGCCACCATCGCCTGTACCTCGCGGAAGGCCACGGAGTCGAAGTCTTCCACCCGGGTCAGGCCGTAGCGCGGAGCGACGAAGCCGAGCACCGTCTTCACGTGGTGCTGATCGGCGAGCTGCATCCGTGGGACCCGCTTCTCAAGATACTGCCGGAAAAGCGTCGCCATCAGAACCGGCTCGCCCTTCATCACTGGCCGCGAGTAGTACTCGCTGCAAAAATCTATATACTTTCTCTGTAGATCGGGATCGCCTTTTCTCCCGAGCTTGTAGAACTTCTTCCCGCTGGGGGTTTCCACCCATACACCAGCCTCGTAGTAGCCGGAGCGCTTTTTAAAAGAGAGCGCACCGACCCCGTCGTTTTTTGGTCGTGCCATCGTTCTGCTTCCCTATCTTACCAAGAGTTTTTCGGCCATGGCCGAAAAACCCCCTGAACGAAGGCAACAACACGAAATCAAACAAAAATCGCAAGTACCGTAATTTACGGCACTTGCGACCAGTACCCTCTAGGGGAGTCGAACCCCTGTACTAGGACTGAGAATCCTATGTCCTGGGCCACTAGACGAAGAGGGCCTCAAATTGATGTGTGTAGTATAGCAAATTTTTAAGTTTCGTCAATAGGGGGACCAAGGCTTTTTTCAAATTTTTCTGTTTTTTTGTCCCCGTTTTTCTCTCAACTTCTGCGGGAGGCCGTTCTTCCGAATCTTTTCAGCTCAGTCAAACCGACCAGGCCAAGCACAAGGAGAAGCCACGTGGAAGGTTCCGGGAGGGCGTCGTGCGTGCCCGCCATGAGGATGTTTCCGTCCAGAGCGAGGACCAGGCTCTCACCACCACGATAAGCGCTCACGCTCGCCAAATTCGCGAATTCGTCCGGGTTGAGAAGTTTAGCGATCTGGATCACGTCTTCATCCGCAGAGTTCAGGATCTCGATCGCTCCGCCAGCCGCCGTCACGTCGCCCGTGATCGAGAAGAGTTCCGACTCGTCTTCCGAGGCCGTCAACTGGAGGATCCCGCCGTTGGCAAACTCAAGGTTTTTGACTTCGCCGGCCGCCTTCACCTTGCCCGATTCTTTCAGGAGGAGCGTTCCTTCGAAGGCCGTGTCCGCGGGAAGGGTCAGTTCGCTGGTGCCAGCCGCGGCAAGGGTTCCGGTGCCGCCCAGCGCGTTGATGATGTAAGCCGAGTCAGTCTTGAACGTCAGCGTCGCGCCCTCGTCGATCGTCGTGCTGCCGGCGTAGGTGACGTCTCCCTGGACCTCCACCTCGCCATTCCCCTGTACTTTCAGGGAGCCTGCGCCCTGCAGACCGTTTTTGAGCGTGATTTTGTAGTCTTGCGTATCAAACGTCGTGCCGTTCGCGGCGTCCGTGAGCTTCAGCGGGAGGTTGGAGCTCCAGTCCGCCGTCGCCTGGATCGTTCCGTTGCCAAGCTCGGCGTACTTTTTGGAATCATTCGCCGACTTGTCCGGGCAGAAGTTCTGTGAACCGTTGCTGATGTCGCGCCAGTAGTTGATCCCGCCCTCGCCAATCTTCACGACCGGGGCCGCGGTGGCTTTCGTCGAATCGAAGTTCATCCGGAAAACGGCCGTCGTGCCGCTCAGGGAGGTTTCGCTGTAGTTGTGGTCGCAGAGGGCGATCCCGTACAGATCGGCCGTTCCGCCCGCCACGTTCAGCGTCGCGCTACCGTCCCAGGAAATCTGGGTCAGAGCGTTTTTGGCCGTCAACGTGCCGGCGTACAGATTATAGTTCGCGGTTCCCGGGTAGTGCGAGATCTTGAAGCTCCCCCCGTTGGTGACTTTGGCCGGGAAATTCGTGCCGAGGACAGTGATCGAGCCGCCGGTCTGGTTCACGGTGCAGGTCGGGTTCCCGGAGGCGTCGCAGATGTTGAACCAGGAGACGGTAATATTCGCGCCGTCTTTAATGTTGAGCGTTCCTTTCTGGATGGAAATGTTTCCCGCGAGCTTGCCGGAAACGTCAACCGTGCCGCCCTGAATGACGGTCGAGCCGGTGTAAGTGTTCTGGCCGCTGAGGATAAGCGTCCCCTCGCCGACTTTCGTGATGCCGCCCGTTCCTGAAAGGGCGCCGGAGAGTGTGATCGTCTGGCCCGTCGTGGTGCTTGCGCCCGCTGCCGCGTCCCACTTTGCCGTGTCGATTTTGACCGAACCGCCGGTCAGATTCATTTTCAGCGGGCTGGACCAGTCCGCCAGGGCGCCGAGGGTCCCGGACTTCAGATTCACGGTATGCGCCACGGTGCTGCTCAGGTTGGTGCGCGTAATGCCGCTCGCGCCGATGTTCACTCGGGCCCCGTCAAGGTTCACCGTGCCGACGCGGTTTGCATTGTGGTCCTCCATGATGATCCCGAGGAGGTTGGCCGTTCCGCCGGTTGCGGTGAACGTTCCGTTGCAGTCCCACGTCAGGTGCATGTCCGCGCCGAGCGAGTTGAGCGTTCCGCCGCTGAGCGTGTAGGTCGCGCCGCCCGGCCAGTGACCGACCATGAAGGACGCGCTGGTCGTGTGCGTGTTGTTCGTGCCCGTGATGTTGACCGTGCCGCCGCTCTGCGTGACCGAGGACGTTGCGTTGTTCGCGTCGCAAATGACGATCCGGCCGAGGCTGACCGCCGCGCCGTCCTGCACGGTGAGCGTCGCGCCGCGCAGAAGCAAATTGTTGGTGGTGAAACTGCCGCCGTCAGCGACGGTCAGGGCCGCGCTGCTGGTCATGAAGACGTTCCCGGAACGGGTCATTGTCCCGGAGAGCGTGGTCGTGCCGGTGAGATTGAACGTTCCTTCGCCCGTGACGTTCAGCGTGCCGGCGCCGGAAATCGTCGCGGGAGAGAGCGTGAAGGTTTTTCCGGACGGAACGTCCAGTTTGGAAGTCGTGCCTTCCGTGAGGACCAACGGAATGTTCACGGTCGCGGTGGTCTGGTCGTCGAGCGTCGTGAGGGTTCCGCCGGAAAGCGTGATGGTCTGGTCGAGCGGGCCGGCCGAGCCTTCGTTCCGGACCGTCGTCTGGACCTTCAGCGTACCATTCGCGCCGATGGTGACTCCGGAAACCGCCTTATGGTTCCCCAGCTGGTAATTTCCGCCAAAGTCCAAATTATTAATGGAGGCCGTTCCGTTATTAATGTTCAAGTAGCCTTTCCCGTGCCAGCCGACCACGAGCCGATATGCGGTGAGGGAGCCGCCCTCGTTGATGTTGATCGTGCTGGTTGAGGCGGGGTAGTGGCCCACCATGTTGAATTTCAGCGGGTAGCTCGAATCAGGACCGGTCGTTGCCGTAAGGTTGAGCATTCCACCGTTGATCGTCAGATTTTCGGTCTGCGTGTTGCTCGAGTCGCCCATGCGGAGGTTGGTCGTGACCGTCACGTTCGCATTGCTCCCAAGAGTCACGTTCACGACGCCGTTATCGGTGGACGTCGTGATTTTCAGAGTATCGTAAGAAACCGCTTCATTAATTTCCGTATCGGTCGAAATGGTACGGTCCTCCGCAAAGAGCGACCCCGCGGCGCAAACGGCCAGAACCATCAGGGCGGAACCAAAAATCGAAAAACGTTTCATAATTAACCTCGAAAAAGGAGCAACGACGAAATTTACGATTTAATTATACACGAGTCCGGGAAAAAAATCCACGTTTTGCAGAAAAAAAGTCGAAAATTTTAAAAAAATTGGGAGGAATCTGCTCCTGATCGCAAATTCCTCCCAGAATCTCCCAGAAATTCTCCGTTCCTTTCCCCCTTAATCCTCCTCAACCAGGAAAACCCGGTCGATGTACACCGCGTCCACGTCGTCGCGTTTCGGCGGGGCGAACCAGATGTACATTTTGGGGGTGAAATCGTGCGCGCCGAAATCGATGAGCTGGTAGCCGGAACCGGCGGGGTCGGTCACGCTCAGCCGTTTATCGACCACGCCCTTTTTGTTCTCGGAGTCGTAAATTCCCATCGTCATGGCCACGCCGGTGGTCGCTTTCGTTTCAAAACGCACCTGGGCGTACACGTGCCAGCGCTTGCGGACGTTCAGCAGTTCCGGCGTGAACGACCACGCCGTCGCCCATTCCGGGTGGAAACCGGGCATACGCGCGGCCTGACCGTCCGAGGCAAGTGGGTCCTTCACTTTCTGAACCAACTCGCCGAGTTTGTAGAGGCTGAAAAACGAGTCCTGAACGTCCACCCAGAGGGTTTTCTCCCAGTCGATACTCAGGTCGGGCAGTTTCGGCTCCTTGCCGCTTTCGGGGAAGGCGTTGATGACCTGGTTCTTCTGTTCCTCCCAGGCTTTTTGACCACCGGATTCCTTGTAGAGGTAATTACCCTGCGACTCCGCGAACGCGAAGAGCTTCTCCGCCGCCTCGCGGGGATTTTCCGGACCGAAGAATTTATCGCGGTTCACCCGGGCCGCAAAGAGCAAATCGTTGTAGCGCATCAGGACGTTCAGATGGTACGCCCAAAGCGCACGGTTGACCCGCTCCGTCAGGACCGGATCATCGGCGACGGCCGCCAGGGCGCGTTTCACCTCCACGTCGGCTTTTTTCATCGTCTCGTAGTCGAGCCAGTCCTTCGTGGAGTGCCGGAAGCAGCCGAGATGGATCCCGGTTTTCTCGGCCTGCTCGTGGATGATTTCCAGGTACTTCAGAAGCGGTTCCGAGGCCGGGCCGTAAAAACCGTCGAAGAATTCCTTCCAGAGCGCCTTTTCGTCCTGGGCCGGGTTCCACATCAAATGCGCGATGACCCAGGCGCGCGCCTCGACGAAATCGCCGACGGTCGTGTGCTTGTCGCCCTGCTCGAAAAGCCCGATCGTGTGGTTTTTCTCGAAGAACCGGATGTTGTCCGCCAGCACCTTCATGTTCGGGTGCGGGATGCAGTAGTTGACGAAATTCGTGACGTAATCCCAGACGTAGAGCTGGGGCGAAATGCGGCTCCACCCCTCCATATCCGATTTGAAATCCGCGTTTTGCTCGCTGCTTTCGAGCGGCTGGAGGAACGAGCACTCGATCGAGCAGAGGCGGATGATCACGTTGTGGCGCGGCCGGACGAGCTTCGGCGGCTTGCGCGTGTACTGGTACGCCAGCGTATCGACCCAGACGTTCGGAAATTCCTTTTCGATCTCCTCGGCGACCTGGTTCACGAACGTGATGAGCGTCCCGGCGTGGCTTTCGTTGGCCTCATCGATCGCGCGGCATTTCTCGCACGTACAGAAACCCTGGACGTCGTTCTGGCTGATGGAAATGATCTGCGCGTTGGGGTTTTTGCGCAGGGCCTCGAGCGCGTTTTTCACGAGCTCTTTCCGCATTTCCTCGTTCGTCAGGCAGAGCTGCGTGCCGCTGGCGTGGATCTGCTCTTTCGGAAGCGAGTCCAGAAACGCGCGGGTCTCCGGGTCCGTGCCGTACCAGCCGGGCAGACCGACGCACCGCACGCCGTCGATCTCCGGGAACCAGTCCGGATGGTCCTTGAAGTACTTCTTCGGCGGGATCAGCGGGTAGAACGAATGAACGCCGAACTGGTACGCGTAATGCCCGCCCCACTCAGCCGGCACGGGGTCGCTCCAGCCGTTGCACTTGCAGTGGACGCAGAATTTCGCCTCGCCCAGCCCGCGGTAGTAGGCGTCCCGGCAGACGATTTTCGGCGCGTAGCGGACGTTCAGGGCGCCGATCGTCAGCGTCGGTTTCTTCGGGAAGAACGAGTCTTTGGCCGTCCACCAGCGAACGCCGAGCTGGTCCTCGAGGAACGACGTGACGGCGTAAAGGACGCCGCGCTGCGGGTGGCCCGCGAGAAGAAGATTTCCGGCCGCGTCGGTCTGGATCAGGATTTCATCCGACTTGAACGCCGCAAAATCGACGCCCGGAAACGCTTTTTTGGCCGCTTCGGACTCGCCGACGAAAATGGAGCGTTCCGCGGGGGCCGACTGGATCGCGAACTCGGCGCCGGTGATCTCTTTCAGACTGGCCTGAAGGTCCTGGGCCGCGTTTTGGGTCGAGGCCGGAGCGTCGGCGCTGACCACGATGGCGTATTTTGCCGCTCCGTTCTCGCTGAGCGTGAATTCCCCGGCCAGCGCGGGCAGAACGAAACTGAAAGTCAAAAGGAAAGTCAAAACGAAGGTGAAGAATCGGGTCATGGAAGTACCTGCATGGGTAAAAGGAAGGAAAAAAGGAAGGAAAAAGCGGGGACTCACGGAAAGACGGAAGATTTCGTGAGCCCCGGTGAAAAACAAATTGCGGCGGGATCACTCGATGAGGACCGCCTTTCCGTCGTTCCGAAGCAGCAGATTGATCCAGTTGGCCGGGTCAATCGTCACGGAAATCATTCGAACGGAGGCGTCCCCAAACAAAACGGGGAAGGTCTCTTTGGTCCCGTCGTACACCACGTCCTCGGGGCTTTGCAAGTCGCCCACTTTCGGGTCGCCCGTCGGGTCCATCCAGCAGACCGGCTTGCAGGGCACGACCATGATCGTGTTCGAGAGGCCGTCTGTGACGTTTGCCAACGAGACCCCTTTCTGCCCCTTTTTCGTCACCGGCGGGAACATGGTCCCATCACCGACCACCACGCCGACGACCGCGTCCGTTTTGCTCGGGTTGAAGACCGACTGGTAAACCTTCGGGCACTGGTCGTGGAACTGGCGGTTCCATTCGCTGTCCCATGGCTCGTCGAGGCGGATCTTCCCGTAAAGTTCCCGCTCTCCAAGGAACGGAAGGATCAGCACGCGCCACGAATGAAGCGGTTTCCCATCTTCATCCACCGTGTAAGCCGTCGGCAAGGCGCGGAAGGCGGCCTCGTGATTCAGCATGGCCAGACCGATTTCCCTGTAATTGTTCACGGTCTGATTCGTTCGCGCGGCCCATCTTGCCTTCTGGACCGCAGGAACAAGAAGTCCCACCAAAACCCCCGCGCCGCCCACTTTCAAAACCGGGGCGGGAACGTTTTCGCGCAGTTTGTTCAGGCGCTCATTCTGCGAAATGTCCCAGTACAAACGATTCCCCTCCCGAACCGGAACAAGGAACGAGAGAAAGAAATCCGTAAAGTCCAATCCAAACGCGGCATAAGTCGGCGAAATGTCCTCAGGAGCGCCCTCTTTTAACTCTTCTTCGATCTGCTGCTTCCAGAGTTCGAACAGTTTCACCATTTTTCCGGCCGATTTTTTCGATTTCGCCAAAATGTTGAACCGGAAAAGCCCCAGATTCGGGTCGACGCCCAACGCGACCAGGTTCAGGCCGTCCTCGATGAACTGTTTGGACGGGATCGAGAGTTTGACGCCGAGGTTTTCTCTTCCGTTGCGAATGCCCTGCTGAAGGATTTCCGCAAAAATCGGATTCATCTGCAAAACGGCCGAAATACCGCACTGGGCGTTCAGTTCCAGCGCGTCACGGAAATAGGAAAGATCTTTCCCCGACATCAGTGCGCTGGTGCGGGAACCTGGAAAATCATTCCCCGGCGCCTGCGAGAAGACGAAGTCCTTCCAAATCCGGCCAGATTCCATACTCGCCGCCCTTCCAATTTTCGGAAGGAGGACCACTGACTCGTACCTCTGGCCCATGACAAAATTCTGATCGATGGCGTCCGCCAAAGGTTTCATTTCCCCGGCGTTACCCAAAAGATCCGCAGCCATGAGGAACCCTTCATTACCAGTGCCCTCCTTGAGCGTAACTCCCGGAAGCCAAATCTGAACCAGGAACTCGAAGTTCGAATAGTCCAGAATCGCGTAAACTTCCTTCGCGCCGTGGGCTTTCATGGCGCTGAGGACCGTTTCGGTGATCCGGCGGCCGGGCACGGTCAGGCCCAAAGCGGCCCGCACTTTTTCGGACGTCATCGTCTCGGGAAGAAGCGTTTTCGCCGCGTTTTCCAAGGCCATAAACCACTGATCCGGCGTGACTTTCTCCAGATCCAGCCGGACGATCAGCGCGGTATTGGGGGTGATCCACTTCTTCAACTCTTTGTACTGGCGGTCCGCTTCTTCTTTCGCGTCCACCCGGAACTTTTCACGCTGGGACGCCTGGAACCGGGCCAATTCGCCGAAGAGCGCATTAACCGGCACGGCGGCTTTTTCCAGAGCCGCGTTCGGTTCGAGCGTCAGGACCGACCCGTTTTGCTCGGGCATGACGGCCGGGAAGAGCCACGAGAGCAAATCGTTCACCACCTCGGCGTTTTCCGCGTCCCGAGTCAATTTCTCCCGAAGCCAGCCGGAATATTTTTCGAGCAAAGAAAGCGTGGCCTTGGCCGTTTTTTCCGAGTCGAAAATGACTTGAGCCGTTCCCAGCCCCCAGAGAGAATCCGAACTCAAAACGACGCACCTGGCGGAGTCCACGATCTCGTAAAACTCCTCTTTCGTGAAGGGCAAGTCGTCCGCAAAACCAAAACCCCGTTTCGCGATCTCGTCGCGTGTGGTGAGTGGGAATCCCCACAAAATCGTGGAGACTTTCCCGAAACGCGCCTTTTGGAACCCCTCGGCAAAATCCTGACGCAGCGCCGCGCCCTTCAAATATTCCGTAATATTTTCAGCCGAGCCTTCTGATTTTCCGTCACCCGCCAAAGGGACGAAGAAAAGAATCGCTTTGGAAGTCTTCATGACCGTAAGCTTTTCAAGGAATCGGGCCCGGGCTTCCATGAGTTTTTCATTTTCTATTTCCACAAACGGAAATTCAGCCGGAAGATTCATGAGCAGTTTTTCTGCCTCTTCGTCCGCGTTTTTGACCGGCACGATCCAGCACGTCCCGTCCATCCCGGCCGCAACGTAAACGCAGCCGCCGGAGAGTTTCACCACCGCATCCCGGCGCACCTGAAGCGCTTTCGTGAATGCGTCGGCTTGGGAGAGAAGCCCCTGAACGACCGGCTCCGCCGTCAGATTCGGGAAAACGACTTCCCCCGTTTCCTTGGCTTTCGTCAGAATCTCCGGGAAATTGACCGCCTCCACGTTGACGCATGACAAATAGAACGTTTCTTTCGTGAGGAACGAGGCCACGTCCAAAAACTCGGGCTGGGCCGCGAAAAGGGCGGAGGCCCACAGAAGGGCGAAGGCTCCAAGGGCGTAAATCAGGCGTTTCATCGGGTTTTCCTTTCGGTTCGGGATTGGGTCGAAAATGGTCTCATTCGCGTATTTTACCCGAAACGCCCGAAAGTTTCAAGCATTCCTCCCGGGAAAAAGGGCCAAAAAGCCAAAATTTCTTGCGGGGGGGCTTTACGCGGAACCAAATTCCATTAAAATAGAAAAATGGGTCCGACCGAAAAGCGGATCCGCGTTTTTGACCCGTTAAACCCGTACCGTCCCGAAGCCTGATGAACTCCTCCCCTGCTCCCGAACCTCCCCGGAAACCGAAGAAAAAACTCACCGCGGCCCTCGTCACCGCTGCGCAAGTCGCGCTGGTGCTGGCGATTTTGTGGCTCATCTGGGGGAAACTCTCGAAGGCCGTGGAGCAGATCCGTTCCTCCGATTTCCAGTTCACCCTCCAGTGGGGCTGGATCGCGCTGGGCGGCCTTTTTTACTGCATTTCGCTCCTTTTCCCGCCCATGTACTGGCACAGCGTCCTGCGCCAGCTCGGCCAGACGCCGACGTTTTACGCCTCGATGCGCGCGCACATCATCGGCCACCTCGGGAAGTACATCCCCGGGAAAATCTTCGTCGTGCTGATCCGCTCCGGCCTTTTGCGCGGCCCCGGGGTCGATACGACGGTCTGCGTCCTGAGCATTTTCCTCGAGGGCCTGCTCCAGATGGCCGTCGGGGCGCTCGTCGTGGCCGCGCTGGTCGTCGGATGGTCGATCCAGACCGGGGACCAAAACGTCCTTTGGGGGAGCCTCGTCCTCTTTTGCCTCGTGGGGATCCCAATCTTCCCACCGGTTTTCAAGTTTGGCGTGAAGCTCATCGGCGTGCGAAAATTCAGCGATGAGGTTCAAAAGGTGGACCTCCTGAGCTGGCGCACGTTCCTGTTCGGTGTTCCGATCATGCTCTGCTACTGGCTCCTGCTCGGCCTGAGTTTCTGGTGCGTCCTGCGCGGCGTCGGGCTGGATTTTCCGCTTCAGGCCGGGTTCCCGCTCGCTCTGCTTGCGATGACCGCGTCGATGGTGGTCGGCTTCGTTTTCGTCGTCGCGCCCGGCGGAATGGGCGTCCGGGAAGGAATCATCGTGATGCTCATCACGTCGGCCCTCGCCGCGTACACCACGACGCCGGAGGCCGCCGCGCTGGTTTCCGCCTGCGTGCTCCGGATCCTCTGGATCGCCGTGGAGATCGTCATGGGGACCGCGTTTTACTGCGTTAAAGGAAAAACCAAATCTTAAACCAATTTCAAGAAAGGAAGAAAAAATGAGTACACTCACCCGCCGTGACCTTCTGAAACTGGGCTTGGGAGCCGCCTTGGCATCCGCCCTCCCGCTGAATCTCCGGGCCGCCTGCCCGAAATCGATCCCGATCGCGCTCCAGCTTTACTCCATCCGCGAGGCGTGCAAAGTCGATCTCCCCAAGATGATCGAAGCCACCGCGAAGATGGGCTACCAGGGCGTCGAGCTGATGTCCGGCAATTTCGGCGCCGACGCGAAAGAGTTCCGCAAGATGATCGACGCGAACGGCCTGGTCTGCACCGGGACGCACACGCCGAAGGAGTCGCTCGACGACGCAAACCTGAAGCAGACGTGCGACTACATGGCCACGATCGGCGGCAAATACCTCATCGTTCCGTGGTTCAACTCGGACACGAAGGACGGTTGGCTCAAATTCGCCGAGTGGCTCACGAGCCGCGTCGAGCTGATGAAGCCGTACGGAATGTGCGTCGGCTTCCACAATCACTGCCACGAGATGAACCCGACGTTCGACGGCAAGAGCGCGTGGGATCTGGTCTTTGAAAACACGCCGAAAGAAGTCGTTCACCAGCTCGATTTGGGCCACTGCGTCGTGGGCGGTGCGGACCCGGTCCCGCTCATCAGGAAGTACGCCGGCCGGACCAAAGTGAACCACATCGCGGAGGCTGGCGGCGGTGGGATCATCGGCAAAGGTGACGTGAAGTGGAAGGAAGTCCTTCCCGCCCTGGCGAACGAAGGCGGCGCGGAGTGGTTCATCATCGAGTGCGAGAACAACGAAACGCCCGTCGAAGACGCCGCGGAGTGCCTCAAGGGGCTGAAAGCACTCGTCTGATCATACGGGGACGACGCTTCCAGGGTCGTCAAAGATTCGGAGGGCCGGCGTTCTCGCCGGTCGAGTTAATAAACGGTGAAGTGGGAAAGTCGCAACGCTATTAACTTGACCGGCGAGGACGCCGGCCCTCCGAATCCAAGCCTTAAAATACGATCTCGTACCAGAGCGTCTTGTATTGCGGCGAGAGTTCGATCTCGACCATGGAGTCCGAAACTCTGCGGGCGGTGAATTCCCCTTGACGCTCCCCAGCGGCGGTGAGCGGGTAGAATTTGACCGTCACGTTCTTCGCGGCCGGAAGCTGGAGCCGGGCCGAAATCCCCTCGCAAAGGTTCGGCGAGCCTCCGTTCGTGCGGCACGTCGTCAGTTTCTGGTCGATGTAGTTTTTCATCTCCGCCACCGGAATGTCCGGGAGTTCGGCCGGGTTTTTCGTCAGGTCGGCCTCGTCGTACACGCGGGTTTTCGCGCCTTCATTCCGAACCAGGCCCGTGGCGGCCAGCAGAACGCGGTGCGACGGGGTCCCGTCCGTTTCGTCGATCTGCGTCATGGAAATCGTCATCCAGTCGAGGCACGAGGCGCCCGGAATGATTTTCGTCCCGTCCTTAAAAGTCGGCGTGCCGGCCTGCGCGGTGAAGCCGGTGAAGACTTTCGTCCGCGGCGTGTCGATCAGGCACCAGCCGTCTTTTCCCTCGTCGGACTGCCAGACCAGCTCGCCCGTGGCGCTGCGCGTCGCGAAAGGTTTCTCGGGCGGGGCGTCTTGCGGCTCCTCGGCCGTCAGCCGGGCCGTCCCCTGCGCGTTTTCCGTCGATTTCAGGTCGGTCAGGCGCGTGCCGGAGTACTCGGTAAACGTCCGGGTCCGATCCGCTTCGGTCCGGGAGTACGGCCAGCCGGTATTCAGGGCGATGGAATCGCGCGTCTGCTGGTCCTGAAAGTCGAGGGAAAGCGCCAGGACGTTCGATTTTCCGGTTTCCAGCGCGGCGTTCAGGCCGGAGGTCACGTCACCGCGGACGAACAGATTGTGGCACGCGGGCTGATGGACCAGCGCCGCCGAATTCCCCTGAATGTCGAAGAAGGAGACGTGCCACCCGTTCACCGGAGTGTGCGTCCAGGAAAAGATGAAAATTCCGCCCCAGTCCTGAAAGCCGCCCGTCGCCGCGATCAGGGGGAAACCCTCGGCGAAGTACTGGTTCGGGAACGGGTGGTTGTACTCGCTGACCGTGTACGGCTTCCCAAGGACCCGCGCGGCCGAGAGGGTGGCGAGCGTCCCGGAATTCCCGAGCGAGTTGACGAGCGGAACGTTGGAAACGTACCAGTCGTCCGTCCACGCTTTGTGCGGGAAAACCGGGTGATTGTGGTACGCGTGAATGTCCACGTAATCCATCCGCGCCTGCGGGTAGGCCGAGCCGTAGTGGAGCTGGGTCCCCGTGACCGGGTGCTGGCATTTCAGTCCGTTTTTCACGAAGTCGTACATCTCGGCGCAGTATCGGGCCTCCACATCGAGGCAGAACTGCGTAAAGTCGGCGCGCATCGCGGCATTGGACCGATTATCCGAGCCGCGCGTCGCGATCCGGACGGTCCCGTTTTCGAGAGATTCGTCCTCTGCGATCCCGATGTGACCAAAGGCGCGGAACGAAATGTCGTCCACCTCCATCACGGTCCCGGGCTCGAAGTAGCAGAAACCGATCCGGGCTTTTTCCTCGTCCGCGGCGCCCTGGAAGCAGAGCTCAAAATCCTGCCACTCGGTGGTGAGCGTCACGTCGCGGCTCAGGCCCAGATTCGCCCAGTTGGGGCCGGCCTGGACGCAGCCGACCGTGACTTTCGTCTCTTTGTTGGCGCGGGCCCGGAAGCGGACGGTGTACGGGAGGTCCTTCTTCACGCGGACGTTCAGGTTGAAAATTTGAGGCTCCCACGGCTTTTCGCCGATTTTCTGCGCCTCAAAGACCAGCACGCCGTCTTTGACCTGGAGCGTGGCTTTCGAGTTCAGCCCCTGCGAGAGAATCCACTTTCCGGGATTCCCCGCGCTGAACGTAGAGTCGTTTTCCTCGAGCTGATTCGGCTCGCCCGGGTAATCGACGTAGCCCCACGCCTCGCGCAGCTCCTGAGTCGAGCGGTACTTCGTGCGGAGCCAGGCGTTCCACTGCTTCTGGAGTTCCTCCTCGCAGTACTTCGGAAGGTTCCGGTTCAGCGCCCAGCCGCGCCACTGGCTGACGATCGAGTTTTCGTTATTAATCTCGACCACCGCGACGCACGGTTCGTCGGCGTAGCACTTTCCCGTGTAGGGGTTTACGTGCCGCAGAAGGTCGCGGGCGTACTTTTTCTGTAGCTCGATCATGCGCGGCATGAAGTGGTCCAGCCCTTTGTCGTGGTTCGGGCGCAGGTCTTCATCCGGGAAACCGTCCGCCTCGGTGAATTTGCGCGAGACGTGGAGGTTAATGTTGACGTAGATCCCGCAGCGCTTCAGCTCGGCGATGAACCAGTCGAGCCGGTCGAGTTTTTCCGGGTCAAATTCCAACTGCTTCGGGTAGTTTTTCCCCCAGATCTCGCGCATGTCCATGTGGTGGAGCCGCACGATGTTCAGGCCGAACGAGGCGAGACGCTCGGCCATTGCGGTCGCAGTTTCCTTTTCGGGGAAGCAGGCGCCCATGCAGACGTTCACGCCCCAAAAGCGGACGATCCCCGCGTCGTTCACAAAGTGCTCGTTTTCAACGCGGATCAGCCCGTCGGCGCCTGCGGGCTTGGCGAGCGTCGGAGAGTTCCAGACCCGGGCGATCTGCTCGCCGGTGGCGTTGAACGGGAAGAGCGGAGCGTTTTCGTCGGCCGCGCAGAAAGAGGTCAGAAAAGCAAAAGCCGCAAGAAAAAGGAGGGATTTGAGCTTGAACATGAGATTCCTTTCGAAGTGGGTTGGATTGATGAAAAACCGCGATGGTACAACAAAAACAGGGATTCCCGAATTATAGTATTCCGTGGAATCCCTGACTTTCAAATCCTGCTGGCAGTTTTCCAGTCTTATTCCAGGTAATTATCCCGGATGAACTGCTGATCCTTCTCGCAGAAGTTTCCGACTGCGAAACCTTTCTGCTTCACACCGACAGCTTTATCTTTGTACTCCAGAATAATCGTTCCCGCCCCTTCCATCCTGATGAATCGGGCGCGGAGTTTTTTGCCGTTGATGTCCGTCCATACACGGTAAGCCCCAGCTTTAGCGGGTTTTTTGCTTGTTTTATTGTCCGTTTGGTCTTTTTCCGTAACGTCATTTTCATCGGTTGTTTCTGCGGCGGGAGTTTCCGTCTCGGTTGACTCGGCTTCCGGTTCTGGAGTGGCAGGTTCCGGCTCGGAAACCGTTTCAGGTTCCGTGGTTTCCACTTCATCGCCTTCCTCATCAGCATCATCGCCCGTGTCAGCGTCGGGGTCCTGAGTGGTCTGAACCTCTGCGGGTTTCCCGAGGAACGGCACGAATTTCATGATCGTACCGCGGAAGAACCAGCCGGCAATGGCAAGGACCACGATGATGATCAGCGGCAGGACGCAGCCGGACCCCTGGCGTGGTGCCATGCCCAACTCACGGTTCAGAATCACTTTGACGCTGGTCAGGCGCTTCTTGACGGTCATAATTTCGGATTTCAGATCGGCCGAGACGAAACCCTCGCGGGTTTTTTGAATCAGATCGTCGAGGCGGCGCAGGCTTTCCACGTCGTCGGCGATCGCACGAAATTCCTTCCGTACATCGGCGGGACTGTCCAGAAATTCCTTCACGATTCCCTGGATCATTTTTTGGAGCTGCACAAGCGCATCTTCCGGCATTTTGTAGTCGGGACTGGAAAATTTCTCCGTGTAGGGCACGAGGAATTTCAACGTCTGGGCGCAGAGCGCCATCATCTTTTTGGAAAATTTTTTCATGGTGCAAATGGTGGAATGAAGGAATGGTTAATAAGCAGAGCCTTTTTTGCAAGTTGAACCGCAGTTCATTTTTTGAAAAAACGATTCGCTGTACAAATTGGTGATCTGCGAGAGAAAACCTTTCAATCAAGTATAAATATTCCCGTCGATGTTTCAAGAGGGGGGCCAGGGAAAAAGGGGAATGAATCGGCTTTTTTCTCAAAAAAGTTCAAAATTTTGGCAAAACGGCTTTATTTTGACCAGGTACCCGAATTGGGAAACCTGAAAACCATTCAAAAATCAGCGGAACGAAGGAAGAACGAGGGTGTTCCTTTCAGAAAATCCGGGAGTTATTGGGCTGACGGGAACTGGTCATTTCTCCCAGCTGCCGCCAGCCATCGGACGGAAGTGGCCAGCAAGGTCAAACGACAAACACCACCTGGCAGTTCGGCAGAGCCTCCTGAATTCGTTTCAATTCATCGAGATTGACGGGGCATTCGCCTATTTCCAGGTTTTTCGGCCGCTTGCACTCAATCGCAAGTCTGGCCAGGTTCGGCATTTCCTGAAGCGTTTCCAGCACCAAATCCTGATGGACCTGGTTGTAGGAAATGAACAGTTCCTCAAGTTTCGGAATGGCCACCAGACCGGTCAGGTCCTGGTTTTCACTCCCCTTCAGGTCCAGGGAAAGGAGTTTCGGCACGTGAAAGAAGGAAATCTGCTTGAGTTCAGGGCAGTTGGACATCGAAATTCCCGACATGGAGTCCATCTCGCAAAACGAGATTTTCTCTAACGAGGAGCTTGTCAGGGGCAGCATGTACAACTGCGGCAAACGTTTGAATTCCGCGGTTTTCAAGCCGTGGCAGCAGTTCAGGTCCAACTCTCGCAGGTTCGGCAAATCGTGGACTGCCAAATGATTCGTTTGAGTATTGTTCAGTTTCAACTGACGGAGTTCCTTCATCGAGATGATCGTTTGCAGGGCTTCGTCGGTCATATTCTTGCAAAGGAAGATCGACAGGCTGTGGAGGTTCTGGAAACGGCTCAAAACTTCGGCTGCTTTGGCGTCGACTTTCATGCCTAAAATGGTCAGGGAACGCAGCATGGGCATTTTGTCCAGGAGGACTTCAAGGATTTCTGCAGTCGGAAACATTCCCAACATGATGGAAGTCAGGTGAGGAAACGGTTCCAGTTTTTTCAGATCCTCAGCCGTGACCCGATCACTAATACTCAGAGTCAAGGAAATGAGATTCTTGAGCGGCGAAAGGTACTGTATGTCTTCTGGTTCCAGTTTGTTGGATGGATTGAGCATGAGGTGCTCCATCTGAGGTAACATTTCCAGCTGGCGGAAAATCGACGTTTGGGTTTGAGGTCCCCAAAAATAGAAGATTTTCAGAGACTCCAGAGTGTCGAGGTCTTTCAATTCGAAAGTCTTGCAGGCAGAATCCTTCTCGAAAAATGAAAAGTAGAGCAGGCCCGGGAGTTTCAAAAAATCGATCGACTGCAGGTTGGGGGCTTTTTCAATTTCCAAAGACTCCAAATTGGGGAGGTTCCAGTTGAACTCCTCGAGGGTTTTAAATCCCTTCAGATTAACTTCTTTGAGATGCTCGCCTTTATCGAGGAAGCTCAAATCCTCTTCCGGCTCCAGAAACTCTTCGTTTGAAGCTGGGGGTGAAATGTTGAAAGAGTCGAGATTTTTCATCCCGAGGAGCCGGGCATTTTCCTCTTCGGTCAGCGGTTTGCCGTTCCAGATCAATTTGTGAAGATTCGGGAAGGTTTCCAGAATATCGAGGAAATCGCTGTTATTGAAAGAGCAGTCCCCAAGCCATAGTTCTTCGAGCTGAGGAAGGGTTTTCAGGCATTCGAAGAATTTGTCAGGAATCGGTTCGTCATATCGGAGAGCGAGCGATTTCAGATGCGTTTTCCCTTTGAATATGGAGGGATCGCACATACCGAAAGTTTTCCACGTAATGTCCAGCTTCTCGATGTTCGTTATTTCCAAAAGGACCTTCAGAACTTCATTCGAGTTCGCAATGTCATCAATCAATACCTTGTAAAGTTTGGGCAACTGCTTCAGCTTTTTGTAGCTTTCGACAGAAAGAACCTGGGCAGGATGTAAAATCGCTAGCCGTTCGAGATTGGGAAGAACAGACAAAAGGTCTAAATCAGCCTCCGACTCAAGATCACGGATCACGTCGATTTCCAGGTGCTTTGCCTGTTTCAGTTCCTCGATCGTCATTGTGGGGAACAGTTTGTTCCGCAAAGTTTCCAGTTTTTCTTTGTTTTCGTTTTGGCACATATTTTTCTCCTTTATGTTAAGACAAGATACTACCCCTCTACAAACTATAACGAAAAAGTGTGAGAAAATCCCAAAAATATTTGAAATTTTCGGGAAAAAACCATTCTTCCTGATAAAAGATGGAATGTACGAGCTGAGGAACCAGATCAGACCATGATTTCGACCGAGATCTCCGCGATTCAGGTATCTCGGCCGCTTCATGAGGAGGACCGGCAGGAAATGGCACCTTCCGGCCCCATATTTTTCATCCGCTAGCGTTAATTGCAGTAGAGCGTCAGGAACGATTTGCCCGTCACTACGGTGTTCTGCGCAATCAACGGCTCACGCTGCGCGGCCTGGAGGCCCTTCACGTTCGTGTGCGGGAGAAAATGCCCGCAGGAGGACGAAACGTCCAGCCGCAGCCGCTCGCCTTTCCCGATGCGGAACGCATGGTCGGAAAACGTGAAATCGATCGCTTTTTCCGTGCCGGGCGTGTAGTCGGGCGTCGTGTAGCAGAGCGACGAAATGTCGTCCCGCAGCGGGTACGCCTTCCCGTCCTCTTTGATCAGGCTCACTCGTGCGTAGAAGCACGTGTCCTCGCGGTCCGACTTCCCGACCAGATGCAGCGTCATGCGCCCCTGAACGTCCGCGGCCTCTTCAAACGGCTCCGAAAGGAACGACTTCACGTCCTGCCGAAAATCCGGTTCGGGCTGGATCGGCATGCCGCCGAAGTTCAGGCAAAGTCCCCCCGGGAACTGCGCCAGATCGTGCGGGTCGTACTGGTACGAAACGTCCGCCGGCGCCGCGGCTTGCGGGTCGAGCGTCTTCCGGCCGTTTTCGTCGGCGTTAAGGTAAAATTTCCGCGCGACCGGGCCGTTTTTCAGGTGCTCGACGCTCTTCCACTCGTTCTCGTAGAGCGGGAAGTACGTGATCTTCCCCTTCCGGATCTTCCCGAGCGGCGTTCCTTTTTTCAGGTGGTCGAACCACTCGGACTCCATGCCGGGAAACTCCTCGAAGATCGAACCGTTGGGGAAGTGGATCGGCGTGGCGGCGTTTCCTTCTTTCCAGCGTCCGCCGTGGTCGTAGGCCCCGACCAGAAGCGCGCACTGCGCCCGGCGTTCGTCGCTCAGACGCTCCCACATGTCGAAGATGCCGCCCGTGTAAATGTCGTACCAGTTCGTCGTCAGCAGAACCGGGACCGTGGAATTCGTCAGCGCGTTGAACGAGTCGCTGCCACCGGCCGGGGTCTTCCAGAACGGATCGTCCTCACGCGGGTGGGAAAGCTCCGCGTCGAGTTCCGGCACGGGCTCACCGAAGTACCGGCGGGAAAAATCGAGCGCGGGGAACTGGTTGAACGTGACTCGCCAGTTGCGCTGGAGGTCGTGGTTTTTCTTTTTGTAGCCGTGCACGAACCAGTTGCCGTGAAGCCCGGACTTGAAGAAACCGTTGCGGTACAGCACGTTGTAGCGGTTGCAGTCCTGGACGCTCAGCACCGCGCCCTTCACGTCCGGCGGGTTGGTGTCGAGGTAAAGCAGATGGACCGACGAGAGGTAACTGCCCCCGCGGAGGAAGATCTCGCCGTTGTAGAACGGCAGTTTGCGGACCCAGTCGAGCAGGGCGAGGCCGTCGGCGCGCTCGGTTTTGTAGGGGATCCAGTCGCCTTCGCTCATCCCGCAGCCGCGGCAGTGCTGGCAGACGTGGACGTAGCCGTTTTTCACGTTCCAGAGATTCTCTGCCGCAAAGTTCGGCATGTTGACCGGCTCCTCCGCGACGTAGGGGGTTCGGGTGATGATGACCGCGCACTTTTCCCCTTCCGGCGGGACGTTCCCGTAGGTGTAGATCTTCACGCCGTCGGCCATTTCGAGCATGGTTTCAAACCATCGGACCTTCCCGACGCCGGGGAGTTCTTTCTCCTGGACCTGAATGACGGCTTCGGCTTCACCGGCCGCAAACGAGGAAATGCCGATGGCCCCGGCGCCAAGCGCGGCGGACGTTCTGAGGAAGTGACGGCGGGAAACGTTTTTCATGGGAAAATCCTTTGCAAAAGACGGAAAAATCAAAACTTTCTTCGAGTATAGGCCAATCCCACGGTTTTGTCAAGCGGGGGGGCTTGTTATTCCTGGGGGAATCGTGTATAATCCGAAGGAAAGGGAGATTGGGTCCCTGTCAAGACGCTCGGAAGCGTCGTCCCCGTAACCCACCATTCAGGAGATGAATCATGAAAAGACGTGAATTTTTGAAAACCACGGCCGCAGTCGGCCTTTTCCTCCCCGGTATTTCCGGCCTTGCCCGCGGCGACGCTTCCCCGAATGAGCGCGTGAATGTCGCCCTGATCGGGATCGGCGGCCAGGGCGGTCATCAGGTCGGCGGCCTTGGCTCGCAGAACGTCGTGGCCCTGTGCGACGTCGATGACGACCGCGCCGGCAAAGTGTACGAAAAATTCCCCAACGCGAAAAAGTACTACGACTACCGCAAAATGTTCGACGAAATGTCCAACCAGTTCGACGCCATCGCGGTCAGCACGCCGGACCACTCCCACTTCCACCCGTCGTGGATCGGGATGCAGCTCAACAAGCATTTGTACCTCGAAAAACCGATGGCGCACTGCGTCAAGGAGTGCCGGATTTTGACGGAACTGGCGCGTGAGAAGAAACTGGCGACCCAGCTCGGGATGCAGCGTCACGCTATGCCGTCGATGCGGCGGACGGTCGAGGCGGTCCAGTCCGGGGCCATCGGCGAAATCGTGGAGGTTTACAGCCGGATCGGCGGCGACCGCGGAATGCCCCAGCCGCTCGATTTCTCGAAGCCGAAGCCGGAAAATCTGGACTGGGAGGTCTGGATCGGCCCGGCAAAATTCCGTCCGTACTCGGCGGGGCTCTGCCCGTATAACTGGCGCTTCTGGTGGGATTACGGCACGGGCGAGACGGGGAACTGGTGCTGCCACATCCTGGAGATTCCGTTCTGGGCGCTGAACCTCACGTACCCGGAAAAGGTCGCGGCAGTCGGGCCGGAAGTGGACCCGGAACGCACCTCCAAGGGGATGGACGTCGTGTTCGATTTCCCGGCCGTCGGCGACCGCAAGGCGCTGAAACTCTACTGGAGCCACGGTGGATTCAACCGCGAGATCAAGAAGCACCTCGAACGCTTCGGCGACCGCCAGATCAAGATGGGGAACACGTTCTTCGTCGGGACCAAGGGCGTGATCTCGTGCGATTTCGGCTGGCACGAAGTGCACCTCTATGACGAAAAGACCGAGTACCAGGCCCCGGCCGAGACGATCCCGCCGTCCCCGGGCTTCCATCGTGAGTGGCTCAACGCGATCAAAGGCGGCGAGCCGGCGACGTGCAATTTCGATTTCTCGGGCAAAGTCGCCGAAGCGGGCCTCCTCGGAAATGCCGCCTACCGTGTCGGCGCGGCCGAAGGGATCCGCTGGAACTGGCAGGAGATCAAATCGCCTGACTGCGCCGCGATCGACGAGTTCAACTACCCGGACTACCGCAAAGGGTGGGAAATCGGGTGAGATCAGGCGCTGCGGGGATGATGTTCCAACGTCGTCCCCGTTTTTATGCCACTCGGAACGGGAACGCGAGGATCTCTTCCAGCGACGAGGCACCAAGGGCCAGCATCACGAGACGGTCGAGGCCCACGGCCGTGCCGGCGCAGTTGGGAAGGCCATGGTCCATCGCAGCAAGCAGGCGGCTTTCCTCCGGGAGCGTCTCTTTTCCGTCCGCCGCTCGCAGGGCGTTCGTCTCCGCATTCCGGCGGCGCAGCTCGGTCGGGTCGCAGAGTTCGTGGTAGCCGTTCGCCAGTTCGATCCCATCGACGTAAAGCTCGAACCGCTCCGCCACCTCGCCCCGCGCAACCGCCAGCGCCGCCTGCGTGGCCGGGTAGTCGTAGAGGATCAGCGGCGAATCCACGCCCAACTCCGGCTGGATCCGCTCCCCGAGGAGGAAATCGAACCAGTCGTCCCGGTTTGCCGACGCGGAAAAGTCAAACCCCTCCGGGATCACCATCTTTTCACGGCGGGCCACTTGCGCCATTTCCGGGACCGTTGCGGTGAGCGGGTCCAGGCCCAGAAACCTCTGAAACGCCTCGCAGTACGTCATGCGCGACGCGGGGCCGCGGCCGAGGATCTCCGCCTGCAGGTTGTCCAGAAGCTGCATCCCCTGCTCCAGATCGTCGCCGGGGCGGTAAAACTCGAGCATCGTGAACTCCGGATTGTGGATCTGGCCGCACTCGTCCCGGCGGAAGACCTTGCAGATCTGGAAGATCGGCACGCTCCACGACGCGACGAGCCGCTTCATCGCGAACTCGGGCGAGGTCTGAAGGAAGTACCGCCGCCCCGCCTCGGTGAGACTCATCGGATCGAGATTCCGATCGACCACGGTGTCGGCGCTCAGGATCGGAGTCTCCACCTCGAGAAACCCGCGCTCTTCGAAAAAATCACGGACCTTCTGAATCAAAAACGACCGCCGGCGAAGCATCTCCAGCGTGGCAGTGGGACGAAATTCCATTTAATTATGAATTATGAATGATGAATTATGGGTCAGGTGCAAGCATAAAGCCCCCACCTAAGCGCAAAATTTTTGTCATCGAGTGGGGACTTTATGCTTGCACTTGATGAACGTTTTGAAAATTAAATGTTAATCGGTTTGTGGCCTGAAAATCCTTGAAGGAAATTC
>JAFSMO010000097.1 GCA_017447865.1 Thermoguttaceae bacterium
CCAGGTTTGAATCCCTTGTGGAATCCAGCCTTCGGGCCGGGGAAACCCTTCTTGAAGCACGGTTTCGGTCCTTTCGGGCCCTTCATTTTGCAGCACGGGCATTTCGGGCACTTGCAGAAACCCTTCTTGAATCCAGGTTTCGGACCGGGGAAGCCCTTCTTGAAGCACGGTTTCGGTCCAGGTTTGAAGCCCTTCTTGAATCCCGGTTTCGGGCCGAATTTGCAGCCCTTCTTGAAGCACGGTTTCGGTCCAGGCTTGAAGCCCTTCTTGAATCCCGGTTTCGCGCCTTTCGGGCCCTTCATCTGGCAGCCCTGGCAGAACGGGCACTTGCAGAAGCCCTTCTTGAATCCCGGTTTCGGACCAGGTTTGAAGCCTTTCTTGAATCCCGGCTTCTGACCACACTTAGGACCACAGAATCCCGGTTTGGGACCTTTCGGGCCCTTCATCTGCGGCGGGAACGGACCTTTCGGACCTTTCATCTGCGGCGGGAAGGGGCCTTTCGGGCCTTTGAAATCCGGGCGCGGGCCACGCTGAGCACCAGCGAACTGCGGCGGCGGGCCAAAGTTCGGAGCCCCAAACTGCGGGCCGAAGAACGGCGGGAATGGAGCGAACTGTTTGCCGAAATCAGACTTCTTGAACGTCAGGTTTTTTTTTTCGCCTTCAGGCTTGGGTCCCTTGGGGAAATCGCCCTTTTTGAAGTCAGGACGCGGGCCTTTGGGGCCTTTCCATTCCGGGTGATCCCCTTTTTTGAAGTCAGGACGCGGGCCTTTGGGGCCTTTCCATTCCGGAGCGCCTTCAGGACGCGGGCCTTTCGGACCTTTCCAACCCGGAGGAGGACCTTCCGGACGGCCTTTGGGGCCTTTCCATTCCGGAGCACCTTCAGGACGCGGGCCTTTGGGGCCTTTCCAACCCGGAGGAGGACCTTCCGGACGGCCTTTGGGGCCTTTCCAACCCGGAGGAGGACCTTCCGGACGGCCTTTGGGGCCTTTCCATTCCGGAGCGCCTTCAGGACGCGGACCTTGGGGACCTTTCCAACCCGGATGCGGGCCGTGATGATGGCCGTGGAATCCAGGCGGGAACGGTTTACCGTCTTTGCCTGCCGGAGGCGCTGGTTTGTCGCCTTCTTTAGGCGCAGCCGGTGCCGGAGCTGCCTCAGGGGCTGGGGCCGGAGCCGGTGCCGCTTCCGGGGCCGGGGCGGCAGCTTCAGGAGCTGGGGCCGGAGCCGGAGCGTCCTGAGCCTGAGACCAGGCCGGAGCGAGGTAGAGCATCAGGAGGATGCTCAAAAAGTAACGAAGTTTCATGGTTTTTCTCCTTGGACAAAACTAAAAGGAAAATTTTAAATCCTTTTCCATATCTCTTTATGTTTCATTTTGCGGCAAAAACCGCCGCAACTTTTTTTACTTTTTTGCAAATTTTTCCAAATATTCCGCCCTAAGCGCCGCCATCCCCTCCTCTTTGGAGATTTTTGGATCGTAACCGAAATCCCTACGGGCTCGGTCAATATTAAAATAGTGAGAAAGGGCAAGTTGGGAGGCCAAAAACCGCGTCATCGGCGGGTCACTCTCCCATCGAAAAAATTTCCAGACCGACTCACAAACCGCTCCGATCCGGCGGGCGGTCCGCAGGGAGATCGACTTCCGGACCGGCGGCAGGTCGTAGATCGCGAGCAGCTCGTCGATCCAGTCCCAGCAGTTCACCGGCTCCCCCTGCGAGAGGAAATACGCGCTCCCGCAGACCGGCGAGCCCTCCACCAGCGCATCGGCGGCCTGGAGGTGCGCGTCGGCGGCATTCGTAACGAAAATCATATCGATCAGGTTTTTCCCGTCTCCGACCCGACGCAGGCGGCCGCTTTTCGCCCTCTGGATCAGGCGCGGGATCAGCGCTTTGTCCCTCGGACCCCAAATCAGGTGCGGACGCAGCGCGCAGGTCAGCATCCCGCCCACGCTGTTCGCCTCCAGGACCCTCTGCTCGGCCAGCGCCTTGCTGTGCGGGTAATGCGCCAGCCACTCGGTCGGGTACGGGGCTGACTCGTCCACGTTAATCTGGTCCTCCCCGGCAAACGTCACGCTTGGGCTGCTCGTGAAGACGAATTTCCGGACGCCCTGCTCCCGCGCGGCCTTCAAAAGCGCCTCGGTCCCCCGCGTGTTGGTCTGGAAGTACCGTTCCCACGGCTCGCCGATCCCGGAAATGGCGGCGACGTGAAAGACGGTTTCCACCCCATCGCACGCCCGTTTCAGCGCGTCGAATTGACCCGGATCCTCCATCTTCGCCAAATTCACGTGGTGGATCTCCACGCCTCGCTCTTCAAGCTCGGGGTAATTTCCGCGGCAGATGGTGCGCACGGAGTCCCCGCGTTTCAGAAGAGCGTCGGTAATATACCCGCCGAGAAAACCGCCGGCGCCGGTTACAAGTGCGTTCATTTTAATGCGTAATTTGGAGTGCGGTGATACAGCCGCGCAAGCGGCATTCACCGCTTTCACTTAGCGACCGAAAAAAATTGCGATCAAAAACGAATTGCCACGTGGGCAACGTCCAGCCTGTTTCCGCGGCAAACGCCTCTTCGAGGCGGTATTGCCGCAAGTGAAAGCGATGAATGTCGCTTGCGCGACTGTATCATCGCACTCCACACTAAAACTGGTTCAGTCTCGAATAAATCATCACCTCGAGCATATTCACCGCCGGGGGGTTGGTTTCGTCGTTCAAGCCGTCGAAATTTCCGTTTTGGCTCATGCCCTCGCTGAGGGTTTTGCGCAGGAGCTGCCAGCGCTCGGGCGTGAAGATCCACTGGCGGCGGACGATCACCCCCTCGTCCATCGCGTGGAGCACGTCTTCCAGGATCTCCGACTTGCGCATGTTTCGGATCACGGCGCACTCATCGACCGAGAAATTCCGCTCCAGAAGCTGGATCGTCCAGAAAAACCCCGGCTTCCGGTCGATCTCGTCCTCCGAAAGCGGCGTCCGGACCAGCTGCGAAACCGGCGCGGGTTGAACAGTCGGAACGGGTTGAACGGGCGGGGAAACCTGAACCGGTGCCGGGGCCGGTGGGGCCGAAGGCCGACTTTCCTGCTGGGCCAGTGAAAGCGCGCCGAGGCGGTAAAGGAGCGGACGCGGAAACGGCGGAACCACTTCCAGCGGCCGCGTGCCGCGCATGACGTCCCGCCCAAGGTCCGTCAGAGCGAGCACCGGGACCTGGAACTGGCCGGAGCCGGCCTTTTCCTGACGGATCAGGCCGCAGTTCATCAGCGCCTCGATCATCGGCACGACCTCTTTTTGCTTGTAGCACTGGAGTTTGCCGTAGGTCGTGATCGTGTTCAGGTTCAGCTCGGAAATGCGGGAGGAGTTCGACCCGCAAAGGACCTGGGCGAGCAGCGTTTTGCCGCAGGAAAACCGGCGTTCCAGCGTGATGCGGGCCAGGCCGCTGAGGATGATCCGGACCAGTTCCGTCAGCGGGGCCGTGACCGTCTGCGCGGCCGGGCAGGCTGACGCCGGAGCCGAAGTTGGAGTCTGGACTTGGACCGGGACCGAGGCTTGAACTGGAGCCGGGGCGGAAACCGGGGCGGGCGTCGGCGCGGCGCTCGGCGTTTCCGGTGCTTCCGGCGTCTCGGGCTGATGGATCCCACGCGCGGCGCAGGAGTCGCAATGGCCGCAGTTTCCGGAGTTTTTCTCGCCGAAGTAGCGGAGGATCTGCGCCTGGCGGCACTTCGACGTCATGGCGAATTTGCAGACCGCGTCGAGGCGTTCGTACTCGGCCGCCTTGCGTTTCTCGTGAAGCTCGAAGTCGATTTTCAGGTCGTTGAATTTCGGAAAGCGCGGGCGGTAGTTCGAGGCGTTCGACGCATCCTCCGGATTCATCGGGATCATGCGGATCGCCCGGCCGCGGAACGGGGGAATGTACGTGAAGAACGCGTGCCGGTTCAGCTCTCGCAGGGCGGTGGTGATGGACGTCGTTTTCAGGCCGGTCTTCTGCTCGAAGTCCTCGATCGTGCAGTAAACCATTTCGTCAAACCGGCCGTCCACGATCTCTAGCGCGGCATCCCAGACTTTCAGCCGCGTTTTCGCGTTCGCGCTGATGAAATTCCCCGCCTGAGCGTAGGACGAATCGATCCGCAGCGAAATGTAATTTTCGGAAGCGTCGAGCCGCTCCAGAACGCCGGCCGACTCGAGGAGCCGCTCGCTGGCGCCGATCGCGTCCGCTCCGCCCGAGGTGATCCCCAGGTCCTCACGGATCTCGAGCTGGGTCTTTTCGATCACCCGATCCCCCTGGGCGCAGAGGTACGAGTAAACCTGGCGCACGATGTCGCGGGACGGGTACGAGCTTTCGATGAAAAACTCGTGCGTCCGGCGGTCGCTGTAATTGAAAAGGAGGAGGCAGTGCGACGGCTTCCCGTCCCGGCCCGCGCGGCCCGCTTCCTGGTAGTAGCCCTCCAAAGAGCCCGGCATGTTGTAGTGGATCACGAACCGGACGTCCGCTTTATCGACGCCCATCCCGAACGCGGTGGTCGCCACCACGATGTCGGCTTTGCGCGTCGGGCGCATGAGTTTCGGCGCGTTGGGCAGATCGTCGGGCGAATGGGCGTTTCCCCTCCCGAGCGCGCTGAAATATTCCTCCCCGGCTTCTCCCGCCTCGCTTTCATCGTAACGGGTCGTGACGATTTTCTCCGGCGCGCCCCGTTTCCCGCTCATGAATTCTTCCTGCACGGCCTTCCGGTCGGCCGGGTTCATTCCCGCGTGGTACGCCACGGCACGGCGATTCGTGAACGCATTGATGTACTCCGCGACCTCGTCCGTCCTCTTTCGGCTCGAAGTGTACACGATCCCGGAGCCGGGGTGGGAGTTCAGGAATTCGACCAGAAGGTCCTTTTTGTTCTGCTCGCCGCCGACCTGCTCCACCTCGAAAAAGAGGTTGGACCGGGCAAACCCCCGGATGAAGACCGCCGGGTCGTTCAGGGCCAAAAGCTCGATGATGTCGCGCCGCACCACGTCGGTGGCGGTGGCGGTCAGCGCGACGGTCGGCGGGTTCCCGATGATGGCGCGGAACTTTCCGAGTTTCGCGTAGTCGGGGCGAAAATCATGCCCCCACTGGCTGACGCAGTGCGCCTCATCGATTGCCAGGAGCGAAATATTCGTCCTTTTGGCCGCCGCAACGAACCGGGACGAACGGAACCGCTCCGGCACGACGTACATCAGGCGGAACTCCCCGGCCTCCATCCGCTGCATGCGGTCGCTCTGCTCCTCCGGGGAAAGCGTTCCGTTAATGAACGAAACCGGGATCCCGAGGGCCTTGAGCGAATCGACCTGGTCCTTCATCAGCGCGATCAGCGGCGAAACGACGAGCGTCACCCCCGGCAGAACGAGCGCGGGGAGCTGGTAGCACAAACTTTTCCCCCCGCCCGTCGGCATGACGCAGAGCGTATCGCGCCCCTCCAGCACGGTGCGTATGATCTCCTCCTGACCGGGACGAAAGCCCTTGAGGCGGAAGCGTTCGAGGAATGGGGCGAGGTCTAGCATGAGTTAGGAGTGTGGAGTGTGGAGTTGGGGGGGGTATTAATTAATAAATGTACGTCGGGCCGACGAAGACCCAGCTCGTGTGGTCGCCGACCGGGATGAGCTCCGTCACGCGGACGACGATCCGGAAGGTGGGCTTCCCGTCCGCCGGCAGTTCCAGCGGGAATTCGACCCAGTTGGACTTCACGGAAGCCGAAACCTCACGCGAAAAAACGGTCTTTCCGTTGACCAAAACGTCGATCCTCCGCACGCCGTGGTAGCGGTGGTCGATCCGACTGTCCGCGAGGTACATTTTCGCCGTCTTCGGGATGGAACCGCTTGCCGCGCCAAGATTAGCCGCGCCCAGATCGATCGTCTGCTCGACCCAGCCGCAGTCGCCGGCTTTGGTTTTGGTGTTCCTCGGCACGACGATTGCCGCGGCGGAAACGCCATTTCGGGCAAACGCTCCCACGCGGTACGAGCCGATGATCTGCGTCGGCTTGCAGACCCACTCGGCAAAGACCGGCGCCTGGGCGTTTTCCATCTCCTTCAGGTCGTCAAAAAGCGCGGTCAGCGTCCCCTCGGACGGGCTTTCCATGAACGGGAAGAACTGCCCGATCGGCTGATTCACGAGTTTTTCCCACTCTTTGGCGAGTTTCTCGGCATTGGCGCGCACGAGCCCCTGAATGGTCTTCGCGTTATTAAGCCGCTCCTCCCATTTGTCGAGCACCGGGTCGATGTCCTTGAGCTCCGAAAGCTCCGTCCGAAGCGTCGCGATCTGCTGGCGGACCGTCTTCTGAACGCCGTCGAGGTACTCATTCGCGGCCTTTTCGCCCTCCGCGGAGAAAATCTCGACCGCCCGCTGCTCGAAACTGCTGAACTCGTAGTACGGGTAATCAAGCGTCGCCTGCTTCCGCGCGAATTTCAGGCTGGTCTGCATCGGCTCGATGAACAAATATTCCAGCCGGTCCTTTTCCATGGCCGTTTCTTCCGGGGCGTTCTGGGCCAGCTGCGCCGCCAGCACGTCAAGCTGGTCGAGGAGTTCCAGCGCCCGGGCGCGGTTTTCCGGCGTTTTCAGACGCACGAGCCCGTCGTCGGGAGTGCGGAAGACCCAATTCCGCGGCAAAACGTAAAGCGATTTGAGCTCCTTCCAGAGTGCGTCAAACTTCCGGATCGTTCCGACCTGGGACGGTCCCCAGACGTAGTCGTAGATCGCGTTCTGCATCTTTTCCCAGTCGCAGTTTTCCGGGTTCCACGCCCACATTCCGAACATCACGACGCTGTACTCGCTGGACCAGCCGCCGCAGACCGCCCAGATGTTGACCCGGTCGGTGTACTGGGCCGCGTCGCGGATTTTGTCGAATTCCGGGGAGCCCCAACCGGGCGTGATGGGCTGGAGGTTCATGTAACTCGGCCGCCCGTCTTTGCGCTGGGTCGTCAGGATGGACGACGAGTGAATGAACCCGGCTTTCGGGTCGGGGTAAGACGTCTCGCAGAAGTTGAACCACCAGGCGGGTTTGCTCTTCAGCCCCATTTTTTGCGTCATTTCCAGGTCGGCCTTGCACGGGACGCGGGTGAAGATCCAGCTCGCTTCGTTGAACGTTTCGATTTTGGCCATTTCATGATTCAACGGCCGGTCGATCGTGGTGTATTCGCGGCCGCCGGGCGTGAACATGGCGTCCTGGCCCGTTTTGCCGACTTTTCTCATGTACGCGGCGGCATACTCGGCCAGTTTGACCGGGTTTTGGCCCCCGCCCGTGTCGTCCATGGAGATCCAGATCCCGTCGCAGCCCACACGGAGCAGATCGTCGAACGTCTGCGCCAGTTTGTCGTATTCGTTCTCCTTGATGTTGCACGAAACGACGCCGTAAACGTAGAAGGCGCGTTTGTGGAACTCGCCGATCGCACGCCGCGCCAGTTCCTCGTCGATCGGTTTGCCCGGCGCGCAGCCCATCGAGGATTTGCGGGCGTCCATGGTCAGCGTCGCCGGCTGGTCCGGATTGTCGCGGTAATCCACGAAATTGATCCGGCCGTGGAGGTACGTCTCCAGCTGCCCCGGCCAGAGCTGGTGCGCCATGACGGAATGGGGCCGCCCGCGCCACGGGATCGACGGCCAGTCCACCACGTTCGCGGCGGTGATTTGGGCCGTGCCGGCTTCGTTTTTGGAGATCAGGCTGAAAACCGCCTCGCAGGCGTAGATCAGGCCCATTTCGTCGGCGCCGGTGAGGGAAATGACGCTGGCCGCGCCGTCTTTTTTCACCTGAATGGAAAACCCGTTGAGCCGGCTTTTGCCGTCCACGAGGACCGCCGAGGGATCGACCGCCAGAACGAATTTCAGCGCGGCGTTTTTGGCGGCGTCCGAGCCGGAACCCACGACCGGAAGCTCGACCTTGAACCGGTTCCGGATCAGGGACTGCAGACGCTCACCGGCGTACTGGTTGGGGACCGTCGGATTTTCGGGCAGAACGATCGCCGTCGTTTGGGCGGTTCCCAGAGGCAAAAACTCGCCCGTCGGACTGTACGAGCGCGGAGTCGGGTAAATCGGGCAGGAATCCGCCCCCTGCGCCAGCGCATCGGCCGCGCCGACGGCGGCGATTACGACCAAAAAGAGGGCGGCGAGGCAACGGAGCAAACTCGTGGATTTCATAAAGGTTTCTTTCTTTTAAAGGAGGGAATATTCGGAAGGACGGCGGCCC
>JAFSMO010000098.1 GCA_017447865.1 Thermoguttaceae bacterium
CGGAATTGCCGCGAATCTCCACCCCGAAGCGCAGGCGACGAAGGGCCAGTTCTCGACCTCGGGCACGGACAAATACATGGCTCCGGAGCAGCGCAAGGGCGAGCTTCAGACGGCGCAAACCGACGAATACGCGCTGGCGCTCGCGGCGCTGGAACTTCTTGCCGGGACGCTCTCGCCGCTGGCGTACCGGAAGATCTCGCCCGAAATTCAGGCCGTGCTGGACCGTGCGCTCTCGGACGAGCCGTCGCAGCGTTTCGCGACGTGCCGGGAGTTTGTGGACGCTTTGTCCGAAAATGAGCGTTTGGCGGGAGCAAACGCACGCGCTCAAAGCTCCATTGAAAAGTTCATCAGGGACGCGAAACGCCAGGCCGCGGAAGTCTGGGATTGGTCTGAGGCGGAAAGCGAAGGTCCGGATTTTCAAACTTCTGCCGATACGATTACGATTAATGCCGTTTTCCATACGGACGAAAAACCGGCGCCGGCTGCTGAAACCGGCGGTGGGGCGGTTGATGAGGCCGAGGAAAAACGAAATTCCCTTTCGCGTCAGTGGGCGTCTGTGGGGATTTTCCTGGCCGTTTTTACTACCGTCCTTTTTTCTCTGCTTTCCTTTCTTTTGCCCGGCCCGATGATCATAGAAGGAAACAGGTTCATCGGATATACTGGTTCGAGTTCGAAGGTGGAGATTCCCGAGGGGATTATGGAGATCGAATGGGGTGCGTTCATGAATTGCCGCACCTTAAAGACCGTGGTGATTCCTGAAAGCGTGACGAAGATTGGCCAAAGTTCGTTTTCCGGCTGCCGTTCTTTAAAATCAGTGGTACTTCCCACAGGTTTGAAAGAAATTGAATGGAAAATGTTTTCCGACTGTGCTTCCCTGGAGTCCGTGGTTATTCCGGAGGGGGTGACGAAAATCGGTTGGAATGCGTTCAAGGATTGCACTTCTTTAAAGTCAGTGGTCATACCCAAAAGTGTGGAGTGCATTGATATGAGTGCTTTTTCTGGCTGTAACTCCTTAACCTCTGTGGTCATCCCCGAAAGTAAGACCAGAATTAGCAATAATGCGTTCCAAAATTGTCCAAAGCTAAAAATTTTCGCGCCGGAAGATTCATGCGCAGAGCATTACGCTCAATTGAACGGGATCGATTTTGAGGCCATGTAATTCCGGTATTTGCGATATTTGGGGGGAGTCTTTGACGCCCCCCTTGCATTAAATGGATTAATGTGTTAAAATATTAACTTCATGGTGAAGGGTGGCGGAGATGACCACCCCCGGTATTAACTTTTTCAGGAGCTTCCAATGGCTTACTCACGTGAAGAACTGATGCAGCTCGTTCAGGGCGTTGCGTCTGATTATGAAAAACTCGAAAATGAGCTGAAAAAAGCGGTCATCGGCCAGGACGAAGCCGTTCGGACGGCTCTGGCGGCGTTGATCCTCGGCGGGCACGTGCTCGTGGAAGGTCTGCCCGGGACCGGGAAAACGTTCCTCGGGACGTCCCTCTCCCAAATCGTCACGCTTTCCTCGACCCGGATCCAGTGCACGCCGGACCTGATGCCGACCGACATCATCGGGACGTACGTCATCATGGAGACCGCGCAGGGACGCCGTGCGTTTGAATTCCAGAAAGGCCCGATCTTCGGGAGCATCGTGCTCGTGGACCAGATCAACCGCACAACGCCGCGCACGCAGTCGGCCATGCTCGAAGCGATGGAGCAGGGGGCCGTGACGGTTTCGTCCGAGGTTTTCGACCTTCCGTCTCCGTTTACGGTCATCGCGACGCAAAACCCGCTCGAGCAGGAAGGGACGTTCCCGCTTCCGGAGGCGCAGGTGGACCGTTTCCTCTTCCAGACGAAGATGAAAATGCCCACCGGGGCGGAAATGACGCAGATCCTTCAGCGTGCAACGGGCGCCGAGAAGGTCATGATCCGCAGCGTGATGGACGGGAAGCGTGTCCTGAAAATGCGCGACATCATCCGCAATATTACGATTTCGGACGACCTGTGCCAGTGGTGCGTCGCCGTGATGGAAAAGTCGCAGCCGACCGGGGCCAAGGCGCCGCAGTCGGTCAAAGACTTCGTCCGGTACGGCATCGGCCCGCGCGGCGTGCAGGGACTCGTGCTTGCGGCAAAATTCTGTGCGGCCATTGAAACGCGGCTGGAAGTGACGAAGAACGACCTGACGAAAATGGCCCTTCAGACGCTCCGCCACCGGATCTTCCTCAATTTCCGCGGCGAGGCGGAAGGGGTTTCCAAAGACGAGATTTTGGGCGAGATTTTGAAGTAATTTCCTAAGATTCGGAGGGCCGGCGTCCTCGCCG
>JAFSMO010000099.1 GCA_017447865.1 Thermoguttaceae bacterium
GTGGCGGATCTCCGGCGGGATGAATTTCAGCGCGACCCACCGCTCGCCGATGGAGTCCCATGCCTTCCACACGACGCCCATGCCGCCTTTTCCCGCTTCCTTTTCGAGACGGTACTTTCCGCATAGCGTCATGCCGGGCGTAAGGGCCTGAAGCTCAAAATCGCACTGGATCGTGCTTGCGTCATTGAGTGTATGGTCGTTACTCATCGGTAGAATCGGGGTCAAGCCCCAAACTGTTCACAGAAATGCGGACGAAAAGCCCAGCCTCAATAATTTCAAAATTTCGCTTTACCGGCAAAAAATCGTCAGCCGGTTTTCCAGCAAGCGCACGTCCACGGGGAGATTTCCTCCCGGGTCGCCGTCGAGCTGGTACGGAACGACCGCCCCATCCCGCTGATTCGGCGCGACCGAAAGCCGGAAGTTCTTGCCGGTCCTCATTCGGGCACGCCACCAAAACCGGTGCAAACCGCCAAGCTGGGCCAAAAAGCAAAGGAGCACGCCGCTCCAGAGAGACCCGCCGCGCCAAAGCAGCGCGTTTAGCTGACCATCGTCCCCTTTTGCGCCCGGCGCCATGGGGATCCCCCAGCCGTAGTTGGGAATATTGCAGACGAAAACCCACGGAACGTCGTAAAACTCGCCCGTCTCCGTGCCGGTTTCGTCCAGAAATTCGATCCGGACCTTCGGGAACCGGTACGACGCGATCGAGCGGAGGATCGGCTTCGTGTACGACCAATAATTAATGTGCGCCCCCTTCGGATTGCTCATCCGGGCGGCGTGTACCTGCGCGACGACTTCCGCGTCGAAGCCGCAGCCGATCATCGCGAGGAAAAGGCGGCCGTTCGCCTGCGCGACGTCCATCGTCATGACTTTCCCGGCGAGGATCATCTGCGCGAATTTCTCCGGGTTGAACGAGTATTTCAGGTGCTTGGCGAGCAGGTTCGCCGTCCCGCTGGGGAGCAGCGCGATCGGAACGCCCGGCTCCGTGCGATTCGTCAGTTCCGCGGCCGTTCCGTCCCCTCCGACGCCGATCAGGGCGCGCAGTTTTTCCGCCCGGTGGAGTTCATTGGCGCGGGACGCCACGACCGCCAGATCGGTCTGGACCTCCACTTCCAGCCCCGCCTCCTGCAGCGTTTTAGCCAGCCGCTCGGCCCGCTCTTTGGACGAATGCCGCCCCGCTTTCGGGTTCAGCGAAAGGATGACGTGATCACGGGAAACGGGAAGGGTCTGGATGTTGGGCATAAAAAACCGGGAAATGAGTGTTGAGAGTTGAGTGTTGAGTGTTGAGTTGAAAAAGCCTTCGGCTTTTTATGGGTCAAGCTCTTTCTGAAAGCAGCGTTACGCGCCAGCGTCAACTCCACTCTCAACACTCCACTCTCAACACTTTAAAAAAAAACCCAACGGCCAAGTTAGCAGGATTATTGGAGAGCCCGTAGGTTAAAGGCGGGTACCTGTGCTTCAATATCTTGTTGATGTGCGTTCTCTCGAGGAGTCACGCACAGATACATTCTCTGAAGGCAATTAAACAGGCCCCTTACGAGCTCAGTATCGGCTCACCAATAGGTAGTTCCCGCACATTAGGCGTTGGGGTATTGTGTTAAGGGTTTCCCCTCAACTCTTTTCAAAGTATAACATAAGGGGCAAATTTTTTCAAGGGAGCTTCCCCCAAAAAAAGCCCATTTTGAGAAATTTTTAGGAAAAAAGTGTAAAAATGTCAGGATTGGGGAAAGTTTAAGGCCCTTTTTCGGTCCAAAATGATAAACTACAGAAAATTTTGAATCATTTTGGAAGAAAAATCGCCCTCGCTTCACTTCATTTCAATCGAGTACCGGATGACCGCGCCGAGGATCAGCAGGCAGTTCGCCCCAACCACGAGCCACGCGTAGATCAGCGAGCCGGAACCCGCGCCGTAACCGTGCAGGGCGCTCCCCATGACGTAGTTCACGCCGTACCACGCCATGATGATCGCGAACGCGCCGAGGACCGACCCGACCGCCAGCGTGAACTCGCCCAGCAGCCGCACGTACCGGCCGTGAAGGATCAGCAGGTAAACGAAAAGGGAAATGAGCGCCCAGACCTCCTTGCGGTCCCAGCTCCAGAATTTTCCCCACGAAACGTCCGCCCAGAGCCCACCCAGGATCGTCCCGATGACGAGCAGCAGCACGGCGGCCTGTATGCAGCGGTAGAGCAGTTCCGAAAGCGTCCGGCAAATCTCCGGCGGCGTGCGTTTTCCGGCCGCGTCCGTTCCGTACTTTCCGAAAATGTAGATCGCCAGCTCCCCGTTCGCCAGACCCCACGCGAGCATCCCGGCGCCGTAACTCGCCACGATCGTGATCACGTGCACCGCCAGCCAGTAATTATCCCGCAAAATCGGCGCGAGATTCCGCAAATCCGGCTTGAAAACGTCCGGGAAGGAAACCGAGATCCACGAGATCAGGAACACGACGAACGCCGCGGCGCAGGCGAAAAACGGGCGCTGGAACCGCTGACGCTCGACCCGGACGCGGTCTTCTTCCGACCAATGGTTTTTCGCGACGTAAAGCCAGCTTCCCGCCAAAGGCGCGATCAGGAAAAGCGGGACCCACCACAGGAAAACGCCGAGCATCAAAACCCCGGCAAGCCACTCGATCCAGGCGGAAAGGGAGGGCACGGCCGCACCGACCGCCAGCGCCGGAGTGAGCCGGATCGCGGTGTATCCCGCGCCGTTTCCGAGGCCGTAAAAGCCGAGCAGGAAGAAGATCGCCGCCGCCAGCAAAGCCCGCACGGACCAGCAGACCGCGCGGAAGGTTTTCCCCGCCGGCGTTTCGGAAGGGCCGACTTTGGCCGCGTTCCAACCGAGCGAAATCATCCGGGCGAACTGCACGCGGAACGTCAGGCAAATTCCCAAAACTCCGGCCGACCACGCCACAAAAACGATCGTCTCGAACATGTTCGTCACCGGCGCGCGGTCCATGATCCACGAACGAAGCGCCAAGCCCGCCGTCGTGAACAAAATTCCAATAAAAAAGAGGCTGAAGCCGATCCCAAACGCCAGCGAGCCGAATGACTCAAAGACCCGCCGCGCTTCAGCTTCTGCGGCTTCGTCGGCCGATTTGACTCTCCGCGAAAGGATCTGAAAAACGCACGACGCGCCGAGGATCAGCGTCGCGGCAAACGGGAAGATCCACGCGAACGTGAACGGGCGCAGGCGCAAGTACCACTCCTCCAGCTTCATTTTGAACGGGCTGGCCGGGTACTGCGTGTTCGCGAGCGCCTCGACGTCCAGCTCGCCTTCCGGCAGAACGTGCGCCCGGACTTCTTCCAGTTTCCCAGCGGCATTTCGGAGCGCCGACGCAAAAATTTGGCTGGTCTCCTCGAACGTTCTCGCGTCGTTTTTCTTCCACGCCTCCACCATCTCCTTGAACGCGGCACGTGCCGTGACCATTTCCAGACGCGCCTCCTCCGGCCAATCTGCCGAAAAACAGTTTCCGCGATCTCCGAAGAGGAGCGCGTTGAGGCTCAGCCACGGCTGGAAATTCAGCGAGAATTGCTTCGTGAAAACCTGAACCGACTCCGTGCGGTTCCGATCGAGCGGCCCCGCTTCCACGGTCGGGAGGATCCCCGGCGCGAGGTCTTCATCGAAAAGCGCGTACTGGAGCGATGCCGTGCAGAGCGCGAAATTCCGAAGCGAAACGCGGCTCACGACCAGCATCGAGTACCAGTCCGCGTCCGGTTTGCCGAGTTTTTCCGGAAGTTTTCCCCGGGCCGAGGCGCACAGTGCGTCGAACGGCGCGAGTAACGCCTCCGACCGTTTCCGAAGATCCGTGAGCCGGCTCGAAAGCAGGACCAGCACGGCTTCCGGGTCCAACGTGGAATTAAGCGTCAGCGCGTCCTGCACCCCCTCAAAAGCCCGCGTGACGTCCTGGGCGGCCTTGAAAAACGCGAATTCCGGCGAGTCCGGTCCCATGCAGGAAAGCAGAAAATCCCACTGCGGCGGGGAGATTTTGCCCTCCAGGATCGCCTGGTTCAACGTCACCCCCGGCGAAACGGTCCGCCAGCCGGAAGCCATTTTCTGGAAAAGAGCCGGATCACGTTCAAGGAAAATCGTCAGAAGCTGAACGTCGAGCGGCTGCGCGGGCCCCATCATGGCGTGGCCGCGGCCGAACCAGCAGTTGGCCAGTTGGGTGAAATCCGCGTAGAACCGCTCCCCCAGCGGCACGGAGTTCAGGAGCTGGCCGTCCACCCAGTAGCAGTAAAACTGGACCGCCATTTGAAGCCGATTCAGTTCCCTCGCGGCCTCTTCGGAAACGGTCTTTTTCACCAGAGCGTCCCGAATATTCGCGTCCTTTTCCTGCATCGCGGTCAAAAGGTCAAGCGGCGCGGCAAAAACCATGGGCGTTTCCCCCTCCGGAGCGGTCGGAAGGCCCAAAAGTTTACGCAGTTCCACGCTTTCCAGACGCAAAAACGGGACGTGCTTCCAGAGTTTCGCGTCGCGTTTCAGCGAGACGAAAAGCTCGTGCGGGGTGAAACGCCGGTCTGGCCGGTCCGGAACTTTCAGCTCGTCGTGGATCCGCGCGAGTTCCTCGGCCGAAATCTTTTCCATCGCCGCCCCACGCAGGGAAATTCGCGGCTCGTACTCGCCGCAAAGCATGAAAATCAGGTTTTGCTCGACGTACGAAACGGAAACGGTCTGACCCATGTAGTCCACGTACGCGGAATCGTTCACAGCCGAAACCCCGGCATCCTGCGGCTTCTGCACCCCGGCGGAACCGATCGCCCGGGCCGGGTTGAACGTCAGACGAAGCCACGTGACGTAACGGCGTTCCAGCTCGTCCAGTTTCCCGCGGAGTTTTCCGCTTTCTTTCGCCAAAAGCTGCGCCCGCTCAAACTCGGGCCCGGAAGCGGCTCCTTCCGTGCGCGCTTTCGTCACGAACGCCTCCGCCTCTTCGAGTTTCTGGAGCAAACGGGAGAGTTTTTCGTTAAAATCCTTCGAATTGTAAAGCCGGGAAACGTCCGCGGGAGAAACCGCCGTGAGCCGCTCGCCCGCCTCGTTCAGGAGGGGAAGCCCCATCCACTCGCGCAAGGCCACGTCGGTCAGCGGGATGAACGCGATTTCCGCCCAGCGTTCCGGCTCGGCCAGCCACGTGAAATAAAGCTCCGCGGCGGTAAATTTCCGTTTTTTGCCGTCTTCCAGAACGATCCGCGGCGCGTCCCTCCCGCAAATCAGCCGCACGTTCGAGCGGGCGAAAGCGTCCAGCGGCATGATCCGCCCGTCCCGGCAAACGGGAAGTTCCGTCCACGCACGCCAGTCCATCGCGCGGCCCGGCGAGCCGTTCAGGAAAAACGCCCAGATCAGGAACGAAACGAAAACGAAAACGAAACGACGGGGTTTCATCGGGGTTTACCTCACTAAAAAACGAAAAAGTCTCTTGCATTAGTCTAGCACAAATTCCGCGAAATTCAACCCCCCGCCACGAAAATTTTGCGAGGAGGCACGGTCCAAACCTAAAATTAAAGCGCGGCTGAATTCTGGAACAGCTCAAACTTTCCCCACTCCGGCTTTTCACTTTGACTCTCCGTCTAAAATAAAACCGTAGTGAGGCGCTTGCCGCGTGGACGAGCGCCGCCGAAACTTCATTTCAGAAAGAGAGGATTTCATGAAAAAGTACGGAATTTTACTCCTGACCATCGTCTGCCTGACCGCAACGCTCACGTGGGTTTCCGCGGCGGAAACGGGGGCTCCGGCTCCGTCTCCTGCACCAGCCGTCACACCGTCCCCTGCGCCGATGGTTGAAAACGGCAAACCTGAAACCATGATTCAGAAAGCGGAGAACGCCCTTGAGAAAACGGAAGAAAAAATCAAGGACGCCGCCGAAAAGGTGAAGGAAAAAGCAGAAGAAATCATTGAGGGCGAAAAAGCGGAACCGGTAAAGGCCGAAGAAGAAATCAAACCGGAAGAACCGGCCGGGATGGAAGAAGGCGCCGAGGAAAAGGCTGAAGAAAAAGCCGATGAAAAAGCGGAAGAAAACGAAGAGGAAAACGACGCAGAAGACTCCGAAGACGCTCCGTCTGATGAAGAAGAGATCATCGTCGCGGAAGAAACCATGGACGCTCCTGAAATCATGCCGGAGGATGCGCTTATACGCGCCTGCATACTTCACTGGCTTTGCCATCTGGGTCAGCACGCCCACTGCTGGGGGCCGAGCTGCTTCTTCGGTCACTCGGACGCTTCCTCGCCAATTCGCCGGGAAAAATCCATTGAGGAAATGCTTCCGAATTACTGCATCGGCGTTTTGACTTCACCGGTTCCGGAAGCGCTCGGCACGCACTTCGGTCTGCGTCCATACGAGGGACTTTGGGTCGAACACGTAATTCCCGGGTCTCCTGCAGCCGAAGCGGGGATCCGGCGCGGTGACATTTTGCTCCGGGCGATCATCCACGACGAAGAAAATGGGGAGAAAATCAAAAAAGTTTTTTGGCTCAACCACCCCGTTCTGCTCATGGATCTGGTGGAACAAATCGGGCCTGAAGAGATTGAGCTCACGACCATTTGCAGCGGAAAGGAACAGAAAATCAATCTGAAACCAACCGAAAGAAAAGATCTGATGGAAAAAGCCGGGCTTTGCAAATGATCGAAAAAAAACGGAGGCGGCGCGTCGTGTACCGTCTCCGTTTTTCATGTTCTTATTTTTGACGTTAAATTCGGCCAGATTCCAGAATCAGTTCATCACCAGTTCCGTCGGCAAAACGCGAGCTTTGTGTTTGTACTGCATGACGTAAGAATCTTCGGTCATTTCCTGGTTGGCGCGTTTGATCGAGATCGCTTTGAACCCCAAAGAGCGGAAGAAAAGCTGGGCGGGAAGATTGGACTCGCGAACGGAAAGCCTAAGTTCACGGCGTGTTCCATGAACCAGGCTGCAGGCCAGCCGCGCGACCATCTGGGAGGCCACCCCTTTGCGGCGGAACTGCGGGAGCACCGCGATGTTTGAAATGTCGATCGACTTTTCCTGCGCCTCATAAATCAGGTAGCCGATCAGGTGGGACTGATATTCAACCACGATTCCAACGCAGTTGGAGTGCATCAGAATGTTCGCGAATTCCATCGGTCCCCACGGGTTTTCACTGCATTTTTGCTCCAGATCGTAAACGGCGTCCAAATCTCTTTCGGTCAGCCAGCGCACTTGGACTTTCAGCAATTCAACATTCGAATTGGTCATTCTATTCCTCTCTCTTCTTCGGATTTCCTGGCGGGTTTCTTTCCTCCAATCAATAATAGAATCATAGTCAATTTTGGAATTTGGCGCAAGAGGAAATTTTAAAAAAATTTCCACCGAAAAAAAGTTCCGGGGGGTGGTTTTTCTTTTTAAATAGAGTAAAATGAAAGAAAAAGATTTTCTCAGGCCCCAAAAGAAAGGTTTAAAGGAACCCCATGGAAAAATCAGCCTACCGCCGAATCGGCTCGCTCCGTACCCGCGACGAATTCGTGAATTACCTGCACTCCCTCGGCCTGGAGATCCCGGTCGATGAAAAAATTCTTTCCGAAGCGGAAGGTTCGCCGATGGCGCAGCCGCTGAAGATCGGCAAGTTCACGCTTCCGAACCGCTGGACCACGCAGGCGATGGAGGGGTGGGACGCCAACGACGACGGCTCCCCGTCCGACCTTTTGCTCAACCGCTGGAAAAAATTCGGCGATTCCGGCGCGTCGCTCATCTGGGGAGGTGAGGCTTGCGCCGTTCAGTTCGACGGACGCTCCAACCCGCGCCAGCTGTGCCACTGCGAGGAAAAAGCGGATTCCATGTACCACGAGCTCTTTGAAACCGTCACGGGCGCCCACCGCGCACGGCTCCAGAAAGAAGGCAAAGACCCCGACGAAACGTTCCTCGTGGGGCTCCAGCTCACCCATTCCGGCCGGTTCAGCAATCCGTACTGGGGGAAAAGCTCGCCACGCATCGCATTCCATCACAAAATGCTCGACGCCCGCGTGAAGATCGACCCGAGCGACGACTCGTGCGTCGTGACCGACGGCGAGATCCGCCAGATGATCGAAAATTACGTGAAAGTCGCCAAATGCGCGTGGGACGCCGGCTTCCATTTCGTCGACGTGAAGCACTGCCACGGCTACTTTCTTTACGAGCTGATGCGTGCGGTGGACCGTCCCGGCGATTACGGCGGACCACTCGAAAACCGCCTGCGCTTCTTCCGCGAAGTCGTTGACGGGATCCGCACCGAATGCCCCGGCATGATGATCGGCGTGCGGCTTTCGATTTACGACTCGATCCCCGGCGAGGAAACCAAGGCCAAATTCGGCACGATCGCGAACTGCCTCGAAGACGAAATGATCGAGATCGTCCGCATCATGGCCGAGGAGGTGAAAATCGATCTTCTGAACGTGACGGCCGCCACGCCGTACTACAGCGTGTACGCCCAGCGCCCGTCCTTCACGCCCGCGGTGGAAGCGGTCCTCCAGCCCGACGGCTCGATGAAGATCCCGCCGAGGATCGACCCGCCGGAAGACCCGCTTTTCGGCTGCGTCCGCCAGATGGTCAACGCCCGCGAGCTGAAAAAACGCTTCCCGAATCTCCCGATGATCGGCTCGGCGTACACGTACTTCCAGGACTACCTGCCGCACGTGGCGCAGGCCGCGGTGAGGAACGGTTGGATCGATTCGGTCGGAATCGGGCGCATGGTTTTGACTTACGGCGACCTGATCGCGGACTCTTTGGCTGGCCGGGAACTCAATCGCTGCCGCGTCTGCCGGACGTTCAGCGACTGCACGACCGCCCCGCGCAACGGGATGGTTTCCGGCTGCTACCCGCTGGACTGCGACTACAAAAACCGCACCGAAGCGCTGAAGCTCAAGAAGTTAAAGAAACGGTGATTAGAGTGTGGAGTGTGGAGAGTGGAGTGTGGAGTTGACGCTTCGCGTAATGTAGGAGCCAGAAAGACTTCAACCCATAAAAAGCCGAAGGCTTTTCAACTCCACACTCCACTCTCCACACTCCACACTGAATTCGGGCTGGACGTGAAGTTTTTCCTCAGCCCCTTCCAAAGAAGTACGCTTTCATCGAGAACATGATCCCGATCCCGAGCACGACCAGCAAGCATCCGAGGTAAAGCAGGCCGCGGCCCGGTGAGTAGCGCAGCGTAAACGTCGAAGTGTAGAACTGGTCGCGCTGGTCCATCCTGGCCGACCGGTTCAGGAACGGCCCGCCGTAGGACGTTTGGAAAAGACGCCACACCTGACCGGTTTTCGGCTCCGAAATGTCCACCGGCTGGTTCATGGAAACGTTCATCTTTCGGTCCAGAATCGTCACGTCGCTCGAGTAGTGCGACGCCATCGAGGTCCCCGGATCCAACCGATTATTGAAACGGTCAAGCTGGACGCCAAAATTCAGCGCCACGGTATTCTGCGCGTAAACGAGCTGGATTTTGCTCCCCTTTTGGCTCTGAAAAACCCAAAGCGTACGGTCCGATTCCGACGGCGTGTTCCGTTCCAGACCGTCCGGGGAGAAAAAATCAAACTGGCGAAGCCACGCCTCGCGGGACTCACCGTCCAGCGTCACGCGGACTTTCACCCACGAGGTCCACCCCATCGTGCGGCGCTTCATCTCCGCCTTGGAAAGCGTCCCGCCTTTCGGATTTCCACCCGCCTGGGCGACTTCCCACGCGAAATCTTCCACCGCTTTCGGCTCCTCCTGACCGGCCGCGGCCGTTCCGAGCCTCAGCCAGTCCAGCACCTCGACGTCCGGACCGTTTTTCGCCGCGGCTCTCAGCCGATCTCCCGCGTGATTTCTTCCCGCCCAGCTCCACGGCGCAGGCGCAAGTCCGCCCTTCTGCCCGTAAAACCGCCACGAGAACGGCCCAGGCTCGAAACGCAGCGTTTCGCGAATTTCTTTTTCACCCTCTTTCGCGTCCGCCGGAGTCCAGCGCACATCGAAATGCACGTCCCCGGGGCAGATCGCCACGGAATTGGTTTCCCCCTCCGCGACCGTGAGGAAGGCCGACTGACTGAACCGGAAATCGATCCAGCACCCCGCCAGCAGGACGAGGATCCCGAGATGCGTCACGAGAAAACCGGTCTGGAATTTCTTCCACGGCCAGCGCAGGAGCGCGCTGATCAGGACGCTCAGCCCCAGCAGACCGCAAAGGACCAGAAACCAGCCGGCGTGATAAACGCACCACGCGCTCGCGTCGTCGCCGAATTGCATTCCCAGAAAAGTCGCCCATGCCATCACGACGGCCAGGATCAGGATCACTCCGATGGCAAAATACATAGAACCGAGAAAACGGACGACGGAAAGAACTGGTTTCATGGGAATTTTTTGATCAAGTACCAAAGAAAGAGGAAGCCCGGAAAAGCCCTTTTGAAACGCTCACACCGGGTTTCCTCTTTCAAAACCTTTTAACGCTGAATCTTTATTAATGGAAAACTACTTCACCTCCGCCAACGGATTCAGCCGACGCGGGAACACACGGCACAGAATGATCCCGCCCAGGTAAAGGGCCGAAAGCGGGATCGCCATCAGGACCATACTCGTCGGGTCGGCCGGCGTCAAAATCATGGAAAGGAAGAAAATGACCAAAACCGCAACGCGCCAGTACTTCGAGTAAACGCTTACCTCGCAAACGCCGATCCGGTTCAGGAAAAGCATCACCAGCGGGAGCTGGAAACTGATGCCAAAGCCGATCGGGAGGAAGAGGAAGAAGCCGAGCCACTCGCTGATTCGCGGGTCCGGTGCAATCCCCATCCACTCGTTGAAGCTGAAGAGGTACTGCAAAACCGGCTCGAAAACGAAGAAAAACGCCAGCAGATTCCCGCCGAGGAAAAGTCCCAGCGAGAACGGCAGGAAAATGTGCACGTAGCGTTTCTCGTTCGGGTAAAGCCCCGCCGCGATGAAGCTCCAGATCTGCCAGAAGATCCACGGGCTGGAGAGGATGGTCCCCGCCACGAGCGCCGCCTTGAGGTAAATCATGAACGTTTCCTGGACCGCGAAGTTTTTCACCTGCGTACGTTCATCGTTTGCGGTCGGTTTCCACAAATAAATCGAAACGAGGCGCGTCCTTTTACGCTCCGCTTTTACGGGTTCAAGAGCTTTTTCAGGAGCCTTTTCCTCCACGGGAGCCTGCGCCACTTCCGGCGTTTCGGCAGGCGTTTCAGGAGCCGTTTCCGGAGCCGCTTCCGGATTTTCAGCCGCCGGAGCCTGCGCCGTTTCCGGGACTTCAGCAGGCGTTTCCGGAGCAGCCTCCGGGGCCTGATCTGGTTCCGTGCTGGCGCTTTCTTCCAAAACGGTCTTGGAAACGTCCTCGTTCAGGTCGATCCCCTTCGAGGACCATGACTCACTGACCCACTGCGCCCACTTTTCAATGTTGAAATAGTCGGCGAATTTCCACTTCTTGTTCCGCTCCTCAACGTCCTCCGACGAGATGCTGACCCCGTCGCCGATTTGATTGCAGGGATTTTCCAGATCGGCCGAAATGTCTTTGACCTCGATGCCGAGCGCCTTCCCCAGCTCGTCCGGGTTGATGAGGTACTTTTCGCCGACGAGTCCGTACTGACTCGGAAGGGCCAAAATGTCCTCGCCGTACCCGCGCTGGTAAAATTCGCTCCGGCTTTTATTGATTTCTTTCTCGGTGCGTCCCTGGTAGTACGACGTCAAAGCGCGTTTCAGCGGGCTTTGGACCATTTCCACGACCTGACCGCCGATGAACAGACCAATAATAAAACCAACGACCAGACCGGCTATGGCGCGAAACAGGCAGCGACGCAGTTCTTCCAGGTGCTCGCCGAAGGACATCGTACTGTCCTGGAAGTAGTCGTCTTCATTTATTCTTGACATTTGGGAGGAGTTCCTTTTTATGGGTTTCAAGGACGCCGCTTCAAGCGTCTCTGGAAGGAGATTTCAGGAATCAGGGCTGGAACCTTTCGAGGGTTTTCGGTTTTTGTGAAGCGTTTATTTTTTTCAATTATAGTCAAAATCCCAAAATTTTCAAGAGTTCCTCCCCCCCAGGAGTAAAAAAATTTCCATCTTTTTAAATTGGTCTTGATTCAGGGAATAAATTGTGCTAAAATCAGGGGAATGAAATACTTTACACCTCGATTTTGACCTTTGCATTTTGATGTTTTACCTCAATTCCCACTTAATTCGGCTGATTGAAGTTTCCTGCGCATTCCTCGTTTTGGCGGGATTGACGGGGTGCGGCACATCAAAACTGACCAACACGACCCGAACGGCCACCGAGCAGCTCCTGATCTCCGACGCCATGGACCGCGCCGTCAGCCAGGCCAATTTCTCCGTTCTGCGCGGAAAGCACATTTTTATTAATGCGTCTCCGGTCGAAAAAGTCACCGATGCGCCGTACCTGCAAAGCCTCGTCCGCCAGCACGCCCTTTCCTGTGGCTGCATCCTTGAAGCAAAGGAAGAAGACGCCGAAATCATCGTGGAACTCCGCGCTGGAACCAGCGGCACGGACCAGAACGACACGCTGTTCGGTCTTTCCGAAATGACGATCCCCGGAATTGCCGGGTACAGCAGCGCCATCTCGATCCCGGAAGTCGCAATCGCGAAACGGACGATCCAAAGAGCCACGGTCAAAATCGGGATTTTCGCCTACACTCGCGAGACCCACATGCCGATCTGGCAGTCGGGAAATCTCCAGGCGGAAAGCAAAGCCAAAAACCGCTGGCTTCTTGGAATGGGGCCGTACCGGACGGGCGACATTTACGAGAAGGAATCATTCGCCGAGCAGGAGATCATGATCCCGCTCATTTCAAACAACGACTCCGAGGAGGAACGGGAATTCATTCCGGTCGGATCGCAGGTCTTCTTCAAGCAGAACTACGACCAGGAAAACAAAGACAAAATTGCGCGTGAGGAGAAAAAGAAAGCCGACGCGGAGAAAAAGGCCGCCGAGGAAGCTAAAGCCAAAGAAGAAGCCCAGGCGAAAAAGGATGCAGAGGCCAAATCAGCGGAAGTCGCCGCGGCTCCGGCAAAAGCGGCTCCGGCTCCACTTCCAGCCCTGGCCCCTGCTCCTGCACCCGTGATGGCTCAGCCCGCCACGGCCGTCGGCTCGCAAGCCGGTCTTCTGAATCCCCCCCCGGTAAAATGACGAAAACTCCTGAATGACGACAAACCTCACGTTCTTCTGCAAGCGCGAGGTTTGCCGTTTTTTTATTTTTAAATTTTAAAATTTTCTGAAAAACTTTCCCGGCCCCTTGATTTTCTCTTTTGAGTGTGCTAAAATAGGAAAATCGTCCTTCCTTTCACCCCCAACTTCTTTGGAGTCAACCATGAAAAAGATCCTTCCCATTCTGGAATTTCTCCCGCTCCTCGTCCTTCTGTGCGGTTTCGCTCAGGCGGCCAGCGCGCTGAAATTTCCGTTCACGCTCATTCCTGAAAACGCCGACGAGATCTCCCCGGGCGTTCTGTACACGCCGACCGAGGATTTCACCGCTCCCGTGATCCGGCCCTCCGGCGAAATTCCCAAGAAAAACGTCTGGATGGCGTTTGAAAAAACCATCACGCTCGATTCCGTCCCGGAAAAGGCGCTCGCCCGCATCGCCGCGGATTCCCGCTACTGGCTGGCGGTCAACGGAAATCCGGTCGTTTGGGAAGGCGGTCTGAAACGCGGCCCCAACCGGAACGCGATGTACTACGACGAAATCGACCTGAAACCGTTCCTGAAGGCTGGCGAAAACGAAATCATCGCCTTGGTCTGGTTCTGGGGAAAAAGCGGTTTTTCCCACATCAATTCCGGCCAGCCCGGTTTCCTGTTCGACGCGACGGCAAACGGCGAAAATGGCCTTTTCCTGAAGTCCGACGCGACCTGGAATGCGTGGATCGTAAAGGCTTTCATCCGTGAAATGGCCGATCCTCAGCCGAACTACCGGCTCCCGGAATCGAATATTCGCTTCGACGCCCGGCTCTGGGACCCCAATGAGGAAAAACCCGCGGCGATCGAAGTGGCCGGCCCCGCGGAAAACGTCTGGGGGCCGCTTTACCGCCGCCCGTTCAAATCCTGGAAATTCGACCCGCTGCCGCGCATCTATGAAAGTCAGGAAACGGTTGAAAACGCCGACGGGACCAAAACCGTCATCTGCCGCCTGCCGTACAACATGCACGAAAGCCCATTTTTCAGAGTAGAAGCCAAAGCCGGCGATGAGATCCGCGTCCAGACGGACAGTTACCACGTGGGCGATCCCAAAACCGGCGAGCCAAGCCTCCGCTTCGAGTACGTCTGCAAGGACGGCGGTCAGACCTTCCTCTTCCCGGAATGGTTCAGCGGGAATCAGGTTGAGTACACGATGCCGGCCTCAGTGGAAATCAAATTCCTGGGCTACATCGAAAGCGGTTTCCCAACGGAATTCACCGGGAAGTTCGCCTGCGATGACGATTTCTACGTGCGGCTTTACCAGAAGTCCGCGCGGACGTTGTACGTCACCATGCGCGACACGTACATGGACTGCCCCGACCGTGAACGCGCCCAGTGGTGGGGCGACGCCGTCAACGAAATGGGCGAGGCGTTTTACGCGCTGGACCGTGAAGCGGACCTTCTGCCGAAAAAGGGGATTTACGAGCTGATGCGCTTTCAGCGTCCCGACGGCGTGATCTTCGCGCCGATCCCCGGGAACTGGGTCAACGAGCTCCCCGCCCAGATGCTCGCCACACAGAGCACTTACGGTCTGGGGACCTACGGGCTCTACTCCGGCGACTGGGCGACCGTCCTGGACGTTTACCCCCGCACGCTGCGCTACCTGGCGGTCTGGGATTGGGACGACGACGGCCTGATCATCGTCCGCAAAGGCGGCTGGAGTTGGGCCGACTGGGGCCAAAATATTGACCTGCGCCTGATCCTCAACGCTTGGTACTCGCTCATGCTCGATCAGGCGATCCAGACCGGCGAAATGGTCCGTGACCTGAAAAACGGCCAAGGCGACGCGGCGCTTCAGGAACTCGTGAAGAAAAATCCCTCGCTGGCCTCTCTGGACGTGGAGGCGGTCCTGAAAGTCCTCTACGCCCAGCGCGAGTCGCTGAAGAAAAACTTCAACCGCGTCTTCTGGACCGGAACGTGCTACAGAAGCCCGGAATATAAAGGCGAAACGGACGACCGCTCGAACGCGATGGCGATGCTCGCCGGCTTTGCGGAACCCGAAAAGTACGGCGCGCTGCGTGAAGTCTTCAAGAAAGAGGAGCACGCCAGCCCGTACATGGAAAAGTACGTCCTGGAAGCGCTCTTCCGCATGGGCTTCGACGTGGATGCGCTGGAACGCATGAAGTCGCGCTTTGCCGAAATGGTGAACCACGAGTTCTACACGACGCTCTGGGAAGGCTGGGGCCACCACGGCATCGAGCGCGGAACGTTCAACCACGCGTGGTCGGGCGGCGGACTCACCTGCCTCGTTCAGTTCGCAGCGGGAATTGAGCCGACATCGGACGCTTTCCGCACGTTCAAGGTTTGCCCGCAGATGGGGAACCTGAAGCACATCGCGACGTCCTTCGCCACGTACTACGGAACGATCTCCGCCGATCTGACCCAGACCGAGCCGGGCAAGATCGCGCTGAAGCTCACGGTTCCGGCCGGGACCACCGCGGAAGTCGCGGGGAAAACCTACGGCGAAGGGACGCATGAAATCACCATTCAGAAGTGAATCACCACTTTGAATTGATGACTGGTCTTTAAGAAAACTCAGGACCGGGGAGGAATTTTTTGAAAAGGTTCCTTCCCAGTCCCGTCTTTTAAAACCCTTTTGACGGGCAAATTGATCCCGTTTTCCTGAAAATTGCTCTTGCACAAAACTCCGCGTTCTGTTAAAATTTCTTCAGTGTTTTTTTGTTTCACCTTTGAATGTTTGCACAGACTTGAGATCATGCGTGGTTTAGATTTGATGCGTCCCGTTTTTCAGTCGGCGATTTGGGGATTTTCGCTAGCCGTCTGCATTTCTGGAGTTTCCGCACAGTACCGGAGTTTTTCAGCCAATTACAATCAGGAGTTAAATGAAAATGGCCCTGAAATGACCATCGGCGAAATGCTCGCGGATCAGGAAATCGCCGAAAAAAGCGCTCAGCAGGGGCGTCCCGTTCCGGTCATGATGACGGATTACAGGCAAAACGTCAATTCCGGAGTTTCTCAGGCCGCGTACGAGACGAACGCGCAAAATTTCGCGAATCCCAACGTTTTCGAAGTTCAGCAGACCGCGGTCGCAGAACCCGCTGCTCCCGTTCAGATGCCCTCCCCAATTCCCCCGCAGGGCAATTCCGCGTTTTCATCGGAGCCTCGCCAGCTTCCCGAAGATTTTCCCACGGGCACGATGGCGCCGCTGAATCCTCAAAGCCTCATTTCGTTTTCCGAAGTCGTGACGCTTCCCGAGGGTCCGTACCAGCAGGTGACGATCATCGACCCAAGCCAGAAAGCGATTTGCGTGTACCACATCAACATGGGGACGGGCCAGATCGAACTCAAGAGCGCGCGCAAAATCGAGTGGGACCTTCAGATGATTTTCCTCAATTCGAAAAAGCCGCTTCCGCAGGACGTTCAGGCGATTCTTCAGCAGACGTACAAAAGAAGATGATCCCCGGCTTCAAGTGAAACCGGAAACGCTTTTCGATTTGAGACTTTTGTAAAAAAAACGGACCAAAAGCTCTTGCCTTTGATCCGTTTTTCCTTTTAGTTTTGTTTTATCTCACGAGCGCCTTGAACTTCACCGCGCCCTTTTCTCCAACGTGCAGCGGCTGAGTCACTTCCCAGCGGAGGGTCTGCGAACCGTTTCCGTTGATCTCGTACGTGAAGTTGGAATCCACGCTGCTCTCGGCCGAATCTTCCACAATTTCGAGTCTCGCCGGCAAATTATCGACCAGCGTGATGTTTCCGATCGGAGTGTTCCCCGTGTTTTCAAAGTAAATGATGAAATCAACGGTTTCTCCCGGTTTGGCCGATTTCGTGGACGAAACTTTGTAAATCTTGACGTCCTGCTTCTTTTCGCCTTCCTGCACCGTGTAGAGTGACGGAGCCGCAATGGTCTGGATCGAGGCGCTGGCACTCTGCTGGTCGATGAAGACCCGCATATTTTCGGTCTGGGTCCAGGCTTTGATTTCAATCAAACCATCAGCCGTAATCGCGCGGGTTTTGCCATCAATGGCGTTCGGACCATTAATCGTCCGGTTTTCCTGAGCGATGACCGCTTCCTGAGTCTTCATTTGAGGCGCGATATTCCCGTCCAGGATTCCCGTTCCGGCATTCGCCTGAGCTTCGAGCATCACCGTGCGGGTCGTGCCGGTTCCGGCCTGCTGATTCTGGCGCGTCGTACTGGTTTCCATCGAACGGTTGGCCGTGCTGACCTGCGTCGGAGTGTAAAGGTCACCAGTCGTCATGACCTGCTCGTCCACATTCAAATCAATGACCTGGCGGACGGCACGGAACCGAGGCGCGTAAATGTAAACCGGGTCAGGACTCTGAACGGTCGAACGTCCCTCAATTCCATCGTAAAAGATGAACGTTCCGGTCTCGTTCTGGGTCTCGGCTTCCCAATTTCCTTTCACCTCCACTCCGCTGACCATTCCTTTTTGAGTTTCCTTCAAGTCCTTTTTCCGCGCCATCTTTTGCGTGTCGATGATGTACTCGTCTGCAGGCTGCGCACTGCTCGGACGTTCCGGGAAATTCTCGATCGTAACATTTTCGGGAAGTTCTACGGGTTCCTGAAGCATGGGCTGCGGCTCAGGATTGGAAACGACCGGAGCTTCTCCCGCCGTGAGTTTGATCGCTGATTCTTCTTTCTCAACGACTTCCCAACTTGCGGATTGAACTTCCTTAACCTGTTTTTCTTCAGCTTCGGTCGCTTTGCGAAGGTCACTGAAAGAAATCGATTTCAGCTCGTTTTCCTCTTTCGGCGCACTGGCAGTCTGTTTTTCAACCGGATTCTCTGACGATTGAGCCGGTAATTCCATTTTAAGCTCGGTCTGGCCGTCATTACGACTCAAAATCTGCTTTAACGGCTGGCGCTTTTGGATCGCCTTCATGATCTGCTGACCATTCTTCGATTCCGGCTCGTTTGAAGCCTTCCGGGAATCTTCCGAAACTCCCGGAAATTCGAGCAACGAAGGAGCAGAAAGTTCATCTGGCAGCGTATCCGGAAGCTCATCCGGCAATGCATCCTCCACTCCCGGCAGTTCCAACTCCTGGTTTTCCGGTTTCGTGGAATTCGCCGGGGCGGCCGGTTCAAGCGGAGCATCAAGGTCAATGGATTCCACCGGATCAGCCGGTTCTGCCGGATCAGACGGTTCAGCCGGATCGTCAAGGGGATCGTCAAGCTCAAGGGATTCCGCCGGTGCAACAGGATCCTCGGGGAGCAGTTCCGCCGGAGCCGCTTCTTCTTCTGGAACGTTCTGCGGAACCTCCAAAACTTTCATATTCCCCGGAACATTTACACGTTCCTGCATCAACGCTCCATCCGAAATATTTTCGTCGAATGGCATCTGATCCAGTTCCGGCCCCGGTTTTGCTTCGGGCTTCACTTCCGGTTTCGCTGCCGGTTTTGTTTCCGGTTTTACCGCCGGTTTCATTTCCGGTTTTACTGCTGGTTTCTCTGCCGGTTTCATTTCGGGCTTTACAACAGGAGCGGCTTTCCTTTCCTCCATCACAGGAGCCTGCATCGCCGGTTTGCTCGGGTCGACCTGAGAACGGGTTCTGGCCGGAGCCTGCGTCCGGGTTCTGACTGGAACCTGGGAAGGAACGATGACCGGATCAAGGGAAGGTGCCATGACTGGATTACAGGAAGGCCCCACAGTGGGCGCCTGCCGTTTCACTGGAGCCGGATTCGGCACGATGACAGGAGCTGAATTCGGCATGATGACCGGGGCGCAATTCTGCGGGTGGTTAAACCGGCAGGACGTTCCGAAGGACCCTGGTTTCATCGTAACCGGACGGGGCGCGAGGGCCGAATATCCGCTTTGAATCGAACAATTTCCTCCGCCAGAAAGGCACTCACACGAATTGGTTTTTACTGTTCTTTCATAAACGACGCGGGGCGCAGTCTCGCACGAACAATATTGGCTCATCTGGCAAGGTCCCTTGCACGCGCTGAGGGTCAAGACAAAAAAGCCCGCCAAAGCAATCGGAAAGTGCCTGGAAATACCGTGAATTGTATGATTCATTTTCTGGGCCGATTGAAACATCGAAATGATTGAAAACTGATTCATGATTGAATCCTTTTTACTGACGGATTTGGAACCCAAATATTTTTACATACGGATTCCTGATTCTGGAACATTTTGTGTATCGGGATAATTTACACAAACCTTGAGGATTTTACCGAATATTCCAAAAATTTTGAATGTTCGGATTATTCGGCTTGAATAAAATTCCTAAAAAAGAGAAGTAGTTTGAGAAAAAGAGAGTCTCCCCCTCTTGACAGAAAGCGAAAACGTGGTATATTAACGCACAGTTACAGGGGCATCGTGTAACGGCAGCACAAATGATTCTGGTTCATTTAGTCGGGGTTCGAATCCCTGTGCCCCTGCTTTCTGAGAATGAAAAAAAGGCTTCGGTTCGAAAGACTGAAGCTTTTTTTCTGTTTGACTGGATTTTTGCCCATGAAGCTCGTACGACGCGTTCATTTTCCGCTGATCGATTCCACCCAGCTTTGGGCTTTGCGCGAGTTGGAATCCGGACGGCTGACGGACGGGCCGGTGCTCGTTTCCGCGTCGTGTCAGTCGGCAGGGAAAGGGCAGAAAAATCATCACTGGCATAGTCCGGCCGGCTGCCTGATGTTTTCGCTTCTTTTTTCGCCGGCGCAGTTTCAGATCCCGCTCACCCAGACGCCCATGCTCGGTCTGGCCTTTGGGCTCACGATTTTCGAGACGTTACAGGAAATTCTGCCCGCGGAAAAGGCGCAGCGGCTTTTCATTCATTGGCCGAACGATTTGTACTGCCGCATGGAGGACGGCGACCTCCGCAAAATGGTCGGGATCCTTTTGGAAGGGCACATCTCCGGGCTGATGATCGCCGGGATCGGGATCAATCTTTTGAATTCCATGCACAACGCCCCGCCGGAGATCCGGAATCGGCTCGTTTCGCTGAGCGATTTCTTTCCCGAATGGCCGAACGCTCCGATTCTGAAAAGCGTGGAACCTCTGCCAAACCCGGGCTTTCCGGAGCCGATGGAACGTTTTCTGGCCCTGCTTCTGGCCAACTGGGGGGAGAAACTGCAGGAAATGGCTCAGGGACCGCGGACCGAAATGGTGCGCCAGATCGAAAAGCACTGCATTCAATGCGGAACCACCGTCTCGCTTGAGACTCCGCAGGGGACCGTCACCGGTTTTTGCAGCGGCCTGGCGGAAGACGGCGCGATTCTGATCGACGGCCGAAAATTTTATTCTGGAATCGTTAGGGAAGTCTGAGAGACTCTCAAAGGAAAAACGCACGAAATAATCGACCCCAAAAATCTGTGGATTTGTATCCTCCCGGGGGTCTTCTAACCCTTTTTTTCGGAAATTTTTCACATTTTTTGGAATTTTATGAGGATTCTGACGAAAATTTCCATAAAATCGTATATAATAATAAGTGGTATAAAAACGAAAAGAGGGATTTTCGGGTAAAATTCCCAAAATCAGGAAAAACCCTTTTTTCGAAATGAACTTTTCCAGGTTTTTGCCATATTAATAGGATAAGAAGCCGATTTGCCCCAACGGGAAATAATACGGCAAGACGTTTTTTATATTTTGAGGTGATTTCATGTCGTTCAAAAAGAATTCCATTCCTTTCATTTCTAACCGGAAACAGAACAGGAAAAGCTCACTCCAACCCCGCACTCCGCATCTTGAAGCACTCGAAGATCGTCAGCTTCTGGACGCAATCGGTTTCACTTCCGTGGAGCAAACGACCTTCCAGGCGACGTTCTCCAATCAGGAATCGACGGAAAGCCGCTACTTGATTCTGGAAGTTCGCGCGGCAGATGGAGTCAAGCTGAGCAAGGATTTCACCGTCTCGATTCGTGACGCTTCGGCCGCTGAAGGTGAGGGGGCCGTCAAGTACATCAGCTCGAAAATCGAAAATAACACGGCTTCATTTCTGGCGAATTATATCATTTCAAACGACAAAACGTACGTCTTTGAAGTCGGTTCCGAGCTGGAGGATCAGGCTTACGAGGTCCGTTTCGTCATGGCCGGCGATTTGAATGGGGACAACGTAGTAAGTGAGTCGGAATATTACCAGTTAAAAGGCCTGGCATACGTTGGTCAGGGAACCAACGCGGCATTCATCGAGCGTTTCAACACCCTGTACGGGGTGAAAATCCCGCGCGAAGTGGACTCTTTATACGACCCGGACGGGAACGGTAAACTCGATATGGCAACCTTCCGGAAGGTCATCGAGCCGAATTTTAAGGATACGATCGTTCTGGATCAGGAAATCACGACCATCCCGACCATCAGTTCCCTAAAAGTCGGTGGTGAAACTCCCGCGCAGGTCGAGGGCTCCGACTTCACTTTCGTTTCGAACAAAAACACCTCCATCAGTGGAACAACGAAAGCGAAAACCTGCGATTTTACCTACACGACAGCGGACGGCACGTACTCGGTCTCTGATTTTGACCTTACGCAGTCCAGCGGCGAAATCACGCTCACGAATCAGAACGAAACCGCGGGCGGGACGCTGGTATTTAATTACACGAACCAGGACGGGACGTTCACCATCACCCCGACCAGCGGACAGCTGCCCGAGGGCACTCTCGAAATGAATCTTGACAATGATTTCGAGACGAACCTTTACACCATCATCATTGATCAGACCGCCCCGAAAATCCAGGCTTCCAAAGCGTACATTGGCGACACTCCGAACGAGGACAACGAGTACTACACGAACCAGACGGATTTTGACCTGAAAGTGAACTACACGCTGGAAGGAGATGCGGCCACGCTGGCGGACGTTCTGGCGGCCGAGCCTTATGGACTTTACATTCACGTTTCGGAAGGCGGCGAGGAGATCGGCGTCAAGCGTCTGACCCAAGCCTCGGATGCTTTCGTTCCACTGACCGGCGTGATAGAAGGCGCACACACGTACACCGTTAAAATCACCGACCTGGCGGGCAGCGTTTACGGTACCGGTACGGTTTCGGTCGTCGTGAACGCAGACTTCACCGCACCAACGCTTGCAGTCAAAGGTTACGAAGTCCCCGAGGGTAAAGACCACATGACCGTCACGTCCCAGACCGTCACTTTGACTCCCAAAACGGACCCCGACGCAACGGTCAGCTACACCGGGGATCTTGAGTATACCGAATCGGATGGGGCTTACACGTTCACCCTCGCGGAAGGGCTGAACACGATTTCCTTCACCGCAACGGATCAGGTGGGGAATTCCACATCCGCCAGCTGCAAGGTTTACTACGAAGAAGAGCTCAAACTGACGCAAGGCGAGAACGTCACGGAATACGTCTCGACCCAGACCGGCAGTCTGAACCTTTACGACTATTTCAACTACCAGTCCGATCTGACATTCGAAGTAACGTGCCCCCTTCAGAATCTGAAGAGTTTTACGGAAGACTCACAAAAACCCGGCACTTACAACTATAAATTCAAGCAGGCCGCCATAAAAACGACGTCCACAGAGTCGATCGTAGTGATCGCCAAAACCGCCTCGGGCGAGCAGGCGGTGACGCTTCACATTAACCTGACCTACAGCACCTCGCTCTGGGCGGACGTTACAGTCCAGGACGAGCTGGAAAATCTGGACCTTCACATCGTCAAGACCGATGGAATTACGCTTCAGGGCAAACTCGTAAATCCCTCGAATCCCGGAATCGTAAACGTTTCCTTCGCGGATGAGCAAACTCCGATCATCGCAAACGTGGACCTTGCCGAACTGTACGCTCAACCCGATCACACGAAGGTTTACGATGCCTGGCGTTTGACGTTCACGAAGGACACAGAGGACGAAACCGGCTTTACCCTCACGCTGAACAAAGTCAATGAGGACGGGGAAACGGTTCCTCTTGAGGATGGCAAATACACACTGGACGCCAGCGAGGAAAATGGCAAAAGCAAGGAGAATGTCGTCGTTTACCGTTACGCCGACCCCGCTCCGACCTGCCTGGCCGTTTCGATCGAAAACGAGAATGACCCGACTCCCAAGTTTGGAGTCTCGCTGAGTACTCCTCCGACCGAACTGGATCTGATGCAAGGCGTCACGGTCAGCGTTTACAGCGATGCCAGCACACTTTTGGCCACGACGACCGTAACGTTCAATGAAGATGGCACGATCAAAAAGGTCGACAAGTGGGACTACAAAGTCCAGGCCCTCGAAGAGGGAAAATACACGTTCACGTACAAATTCACGAACGTCTCACAGGAAGTGGAAACGGTCCCGGCAACCACCCCGTATATCGTGGACAAAACGGCCCCGGTGATTACGGTCAATCGGGGCGAAACCGCCCTGCAAAACGAAGGCAACGAAGAGATCGCAACCGACACGATCTCCCTGGACGTCACGGTGACGGATACAACCGGAACGACGGTGGTCTGCAAGATGTACAACAAACAGGACCAGACAGACAATGGAACGACGTTTGATCCCACCAAAGTCGTCACCGATGGCTCGGTTAAACGCCTCGAGATCACGGACCTGGTCCTCGCCTACCCGGACACGCGCATCGTAATCGAGGCCACGGACGAAATGGGCAACCCGAGTACCTGGACTTACGAATTCCTGTGCAAGCCCACCGTTTCGGGTTTGGTCCAGAACGGAAAGTACGATTTGGTCCAGACCGTGGGCGCTGCGGAAAAGACGCTGGATCTGCACGACCTCTTCATCTTTAGTGGAACCAAATCCCTCAGCTTCCACGTGGACGGCCCCGAGGGAGGCTGGGCACTGAGCGAGGACGGCATGCTCTCGATCCAGTGGGACGAGCTGAGCAGCAACATGACGCTCACCGTCACCGCGTCCATCGGGAATGAAGAACTCACCAAAGTCGCGGTTTCCGTGATCGCCAGCAAGGCCCAGGACGAGGACTACCCGCGCTGGATCGATTTGACGACCGATGGAACGACCCTCGACGAGACGTTCGTCATGAACCTTACGACGGGGAAAACGATCACCGGTACTCTGTACGATTCTTCCGGGATCGACACGGCAAGCCTCGCCATTTACCAGGCCAACGGCACACAGCCGGTTGCGACCGTCGGAGATTTGCAGCAGCAGATGGGCGAAAACAATCAATACACGCTGGACCTCACCACCCTGACGGACGACCAGGGCCAGCCGCTGGAACTGGCGGACGGTGAGTACGAGATCCATTTCTACGGCAAAGACGCCAACGCGAATCCGAAAGAATCCACAGAGGGAAACGGCGAGTACCAGACCATTCCGTTCGTGGTCACACGTGCGCAGTCCGTCGTCTGGAGCGCGGCAATCACCTCGACAAACGGCAGAGATTCCGATTACGTAAACGCTCTGGAATTTACACTCAGTGGTGAAGGCGAAATCTCCGATTGGGACAATCAGCACGGCCTGACCGTGACCGTCACCGGGGTGAACGCGAATGGCACGAAAACGGTGAACCTCTGGAAAGGCATTTACCAAAACGGCGCCTGGGTCTCCGGTGAGAATTTGCGCACCGACACGACGTTCAGCGTGGACCCCGAAGAGTATGAAATGGAAGACGGCCAGTGGACTTTCACCGTGACAACGACGAACGCCGCGCAGACTGCGGTCGCCAAAGAAGTGAAGACAGTCCTCGATACGGTGCCGCCCGTGATCACCTCATTCCTCGATAGCCTGGATAGCCTGGACTTCAATTCCCGCACGAAGGAGCAGGTAGAACCCGGTTCTTCAGCGTATGCCGATTCCATGTCGTGGGAGGCTCCCGAGTGGACGAAGGATCCCGTCATCGACCCCATCGGTGACTTGCAACTGAACGTTCCTGCCACCGGTGTGACCCGGACCTACTCGAAAGTAAAGACAAACGAAGAAGAACCGTTGGAACTGGTAAACGGAGCGCTTCCGTTGGATTACGACCTGAACACTCTGAAGGTCACCGACCAGGACCAGGCGGGAAATGAGAGCTCCAAAACTTATAAAATCGTGTACAATTCGGCGCCTTCGTACGCCCACAGATCTGACATTTTCGTCCCCTATTCAGCATCCGGGATGCAAGTCAATTTGGCTAATTTCATCTCGGACGAAGCGAAAACCTCTCTGGTTTACGCGGCCACGATCACCGATCCCAGTTCACTTTCCGCTTCCTGTACGTCAAGCGGTCTTGTGACACTGGCCACTACAGAGGCCCCCTCGGAAGCCAATCCCATCCTCAGCGGGACATTAGCCGCCTCGCCCAAGGACGAGTATGGCGCGAACCCGACCCTGGGATTTACGGTCAACCTCGTTTCATCGTCCTCGGAAAACTTCCTGCGAAACCTTCAGCTGGACGACAATTTCCCGATCACGACCAAATCGGGAGCCAAGCTGACGTGCGACCTGGTCCTTCCCAAACAGTCGGACATGCAGCTGAGCGTCAAGGACGAAGCCGGAATCCCCATGACGACGCTCGAACTGGGCACTGAGGGCAAAACGTTCAGCTTTAATAACACGGAGGGGGGTACTTTCACCTGCGAACAGCTGACGGACATTCAGTACGCCCTGAAGATCAATTTCGTGGAAAATTCGCTGGACTACGGGACCTACTCGCTCTGGATGGACGGCAAAAAACTCGGAGAATTCGTTCGACGTCAGACTGGCTTGGACCCCAGCGTCCCCGTCGTTTCGCAGGATTCGATCGAATTGCCGCTCGGTGAAAACCACTTCACGATCGAACGCCAGGACGCCAATACGTGGTCGCTCGTTTTTGAAGACGGCCCGACGGTCCAGGTCACCGGCGAAAATGTGTACGCAGATCCGGCCCCGGACGCGGAAGCATACACGGAACTCTGGGGGGTTGGATCTCTCTCCCCCGATGTGAATGGACAGTACACGCTGCCCATCCTCACCAGTGAACTGCAACTCGTTTTCATGAATTATTGCAAGGATTCGAACGGTCATATCAGCCCCATCAGTTCCAGCCCGGCCACCATCAATCTGGAGTACGCCGACTCGGTGACGGTGATTGACGAAAGCCTCGACATTTCCCGCGACACGGAGACCAAGCTCCTTGGGACCTACTCCGTTAAGGAGCCTTGTGAATTCAAGAATCTGAAACTGGCGAGCATCGAAATTCCCACCATTCCTCCTGATCACGCGATCACTAAAATCGATCTGGACGACGCAGAAAAGTTCCTGGTCGTGACGTATAACGCGTACAATGTGACGCAGGACCGCTCGCCGATCACGGTGACGGCCAAAACGACCGATGGTGAAACGCTCCAGTTCAACGTGTGCATGCCGTACGAAAAACCGTTCACGCTGGTCGCTTCCGTGACGAAGCCGTACGAAGTCTCAAGCAGGTACATGTACGAAGTGGACACCCCGATCGATTATTCGCAGAGGGAGTACGACGTAAACGATGAGGACGACGCGGACCAGCTCAACACCTTCAAGGATTTCCACATGGAGATCTGGCTCAAGGTCGATTTGCCGATCGTTTCCAAAAAGCTTTACAAAGAGTACGGCATTTCGGACACGAATAACAGGTTCGGGTTCAATACGACGATCAATGTGACGGGTGGTACATTGAACCTCACAGATGTCAAATCACGTTCCATGTTCGACCCGATTATTACGACGGATGGAGAAACGGGAGAGACTTCCGTCTTCGCCAGAGTCGCGATGGAGAACCTTCCCTTCCTTTCGATGGATCTTTGCGCCTGCGGAACCGACGGGAATTACAGCTGCATCCTGGAACTCGTCGTCACTCCGAACGAGGAAGGCGTATCGCCTGTTTTTACGATTTCCTTCGATAAGGAGTTCCACTATGATACGTCCATCTTTCAGGAGTGGTTCTATTATTATACCTTCCCGAATAATCCCAATTATAATGTAAACCCGAAGCAGATCAACGACGGAATCTCCTCTCGTAACGAAGAGGGCAACATAATCAGAACCTTCCAACTGAAGTACAAGGGAACGGAGCCAGAGGCGCAGCCCGCCCCGCTCGCCGCCCCGGCGCTGCAGGTGGAAACGGCCTTTGCGATGCCGCAGAGCGCCGTGGCCGAAATCGCTTTGCTCGAGGACGTCGATTCGCTGAGCCCGGCCGTTCAGAGCAGCGCCCCCGTCAGCGCGCCGGCAGAAAACGCCTCGCCCAGCCTGACGGTGGAGTCATGGATCCAGAACGGTGACGAGTCGCTCGGCTGCACGACGCTCCTTTCCTCCGGCATCGTGGACAAAGACGCGCTGATCGATTCCCTCGCCTCCTCGCCGGCCATTCAGCAGACGGCCAACGCGATTGTGGACTCGATTTTTGAAGAGGAAAACGCATGAACGTCCTTTCACGCGACACGGTGCGCCGGCTCGAGCGGACGGCCATTGAAGACCTCGGCCTACCCGGTCTGGTCCTGATGGAAAACGCCGCCCGCGGGATCACGGACATTTACCTGCGTGAGTTCCCGCTCCAGCCGGACGAGCAGACGTTCATCTTCTGCGGGACCGGGAACAACGCGGGGGATGGTCTGGCCGTGGCGCGGCAGCTTCAGGCCCGAAACCACCCCAGCCGGGTTTTTCTCTGCACCGACCCGGCCCGATTTCGCGGAGAAGCGCTGGTTCAGTACGACGTGGCGCGGAAGCTGAAGATCCCAATGGAGCCTTTATTCGACGCCGCGAACGTGGCGGAAGTTTTGAACCCGATCGCGGCCCAGTTCCCCGTTTTCTCGTGCATCGATGCAATGCTGGGGACGGGGGCGACCGGTACGCCGCGTGCGCCGATGGACGCGGTCATTGCGTGGCTGAACGCTCATTCACCCCGGACGCTGGCGGTGGATCTTCCTTCCGGGCTGGACTGCGAGACTGGGATCCCGTCTGCCGCGGCGGTTCGTGCGTCCGTGACGGTTTCCCTCACGGCGGCCAAGCCGGGCCTCATTCTTCCCGAAGCGGCGCCGTACGTCGGCAGGCTGTTCGTCTCGGACATCGGGATCTCGCTGGAGGAACTGAAGAAATACGAGGTCGAACCCCATTAAAAAGTTTCTGAAATGGTTTCCCAAGGCCCTTTCCTGGTGAAAATCCCGGGAAAAGGCCTTTTTCTCTGAAAAAAATGCAAAAAAACTTCCTTTTTTCGCCCCCACTGCCCCTTGCGAAAAAAATCATTTTGACTTATAATCGAAATTAATCGTAGTTTCCTTCCATCACCCTTAAACTCAAGGAGATTTTTATGTCTATTACCCGCCGTAATTTCGTGAAAGCCGGCGCCATCGCTGGTGCGGCTCTCAGCAGTCTGAACTTCGCCCGTTCCGTTCATGCGGAAGGCTCCGACATCATCAAGATCGGTCTCGTCGGCTGCGGCGGCCGTGGAACCGGTGCGGCTCATAACGCTCTGGATGCGGACCCGAACACTCAGATCGTCGCCGTTGCGGACCTGATGCCGGAAAAGGCAAAGGCCTGCGCCGCTGGTCTGAAAGCCGCCTTCGGTGATCGCGCGCCGCTTACCGACGACTGCGTTTTCAGCGGTTTCGACGGTTACAAATCGGTCATTGAAAAAGCTGACGTCGTGCTTCTCTGCACCACGCCGCACTATCGCCCGATCCATCTTCGCGCTGCCGTCGAAGCGGGCAAGCACTGCTTCTTCGAGAAACCGGTCGCGGTTGATCCGGCGGGCGTCCGCAGCGTGATCGAAAGCGCCGCGATGGGCAAAGAAAAAGGCCTGACGCTGGTTTGCGGTCTGTGCTGGCGTTACCACACCGCGGTTCAGGAAACGATGGCCCGCGTTCTGGACGGCGAGATCGGCGACGTTCTGGCGATCCAGGAAACCTACCTCACCGGCAAACTCTGGACCCGTGCGCGTGAACCGAACGACACGGAAATGATGTTCCAGAACCGCAACTGGTACAACTTCTGCTGGCTCTCCGGCGACTTCAACGTCGAACAGCACGTCCACTCGCTCGACAAAGCGATGTGGGTCATGGGCGACAAACCGCCGGTCTGCGCGTGGGGCGTTGGCGGTCGTGCGGTGCGTGTTGAGCAGCCGGCCTATGGCGACATCTACGACATGATGGGCGTCACCTACGAATGGGAAAAGGGCATCAAGTGCCACGCGTTCTGCCGTCAGCAGAATGGCTGCTACAACGACACGAACGACGACTTCATCGGGACGAAAGGCTACGCCAGCATCCTGAAGAACACGATTTGGGACAAAGACGGGAACAAGATTTGGTCCTACCGCGGTCCTGGATGCGACATGTACGTCAACGAGCACAAATACATGTTCAAGTCCATCCGCAACGGCGAAGCCCGCAACGACGGCGTGACCGGCGCGTACAGCTCCATGCTGGCCATCCTCGGCCGTGAGGTCTGCTACACCGGTAAGCGCATTGGTTGGGATGAGCTGATGAACTCCAAGCTGACCCTGGCTCCGGCCGCCTACACCGCCGAAAGCGATCCGCCGACCGTGCCGAACGAAAACGGCGAGTACCTCGTTCCGCTGCCGGGAACCGGGAATCACACGATCTGAGCTTTCGGCTCTTTTGAGTAGTCCGTAGTAAGAAGTAGTCAGTGATCAATAGTCACTGACTACTTTTTCGCTTTTACGATCACTTTATTGCCAACCAGCCGCGCTTCGCAGCCGGCTGCGTTCGCGATCTCCTGAAAGATTCTCTCCAAAGAAGCGTTCTTCACCTCCACCGAAACGACCTGCGCCAGATCGATCCCCGCGGCGACCAGCTCGTCCGTATCCGCCTCAAGCTCGAGGTTTTGCTGCTTGCAAAGCTGCTTCATTGCCGGCCAGAACGGAAGAGCGAATTTCAGCGAATAGACCTCCAGAGACCGATCCACCCCCTCGGGAGTCCGGCCCGATGCCGTTCCGCCGCCGAGCTGGGCCAGGGTGAACCCGCCAACCGAGATTTGCCCCGCCGCTCCGGAATCCGACGCGAGGAACTCGTGGACCTCCGCCAGACCGCGGACCTGGACCTTTTCGGACTTCTGTTTGATCTTCGTTCCGGGGAACGCTTCCTTCACCGCCGCCAGTTTCTTGCCGGAGGCTTTTTTCGCGGAGTAAACTTTCGTCAGAACGATTTCTTCCGGGTCGAGCGGAACGATCTCCGCGCCGTCCTTCGTGAAACTGAGCGTCAGGTCGAACTGCCCGAGGATCAGAAGAAACGCATCGAGCGGGCAGACGACCGGGAACGATTTTTCCGGCCAGAGGTCGTGCGGGACCGATTTGAGGCCCTTCACGGTCAGATTTTCCTCCTCAGCCAGATCCTTCAGGATCGCTTTCGGCTCCGCCAGCCGTTCCCATTTCAGAGCGTGGTCGGCCAGCCATTTTTTCTGTTCCGGACTCTTCAGATTCGCTTTCAGTTCCTCACGTTTCAGCTCGCAAAGCGTCCGTATCATTTGCGCAAAAGACTTGGGACCGACGTACAACAGCGAGCCCGTCTGGGTCAGCTCAAGGTCCTGATCTTTCAGAAAGTCCGAGTAAACCGCCTCGCGCAGGATCTGCGGAAGCGTCGCATTCTGGAAACTCCCCGTGATTTTCGCATCGGGCACGACCCGCCGATCGACCCAGATCGGAACGCCCGTCTGGTCGTGGATCCGGTTAAAAGCGTCCCGGACCGGCGCGCCCTCCCAGCTGATCCCGACCGGCTTTTCCAGCACACGGGAAAAAGCGTCCGCGAAGCAGAAAGAAGCGGAAAGAAGGGCGAAAGCGAAAAGCAGGATTTTTTTCATGATCTTCCTCGATTCAGAGAAACGGACCCGGCACAAAAAACGCGAGAAGCCGATGCCCCTCGCGTCGTTGAAATACTCACAGCAGTTTTCCCAATGGAACTACTTCTCGATGAACGTTTGGATCGCCCAATCCATCAGCGCGCTGGAATACGGGGTTTTGTCCCAGCTCCAAATGTTACGGACGAGGTCCACCGTAAAGAGCAGCGTGACCGTCAGGAAGGCGAAGCAGAACAGGAGGCCCAAAATTTCCCAGATGGAGTACGGTTTTTCCGGGCGGTCCTCAAAGACGATCTTCTCAACGGTCTGAATGACAGGTTCCATCCCGGCTCCCGCGACATCCGAGTCGCCAAAGCCATCGCCCTCGCCGCCGTCGCCAAATTCATCGCCGCCCGAAAGATTCGAGTCGCCCAGATCGTCGTTATCGTCGATCATAATGACCTGGGAACCGCTGTCTTCATCTTCTTCGCCCGAGCCATCGTCCGTGGTCAGGCTGAATTCGTCATTCGCCACGGAAAGCGAGGCGGCCAGGCTTCCGGAAAGGAGCGAACTTCCCATCGCCAGGTTGTCTTCGCCCAGCTCGAGCACTTCGCCGGTTTCGTCATCATCGAGCGAAATCCCGGAATCCGTCGCGCTCATCAGCGAAATACCGCTCTGTTCGGCCAATCCCAAACCACTTCCCATCAGGCCGCTGGAAGAGGGACCGTCGCTTGTATCTTCGCCCAGGACCAGCCCTCCGTCATCCTCGCTGTACTGGGAAAGGGCCAAACCGGATTCTTCACCCGAGAAAGAAACGTCGGTATCAAGCGTATTATTAATGTCGGAAGAGCCGCCGATTTCACTTCCTCCGTCGAGGTCGTAATCTTCACCGTAGCCGAAATCATTCTCTGCATCAGTGACGGCATTTTTCAGATCGTTGGCGTATTTGTCCACGTCTTCTTTACGGAACTTCCACGAAGCCCCATCCTTGAACCCACGCAAATGTCCCTGCGTCGTTGCCGCAATGACTTCCGCATTGGTAATATTTAATAAGGACGCGACGTCTTCAACAGCCAGATAATTTTGTGCCATAATGGAATTCCTGTTCGTAAATAATCCCTCGGCCAGTAATCAGCCAAGTGTATGACGGAAGCTCATGAGCAAAGTATAGAACCTCCTCTTCTTAATTTATTGTCAAATTCGCTCAAAAAGTCAACCGTTTTTCTGGTCTTTTTTACGATTTCTTTGAAAAAAACCGGTCTGATTATGAAAAATATCCTACAAACGTTATAATGAAAAAAAATTACCTAAACGAAAGACGGCAGCGAATTTGCACTCGATGCCGCCTTTTATATTTTGGGCGAGCTTCAGGAACTCGCCCGATTTCATTCTCAGAAGTTGAAACCGTTCAGTTCCACACTCCACGAATTATTGGGAGCCGAGAAGATCTCGTCTACGGCCTGGATTTCCGCGTTCAGCGTGTCATCGCCGTCGCCGCAGGAGAAGATGCTCAGCTTCTTGAAACCGGAAACCTGGTTGAAGAAGCTGCTCCCACTTTCGAGCGTGACCTGACCGTTGGCTGCGATCGTCAGAGCGTCGTCGCCTTCGGAGTCGTACATCGCAACGTATTCCACGTTGTTGACCTGAAGGTTCCTGAAGCCGTAAGCGGAAGCTGTGGCTTTGTTCGCGTTCGTCACGGAGGCGAACAGCGGACTGATCACCGCGTTGTCGATGGCGCCGGAACCCGTCACGGTAAGGGTGTCATCGCCGCCGTTGGACTGGTACAGCTTGATGTTCTCCACGCCGCTGACGGTCCAGAAGTAGTTGTTTCCTCTTGCGGTCAGTGAAGACGGCGCGAGGGTAAACGCGTCGTTGCCAGTCGTATCCGCCGCGGTGAGGGTGTCATTGCCGCCCATACCGACGATATAAACGGTGGACACGCCCGTAACCTTGCTGGAAGCGCCTTCGATGTTCGCGGAAACCACGCCTTCGGAGAGGGCGAAGACGTCATTGCCGGCCGAACCCAAAATGTTCGCCGAAGCGTTGGCGTTCGTGCAGGTGACCGCCAGCGTGGCAACGCCGTTGATGGTGACGTTTCCAATCGTTGCGACCCCATTCTGGATGGAGACCGAGGACGTATTCGTCAGGACCGAAACCGAGTCGTTTACTTCGGAATCGTTCAGCGTCAGGGTGTTGAAGGTGTTGAACGTTACATTCGCTCCAGCAGACTTGAACGTGGTGCCGGTCGTATTGATCGTCAGCAGATCGCTGCCTTCCGTACCATTCAGAGTGACGTTGGCGGCGTTCTTCACGACGACCTGACCGAAAGCGTTCACGGAGTACGCGGCCGTCTGGATCGTTCCGTTCGTGACACTCACATCCGAATTGACCGTGACTTCCGCACTGGCATTTGCCGCACCGGTGAGGTTCAGGGTACTCATGCCCGTGTAGGTCTGAGTGAACCCATTGCCCGCGATGGTGAGGGTCTTGCCCGCGACGTTGACCGTGGCCGCGCCGCTGGTCGTGACGTTCGCCACGCCCGTGCTGGTGACCTGAACGTTGGCGAAGTTGGAGGCTTCCACGCCGGCGACCGTGATCACGGAGCCGTTGACCGTGAAGTCACCCATGTTGGTGAAGAAGACTTCGTCCTGCGCAGCACCGTTGAGGGTGACCTTGCCGAAGCCCTGAACCGAAGCAGCGACCCGGCCGCTCATCGTGACTTCGTTGGCCCGGACCTGGAATTCCTCTTCATCTTCAGTGCCGGTCAGCTTCGCCACGCAGCTGCTGTTTCCGATGGCGTTGATTTCCGTGCAGCCGAGGATGGTGAATCCGGCCAGACGCGCGGTATCGCCGTCCAGGATGAAGGTCTCGCCCCTGCTGGCGTTAACATTCAGGCTCACGTCCTGACTGTCAAACGCCACCGTGTTGACGTTCTTCACGATGAAGGTATAGGAGCCGGTGCTGATGGTCAAGACGCCGTTTTCGATGGTGACGGCCTCATTGCCAGCGCCCTGAACCGTAACGTTCACGATCGCGGTTCCGGACAGGTAGCCGTTGAACGTATACGTGTCGCTGCTGGTCAGCTCGATGGCCTTCCCGTTGATCGTCACGGACGGCTGTTCATCGCCGAGCACAACGGCCACGGTGGACGCGGTGTTGCTTTCGGTGTAAATGGTGGTCTTTCCGGTGTCCTCGCTCACACGCGGACCGGTGGGGGTTTGCACGCCGGTCGAGTAAGAGGTCGAGAAGTTATCCAGACCACCCGTGGCCTGCAGCGGGATGTAATCGTCATCTTGGAGGATCTGCTGCAGGTTGGCGTTGGAATCGTAGCTCGAGACGTAGCTCTTGAAGATGCTGGTCCCGAAGGTATTGTTGAACAGGTTGATGATTTGCGCCGAGGTCATATCCGCGTAATCATCCGGGTCGTTGTGATAGAACGACGCGAGGAGTCCTACGATCGTCTGGACGTTATTGAGCGGATCGTCAATACCAGCGATTGCCGGACCGTCCCAAACCGTCACAATATCGCCGTAGCAGCTCATCGCGATGTCCGGGTTCTTTTCATCCTGCGGTTTGTAAACATTCACGAGGATTTCTTTCCCGGTCTTCGTACGGACGTTGCTGTCACCGCGGATCGTGTTGGTTTCAGGATCGACGTCCGTAATGGACTTGTACGCGATCATGTACACACCCAGGTCTTTCGTGGACTGATCTTCCTGACCGTAGGAAGTCCAGGCAATCGCGAAGGAGGTGTTCGGCTCTTTCCTCGATTTGGTCGTCACGTTTCGGGTAATGGCGACAGTCGGCGACTTCTGATCGAAGTATGGATAGGAATTGGCTTTCTGCTCTCCCGTCCAGGCTCCTGTTCCATTGCCCTTGTAATCGTAGGTACGGAACTTGATGTCGTAATCGCCATTCTTTTCCTTGGAGGACCAGGCGATCACAAAGTCACCATTGTCGTTCATCGCGATATCAGGCGTTTCCTGACGGTCATGCTTGTACTGATTCACCAGGGTTTCCGTGCCCAACTCGCCGTTGAAGCCGGTGTAGCCGGAAATGTACTCACCGCTGTCGGACGAATTGGTGACCTCAAATTTCTTGAGGTAGATGTCCAAATCAGTGCCTTTGGAGCTATCCGATGCCCAAACCACGACGACGTTTTCTTCACCATCGACGGCGACAGAAGAGGTAATCTGCGAGTAGGTGCTGATGTTATTGACCAACTGCGGAGTCTGCTGTCTGTAAATCGGCAGGTAAGTCAACTTGTTATCGCTGGAGGTGTTCTCGTCCACATCGGCGACCTTGAAACGAGCCATGTAAATGCCGTTTTTGTCATTCTGCCAATAGTACGTGCCCGAACCAGAATCTTTCGAGTTGTCCACGGACCACGTAACCACGAACGTGTTGTCGGCTCTGGAGTACGCAACCGAAGAATCTTTCTGGGTTCCCGGGGTCGAGTAGTCCGGGAGCTTGCTAAAACCGGTGTTCCCGGTCTTCTTGAAGAGGACCGAGGAGTCATCGACGAGGAACGGAACGCTGGTCGCTTCACCGTCCGTGTTGTACGTCCGGGCGAAGACGTCGAACTCGGCCAGTTCGTCCGCACTCACGCGGGCATCTTCGTTGAGGTCACGCCCATTGACGGTCCACGTGACGACGAAGTTACCTTCATCATCCATCGCGACGGCCGGATCCAGCTGAATACCTCTCAGACGCAAGGTCTGGCTCTTGGTAACGCCGTCTCTTGTGACCGTGGTGGTGTAGTTGGAGACGCAGAACTGCTCGCCGACCTTGGTTCCGTCACGGAGGTAACGCTGACCCATGATGACCGTTTCATCGGAACGTCTGATGGTGGGTTCGTCGTTATCATCGCCCGAGTCGTTGCCATCATCACCCGTGGATGTACTGATCACAACAGGAACTTCCGAAACCCAAACGACGACGTAATCGCCCCATTTGTTCATCGCGACCGCCGGATCGGACTGGGTGGCGACGGAGAGCGAGTTCACCTCGTTGTCGCTTTCCTGACCGGAATCGCCGGAATCATCAATTTCGGAGTTCACGCTGGATTCATCATCGAGGTCGGCGACCACGGTGAAGACCAAATCGTAGTTTCCGCCAGGAGTTCCGTCGGCGTCGCCGTCCAGCTTGTTGCCAAAGCGGTCCTCGACGTTATCGCTGATGATGATCTGGTAGTTGCCGCTTTCCAGGGAAACGCCATCTCTGAAGACGATCTTGTAAATGTCCTTTTCGGAATGGTTGTCAACGCTTCCTGTGTAGCTCGGGTCGATGTTGTCGAAACCGATTCCACGGGCGTCGTTCGCCAGCTCGATGTGGTCCACGATGTCGGACGTAACATTCACGCCGTCGCGGCGGATGATGATGTTGCCCTTGTACAGGATACTGGTCTGACCGCGTTCCTTAATGGCGCCGCCGTTTTGACCGTTTTTCTGGCCCCAAAGCTGTTCATCGAATGTGATGTACAGACCGTCGTTGATTTTCCCGTAAACGGTCGTATTGTTACCAAGGTTGGAAAGGTTCACGAGCGAATCGACGCCGACGCGGTCAAGCTCGTTACCGTCACGATCGAGATTTTCTTTGACGATGTACTCGAAGTAAATCTTGCCGTTGTCGCAGCGGACCGTCGCGGTGATGTTCGAGACCTTGCCGTTGATGATGAGGTTGCCGTCGCTGGAGTAGGTTTCCGCGGCGACTTTACTCGCGGAGGTCTTGCCCTCACGGGTGATGTAGTAGCCTTCGGAGTTCTTGAGGTAAGCTTTGCCGTCCGCGACCCAGCACTGACTGACCACCACCGGTTTGTCGTTAATGATGACCTGATTTCCGTTTTTGTCAAGCAGATTGCCGGCCGAATCGATCAGGCTATCCACCACCGTAGCCGTGGCTTTTTCGTTGCCGTTGGCGTCGTAGTACTTCCGGGTGGTTTCCGACATGATGAAGACTTTACCGTCCTGAATGACGACCGTCGCGCTGATGTTCGTGACGTTTCCGGCAGAATCGACCAGTTTGCCGCCCTGGAGCAGCGTCGCGGCAGGCTGTTTGCCGGCAAGTTCGTTTCCATCCAGGTCGTAGTACTTCGACCCACTCTGGATGTAAAGTTTGCCGCCTTCCATGAACAGATTGTCGACTTTGATGTTCGTGCCGACGATGCAGCCGTTCTTGGTCACGGTGATGGCTTCGTTTACGAAGTAGCCGTCCCGGTCAATGAAGTAATAGTCTTCGTTCTGGAGGTACGTGTTTCCGTCCTCGATCAGGAAGTTGACGTAAATCGGGTTGCCATTCTCGTCCAGAATGTCTTTTCTGTCGGAATCGATGAGTTCCCCTTCAACTCCGATGATGGTCGGAGTGAATTCGCCCGCGATGCGCACCACGACCGGTCCCGCATCATCGTCAGACTTGTAGATGGAACGGGTGAAAATGTTTTCGGAACCCGTGGAGCTGTTCACGAACGTTTCGTCGCTCTGCCACGCGAAGAAGATGTCGCCGGTGGCGGTCATGGCCACGTTCGGAATGCGCTGGTTTCCATACACGGTGGTATTGACGCGCATTTCCGTGCCGCTTTCACCGTTGACGCCGTACAGCGACGCATGGTCGGTCGCTTCCGCGGTGGAGGCGAAACGCTGCATGTAAATGCCGTAGTTGTTGGCGTCACCGACGGCCGTTCCGTCGCCGTATTCCTGGAAGCTTTCCCACGTGATGACGAAATCGCCGTCCGCGTCAATGGCCACTTTGGAAAGCTGCTGCTGACGTTCCGTGTAGGTGTTGACTTTGAAGTCCGTCTCGGAGACCGGCGTGCCGTCTTTGTTGAAGCGTCTCGCGTAAACGTCCGTTTCCGTGTTGGATTCCGAAACGGTGCTGGTCCACGTGATGACAAAATCACCGTCGGCATCCAGAGCCACATCGGACCATCTCTGCGTGCCTTGAGTGGTCGTATTGACGAGGATCTCACCGCTCGTGGCCCCGTCAACGACGCCGATGATGGAATCGATCCAGTCAGCGTAGTACGCGACCTGCGTATCGTAGGAGACGTCGCCGTATTTGCATTCCAGCGAGAAACCGCCGGCGCAAATACCACCGATGACGGCTTCGCCATTCACCGTGATGAAGCACGGACCTCCCGAGTCACCCTGGCAGGAGTTGGTTTCTTTCGCGCCAACACCCAGGTCACTGGTGATGGTGTCGCCGTACAGGCCTGTGATGTATTTCGGCAGGGTGTTGTTTTCGTCCGTTCCGTCGTCGAAGTCGAAGTACAGGAAACCATCATCACCAATGTATTCCCAACGGTTCTGACCGGTGTGCATCGTGCCGTTTACGTCGTTAATGGCGCCGGTCGTACCGGTACCGTAGGTCCCGAAACCGTAGCGGGTGTAAATCGCGCCAAGTTCGGCTCCCATCTGGCGGTTGATCCCGTAACCAGTGACGGTGCCGGTGAGGCTTTCCGACAGTTTGATCAGGGCGATATCGCCGAACTGGTTGTTCGGATTGTAACCGGGGTAGAGGTAAACATCGGAAACGTATGCAGTGACTTTGGTGCCGCTTGTGTTGTAGAACTCGACCACGGTATTGCCGGAGTTTGAGATGACTCCATCCGAGTTCACGCAGTGCTGCGCGGTCAAAACGTAAGTGCAATCTCCATCGGAAAGAAGCACACCAGAACCGCTCCAGCCCATTCCCGTCTGCGCATCAGCGAGCACCGAAATCATCGCGACGCCGGATTGCGTGGAGAGCGGTTCTTCTTCGCCGTCCATCCACGTGATTTTCTCGGTGACTTTGCCCAGTGTGGTCCCATCTTCCGCTTTGATCGTGCCGTTCATCAGGCCGATTTCCTCGTTGCTGCTGAACTGACGCGCGTAGATGTCGGTATCCCAGGCGTCCGTGGCGTCCGGCGAGCTGCTCGTCCAGGAAATCACGAAGTTGCCCTTGTAATCCATGTCGATGGCAGCGTACATCTGGTTGCCATCCTCGGTCTCGTTGACCTGGAACGGCGATCTCGAGCCATTCAACGATTCCGAAACCGCCGCAGAGCCTTTGCTGTCCTTGCTGGTGAGGATTTCCATCAGATCGATATTCGGATCCACGATAGAATTATCGCAGATGATCGTGACGGAAATCTGCGTCCGGGATTTGGCGCTGACTTTGAACGTCAGACCCGGAATCTCCAAATCGTCCAGAGCTCTCTGAATGTCACGGTACGTCGTGAAGGTCTTCTGGAACTGGATCCAGTCGGTCGTGTACTCTTCGTAGGTGTTCGGGTCCGTAACAACTATCTGGAATGAACCACTGAAATCACGCGAGAAGTTCAGGTGCTGGATTTCATCCACGGCGCCGAGGATCTTTCCGGTCTCATCGAAACGCTGGGCGAAAATGTCCCAACCGGTGGTCTTGTTGAAGGTCTGCCACGTGATGACGAAATCGCCATATTCCGAGACCGCGACCTGGCTCCACTTGGATTCAGCTTGCGTCTGACTCACGACAAAGGCGTCGGTGATGGCGTTGCCGTTGAGGTCGAAGACCCGCGCGTAAACGTACGTTTTCTTGTAGCCGTCGTTGGCGTTCGCGGTCCACGTGACGACGAAGTTGCCGTCGCCGCTCATGTCTACGCTGGCGGCAAAGGCCGAGGCGTCGTCCGTGACCTGAACGACGATGGAACCTTCATCCAACGCACATTCTTCACGGTTTTCACTGAGAGCTTCGTCCCACTTGAGGTACCGAACCTTGGCGTAAACGCCTTCTTTGCCCGCTTCGTCCGAGGTCCAGACCAGCACGCTGTCGCCTTCCGGGTCGGAAGCCAGAGCGGTCGGGGACCAGAGGTCTTCGGAGTTGTCCACATCGACGAAGACCTGATCGCCTTCATATTCATCATCGGGTGTTTCATCAACGACGTCCTGAGCGCCGGTCAGAAGGTCGAAGTTGACGGTGGTATTGCCGCCCTCCGTATCGATGCCGTCGCTGTTGAGGTAATTCCCGTTCGCGTCCTGAACGACCTGGCTGAGCTGGAGCTGGTAATTGCCGGTGCTCAGATCGACGTCCTCATTCAGAACGACGACCGCTTCCCACTTGTTCTCACGCAGGGCCGTGATCGTACCCATGTTCTGGATGTACGGGTCGGCACTGGCGTTCATGCCGAAGTAGATTTCCTTGATGGCGTTGTTGATGATCAGGCCGTCCTTCATGAGGACCCAGTTTGCCGGATTGGTGACGCTGTGGGTCTCGATGAAGTCCATTTCGCGCGGGTCGATCGCCGAGGTGACCTTGAGGTAATCCATCATGTCCTCGGTGAACGTGACGATGATCGCACTGGTTTCGTCGGAGGTGCTCAGGTCTTCGACGGTGTAGCCTTCCAGGATCTTCTGGATGCCGGCCGAGTTGGAGTAGTAAATGTCCGAAACACGCGGGCCGTAGGTGTCGTAAATCTCGTTGTAGGTCCGGGTGTAGATGCTTTCGCTCGAAGTATCTCCATCGGAGTTCTGGTTGTACTGGGTCCAGACGAACGCGAAGTCGCCTTCGGGGGTCATGCCGACGTTGCTGAACGCCTGCGAGGTGCCCGCACTGCCGTTGGAATAGGTCGTGGAATCAAACTGTCCGTTACCGCCGTAACCCCAGCCCGGTCTGACAATGTCGTAGTTCTTCAGCGTGTTCTCATTCCAGTCAGGATACTGAGGCGTCTGATTGTTATTGTTGTTATTGTTGTTGCCCGCGTCCGGATTGTTGAAGGAGAGGTTGAACGTGATCTCTTCCGCGTCAATGCCGCCACGGTGTTTGATGACGAGGACTTTGTAAACCTCACCATAATTGTAGGGCGAGTTGAAGGAATCGCAGACCATATCGACGACTTCGTAGGAATACGCGCCGCCGGCGTTCTGCAAGGCACGCTGGAACGCACCGTATTTCTGTTCAATGGTCGTCGCGCCGCGCAGGTCGAGGATCACATTTTCATTCAGTTCCCCATCGACCACGAATCGGGCATAATAGCCTTCAACGTTGTTCAGGTCCACCATCATGCAGGGACGGGAGATGAAACCGGCGGCAAGGTCGTCACTGCCCTGGAAAGCGAATTGGACCATCATTCCCGCGTCGTGCAGCGGGCCCTGGAACTGGACCTCGAACACGTACTTGTCCGCACAGAACGTCTGGTAAGTATCGAAGAGCGGATTGGAAATATCATAGGGGGTTTCGTCAAGCAGTCTGGCGTCATCCGTGGAAATTGCGCGGACCTTCACCGCTCCCTTGAAGGGGAAGTTGGTGGGATAGCCATCTTGCAGATTGTCCTCCCACAAGTTGGGAAGTGCATCGGTGATCGCTTTTTCGAGTTCAATTATAAACGCATCGGAATTGAACCCGGTCCCGACGTAGAACTGTCCCATATCCAGGGTAACGGTGATCGGATCGGTCGTAGTCGTAACATTCGTGTTCAGAACGCCGTAATCAGGCCGCCCGGCACCGGCGCCCAGCGTGATTTGAAGCTGGTTGTACAGGATCTCGTACGAGGAATAGGTTTCGAAATCGTCTTCATTGACGGCTTCTTTGTCGATCAGCAGTCCGTTATCGTCCAGGACGTAGTTCCCGTCCTCGTCACGCAGATACTTGGTGGCGTACGACAGACCGTTGATGCTTCTGCCATTGCTGAAGTAATTCGTGCGGTCAAACTTGATGTAGAACTTGCCGTCCTGACCGTCGCGCATCGTGTTCACGATCTGGTCGGCGGAGGTGATCGTCGGATCCGAGGCGACCGTCTGCGTGCTGGCGCCGATCGGGCTGGCGTCGAAGGAGCTGAACATGACGCCGCTTCCTTCACCCTTGGTCATGTCAAGGACGGAGTGGAGGATGGCGTACAGTCTGGAGTACTGTTCCATCGTGCAGCCGGCATAACGCGCGGTGGCGTCCTCCATGTTGAAATCGTAATCCGCGACATAATCCGGGGAAGTCGGGTCGTCCAGATCCGGATCGGCCACACGTCTTCCGGTGACTTCCTCATAAACCAGCTGACCGGCGGCATCCTCGTACACGCTCATGATCGTCATGTTGACGGGGTTGCCGTTCACGTCTTCGTAGCCGTAGAGGAAGACGAGATTGCCGTCTTCGTCGTAGGTCGTACCAATGATTTCATCGGTGTGGTCGCCGTAATCGTAGTTCGGATGGAACGCGCGGTCGGACGCCGTGGCCACAAGCGGGAGTTCCTGCGGCGTGCCGTCATCACCAACGACCAGTACGGTGACCGGATTTCCATCGGCATCCCGGTAACCATAGTAAGCAACGCCGGAAGCGTCGTCCACGAACCGGACACGGTCGCTGTAATTGTGTCCGAAGTTCTTGTCAGTATCATCGGGCGAAGCGACACGGACGCGTTCAACGACGAATCCGTTGGAAAGAACGGTGCACATGACCGTCTGGCCGTTCTCGGTCTGGTAACCTTCGACGGTGACCGTTCCGGTGTTGATCTCGACGATCCGGTCAGGATCCAGATTTTCCGTGAACGTGTAGTCGTAGGTGGTCACTTCCTGCTCGACTTCTTTACCGTCGGCGCCTTTTTCCTTCACCTTGGTAACGACCGTCTTCGGGTAGATGACCTGGAGGTAATCACGTTCCGTATCGCCGTCCAAAACACGCACGTAGCGATCCGCACCGTTCACACGCGCGACGGCCGGACCCTGCGGGTCGTCATCGAGCTTTCTGTACTCGGTGTAGGTCACTTCGCCGTAACGGTCCGCAGCGGTCGCGACACGCTGAAGCGTCACGATCTCGTTTGCGTCATTCAGGACCTGGACCATCATGCCGTTATAGACATGGTGGATGCCGGAATCGGCCGTGACGTTGACCCGGTCGTCGTAGTTGTAGTCCAGATGGGCGATTCCGTTATCGGTCGCTTCCGCCATCCGGTACCCTTCAACGACTTTGCCGTCTTCGGTAACGACGCGATAGGTGCGGCTGTTATCGTAATAGCCGTTTGCCGGATTGCCATCACCGTCGTAGCTGGGATACCACTCGTACATGAAAGTATCCGGATCGTTGAACTGACCGTTCAGCGCGTGGGCGCAGATGTCCTGGATCGCGGTCTCGACCGGAACGGTCTGATCGCCAGTCAGGGTGGTCACTTCAAACTGGATATAATTCCAGTTGATGTACTTCAACAGGTCGGAATTGCTGAGCAGGTTGATCTTGGCCTGCAGCATTTCGATGATGTCACCTCTCAAAGTCACGCCGTCACTGATGTCCATCCCGGCTCCGTCGTAGGAAACGAGGAAGTCGCCGTCGGCGTCCATCGCAACGGTCGGGTTGTGGTGGTACCAGCTCCACGTCGTCGCGGTACCGGAGTTCATGTTGGCGCTGTTGATTCTGTACTTGGTGCGGAGGGCCGTAAGATTTCCGTTATTCGCCTGGTACTGGGAGAAATAGGTGTCCACCGTGTCGAAGCCCATTTCGTCCGTGCCGGCGCCCGTCCACGCGATCCCGATCTGATTTTCTTTGTTGATCTGGATGGAGGTTTTGTTGTCGTAGGAGTACGAAATACCCGTGGGCAGGTGCTTGTTATCCGTAGCGGAACGATCGCCCGCTTCCAGACCTTCTACCGTATCAACCTGCGTGATGGCCGATTTCTGAAGAGTGGTTTTGTTATTGGCGTCCGTGTTGAAGGTGTAAACACACATCCGGATCTCGCTTCGCTCCGGCTGGTTCGGATCAGTCCAGTTCCAGGAGACCGCGACGGTTTTGCCATCCGGAGAAACCGCGACCTGCGGCATCACGGCATGACCGGTGACTTCCGGCTCCACACGAACCGCCAGACCGTCCGCGGTCAGACCTTCGGTAACGCCGAGGTATTTCAGATCGATCTTGTTTCCCTTGTAGTCCAGACACTGCAGGAAGATGCCGTTTTCGAAGGAGAGGGTCTGCGCGGTCTCGGCCCAGACGATGAAGACGTTCCCCTGATCATCCATCGCGATGCTGGGGGACTGCTGGGGATTGGCCGTCTCGGTGTTGACTTTCATCGACCCGGTTACCGGCTTGAACGCTTTGCCGTCGTTGACCTCAACGTACGTCTTCTGTACCCCGTCGTACGCATTGACCATCGACGCCGAGTACAGTCTGGTGTAAATATCCGTGAAGCTTCCCTGGATGTAGGTCTGCAGCGTGGTGCTCGTCCAGACGAAACCGAAGTCGCCGTTGTCGTCCATCGCGACCGAGGATTCGTACTGGTCCGTGTTCCGGAAGATTTTGGACTTGCGGTTGAACACTTCGTCCGAAGTCGGGTTGACGCGGAATTCCTGCGAGGATTCCTTCAGCGTCACGACGCTGGCGACGTTCCCGGATTCCTGAATTTCGGTCAGCAGATCCGGATTATCCGTGATATAGTCCGCGTATTCATCCGCAAAGTAGTCTTCAGAGACCGTGTAAACATTGAGAACACGAAGCTCCTCAATGTTTTGTTTGCCGGAACCGTTCACGAAGGTGATGTCGAACCCGATCAGGGTCCCTTCGTCATTCAGGCCGTAAACCGGAACGACGCTGACTTCGTAGCACGGGTACATGTTCGTCTGAATGCCATCGGTAGGCGCGCCGGTATCAATGGGGCTGGCCTTTCTGGAGGTGCTGTTCGGGCCGTACTCGAACGCGACGGCGATCTGTTCGGCTGTCGCGGAAGCATCGATGATATAACGGCCGTTTTCATCTTTCTTGTACTCGCCGCTCCAGTTGCCATTGCTCTCGTAGACCTTTTCATACTCGAAGAAGAATTCGTACGAGTTCGGGAAGCTCACCAGTTCGACCGAAGCACCGAAGGCCGCATCGTCATTGGCGAAACTGACCAGCAGCGGGTTCTGGTAGTCAATGAAATCGACGTTTTCGTCCTTGTTGGCGATTTTGAACTCGACTTTATAGGACAGCAGTGTTTCGGCCGTAACCCGGACGTTGCCTTCGCCGAAAATGTTGACCAAAGCTTCCTGCATCGATTTGGCGTTATCAATCCCGTTATTGTTTTCGGAGAAATAGAAAGTCACGGGATCGGTAACCGGCGACGTTTCCCCATCGGTGGTGGGATAAGTATAGGAAATCTCACAGTTCCCTTCCAGCGGATCCTCACTTCCATAGGATTTGGCGAACGTGATTTTCTGGGCGTACCATTCGCCGACCTGGACCTCGGCTTTGTAAAGCATGTTGCTGTTGGAGACGTTGGACGTGTCAACCGTCAGGCGCTGAACTTCGTCGGTGAAGTAACGGCCGTAAACGTTGTAGTCCACAAGCTGACGGGAGACCGTACGGGTTCTCTGGTACAGTCTGCCGATCAGCTGAACGATCTCACGCTGACCATCCGGCGTGTTTTCTCCCGTTTCGTAATACTGGCCGTAGCGGACCTGGTAGCCGCTCTGCGGGGCACTGTCGCCATTTTCATAGACCACATTGTAGCCGTTGTAGATCGTGTATCTTCTGACCTGGAAGTTCTCGGCAGTATAAGCGTGGAAATTACCCCAATTATCCGTCCAGCCCTCGTTGCCGTCCTGGTCCACGTAGTAGGTTTCCAGAGTCGTATTCGCATAGGGGTCATTATACGCCACAAGCGTGACATCATGGGTTTCCCCTTTATCATCGGTGTAATTGCCGTCGATGTAGTTCCGGTCGGTATAGAAAACGAGCTCGCCTTCTTCGGTGTACCAGCCGACATTTCCGTAGGTGGTGTCTTTGTAGATGTTATCACCGCGGGTCCAGGTCGCGACGTAATCACCGTCATCGTCGATCGCAACTGCGTTGCCGTTGGTGTAGGTCGTCTGGTTCGTGCTGTACTCGGTATTGACGATGATTTCCGAAACGGTATTCGGAGTCACCGACAGCAGAACGCGAGCCTCCAGTGAGTCAAGTGCCAACTTCCGGTTCAATTTTTCCGAAATGGACTTTTTGCCGCTTCTCTTCTTTGAAGAAGCATTGAAAATTTTACTCAGCGACGAAAGGTTCAGGATAGACATCTTGCTCTCCTTGTTGTTGTTAATTGTCAAAACGAACGCGCACACCAGCTGTAATGTGAACGTTCGATTCTCTCAAGTCAGTTAGTACGGTTACAGTCGGGAAATTCACGTTCCCGCGTTAAGTTACGATGTATTGTCTCACTCCGGGCGGATCCACCAGGAGTATTTTTCTGTGGTCAAAGCATCAAAGCAGTCAGGACGATCAGGGGTAAGGATCATCGCCCGATGCACTCCCGGGAGCAGCGCCAGATCGGTGATTTCATCGCATCCCTGTTCAAACACAAACATTCCGTCCGTACGGCCCGTGAGTATATTCACTATACATACGCCGCAATAGGTCGTATTGTTCAGTTTCCGAATCGAAATTTTGTCAAAATTTTCCGGTTTTCGGATTCGGGATAATCCTACTATAGCATGATTTCCGTAAAATGTCAACCCGTGGGTCAAGCCCGGAAGATGACAGACGGTTTTTGTCTCGCGTGTTTCAGGGTTCATCACGCAAAGTTCACCCGCTCCCGAGTTCAGGAACCACAGGCATTCCTTGTACCAGCGGGGTGAACGCGGCATACGGAGCCCATCGAGGAGGATCTCATTTGTCCGGGCGTCCATCAGGATGCCGCCGTCGTAGGGATTCTTGCGCCAACCGAAGTTTTCATTGGACGAGGAAAAGGCCGTTACGTACGCCAGACGGCCATTCACGGAGGTGGCGCCGCTCAGGTGGCAGCGATCTTCAGGGACGATCTCCGTGATGAAATTCGGCTTCCAGATCGTCTCAAAATGGTACTTGAAACTCGGACGTGAAATGCACGAAAAGCGCGTATTCACGAAGAGAATCTCATCCCGGCTGGTGAAAATATCACCGGCGCCCAAATCGCCAATGTGCCAGCTCGCACGCGGCAGGTAGCACGCATCGTACTCGCGCGGCTTTTTCGGGTCATATTCGTACGCTAACAGCGGAGCGTCCGCAAAAAGCGAAATTTCGTACCGGGAAGAAACCAAAATCTGACCATTAAGGACCTCTATCCCCGTTGGAAGGTTCATCTGACGCATCAGCAGCGTCACCATCTGACCATCCCAGCCCAAAAAACAGAGTTTGCCGGAACGGCACGTCGCGAAAACGAGACTGCCGCTGTAAGCCGACATCCAGTTTTTGAACCCATCATCTGCTTCACACAGAATCTGAGCCTGCACCGAAGCCCCTTCAGTCTGATTGGTGTTTCCTGTTTGTTCCATATTTTCCTGTTGTGCTAAAAAAATCTATAGACGCACTTTGTCTAATAATCGGAATTTTTTGAATATCAATCTATACAAGATTCCCAATTTTTGCTATAATCCTCCTAAAACGATATAAAATTTTATCCCTATAATCGTTAAAGGTTTGCCATGACTCCAATTTTAAACATACGTTTCCAATTTCTTTTGGTTCTGCTTTTTTTGACTTCCGCCCTGATGGAGGTCAAAGCTGAAGAATTTACCCTGCCGGAGAATCCTTTCACGAGACTGGTCCGGTCAGAAGACGGGGAGCTCAAGTCGTTCGACACTTCGTTGGTGACGTTCGTCTCCCAGGACGGCTCGCAGCGGGTGACCCTCGTCGGCGCAATTCACATCGGGGAAGCCCAGTATTACAAAACTTTGAACGAAAAGTTTACCCAGTTTGACGCGGTGCTTTTCGAAATGGTCGGAGATGGAGACCCTCGGCCTGACAGCGCAAAGGATAGCAAAGGGATCGTCGGCAGTGCCCAGCGCCTCTCGGCTGAGATGATGGGGCTGGAGTTCCAGATCGGCTCAATCGATTACCATGCCAAAAACTTCATCCACGGTGACATGACCACAACGGAATTCAAAGATGGCATGAAAAAACGCGGTGACGGCGTGCTCGTCTGGTATGCACGTTCCCTGGGGTACGAAAATGCGCAGAGGTCCGAAACGTCCCCTGAGGACTTGAAAAATATTCTGAACCTCATTGTTTCCTCCGACAAATCCAAGGCTTTACGGCGTATGAGCGCGGAAAAAATGGCCGACATTAAATCCACGACCAAACCGGTGGATGGGAAAAATGGCTCGACCCTCATCCGGGACAGAAACGCAAAAGCCCTACAGGTCCTGCGCGAACAGCTGGACAGTGGGAAGAAAAACGTCGCGATTTTCTACGGCGCCGCACATCTGCCCGACTTCGCCCAAAAACTTCAGGAGGATTTTGGGATGAAACCCGAAAAAATCGAGTGGATCACGTGCTGGAAGCTGGATTGAGTATTTAAAATGAAAAACGCGAAACTCGCCTGGCTCGTGGTGAATCACTTCGTCCACGCCGAAAAGTTTGAAACGTTCTACTCGATGCTGATCCGCACCGCGCGGGAGTTGGACATTAATATGAAGGTCAAAACGAATGTGGAGCTTCTGGTCGAGCCGGAAGCCCCCCTTCGCGGCCCACGCCCCGACTTCGTACTCTTCTGGGATAAAGATTTGAGCCTTTGCAGCCATCTGGAACGTCAGGGGCTGCACGTCTTCAACAGTTCGCACGCGATCGAGGTCTGCGACTCGAAAAACCTGACCGCTCTGGAACTGGCCGGGCATGGAATTCCCCAGCCGCGGACGATCCTGGCGCCGAAAACCTTCCGGCCGGACCAGTACCCCAGCCTCGATTTTCTCCCGGAAGTCGGCCGGCGGCTCGGTTTTCCGCTCGTCGTGAAGGAATCCTTTGGCTCGTTCGGGTTTCAGGTCCATCTCGCCGGGGATCAGGAAAGTCTGGAGAAGATCGTCCGTGAGATCGGCACGCGGCCCATGCAGTTTCAGGAATTCGTGCGCTCGGAATGGAACGGTCAGCCCGCGGACTTGCGCCTCCACGTGGTCGGCGGGAAGGTCGTCGCTTCGGTCCTTCGAACGGCCAAAGAGGGCGATTTCCGCGCCAACGTGACCAACGGCGGGAAGATGCTCCCGTGGAAAGCGACCCCCGAGCAGAAGAAACTGGCTGTTCGTGCCTGCAAGATCCTGCGGACCGATTTCGCCGGCGTGGACCTTTTGTTCGGCCCCAACGGCCCGGTTTTGTGCGAGGTGAACACGAACGCCCACTTCAAAAACCTTTACGACGCGATCGGGATCGATGTGGGGCGGTTCATCATGAGCCATCTTTTGAAGAAATGCGGACTCACGAATTAATCCGGTTTTCCCCATGAACGCTTTTTTGATTTACGATCGGGAACGCCTCGCCAGAAACCGCTGGTTCGCGGAGACCCTCACCGAAAAATTCCACAAGCGCGGCTGGAAGCTCGAGCTGAAACTCGCCGAGGAATTGGCTGCAGAGCAGTTTTTGCCACCACGTGAAAAACTCCCCGAGCTGGTTTTGATGCGCTGCGTCCGGCCGGACCTTTCGCGTTGGTTCGAGGCCCAAGGCGTTCGGGTCATGAATTCCGCCCAGGTTTCGAAAATCTGCAACGATAAACTGCGGACGATTCGGCATTTCGGCGCGCTCGGCGTGCCGGTTCTGGAGTCGCGGCTGCTCGATTTTTCTGATCTTCTTCCGTTCCCGTTTGTTCTGAAAACCCTCGATGGTCACGGCGGCAAGGAAGTTTTTCGGGTCGAAAATCCGGAGGATATTTTCCCGATTTTGGACAAAATTCCGGAAAAGCGCTGGATGATTCAGCGTTTTTGCGACTCGCCGGGCCGCGACGTGCGGGTCTATGTAATCGGGAACCGGATCGTGACGGCCTTCGAGCGCCGGAGCGAGACGGATTTCCGGAGCAATTACTCCCTCGGTGGATCGGCCCGGCCTCATAAACTGACGCGGGCGGAGCGGGACGTAGTGGAAAAGGTCCTCGCCTCGATGAACTTCGATTTCGCGGGGATCGACCTGATTTTCGACTCGGGCCGCCCGATTCTGAACGAAATTGAGGACGTGGTGGGATGCCGAATGGTTTACGCACAGGGAGATTTGGACATTTTGGAAGTTTTTATGAAATATTTGTCTTGACAAAAAACCTCAAATTGAATAAAATCGTATCAGACTTCCAGAAGTATTTCAGAAATCCAGGCTTTTGAATCCCCCAGGGTGGGGACCATCAAACCTTTGAAAGGAATAATTTATGCAGCCTGTCAATTATGAAGAATTCCGTAAAATTCTGCTCAATATGCGCGCCAGACTGGTCGGAGACGTGACCCACATGACCGACCTGGCCCTGAACCGCAGCGCGTCGGAGCTTTCTTCCGTTCCTTTCCACATGGCGGACGCGGGGTCCGATAATTACGACCAGGATTTTACCCTGCGGCTGGTGATGAACGGGCAGCAAACGCTCTCGCAGATCGACGACGCTCTGGAGCGCATTAAAGACGGGACCTACGGAATTTGCGAGTGCTGCGGCAACAAAATCCCCAAGCGCCGTCTGCTGGTCGTTCCGTATGCCAGAATGTGCGTGAAATGCGCCGAGAAAAACGGCCAGTGACTTTGAGTCAGGCGCGGCTTTCGTAAACCATTTTGAGTGATTCCCATTTTGCCCTTCAGCCCCCAATGAAGATCCCCCTTTCCCGTTACGCTCTGTTCCTGTTCACCGTCGCGTTTTTCCTCGCGCTGGACTTGGGGAGCAAGTACCTCGTTTTCCAGCGGTGCGGACTGCCGGGCGAGCAGCCAACGTACTGGGTGATCCCAAACGTTTTGGGCTTTCAGACGTGCCTGAACGAGGGCGCGCTTTTCGGAATGGGTCAGGGGTTTTCGCTGGTTTTTGCCGGTTTTTCCGTCGTCGCGTTCATCATCACGTGGGCGTGGCTCTTTTGGGGAAAAGCGGCCGAAAGCAAACTTTGGACCTTCACCCTCGGAATGATGAACGGCGGCGTGCTGGGAAACCTCTACGACCGACTGGGACTGCACGGCCTGACGTGGAATTGGGATTTTATTCAGTTCCTTAATCTGAAACCCGTCCATCAGGCCGGCGAGCCGGTTTATGCCGTCCGCGACTGGATCCTCGTGATGATCGGCTCGTACCACTGGCCCAATTTCAATATTGCGGACTCATGCCTCGTGGTGGGTGTCTGCATCCTCGCGCTGGAGATCTTCCTGCGCCCCCAAACGAAAAAAGAAACCAAGTGAAACCGTGTTGGGGAAAAGGCCGTGAAAGTTCGCGGCCCACGGTTTCTTTTTCATCGATCAGGACTCTTTCGGGTCCTGATCTTTTTTATTCTTTCGCTTATTCTTCCGTCAGATTTTTGATCTGTTCCGGACTCAGCGCCCAACTGAAGACGCGGGCGAACTGGACCTTCCCCTCGAAGAACGTACTGCCGGAGTATTTCGTCCCAATGTCCGAGCCGATGCTGTACGCGTGTGCTGTTTTGTCCTTCGGGTAGGTCAAAAATCCAGTGGTCTGGGTTTTCGCCGCCTCTTTGCCGTCGAGGTAAAGAATGACGTTTTGACCGTCGTACACGCCGAACGCCGTATGGACTCCCGGCGTGACGGGCGTCCGGATGATCACGTAGTGCCCCGAGACGCTGCACCAGAATTCCAGCTCTTTCCGCTCGTGATTCAGCTCGAAAGCCGTCCCTCCCTGCTCGGTATTCGCGAAAATGTCCGCGGCCCCCTTTTCCTTGAAGCCGTCGAACTGGAACCGGCACGCCATCGTGATCCGGCGGCGCAGGCGCGCGTAGTCCTTTTCACCAAATTTCACGATGAACTGGTCCTTCAGGCCGTCGAAAACCGCCCAGCCGTCCTGGGCTTTCGGCGCACCGCGCGTTTCGAGACCCGCGGGGAATTTGCCGCCTTCAGGCTCATTTTTGAACGCACCGTCGGCCGCGACGAAGAAGTTCACGACGTTCGCCGCCGGTTTCGGCGCGTCCCGGTCAATGGCGTCCTCCTCGCCCTTCGCGGTTTTGAACTCGCCGGTCAGCGCCTTTTCCGAAAGTTTCCCGAAAGCGTTTCGCGCCCGGATCTCCACGCGGTACTCGCCATCCGGTTCCAGATCCGAGTACTCCACGGCCAGTTCCTCCGGCATTTCCCGGAAATAGTATTTTGACCACGGATTCGTCCCGCCGAATAATTCCCAGCCGTCTTTGGTTTTCTGCTCAAACGTCATCTGGTACGACCCGACGAACGCCTTGGGCGTCATTTCGTCGAACGCCTGCGGGAAGGTGAAAACCGCCCCGTACGGGTCCACGTCCGAGATCTTGAGCTCCGGTTCCCCCTTCCAGTACGGCGCGGCGGCGGTCTTGTAGCGCTCGTTCGTGTAGCAGTACTTTTCGATGTTTCCCGGCTCTGCGACCAGGAATTCCGTGTCGAAGAACGAGTCGGTCAGCACGTCGTAGATCCGAAGGTGGGACGAGTAATCCTTCATCACCTCCACGACGTACATCTGCGCGGCATCGGAGTACCCCTCCGGGAATTTCTCGAAGATCCCACCGGTCATTTCGTAGTAGCTCAGCGTCGAGGTCCCGAACGCGGTAAAATTCCCCTGCCACGCACTGCGCGGATCGTTGGACGGGTAGTGCGAATGGCCGGAATAGTCGATCACCTGCGGGAATTCGTCGAGGACCGGCCGCAGATCCGGCACGCCCCAGTGGTCAATGCCGCAGGAACCGTAAACCGTCTCGGAAACGTGGTGGTGCTGGAAGACCACGATTGGGCGTTTGGGGTCCTCGGCCGACGCGGCTTTGAGCTGCTCGCGGAGCCATTCGCGGGAGCCGCCGAACGTTCCCGTCCCGGCCTTCGGATCGTCGGGGGAGATCCCGATGAAGTGGAACCCGTTGATCACGACGTGGGGATTGAGCGGCCGCTGGAAGATCCCCTGCCAGTGCGGACGCCCGCCGCCGGCTTTTTCGTGGTCTTTGCCGCCGTAGAACTCGTGATTTCCCATGCAGATGACGAGTTGAGTTTCCTTCGGAAGCCCGCCCAGGAGCGTGTCGCGGAAGAGCGTCAGCTCCGACGTGTAGCCGTGGTTCGTCATGTCGCCGGCGACCACCAGCGCGTCGAAGTGGGACTTCCCGAGAAACTCGAGGGCCTTGATGAGACGTTTCCGCTCTTTGGAGTCGGGATTCTCGCTGAAATGCACGTCGCTGATGACGGCGTACCGGAGAGCGACGTCTTCGGACTTGACGTTTTCCGCGGCCCACAAAGCGGCCGGAAACGCGGTTAAAATCATGGAACTGCCAAGAAACTGGCGCCGGGTGATGCGTGCGTTCATTTTTTTCTTTCTGAAATCTGAAAAAGGGGTGGAGGGAAAAGACGGAAAGCCTGAACTTTCCATTCATTATAAATATCCCCCCCGTAATTTCAAGGGGGTGGAAAGAAAAACTGAAAAAGTCAGGGGACGGGCTTTCTTCCCCCCTTGAAAAAAATCTCCCCGTCGATTAAAATGGGAATCGGTTCCATTTTGTTTGACCAAGGAGAAAAATCATGCGAAAAATCCTCACCCTTCTGAATATTCTTGCCCTTCTGTGTCTCGGGGCGCTGGACGTCCGGGCGGCCGAAACCGTCTCCTCGCCTGACGGGAAGATCGTTTTCACGCTGGACTGCGCCGACGGGAAGCCCACGTTCAGCGTGACGTACTCCGGCACGCAGGTCGTCGCGCCGTCTGCGCTGGGTCTGCGAACGCCCGCCGATCTGGGAGCCTGGACCGTCGAGAAATGCGAAAAAGCCTCCGCCGACACGTCGTGGAAACCGCTTTGGGGCGAGTACGCCGAGATCCCGGACCGGCATAACGACCTGAACGTGACGTTCAAAAACGCTGATTCCGTGACGCTAGGCCTGGAAATTCGCGTGTACGACGAGGGTTTTGCCTTCCGTTACGGCCGCGACGCTGAAAAAGTCCTCGAGATCACCGGCGAGCAGACCGAATTCCGGATCCCGGCGGACGTGCGGGTTTTCCCGATCAACTCGACCGAGGCGACTTTCCCGGAGGATGGGATCGCGTTGGCGGACCTGAATTTCACCGCATTCCCGCCGCTGACGGGGAAATTCGCGGACGGCCGGGTATTTTCCATCATGGAGGCGTATGCGGTGGATTACCCGCGCCTGACGTGGAAGAAGGCGGAAAACGGCGCGATCGTGCCGAACGTCCGCAAAACCACGTGGGAAAAAGCCCCGGAGGGCGCTACGCTCGCGTGGACCCCGTGGCGGGCCATGATGCTGGCCGAAAATGAGGCGCGGCTCGTCGAGCACGAGTACTTCATCTTCAACCTGAACCCGCCCGCGGACTACAGCAAATTCGACTGGGTCAAGCCCGGTAAAACGATCAGCAACGAGATGAACTGCGGCATCACGAAGAAGGAGCTTTACAGCATCATCGACTTCGCGGCCGAAAACGGCATCAAGTACCTGCAGATCGACTGGGGCTGGTACGGCACCGAGTACGTTTACTCAGACGCAGAATGCGACGAGTGGGCGAGGAATAATCCGCAGTACGCGGACGACCCGACCTGGCGCGCCAACACCAGACCGGACCCCCGAAAAGTGGCGCAGGGCCGCGTCCCCTACTTCCCGCGCTTCAAGGCCAGCACTTACGTGGACATTAATATTAAGGAACTGGTCGAGTACGGAAAATCGAAGGGGGTCGGCATTTGCCTCTACCTGAACGACCGGATGATCAAGGCGTACGACATCGCGGAGCTTTTCCCGATTTACGAGAGCTGGGGCCTGGCGGGGCTGAAGCCCGGTTTCGTCGCTTACGGTTCCGCCAAGGACACAAACGACCTGCGCCGTCTGGCCGAAGTCGCCGCGAAGCATCACCTCTGGCTCTGCATCCACGACGCGTACCTTCCGGACGGCTCGATGCGTGAATTCCCGAACGTGATGAACGTCGAGGGCGGCGGCGGGCAGGAAGGAAACCACCCGGCTTTCCAGGACGTGGTGCTCCCGTTCACGCGGTACCTGGTCGGCCCGTTCGACTTCACGCCGGCCATTTACTTCCACGACCGCTCCAACTGCCATCAGCTCTCGCTTTTTGTGACGTTCTACGCGCCGTCGCACGTCATTCGCAGCGGTTGGGGGATCCGGAATAACAAAACCGGGAACGCGTTCGGCTCAGAGAAAGAATGGTTTGCCGCCGTGGGGTCCGAGTGGGTCGATACGAAGGTCCTGGACGCGGAGATCGGCCGTCGGATCGTGACCGTCCGCAAAACGAAAGAGGGCGAGTGGTTCCTCGGTGCGACGAACGGCTCGCAGGCCGTGACCTCGAAGGTTTCGCTTTCGTTCCTGGATCCTGACCGCGAGTACGAGCTGAGCATCTGGACCGACGCCCCGGAAGCGGACGGCGCGTATCGTGCGGCCGTCAAGACGGTGAAAAAGGTCCACTCGACCGACACGCTGGAGCTTCCGATGGCGGAAAACGGCGGCGCGGTCGCGATTTTCCGTTGAGTTCAACTTTCGATCCGAAGCCGCATCAGGCCCCCAGACTTTTTGAAGATTTTGAAACTGAATTTTTTGCGAGAAAGGAAATTTTATGCCAAACGTTCATCCATCGGGAAGTGATAAACTGCGCGCGGTCGTGGTCGGCTGCGGCCGCCGCGGGACGGGGAGCGCCGTCGATTTTCTGCGGAATCCCAACACGGAGATCGTCGCGCTGGCCGACGCGTTTGAGGAAAACGTGAAAGCCGCCGCCGAGATGCTGAAAGTGCCGCCGGAACGCTGCTTCTGGGGCTTCGACGCCTACCGGAAAGCTCTTTCGGTGGACTGTGAGTACGCGATCCTCGCCACGCCGCCGGGATTTCGCCCGATCCATTACCGCGCCGCGGTGGAAATGGGCCGGAACGTCTTCATGGAGAAACCCTGCTGCGTGGACGTGCCCGGCTACCAGATCCTCATGGAGACCAACAAAATTGCCGCGGAAAAGAACCTGAAGGTCGGCGTCGGGCTCCAGCGTCACCACGAGGTCGCGTACCTGAAGGGGATCCAGGAGATCGCGGACGGGAAGTACGGCAACATTTTCCTGATGCGCGTTTACTGGAACGGCGGTTGGACCCGCGTCCATGAACGCCAGCCCGAGTGGTCCGAGATGGAGTACCAGATGCGGAACTGGTACTACTTCCAGTGGACCTGCGGCGATCACATCTGCGAGCAGCACGTGCACAATCTGGACGTCGCGAACTGGGTGAAAACCGTGCAGGAAGGCAAAACGCCCGGCCCGGACTACTGCCACCCCGTCGAGGCCAACGCGATGGGCGGCCGCCAGGTACGCAAACTGGACCCGAACTGGGGCCAGATCTTCGACCATCATTTCGTCGAGTTCACCTACGCGGACGGCACGAAACTCTACAGTCAGGCGCGCCAGCAGCCGAACACGTGGCCCCAGGTCGCCGAGTTCGTCCACGGCACGAAGGGGAGCGGAAACGTCCCATCCCGTCCCGGCCGCCAAAAGGGCGAAAACGACGTTTACGACTGGAAAGCGATGGCGAAGAGTTCCGACGGGCCGTTCCCGCAGGAGCACAAAGACCTCGTGACGGCGATCCGCGAAGACCTCCCGTACCACGAGGGCTGGCACGGCGCCATCAGCTCCCTGACCGGGATTTTGGGCAGAACGGCCAGTTACACCGGCAAGGTCGTGAAGTGGGACGACCTGTTCGTGGACCCGAAACCGCTGATGATCTACGAAAACCACGACGCGCTGACGATGCAAAGCCCCGCCCCGGTCCAGCTTCAGGAAAACGGTTTCTACCCGATCCCGACCCCAGGCGTGAATTAGAGGACCCGTCCGAAAAGTCCCGTTTAAACCACAAAAAAAGGCTTCAGTCTTTCGAACCGAAGCCTTTTTTTCATTCTCAGAAAGCAGGGGCACAGGGATTCGAACCCCGACTAAATGAACCAGAATCATTTGTGCTGCCGTTACACGATGCCCCTGTAACTGCGCGTTAATATACCACGTTTTCGCTTTCTGTCAAGAGGGGGAGCCGGCCTTTTTCCAAAAAAAGAATCGGCAAAATTTCCCTCTCCCCCCTTGCAAGGATTTTAAAAGAGAGTATATTAATTAATAGTTTTTTCATTTCCCAACTCTTTGTATAAGGGGGGCTTGCAATGCTCAAAGTCGAACGTTACCCGCACCTGAAAGTCACGGATCCGGAAGTCTATGATCTGATTTACCGTCAGGCCGCCTATGAAGGCTCCACGCTGAAGATGATCGCTTCCGAGAACTACGCGTCCTTTTCCGTTCTGGAAGCCACCGGTTCCTCGCTGACCAACAAATATTGCGAGGGGTATCCCGGCGCGCGCTATTACGAAGGAAACGCCGTCTGTGACGAAATCGAAAATCTGGCCATCAATCGTCTGAAAGCGCTCTTTGGGGCCGAGCACGCCAACGTTCAGCCGCTGAGCGGGTCCCCGGCCAACTCCGCCGTTTACCGCGCCATCATGAAGCCCGGGGAAAAAGTCATGGGGATCCCGGTCGATTTTGGCGGGCACCTGACGCACGGCTGGAAGGTCAATTTCTCCGGAAAAGACTACGTTCAGGTCCCGTTCGGCCCCTCGCCGGAAACCGGAGTGCTGGACTACGACGAGATCCGCGAGATCGCCCTGCGTGAACGTCCGCGCATGATCTGGTGCGGCACGACCGCTTATCCGCGCACGATCCATTACGACCGCTTCGCTTCGATCGCGGAGGAAGTGGGGGCGTATCTGGTCGCGGACATTGCGCACATTTCCGGCCTGATCGCCGGCGGCGCCCATCCGAATCCCGTGCCGTACTGCGACATCGTCTCGAGCACGACGCACAAGATGATGCGCGGCCCGCGTGCCGGGTTCATCCTCAGCCGGATCGAGGACCGCTACCAGGAAAAGTACTACCCGACGAGCAAGAACAACCTGGCGAAACGCGTTGACCGCGCGGTCTTCCCGACGCTCCAGGGCGGCCCGCACATGAACGTGATCGCCGGCATGGCCGTCGCGTTTGGCGAAGCGGCCAAGGATTCGTTCAAGGACTACGCGCACCAGGTCGTGAAAAACGCCCGCGCTCTGGGTGACTACCTGATGGAGCACGGCATCAAGCTGGCCAGCGGCGGCACGGACACGCACCTGCTTCTGCTTGACCTGCGCGACAAAGAATACACGGGTAAAGACGCGGCGGAAGCCCTGGCCCGCGGCGGGATCATCGCCAATTTCAACACGGTTCCGGGCGACCAGCGCAAGCCGACCGTGACTTCCGGGGTCCGCATGGGTACGCCGGGCATCACGAGCATGGGGATGAAAGAGGCCGACATGCAGAAGGTGGGCGAGTGGATCGTTCGCATTCTGGACGCTCTGCCGAACTCCGCCGACGCGGAAGCCTCCGCCCGCAAGGAGATCGCTGAGTTCTGCACGCAGTTCCAGATCCCGGGACTGGATGACTGAGAATTACGGGGACGACGCTTCCAACGTCGTAGATTCGGAGGGCCGGCGTCCCGCCGGTCAAGTTAATATCCTGCAAAACAGGAAAGGCGTAAGGCCATTAACTTGACCGGCGAGACGCCGGCCCTCCGGATCTTTGGATTAATGCAGCCATTTTGACGCTGAATAAAAAGGGAGTATTCCAAGAGTCGGGGTTTCCGGGAGCCCACTCTTTTTTCTAAATTGTTCTGGCGCAAGCGGTTTTCCGCTTGTCACCTTTTCTTTTACTTCTTTAACTTCTTCCTCCAATTCCTCTATTCTCTTCCGTAGCTCCTCTGTCTCTTTCTCTACCGCCTCTTTCTTCGCCTGCTCCCATTGTTGAAGCATTTCTATGGACATACCAGTAGCCTGTTGCTTTGGTGCTTCTAGCTTTCCTGCATTAATCATATACACACAACACGCCGCAATAATAGCCAGCCCAGCGAGGCACATGATTACTTGAGTTACGGTATTGTTCATAATAGGTTCCTTTCTTTTTATTTATTGTAGCATGGGTTAGATGGATTTCAAGGGGTACCCACTTAAATTTTCAAATATTTCTTGCCTAACTGCGTAATTTCGGTATAATCTACTTAACAATGGAGGTTATATGAGAGATCGCATTTCAGGACATGTTCGCGTTTTAATAAATAGAACGGTGGCATTACTGCCACCGCTCGCCAATCAGACGACGCTGGAAGCGTCGTCCCCGTAATTGCCCCCCCTGTTTTTTTTCTGGATTTCTGGTAGAATACGGAAAACTTTTTTTGTTCCCGCTCTTTATTGTTGAGGTTCCAAAATGCTTAAAGTTCAGGAAGGCCGCGTCTCGTTCCCGAAGATGGAAGAGGAGATGGTCCAGTGGTGGAAAGAAAACAACATTTACGAAAAGTCTCTCGCACGCCGTGAAAACGCGCCGGCTTTCGTTTTCTTCGAGGGTCCTCCGACCGCCAACGGGATGCCGCACCCGGGGCACTGCCTTACCCGCGCCATGAAGGACATTTTCCCCCGCTACCGCACCATGCGCGGTTTCCGCTGCGAACGCAAGGCGGGCTGGGACACGCACGGGCTTCCCGTCGAGCTGGAAGTCTGCAAGTCGCTCGGCCTGAAGAAATCCCGCGAGGAGATCGAAAATTACGGCATTGAACCCTTCATCCAGCTCTGCCAGAAGAGCGTCTGGCGCTACATGCGCGAGTGGGAGCACCTCACCGAGCGGATCGGTTTCTGGATCCACCTCGACAAAGCGTACGTCACGTACCACCAGTCGTTCGTCGAGTCGGTCTGGTGGGCGCTCTCCGAGTTCTTCAAGAAGGGCCTCCTCTACCAGGGGCACAAAATCGTCTGGTGGTGGGCGCAGGGCGGAACCGCGCTCTCCAGCGGCGAAGTGGGCGAAGGCTACCGCGAAGTGGCCGACCCGGCCGTGTACGTGCGCTACCCGGTCGTCGTGGAGGGGAACACGCCGGACATCCTGAAAAATGCCGATTTCGTCATCTGGACCACCACGCCGTGGACCCTTTCGAGCAACCAGTTCGTCGCGGTCAAGACCGACATGGAATACTCGGTCGTGAAGTTCGAGGGGGATGAACGCGCGGTCGTGATCGCCTCGCCGCTGCTCGAAACCATCGCGAAGAAGTACGGCGGCAAAAAGCCGAAAGAGTACGAACTGCTCGGGACGCTCATGGGCGAACAGCTCGTCGGGCTCCGCTACATCCCGCCGTTCGACACGTACTACAAAACATTCGGAAACGTGCAGGGAACGCTCAAAGACGGGACGAAAGAATTCATCGCGTGGCGCGTCGTGCCGGCCGATTTCGTCACGGTCGATACCGGAACGGGCATGGTGCACCAGGCGCCGGCGTTCGGTGAGGACGACTTCGGCGTGCTCCAGGCCCAGAAGGACCGCTACGTCGATGGCGAAGGGCCGGAAATGATCTGCGCCGTCGCCTCGAACGGGACGTTCACCGACGTGTTCCCGGAATTTGCCGGCCGCTGGGTCAAAGAGGCCGACAAAGACATCATTAAGGTCCTGAAAGAAAACGGGCTTCTGTTCATGCAGGAGCAGTACCTGCACGAGTACCCGTTCTACACGCGCTCGGACGACCCGCTCATCCAGTACCCGCGCAAGAGCTGGTTCATCAGGACGTCCCAGTTCAAGGACGCGATGCTCGCCAACAACGCGAAGATCAACTGGCTGCCCGAGCACATTCGGGACGGCCGTTTCGGGAATTTCCTCGCGACGAACGTGGACTGGGCGCTCTCCCGCGAGCGTTTCTGGGGCACACCGCTGCCAATCTGGGTCTGCGAAAAGACCGGGAAAATGGAAGCGATTGCGAACTACGATGAGCTGATGGCCAAACCCGGCGTTTCGGGGATGGAAGTCTGGCTCAAGGCGAAGGCCGCCGACCCGGAACTCCCGGAAGACCTGAAGGTCCACAAACCGTACATCGACGAGATCACGTACGACTCCCCGTTCGGCGAACTGAACGAAGATGGCAGCGTGCCGCGGATGCGCCGCGTGCCGGAAGTGATCGACTGCTGGTTCGACTCGGGCTCCATGCCGTTCGCGCAGTGGGGGTACCCGCACAAGCCGGGCTCCGAGGAAGAGTTCAAGGCGCATTTCCCGGCCGACTTCATCAGCGAGGCGATCGACCAGACGCGCGGCTGGTTCTACAGTCAGCTGGCCATCAGCACCCTGCTCTTTGGCGACCACGCGGCCAATCAGGGCGACACGGCGTCCCGCGTCCGCACGTACCCGCACCCGTTCAAAACGTGCGTGGTGCTCGGCCTGATGCTGGCGGAGTGGTGGGAAAACAAAGGGTACAAGGACCCGAAGGACCGCCAGATCTTCCTCGAAGAGGACGCCGCGAAAGCCGCTCTGGGCGCGAAGAATTACGAGCACAAGATCGGCAAAATGTCGAAATCGCTGCATAATTACCGCTCCCCGAACGAGATTTTCGACAAATACGGGGCGGACGCGCTGCGGTGGTACTTCTACAGCAACCAGGCGCCGTGGAACGCGATCATTTACTCCGAGCGGGCGATTGCTGAGTCGATGCCGGCGTTCACGGTGAAACTTTGGGACACGCTGAAGTTCCTCGTCGGTTACGCGAACAGCGACGGCTTCGAGCCGGAAAAATGGCTCCAGGGCGACGCCGGCCAAATGACGCCGGACGTTCTGAAGAACGCGAAGAATTACCGCCCGGTCGCCCAGCGCGCCGAGTTGGACCGCTGGATCATGAGCAAGCTGAACTCGCTCAACGCGCTGGTCATCGACCGCCTCGACGCCTACGACAATTACCCGGCCGCGACGGCGATCCTGGAATTCGTGGACGCGCTGAGCAACTGGTACATCCGCCGCTCGAAAGAGTCGATCTGGAGCAGCGACAAAACCGACGCAAACGTCGAGAAATGGGACACTTACTGGACGCTTTACGAGTGCCTCGTCACCCTTTCGAAGATCATCGCCCCGTTCGTACCGTTCATGGCGGAGCAGATCTGGAACACGCTCGTGCACGAGCCGTTTGGAGCGCGTGCGGCCGAAAGCGTCCACCTGTGCGACTACCCGACGCCGGACGAAAGCGCCATCGACGCGGTGCTGGCCGAGCGGATGGACCTGATGCGCGAGATCTGCTCGCAGGGACACTCGGCGCGTCAGAACGCCAGCCTGAAAGTGAAGCAGCCGCTCTCCGGCGTGGACATCGTGCTGACGGAAGGTGCCCGTTCGGCCCGCGAGTGGCTGACGGCCCACGACGCGCTGATCCGGGAAGAGCTGAACGTGAAAGAGATCCGCTTCACCGAACGCGCCGATGATTACGTTTCGTACACGATCCTGCCCGACCTGAAGAAACTCGGGAAAAAGCTCGGCAAGCTCCTGCCGGTTCTGAAGAACTGGCTCACGACGGCCGACGGCGCTGCGCTTCTGGCCCAGATGGAAAAAGACGGTCAGGCGGAAATCGAGCTGGACGGGCAGACCGTCGCGTTTGCCGCCGATGAGCTGATCATTCGCCTCCAGGCCAAAGAAGGGTTTGCCGCGTCGCAGGGGAAGAATTCGGTCGTGATCCTGAGCACGGAACTCACGCCGGAACTGATCGCCGAAGGGAACGCGCGTGAGATCGTCCGGGCGATCCAGAACCGCCGCAAGGACCTGAACTGCGCGTACGCCGACCACATTCGGGTCTGCTTCGAGACGGAAGACGCCGGGATGCTGGAAGCGGCGAAGTCGTTCAGCGAGTACATCTGCGGCGAGACGCTGGCCGACACGCTGGTCTTCGCGCCAACCGCCGACTTTGCGAACGCGGAGACGGTGGAACTGAAACTCGCCGGGATCGACGTGAAACTGACCGTGGCGAAGTAAAATACGAAGGGCCGGCGTCCTCGTCGGTCAAGTTAATGGTTTTAGCCTTTTATTAACTTGACCGGCAGGACGCCAGCCCTCCGAATCTCACCATTCTTTTCCGAATTTTATTTCAGCTCGATGCCCATTTTCTTTTCGGACATCCAGAAACCCTGGAAAATCAGTCCTTTCTCGACTTCATACAAATAGGCTCCGGACGGAAGGAAATAATCTTTCACTTCTTCATAGTCCGGCAGGCTCGAATTGTCGAATTTGTCCAGATCCTCTTTGAGGCCCTGATTCGCGCGGAAGAACTGATCCAGCAGCGAGGAATACATCGCGGAGCTTTCCGTCCACTTGCCCTGCTTGGCCATTTCGTAAGAATGCTGACGTTCGACCGCGTTGTTATCGAAATGGAAGGAAATCGGATTTACTTTTTTCGTTTTTTTCTGGACTTCATCCAGAACCGCCTTGTAAACGGCATTCCCGGCCAGCGGCTTCTTGCCATTCTCAACGGCGGACTTCAGTTCGTCAATATAATCCGGCTGGGAGGCGACGATCAAATAGCCGTCCCAAATGGTAACCGCCGGCTGACGGAAACGTTTTCCGGCCTTTTCTTCTTCGGTAAATTCATCGTCACCAGAGGCGTCTTCGACCCGGATCCAACGAATATCATCGCCTTCGGATACGACTTCAAAGTTTTCCTCACCACCCAGGAAACGGGCGATATTCGCGCGGAGTTTCTTCTCGTCTTTGGTTTGAACCGCGACCATGTAGCGTTCGCCGTCCAAGGCTTTGGGATTCACATTGGCGACGGTGAAAATGACTTTATTCCCTAAAAGGGCCACGATTTCTTCACGCAGGTCGATCATCGGGCCTTTGGTATCGTTTTTCAGGCCATCCAAAACGTCTTCCCAAACAGATTCACGGTCTTCGCCGAACAACGAGTCCACCAGCGGCCCCGCATTATCGAAAATTTTGAGAAGATCCAGATTGACGATCTGGACTGATCCAACGTCCTCCGTGATCCAGTCCGGCAGGTCTTTGTCGGCGTTTTGATCGAAAGCCACCATTTTCAGCCCTTTCTGAGGTTCCTCGGGAATATAGGCGAAAACGCGGTGGGTCATATCGTACCCCTGATTCACGAACGTAATGACTCCCCCGACGGCTTTGATTCCTCCGAAACCTGCATTGCTCAGCACGGCAGCAACGTCGCGTTCATCTTCCAGCTCGGGATTATTTTCAACAGCGATCATACGCTGAATTTCCATCGTGGTGATCGGGTCCACATACCAGATGATGTCGGGGAGTTTTTTATCGGTACCGACCGTCTGATTGAGGATTTCAATATAAGAGTCCTTTTCACCCAAAGCCTCAACATAAGCGTCGGGGTCTTTCTGGAGTTTGGCGATCCGGCCCAGGATGTCTTTCACGAGAATCTGCTGATTGGAGGAAAAGAGAATTTCTCCCCACAAAACGTAATACGCTTTGCAGAGTTCGCCAGTCTCTTCGTTCTTCATCGTCAGAATATGGATTTCGCTGTTCAGAGCTTCCTGCTTCTGATAGTTTCCGCCATCTTTCAGGACGCGATCGGCGAGTTTGCTCAAAACTTTTTTGGTTTCAAAGATTTTATCGCCGACGTTCACCACCAGCACCAGCCCGTAGCTTTCGTCTTTAATTTTCTGGGTTGAAATGGCGATTTCGGAATCGGTCATCTGAATGATTTCTTCCATGGAAACCCCGAGCCGGCTTTCCAGCGTGGAGAAAATTTCAGAGAATTGCTTGCGGAACAGTTTGGTAAACTCGGTCATATCGTCACGGGCCATCATTTTTCCCATGGCCGTTTTAGCCCAAGAGTCATCCAAAGCGTGAATGTCGCGGATGGAAATGAAAGAAGCGGCAGACTGTGGAAGAAGCAGGTCTGCGGAAATGAACGCGCCGCCTTCTTCGGTTGCTGCTGTATTGGAATCTTCTTTTGCAAAGACTGAAACTCCACACAAAATAATGGCCAGGAGACTCAGAATCCGCAGGAAAAATAAACTGGTAACGGTTTTTTTCATAACCAATCCTTTACGAAAATTATTTCAGCACTTCCAGTCCCTTTCGTCCTTCCCGGAACAGAAATGCCAAAGGGGTTTAATCTGCTTCCACCTGTTTGAACGGCCAAACCAACGTTCGCAGTCCAAATCCATACGGAAGCGGCAAGTGTATATTTTCTCAAAAAAATATAAACTTTATACCGATTTTAATATTTTCGGCAATTTTTCTATGGAAATTTTTTCTATTTTTATTCTTTTTAAATTTTTGGGGAAATTTTCCGGGACGGTATTATTTTTCAATCGTCATAATTAAAGGGACAGAAAAAAAGAACACCGTCCGGGAAATTTTGGAAATCTTCTGGATTTTCCTCAAATTTTCCATCTTGAACCCTTGAATATTTTGTTCCTGTATGATAAAATTCAAAATAGGAAAACATTTAGAAGAAAGGAGCCGCTCATGGATTCAATTTTTAATTTTACCCCAAACCTGACTCAAATGTTGTGGTTTTGGAGCGGTGCGATCGTGTTTTTTTCGATAGTCGAAATCCTCGTGCCCGGACTGGTCAGCATCTGGTTCGTTTTTGGGGCCATCGCAGCGTTGATCGCGGCATTTTGCGGAGTTGCTTTTGTTCCCCAGATGTTTATCTTTCTGGGGGTCACGGCTCTAACTCTTATTTTCTGCCGTCCGATTATGAAATTTATCCTGAAAGTCACCCCCAAAGCTTCCAACATCAACGCAGTGATTGGAATGAAGGGCGTGGTCATCGAACGAATCAACAATATTCGAGGGGAGGGATACGTAAAAGTCAACGGCATTGAATACCGCGCGAAAACCAATTCCGATGAGGAAGAGATCGAGGCCGATTCCATCATTCAGGTGGAACGAATTGAGGGAAATACCCTGTTCGTAAAGAAAGCCTGACCCTGTTTTCATCGTTTTCAACCATAATCAAACAATTACGAAAGGAACTTAAAATGGACATTGCTATTGGAGTTTGCGTTGTTTTGGCACTATTCCTGCTTGTGGTTATCATCTTATGCATCCGCATTGTGCCTCAGTCGAAAGAGTACATCATTGAACGTCTGGGAAGCTACCAGGACTCTTGGGGGCCCGGGCTTCACCTCCTCATGCCATTCATTGACCGGATCGTGAACCGCGTTTCGCTAAAAGAAAACGTTCTGGATTACGATCCGCAGCCGGTGATCACGAAGGATAACGTGACGATCCAGATCGACTCGGTCGTGTTTTACCAGGTGACGGACTCCAAGCTCTACACGTACGGCGCGAACCAGCCGATCAACGTCATGCGCCAGCTCACCGCCACCACGCTGCGTAACGTCGTGGGTGAAATGGACCTGGACGAGACGCTGACCTCCCGTGATACGATCAACGGGAAAATCACGCGTATCCTCGACGAAGCCACCGACAAATGGGGGATCAAAGTCAACCGTGTCGAACTGAAAAACATTCTGCCGCCGAAACCCATTCAGGAAGCGATGGAAAAGCAGATGAAGGCCGAACGTGAACGCCGTGAAGCGATCCTTCAGGCGGAAGGGCGCAAAAAGAGCGAGATCCTCATCGCCGAAGGTGAAAAGCAGGCGCAGATCCTTCGCGCCGAAGCCGAAAAGGAGCAGGCGATCCTGAAGGCTCAGGCCGAAAAGGAAAAGCAGGTCCTCGAAGCGACGGGACGTTCGGAAGCCATTCTGCTCGTTCAGAAAGCTCTTGCCGACAGTATCAAGATGCTGAACGAAGCCAATCCGTCGCAGGAAGTGCTGACGCTGAAGTCCCTCGAGGCCTTCACGAAAGCCGCCGACGGCAAAGCGACGAAGCTCATCATCCCGAGCCAGATCCAGGGCGTCGCGGGCCTTGCCTCCGCTCTGAAAGAAATCGTGAAAGAGTGATTTATCGATTCGGAGGGCCGGCGTCCCCGCCGGTCAAGTTACAGGGACGACGCTTGAGGGCGTCGTCTTTTTTAACAAGACTTGAATTGAAAACGCCAAAAGCGCTGTTTTCACAAGTCGTCATTCCCTTTTTTATTTTTTTGCCTTACGGAGGTCCTGTTAAATGTGCAATATACCTGTTTCAAATCTCCAATCAGACGATCGATTTGAATTGTGTGAGACAACACTTAAAAAATTCATCGGCAAGGAAACTCAAGTCGTTATTCCCGAAGGTGTGACGAAAATTGGAGACAAGGCGTTTGCTAACTGTAGTTTTTTAACGTCCATCGTTATTCCAGAAAGCGTGACGGAAATTGGAGAGGGAGCGTTCCTGAAATGCAGTTCCTTAAAGTCTGTCACCATTCCCCATAGTGTAAAGCAAATTGGCACTGGAGCCTTTGCTGGCTGTTCTGCCTTGAAAGAGTGGTCTATTACCTCTGATCACCCATATTTTAAGACCGATGGTATTGGCCTGTTTATAAAAAACGGCACAAAATTAATTGGTTGTCTGAATACTGAAAAAAAATACCAGATTCCTAAAGGCGTGACGATAATTGGAGAGTACGCTTTCAGCGATTGTAGTTCCTTAACGTCCGTTGTTATTCCCAAAGGTGTGACGATAATTGGATACAATGCGTTTAGTGGCTGCAGTTCCTTAACCTCCGTTGTCATTCCCAAGAGTATAACGACAATTGGTTCCAGGGCTTTCTGTGGCTGTAGCTCTTTAACGTCCATTGCTATTCCCAAAGGTGTGAAGAAGATTGGATTTGGAACATTCGATGGCTGTAATTCCTTAACGTCTGCCATTATTCCCGAAAGTGTGGTGGAAATTGAGGATCAAGCGTTCAGTGGTTGCAGTTCCTTAACGTCTATAGCCATTCCCAAAGGTGTGACGACGATTGGAGACGATGCATTCAGAGACTGCAGTTCCTTAACCTCCGTTGTCATTCCCAAAAGCGTGAGGATAATTAGTTGTCGAGCCTTCAAGGGATGCCATTACTTAACCTCTGTTGAGATTCCTGAAACGGTGGAAGAGATTGGATACGATGCGTTTGCGGAATGTCCTTATCTGCCGAATCCTGTCCCAGCGAGGTCGAAGGCAGATAATTCCGCCAAGAAAGAAAAGTTCTCCAATGATGAGTCATCTTTTTTTTCTCTGAAATGATCATTTAACGTCTGGCTGGTGTGGCACAAAGTGCCGGGGAAGTCAAGTGGCAGTTTCCACCACTCCCCCAGCCTTGCTGCACGAGCCAGCCCCCCAATTCCGCATTCCGCATTCCGAATTCCGCATTAATTCCTCTCCCTCTAACCCCACCCAAGAAAATGCGTGCTTCATTCCTTGCCCTTCTTCCTTTTTTGTTTCTGAGTCTTGGCGCGTCGGTTCCGTGCGTGAATCCCGAGCATCCGAAGCGTCTGCCTGTGACGTTCGACGGCCAGTTAATGCCGCGCGAACTGGGCTGCTGGTTCCCGCGGGCGTGGGAGGCCACCGAGCCGGACGGGTTCAAAGCGTTCCTCGACGCCGTGGGCGAGCGGACCGCTTACGACCAGCTGGCGGTTTCTTCCCGACTGACCCAGCATGAGTCCATCTCGCCGGAGGCCCTGCGTTTTCAGGCCGATGCCGCCAAGTACGGCGCGGAAAAGTACGGGATCACGATCCTCCCCGACGCCGAAATCCGTCTCTCGCGCAAGGCTTTTCACGCCGCCCACCCGGACAAAAGTCTCTGGCGGATCCGCTTCGTCGAGCTCGAACAGAAGGCCGGCCAGAGCGCGTCGATCATTCTGAACGAGACGGACCTTTCCGACCACTACACGCACAATTACAAGTACGAGGTGCTGGGCGTTCGGCCGATCAAAGTCTGGAGTTTTTCGAAAACCGCCGACGGGCTGGTCGATCCGGCAAGCCTGCGCGACGCGACGGCCGAGGCCGAGTTCCAGACCGAGGAAAACCCGCGCTGGTGCCAGTTCAGTTTCAAGCCGGAAAGCGCGCCGAAGGACCGTTTCCTCTGCGTCGCGGTGGCGTTTGAGTATTTGTACCCGGACGTTTACTCGCAGGAGGCGCTCGATTTCGAGGCCAAAATCTTCCGCGCGCACGGCGGGATGATGGCCGGCGGACTCGTGAAGGACGAGTGGGGACTGCTCCCGTGCCACGACGGCGTACCGCTGAAGGACCATTTCTGGTTTTCCGACGCGATGGCGGCCGCGTACAAAGCCGGGACGAGCCGCGATTTTGTGGACGATCTTTTCCTCATGCACCTGGCCCAGGCCGGGCGGGACGCGGAGCGGATCCAGGCGATCGACGCGCTCCAGAAGATGAATTTCCGCCAGCTCATCAAGTTCGAGCGGCAGGTTTACGAAATCTCGAAGGAAAACTACGGCCCGAACGCCATGGTCGCGACGCACCCGACGTGGCACTGCTACCCGAACGTTCAGGAGTTCCGCAAGAATTCGCTCTTCTGGTGGCGCCACCCGCGTGATTTCGCCCAGACGGACGAAGCGGCGCCGTACGCCTGCCGCACCGGCATGAGCAAGCGCGAGGGGCGCGTCTGGTTCAACGAGTTTTACGCCGACGGCATTGCGCCCTACATTCGCGAGGAATGGAGCTGCACGGCCGGGGGCGGACGGCAGAATATTCACCCGTTCTGCTGCATGCCGAACAATCCGCTGCGCACGGACGAAAACTTCGGCCATTTACCGATCCTGGACGCCGGTCTGGACGCCGCCCGCGCGAGCACCCGGCTTTTGAACTTCAAGTGCGCCGCTCCGCTTTTCAGCCCCGTCGCCGTCGTGTTCGGCCATTGGGGCTGTATGAACTGGGCGCGGCTCGAGTACGGAAACCTCACCGAAGCGCTGGAAGTCTGCGACTTTTTCGCCGAGCGCGGCTTCCCCGCCGACCTGATCCCCAGCTCGGAGATCAACGAAAAGACCATGACCGGTCTGGACTGCTGGACGCTCAATGAACGCGGTTTCCTCCAGTACGGCGCGCAGGAGTACCGGCTGGTCGTTTTCTATGCCGAGACGGACTCGGACCGTGCGGACTTCGCGAAACTCGAGACGCTGAATCAGGGCGGCAAGACGCGGATCGTCCGCGTGCCGGGGCACATCACGGAGGAAGAGATCGTCCAGACGTTTGAAACGACGGACCTTTCCGTTGCCTCGCAGACCCCGTGGGAGGCCGTGGGAACGTGGGGAGGAAAGCACTCGCGCCCGCCGTTTGAGTGTTTCAGCCGCCGCCTGGACGGGAGCCTCGTCTGGACGAACGCCTCGGAGGAAAACCCGGTCGGAAAGCCGATCGTTCTGAAAGACGAAACGGTCCCGTCGAACGACCTGACGCGGAATTTCACGATCTCCGCCGAAGCGAACGGCGTGCTGGCCTGCCGCTTTGACCCGACCGGCTCGCTGGAAATGCTGACCGCCGCCGGGCTGAAAAGTTTCCAGACGCAGGGCCTCGAGTTAAGCCTCGCGAAGCCTGCTGACGTGGTCCTCTGGAAGGACGCCGCGGGTTCCTGGCAGGGAATCTACCAGGCGGAAGAAAACGATTTGCCGGAAGAACTCGCGAAACTGCCGGTCAACTGGCGATTCCTGCAAAAGTAATTCGGAAGGACGGCGGCCCGCCGTCCGCGGCCGGCCCGGCCGCAGCAGTCCCGTTAGAGACTGAATGTTAATAGCCGTGGGTGAAACCCACGGAACGCGAGGCTCTGGCGAGCGGTGGCAGTAATGCCACCGTAAATCGTTCATCATGGAGGTTTTCCCAATGCGGCGTTTCCTGATTTCACTCCTTTTTGTCCTGATCGTGTGCGCGGCTCTGACTTCCGGCGCGGAGGATTTCAAAGCGGGAAACCGCAAAGTCCTGACCGTGGACGGGATCGAATACGCCTTCCGCTGGTGCCCGCCGGGCGAGTTTATGATGGGGAGTCCTGAGGGCGAGCCGGGCCGGGACAACAAAAAGAACGATGAAAAGCGGCATCAAGTGAAACTGACCCAAGGCTTTTGGATGCTGGAAACCGAAGTCACGCAGGAAATGTGGGAAAGCGTGATGGGCGAGAATCCAAGCGAGTTCAAAGGCCCGCGGAAACCGGTCGAGAAAGTAAACTGGGAGGAGTGCCAGTCATTCTGTCAGAAATTGAGCGGGAAGCTGGGGCAGAAGGTCCAGATCCCAACCGAGGCGCAGTGGGAATACGCCTGCCGCGCGGGAACGACCGGGGCTTATGCCGGGGACCTTGATTCCATGGCGTGGTACGAGAAGAATTCAAAGGAAATGACCCACCAAGTCGGGCAAAAGGAGCCGAACGCCTGGGGCCTGCATGATATGCACGGCAATGTTTGGGAAATGTGCGCCGACTGGTACGGTTCTTCTTATTACGAAGTCTCCCCAATGACTGACCCGGAGAACTCAACCCGGCCCACGTTCCCATCGCCCCTTCCCGAAACTGAAAAAGGCTCAATCGTAGTGAGCTGCGCTTCCCCGCCCCGCGTGTGCCGCGGCGGAGCCTGGGACCTCAGCGACGGAGACTGCAGATCCGCAAAGCGCGGCGGATTTTATCGCGGCAGCCGAAACTGCTCGCTTGGTCTGCGCGTGATTTTAATTCCCAGTCAAGACCAATAAGTGTTACGGGGACGACGCTTCCAGCGTCGTCATTCATTCATAATTCAAAATTCATAATTCATAATTGACAATGCGACGTTTTCTGATTTCATTCCTTTTTGTACTGATCGTGTGCGCGGCTCCGACTTCCGGCGCGGAGGATTTCAAAGCGGGGGAACGTAAAGTCCTGACCGTGGACGGGATCGAATACGCCTTCCGCTGGTGCCCGCCGGGCGAGTTTATGATGGGGAGTCCCGCAGGTGAACTGTGGCAATACGACGGCGAAAAGCAGCACCGGGTGCGGCTGACCAAAGGCTTTTGGATGCTGGAAACGGAGGTCACTCAGGCCCAATGGAAGGCCATCATGGGCACGACTGTCGAGGAGCAGGCCCGGAAGATGCTTAACGACGCCACGGAATACGATTTTGGCAGTTTGATTGGGAAAAAGACTTTTCGAGACCTTTATGGTTTTTCCCGGGATACTCCCGCAGAAAAGCTCCTTTGGGGAGTGGGGCCTGACCGTCCGATTTACTACGTGAATTGGCAGGAGAGCGTGGAATTTTGCCGCCGCCTGAGTTTGCGTCTGAATCAGCGCGTGCAGCTTCCAACGGAAGCGCAGTGGGAGTACGCCTGCCGCGCAGGAAGCACGACGACTTTCCCGAACGGCTCGGAGATCAAAGGAACGAATAACGCTCCGGCGCTTGACCCGATAGCGTGGTACGGTGGAAACAGCAATCAGGACTTTACGAGCCAAAGCGCGTGGAATGCCAGCGACTGGCCCCAATTTTCCGGGCCTTGCGGAGTCCACGAGGTGGGCAAAAAAGAAGCAAATGCCTGGGGTCTGCACGATATGATCGGGAACGTTTTTGAGTGGTGCTCCGATTATTATGACGCGGCTTACTACGGCAAATCACCGATGAACGACCCGGAAAATGTAACCGTTTCCTCATCCCGAGTACTTCGCGGCGCAAGCTGGGGCGACGGCGCCGAGTCCTGCAGGTCGGCGCTGCGCGTCGGATACTCGCCTGAATTCCGGCTCAACGGCCTCGGCTTGCGCGTGGTTTTAATTCCCAATCAAGAGTCAAATGCAAGGCGGTAATGAAGGCCGGAGGCCGGAATTACGCGCCTGAAGCGTCCCAGCCCATTTCCCCCCGGCGCGTAATTCCGCGCTCCGCGCTCCATTATCGCCTCGCATTCCGTTGGTTTCTCAGTCCCTAACGGGACTGCTGCGGCCGGGCCGGCCGCGGACGGCGGGCCGCCGTCCCTCCGTATTAATTTTTTCCCTTTTAACGAAAGGTCCACCATGAAAAAACTCGCCTTCCTCTTTTTTGCCCTCCTTGCGATTTTCACCCCGGTTTTGGCTGGGGAGCGCGTTCCGCCGGTGGTTTTGTCGCCGCTTCCTGACGAGTATGCCGACCAGTTCCGGCGCTTTCAGGGAATTCCCAGTCTGGCAGTCACGGACGACCAGAACATTTGGGCGTGCTGGTACTCGGGCGGAGTAACCGAGGACCGCGACAATTACGTCGTGGTGGTCCACTCGACCGACGGCGGCGAAACGTGGTCTGCGCCCCTTTTCGCCATCGACCAGCCCGGCGAGCCGCGGGAGTACGACCCCTCCATCTGGTACGCGCCGGACGGAAAACTTCACGTTTACTGGGCGCAGCGTCCCGGCGAGGACGGCCCGGCCGACGTCTGGACGCTCACCTGCTCCAACCCCAACACGGAGCCGGTCTGGGAGAAAACGCCCCAGTTCGTCACGTCCGGCGTGATGATGAACAAACCGATCGCCGATTCCCGCGGGCGGTGGATCTTCCCGGTCTCCGTCTGGAATCTGCCGTGGGCCGGCGGCGGTGAGCAGCTGGACCGCTCCCCGAACGGCCCCTGCGGCGCGTGGTTCGTCGTGAGCGAAGACCAGGGAAAGACCTACACCAAGCTCGGCCGCGGCTACACGCCCGTCGGGTGGGCGCTCTTTGACGAGCACTCCATCGTCGAGCTGAAAGACGGCCGGTTCTGGATCATGAACCGCACGAGCAAGGGGATCGGCGACTTTTACTCCTCCGACGGCGGCAAAACGTGGAGCGACTTCCAGCCCTCGAAGATCCCGCACACGTCGTCGCGGACGTTCCTCCGGCGGCTAGCGAGCGGGAACCTGATCCTCGTGAAAAACGGGCCGATCGACCAGGACGTCGGGCGCCGGCAGATGATGGCGTTCCTCTCCCGCGACGACGGCCAGACGTGGGAGGGCGGCCTGATGCTCGACGAGCGCGACCAGGTCTCCTACCCCGACGGCGACCAGGCCCCGGACGGCACGATCTTCATCATTCACGACTTCCAGCGTCTCGGCGCGAAGCAGATTTTCGTCTCGAGGATCACCGAGGCGGACATTCTGGCGGGAAAACTCGTTTCGCCGAAGAGCCGGCTGAAGATCCTCGTGAACCAGGCCACGGGTCAGTCGGTCGCGCCCGCAAGCCAGAAAGTGGTTTTGAACCCGAATAAAGACGGGAAGCCGTTCCAGAGCGAGCCGGCCGCGCAGTTCGAAACCGTCCGGAGCGGCGATTCGGTCACGACGTTTGAGACCGGCTGCAAACTCTTCACCAATCGCGAGTACCGCAATAACGAGGTCCCGGACTACCTGAAGGGCCGGAATTTCCTCCTTTCGACGATCGACTCGGTGGAGGCGAAATGCGTGAAAAGCGGCTGGGCGTACGTCGTGACGCCGGCGAAAAACCGGAATCGGGACTCACTCGAGGAGTTCCTCATCTCGCAGGGGTTTGAAAAGGCCGCGAAGCCGGAATTTACGCTCTTCGGCGTGAGTGCGAACGATACGGTGACGCTTTTCCAGAAGCAGATCGAAGCGGGCGAGACGGTCAAGCTTCCCAAGTGGGGGGTCCTGATTTTCTGATTTGAAGACGAAAAAAGGGGGCGATGCCGAACATCGTCCCCTTTGCTTTTAATGCTTCACCCGATCATTTGATCGGCGTCGCGGATTTGAGTCCCAGGAGGGAATCACTTCCGGAGCTCACGCGGACTTTCCAACCCGAGGAGGTTTCCCGTTCTTCCGACGGTACGGTGGCCGGAATGACGGTAACTTCAGGCTCGGAAACTGGCTGAACGAAGGAAACTTTCGTCACTTTGGCGTCACGGACCGGCTCAGCGGCGGGAACGTTTTCTTCATTCGACTGAATCTTTTCCAACGGAACGTTTTCCTCGACGGGCACGAGTCCGTTCGACTCGCCCGCGCTCGGCGTTCCGGCCGGTTCCAGAATGAAATCCTGCTGGGAAACCAGCACTTCACCCGGCGCGAGCTGGATCTGCGGCTGCTCGCTGGCGACGATCGGATACCCGTCCGCGGAGACCGCAGTCGCGGGGGCCGGAACCATCTGAACCGTCGAGGAACCGTAGGAGGCCGGGCTCATCGGAACCGTGGAGGCCGAAGTGTCCGCCGCCTTCATCGTAACGTTCGAGGCGATCGGCGCGTTCATGCTCACCGGAACCACGCCCGGAGCGGCGGTCGAAAGGGCTGGAGCCGACGATTCATTCGCCGCCATGTACTGGACGGAGGCGTTGGCCGAACGGTTTTGCGGCATCATCGCGTCATGCTCCAGGATCACTTCCGTGCCATCTTCCAGCATCACGCGCTGGGTCTGGTAGCTCAGAAGGCTGGCGGAGGGCGAAGCCGCAGCGGGGGCCGCGACCACCGTATTCGCCGGGACGGCCGGCACAACCGCCGGAACACTCGGGACCGCCGGGCTGACCACCGTGTCGGAAATCACCGCGTAATTTTGCGGGTAGTATTGATTCTCGTAAAGGTTGGACGCCTGAAGCGCCGTGGGACGTCCCGAAACCGTGGAGGCGTTCAGGTACATGTCGTTCTCGGCGTAAACCGGATCGATCGGGCCAGCGGCCGCAACCGGTACACCGGGACCAGGAACGATGGGCCCCATGACGTTCGGGTTCCAGAAAACGGCCCCGACGGTCCGCAGACTTCCCCAAGCCACCAGGCCCGTTCCGACCACCGCGGCACGACCCGTACGGTAGGCCACGCGGCCAGTGAAGCGCAATGCGTCACCCGCCAGCGGGATAAGTCCCGGCCACATTCCGCCGTAACGACCAACTCCCCACCAAGGACCCCAGCACGGACCGCCGCAAGGAGCGCAGCAGTCACCGCAGGGTGCACAGCAATCGCCGCAGGGAGCGCCGCAGCCGCAGTCACCCGCCGCGACCGTCTCCATCGGAACCCCTGACGGGTAAACCATCGTGCCCGTCTGGACCGGGGCCGAGGCCAAAACGGAATTTTCCGCACGCGGCACCGGAGTCGCCACGGTTTCCATCGAACCGGAAACTTGAGTGTAATTCACGGGAACCACTCCCGAAGCCGTCTGAGTCGAGGCTTGATTCACCGGACGCCAGGCGCTCTGAGTGTTTTCCGTCCGTGCGGATTTTGCCGTTTCAAATCCGATCCCATCCTTTTCGGCGTTCATCTGGGCTTTCAGGTAGCCCGGAACTTCGCTGGACGGCGTGTAGTTGGAACGGTAATGAATCGCGCTCGAATTCCGGTATTTCTTCGTTTCGCGAACGGGTTCCTGGTACTGGACCGGCTGGACGTAGGTCTGCTGGGCCGGCTGAGTATAGGTCTGCTGAACCGGCTGGACGTAAGTCTGCTGGACCGGCTGAGCGTAGGTCTGCTGAACTGGCTGACCATAAACCATCTGCTGGGTCGGCTGAGTCTGAACAGCCGTGAAGTTCATCGCACCCTGGCAGGATTTGCACCCACCCTGGACCGGCATCGGGGCCGCACCCTGGAACGGGACCTGGGACCCACAATACGGTGACGGAGCTGTATAAAAGCCCTTTTCAGGCTGGCCTGCGTTCATTTTCACCGGGGCGCCCGTAACGATCTGGCTGCTTCTCAGACCGGAGCCAATAGTGTTGGCGCTGCAGCACGGTTCACCCGTAACGTCGCAGCACGCGCATGGGTACCAGCTTTTCCGCAGTTCATCGATCACGCGTTCACTGCAGCCGGGTCCCTGCCAATAGTAGCGACCGTTCCAAATTCGGCCAATGATCCCGCCTCCGCAGGGGCCGCAGCCAGCAAAACAGGGCAGGCACGGACCGCAGCTAAGCGGGTAACATGGGGCGCAGGAAGCCTCACAAGGCGCGGCACAAGGCTCGGCGCAAGGCGCACCACAGGGAGCCGCCATTCCAGCATAACCACCGGCGACCATAGGCCCAACGGCATGATTCCCGCAGTTCCCGCTGGCGCATCCGCCATTCAGGCCGTAATACCCTTCCTGATTCGCGTAAATCGGGCACCCGCCCCGGTCGGTCGGAACCGCAGCTCCCACCATCATTTGGGCCTGGGCCGAGTAAACCGCCATTCCGAAGAGAATCGCCAACATTTCTGAGACGATTATTCTGAAGGTCTTTTTCATTCTCGAATCCTTTCTTTTCTGGCCAAAGTTTTAACGAAATTCAGCCAAATGTACACACTTCCAGAGTATCTGAAACACTCCATCTCTTTTATCGGCCAATTCCACCCTAAAAATCCATAAAATCATTAAAATTAGAAAATTTTTTTCATTTTATGTGTTTTAAACTTGCGTCGAAGAAAGATCATGATATAATAATCTGACTGATGTAATGCCGTTCCTTTCACAAATGTTTGAACCAATGAACACAGAATCCGAAAAGAAACCGCGTATTTTAGTCGTCGAAGACGAAGTAAATCTGGCCGTTGGAATCCGTTTTTCGCTGGAGCACGAACAATACGACGTGACGCTGATCCATAATGGGGACGAAGCGCTCTCCCTGCTTCTGAACGAGCCGGGGGCGTTCGACGTGATCGTGCTCGACATTATGCTCCCGGGCGTGAACGGGTTCACGATCTGCTCCCAGGTGCGCGAGCATGGGATCCTCACGCCGATCATGTTCCTCTCGGCCAAAACGCTCCCCGAAGACAAAACCCACGGTTTCGATGTCGGCGCGAATCAGTACCTGGCCAAGCCGTTCGATCTGGACGAATTTCTCGCCCGGATCCGCAACATGCTGAAGCTGCAGCAGCTCCAGAGCGAAAAGGAGCAGGAACCCGCTTCGGAACCTTTGGAAGAGGTGAGGATCGGAAAAGCCACGGTGAATTTCAACACGCTGGAGGTACGAACGCCGGAAAAGACGCAGAATCTGACTTTTCTTGAAATGACGCTCCTGAAGTACTTCGTGCAGAACGCTAACCGGCTGATTTCGAAAGAAGAACTTCTGGAGAACGTCTGGAAAACCTCGGCCGGGATGAACACACGCGCCCCGGACCAGTTTATTCTGCGTTTGAGAAAGATTTTTGAAGAGGACTCGACCCATCCGCGGTACTTTCTGACGTACCGGAACGCCGGGTACAGGTTCATGCCCGACGGGGAGTAAAAAAAGGAGACGACGTTGGAAACGTCGTCTCTGATTCATAATTCATCATTCTTAATTCATAATTGGAAACGACGCAGAAAGCGTCATTTCCTTCAGCTCAGCCACTCATCGTACTCGCTCAGGTCGATCATGTAGATCTGGCGGCCGCCGTTGTGCGCCGAGTCGATCAGCACTTTCCGGCCGTCCCGGCTTGCACGCGGATGAAGGTCGCAGCGCCACTCGCCGTTGAAGATCCTCGCCTGGTAGAAATCGCCGAGCGGGATCTTCGTCTCCGTCGGAAGATGGAAGATGAACGGGTGCTGGTACCGCTCCTTGTCCGGGTACGTATCGTTCAGGATCCACTGCTGGTTCGTGTGCGGCAGGTAGGAAACGTGACCATCGACCTTCATGATGTCGTACCCGACCGGCGTCGTGTTCTGGGTTTTGTCCTCGAAGACGTAAAACCGATCGCCGTGGCTCGGGCGGCGGGCGTACGCGATGATGTGCGTCGGGTCACGCCAGACCAGGTGCGACGTCATGTTGTACGGGTTCAGAACGTACAAATCGGTGCCGTCCGCGTTGACCGTCATCAGGCGGGTCTTCCAGTAGCTCTTCTCCTCCTCGCCCCTCCAGCGGTGCAGGAAGAGGAAACGCTTCGAATCGGGTGCGATCAGAATGTGGTTGAACCAGTGCTTCGCCCCCTTCGAGTACCCGCCCTCCGGCACGATGTCCGCCACGTCCTTGAACGAGAAGAGGAGCTTCGTCTCGCCGGTCCTCAGATCCATGCGCCAGATGCCAGCATTGGTCGGAGCGGCAACGTCCGCGTTTGGATCCGGCAGACCGCAGTAGCCGTAACCGGGGCGCGTGTCGTTCAGACGCGCAAAGTCGGGGAAGAGGGCGTACTCCCCGTTCGGGGCGATCACGTACGCGGCATGCGGCAGTTCGCGGTACTTGCCCGTGCTGGGCGAATAGACGTGCGCAAAGAACGAGTCCTCGTTCCGGTCGTTCCAGATCACCTCGGCGTCTTCCCAGGTCGTCCGGCCGGGGATCCACTGGAACATCGGCCCCTGCTGCCAGTTCCAGGCGTAGGAGGTCCCGATCTGCGTCCACTTGTTATTGTCGTGCAGGTCGATCAGCCCGACGTTGATCCGGTCGGTGGGGAGCGGCGAGCGGTGGTGGAAACCGACTTCCAGCCCCGTCACGAGGCGGTCGGTCGGGTCAAAATGAAGCTGGTCGTAGTAGGCGCCCCAGTGGTAGAGCGGGCCGTGGGTCAGCTGGGTGATTTTCGCGTGAGGATTGGGCCGGACCTGCGGAACGCCCGGCGGGGGAAGCTCTTCGGCCGTCTGCGCGCGGCTCGTCAATGGAAGGCAGCTGGCCGCACAGCCCAGTGCGGAGGCGGCAAGAAAATCGCGTCTGTTCATAAAAATCTCCTGAAAAATTAAGAAATCGGGTGGGTTTTTCTTTATTTTAGCAAATGCCCGGCGGTTGCGCAAGGGGGGGATTAAACCAGAAAAGGAAAACTCCTCAAATCCAGCGCACGCGAAAATCCGTCCCTTCGAGAACACCCAAAACCGCTATAGGCCCCGCGGATGAGGCGGATTGGGGCGGATTGGATTTAAAAAATCAATTCTTTTTAAACGCCACGCCCTTTCCACTTCCCACTTTTATTTAAACGCGGATTTCCACGGATTAAATGGATTAAAAGGATTCCGTTTTTTTCAGGAACCCCATCCAAATCCTTAAACTTCCTTTAAAAAAATCCGTGAAAATCCTTTGAATCCGTGGAAATCCGTGTTTAAATCAAGGTCTAAAGTGAGGGGAGACTTGCACTTTGGAAACGGGTTTGCAACGAAACCTCCTTAAATCCAATCCGCCTTAATCCGCCTCATCCGCCCAATCCGCGGGGCCTATAATCGCTGGAGTTTGCAGTGAGCTGGACGTGACCCTTGGGGTGGTCCCTTCGGCTCCTCACCCCAAAACCAAAACCGGCAGGGTCGTGAGGCGTTCCAGTTCACGGGCCAAGGCTTCGTCTGCGGCGGCGAGAAAGTCGATCCCGTCGAGCAAAGCGGCCCGGGCCTCCTCAACCGACGCGGCGCAGACGCCGATGAGTTTTTCCGCCCCGAGCTGATTTCGGACGTTTTTGACCGTTTCCGAAGTCGGCGAAACCCGCAAAAAGCCCGCGAATTCCGGCTCCTGCGCCCGCTGCGGGTCGGAGGTGAATTTCAGAGCGCCGACGGCGAGCCAGACGCCCTGCTCCGCGGCCCGGAGCGTTTTCGATTCCAGCCGGCGCAGCGGCGAGTCTTTCGTCACGGTGAAGAAAACCACCCGCTGCAGCGTGTACGACGCGTAGCGCATCTGCTCGAACTCCCGCGCCGCCTCGGGCTGGGTCAGTTTGCTGAACTCCTCGAGCGAGCGCAGGGACTCCTGAAGCCGCGAGAAATTGGCGTCCAGAACGGCCTGGAGCGACGAGCGGCTGAACTCGGTTTTCGTCTCGATCCGCGTCCCGACGTCCGCCTCGGTCTCGCGGTACGCCAGCCGCTCCGGCATCGGGAATTTCAGGACGTTCTGGACCAGCCGGTGGCGCAGGGTCTTCAGATTTTCGACCAGGAACGGATCGTCCTGAACGAAACGGACGAAATCCTCAATGACGCGCAGCGCCTCGCAGGCCCGATTGGCCGAGGCGTCGATGACTCGCAGGTAAATCGTGGAATCCGGCATAAAAAACGGACCTTTCCAATGAGGTAATTAATAAAATGGGACCGTCCCAAGGTTCACGTCCAGCCCGCTGCAAACTCCAGCGACTATAGGCCCCGCGGATCAGGCGGATGAGGCGGATTCGGGCGGATTGGATTTAAAAAATCAATTCTTTTTAAACACCACGCCCTTCCCGCTTCCTCCTTTTATTTAAACACGGATTTCCACGGATTAAATGGATTAAAAGGATTCCGTTTTTTTCAGGAAAACTCCTGCAAATCCTTAAATTCCCTTTAAAAAATCCGTGGAAATCCTTTCAATCCGTGAAAATCCGTGTTTAAATCAAGGTTTGAAGTGAGTGAAAACTCGCGCTTTGAAAACGGGTTTGCAGTGAAACCTCTTTAAATCCAATCCGCCTTAATCCGCCCCATCCGCCTGATCCGCGGGGCCTATAGCGGTTTGGGGCGTTCCCGGAGGGACGGTTTTTCGCGTGCGCTGGACTTGGGAGTTTCCCAGCGCGGCCAGAATTTTCTCCGCCGTTTTCCTCGCCGCCCCGGGCTGGCCGAATTTCTCCCGAAGCGCCGCCAGCCGACCAGCGCACTCGTCCCGGGCCGACGGGTCCTGGAGCCAGCGCAGAAGGTCCGCCGCGATCCAGTCGCTCCGGTCGCAGTACGTCAAATACTCCGGAAAAATCGCAGTCCGCGCATCGTCCGATCCGGGGCGAAACTCGGGATTCGGCCGGCGGAAGGGGTTTTCGAGCGTCAGAAGATTCACCAGCGTGATGAACCGGACCCGGCGGAACCAGTACTGAAGCCACCAGCCGACCCGGCCCACGCGGTACGAAATGACCGTCGGGACCGCGTGATGCAGGAGTTCCAGCGAGACGCTTCCCGAAACGCTCAGGCAGCAGTCGGAGGTCTGGATGATCTCCGGCGTTTGGCGCGTCAGGACTTCAATATTCGGGAGTTTTTCGTCCTGATTTTCGAGAAAATCCCGGATCCATGCCGCGTGCTCGTCCCGAAACGCCGCCACGGCAAAATGCACGTCGGGCCGTTCCCGCTGGATCTTTCGCACCGCGTTCCAAAAAACCGGGAAATTCCGCTGGACCTCGCCCGTCCGCGAGCCGGGAAGAAGCCCGACCAGAGGTTTCAGCCCGCGCAGACGCTCGAGCGTTTCAGAGCTCCGCGGGTAATTCCGCACTTCATCGAAAAACGGGTGGCCGACGTACTCGACCGAAACGCCGTGCATGGCGAGCCAGTCCGTTTCAAACGGCAGACCGCTGAAAACGTGGTCGATCAGCCGGCGCATTTTCTTCACGCGCCCCTGCTTCCAGGCCCAGATCTGAGGCGGGGAGTAATAAAAAACCGGGATCCCGTGCCGCTTCGCCCTCTTCGCGATGTGCCAGTTGAAGCCCGGGTAGTCGATCAGAATCACGGCATCCGGCGGGTCGGTCCGGAACATTTCCTCCGCCTGATCGGCCAGCGCGAAGAACTTCCGCAGCTGCTTCAGGGCCTCCGAAAGCCACATGACGGCGAGCGTCGTGAGGTCGAAAAGCGGGTCCAGACCGGCGTCCTTCATACGCGGCCCCCCGAAACCGACGCACTGGACGGTCGGGTCCAGCTCACGCAGAGCCTGGATCAGATTGGCGCCGTGAATGTCACCGCTCGGCTCGCCCGCGGAAAAAAAAAGTTTCTTCATGGAACGGAATGCCACCCTCCGGCAGCAGAATCAAACGAAAAACCCGGGAGAAAATCGTATTACGCTCCGCATTATAGCACAGCGGGAAAAAAAGTCAAGTTTTCCGGAAAACTTTTTGGAAAATTTTCATTCCCCACTTGACAAAACGGAAGAATTCGCTATACTTTAGTTAATTGAAGCAACGGCGCTTCCAGGAGTCCCAATCCGCGACTTCAGGAAGCGTCGTTTTTTGTTTGAAGGACTATTCACCTTTTTTTCAATATTCAGGAATCATTCAGGAGGAAAATCATGACTATTCCCGCTGGCTACAAATCTCTGCTCACACTGCGTGAAACAGAACACGCCATCAAGCAGCTGAAGGATCATTTCGAGACCGAACTCTCCCGGAATGTTGGACTCCAGAGAGTCACCGCCCCGCTTTTCGTTCGCAGCAACACGGGCCTGAATGATGACCTGAACGGCGTTGAAAAACCGGTTTCGTTCCACGTGAAACAGGCTGATTCCGACGCGGAAATGGTCCAGTCGCTCGCCAAGTGGAAGCGCTTCGCCCTGAAACGTTACGGTTTCCAGCCGGGTGAGGGCCTTTACACCGACATGAACGCGATCCGGCCCGACGAAACGCTCGACTGCCTCCACAGTTTGTACGTGGACCAGTGGGACTGGTGCAAAGTGATCCGCCCTGAAGACCGGAACGTCGAAACCTTGAAGGAAACCGTGCGCAAAATTTACGCCACGATCTACGAAACGGAGCAGTTTGCTGCGTCGATCGTCCCGGGCATCACGCCGGTCCTTCCCAAGGAGATCACGTTCGTCTCCTCGGCCGAAATGTGCAAGCAATTCCCCGACAAAACCCCGCTGGAACGTGAGACCGAATACTGCAAAAAGTACGGCGCGATTTTCGTGATCGGGATCGGCGGCGAGCTTCCCGACGGCACGATCCACGACGGCCGCGCGCCGGACTATGACGACTGGACGACGCCCCGCGAAGACGGCGGGATCGGTCTGAACGGCGACATCGTGGTCTGGAACCCGGTCCTGGGCCGCGCCTTCGAGCTTTCGTCGATGGGCATCCGCGTGAATGCCGAAGCGCTGAAGCGTCAGCTCAAGATCCGCGGCTGCGAGGAACGCGCCAAGCTCCCGTTCCACCAGATGCTCCTCAACGGCGAACTGCCGCAGACGATGGGCGGCGGGATCGGTCAGTCACGCCTTTGCATGTTCATGCTGCGCTGCTGCCACATCGGCGAGGTCGCGGTGGGGATTTGGCCCGATGAAATGATTAAAGAGTACGCCGCCGCGGGCGTGACGCTTCTTTGAGGAAACTCCACCCTTTTTCGCAAGTAATCTGAAAAATCGGTCGAAAAACAAAAGAGACGGAAAACTGTTTTTCTGGTTTTCCGTCTTTTTGCCGTATTCTGTCCTTTTGAGTTTTCAAGGAGAAAACCATGCGATCCCGTTTTCCCGTTTTCTGCCGTCCCCTTTTGCCGCTTCTGCTTCTGATCCTGACCGCGGTTTCCGTTCCAGTTTCGGCTCAAGAGCAGTCGATCCCAAACGCCAATTACGACTGGGGAATTACTCTTCTGCGCGACGGCAAAACGCTGGACGCGCAAAAACAGTTTGCGAAAGAACTGAATACCGGGTTCAAAATCGCGACGGAACGCTGGCTCGACTCGATCTGCTACGCGGCGATGCTGGGGGAATCACAGTACCAGCTCGGCCAGTACGGTCCGGCCCTGGAAAATTTCAACACGGCGATCCGCATTTCGATCCAGTACTCCAACTGGCTTTCCAACGTCCAGAACCTCGCGAATCCCAGCGCGTTCACACTGAAACCCGTCCCGTGGGGCGACCCGAATCCCGGGCGCAGGCTTCTGAATATTCCGACCAAATTCCCGATCCTCTTCGGCGATTTGAACTACGCGGACAAATACCGGACCGGCGGCGTCGCGATGGCCCCGCAGCTGAAACCGATCCGCGGGGTGGAAATCGCCCGCTGCACGATGCTGGCTTTGCGACGACGCGCGGAACTCCTCGGCCCCTTGGGAGCGGGTGACGAGCTGAACGGCCAGTTCATCACCAAGACTTCGCTCGTTCAGCGAGCACTGGCCGGGACCTGGTTCCAGGCCTGGCTCGACATTGAGCTGGGACTTGGCTACTTGGGCGTCGGAAAGACCGACGAGGCGGCCATGGCCCTTCAGAAAGGCGCGCTGATCAACGGGAGCGCCCACCCGCTGAGCGTCATCGCGTACCTGGAACTCGGGAAACTCCAACTGAAAATCGCCAAATACGAGAAAGCGTACAATTATTTCCTCGAAGCCGCCACGATCGCGTTCTATTACGAGGACGTGGAAGGAATGACGGAAGCGTTCGAGGGCCTGGAAACCGCGTACTGCCTCCGGAATCCGCAGATGATCTGCCCGCCGCTGGCTCAGGCCGCAGAATGGGCGAAAATCAAAAAACTCGCGCTCCTTTTCGCGACGGTCCAGACCGCAGCGGCGGACGATTTTATGCGTCTGCACCAGCTCAAACCCGCGGCCGACTGCCTGCTTCTGGCGGAAAAGGCGGTGGGGAAACCCGACCAGTACGTTCTGAAAGGCCGGCTCGGTTCCACCATCAACTACCAAAAAGCCCGCATCGCGTTCCAGAATCCGGCGCCCGCGTCGCAGGCCAACGGCTACGCATTCCTCGGCGCTTCCATGGAATTCATGCTTTTCGGCGGAGTCTGGAACTTCCAGATCAACCAGGTGGACTCCCTTTTGCTGACGGGTCAAACGACCACCCGAAAAGCGCTGGATCTTTACTCCCTGCTCCTGCGTGAACCCACGGCTTTGGACTGGGCGCTGAACCCGATCGAGGCCATGAGCGCCACGGTCACGCCCCGCCCCGGGACATGGGAAAATTTCTTCCTCTGCGCGATCGACATGGAAAAGAAAGAGGAAGCGCTTGAAATCTCCGAGCGGGCGCGGAAGGCCGCGTTCCTCCAGACGCTCGACCTCGGTGGGCGCGTGCACGCTCTGCGGCTTCTGCTGGATGGGCCGGAAAAGGATCTGACCGTCACGCAGGCCCAGAGAAAACGCGACGTTTTAACCGAGTACCCGGCGTTTGAGAACTGCTCGAAAAAAGTCCGCGACCTCCAGGTCCAGATCCGGAAAATGAGCCTTCCGGTCACTGCCGCTCAAAAGAACGAGCAGCGGGAACTGACCGACGCGCTGAAACAGATCGCCGAGCTTTCGCGGACTCAGGAGGCGATCCTTTTGTCCATGGCCCTCGACCGGCGCGTGATCGAGATTTTGTTCCCGAAAGTTCGGACGTGCAAGGAAATCCAGGGGTCACTGCCGAAAGGGGAGGCCCTGCTCGTCAGCTTCGCCGCGCGGAATCAAATGTTTTACTTCCTGATGAATAACGAGCGGATGGCGATGTGGAAGATCTTCGACTCCGGCTCCGGTTCCGGCAGTTCCCGCAAAAACAAAAGCGGGACGAATCTCCTGACGTCGCTCCAGACCAATTTCTCGTCGATGCTCCGGGAGATCGGACTGGGCGCCGGCACGATCCCGGTCAAAACCCTGCAGGAAAGCGACTGGAAGAAAAGCTCCCAGCGCGTCATGGCCGACCTGACGAAAAACTCGCAGGCTAATTTCGCGAGCGCCGACTTTTCGTCACTCGTCATTGTGCCGGACCGTTTTATGTGGTACTTGCCGTTTGAGGCCCTTCAGATTCAGACCGCAAAAGGCGCGCGGCCGACGATTTCCCAGTTTTCGATCCGTTACGCCCCGATGGCCTCGCTCGCCACGCCGTGGAAGAAGACGCAGTACCCGAAATCGCCGTACTCGATCATCGTGGCGGGAAAGAACGCGCCCAGCGAAAAAGCCGTGGAGCGCCTCGAAAAGACGCTCGAGCGCCCGGTTCTTTTTGAAGAAAAAAGCTTCGGCGGGATCCAGCCCGGCACTCCCGGGACCGGCTCGTCGGTCTTCGCGCCGGAATTCGACAAAATGTTCGTCTTCGACGATCTGAAAAACACGGAGGGGGACGCCTACGGCATCTTCCCGATGGCGCTGGACCGCACGTCCAAGGAGGGCTCGCTCGGCTACTGGTTCCTCCTTCCGTCCGGCTCGCCGCGTCTGATCGTTCTGGGCGGGATGCGCACCCGGTGCGAGGATCTGGCCAAAAAAGCAGTCAAAAAAACCAAATCGTCGCCGTACGTGCCGGGCCAGGAGCTTTTCCTGACGAGCATGGCGTTCCTCGCCAACGGCGCCGAAACGGTCGTTCTTCCGCGCTGGCGGCTTGAAGGGGATTCACCCTGGAAACTCGCCGCCCATTTCAACGCGCAGCTTACCGTGGCCGAAAACTCCGCCGACGCGTGGCGGCGCGCCGTCCTGAAATTCAGCGCCGGCGACGTTTCCATTGACTCCGAGCCGCGAATCGGAAAGAGCGACGAGGTCGATGCGATTCCCGCCTCCCACCCGCTTTTCTGGGCCGGCTTCATGCTGGTCGATAGTGGGTCCGGGGCGCTCCGTTCCAAAGAACGTTTGGCCCGCGCGGAAGATGACGCGGCGGAAGAAGCGGAAGTTCCTGTGCCCATTCTGAAAGAAGAAAAACCGGCGGTGGACGTGAAAGAAGCGGACGAACCGGCTCCTGAAGACGCTCCGGAACCTGCGCCCGTACGAGATAAAGGTCGGCTGGCCCCGCTTCCGCCGATGGGCGGGGGAAATCTTCCGGAAATCCCGATGGGCGGAGGAAACGCGCCGCGAATCCCGATGGGCGGCGGAAACCCCGCGCCTCTGGAGTAAAGCCCTAACCCCGGAATTTGGTCAAAAACTCAAAAACCTTCTGAGCCGTCCCGGCGCCCGTCACGCTGTGGCGGCTCAGCTCCGCAAAGACGCCGCCCGAATAAGAAATGGAACGCAGGGCCACGAAAAACTCTTCAAAATCGATCCCGCCGTCTCCCGGAAGCAGATGCTCGTGAACGCCTCGCCGCGCATCGTCGAAGTGAATATTCACCAGCCGCTGCGCGTGACGCTGCACGTAAAACGGGATCGGCTCGTTCTGGCAGAACAAATGCCCGACGTCGATCGTGAGGCCGAGCTCCTCCGGCGCCGCGTCCAGAAGCCGCTCGAACTGCGCCATCGTCGCGACGAACATTCCCGGCTCTGGCTCAAACGCGATCTTCACGCCCCGCTCGCCGGCAAAATCGACCAGCTTCTTCAGTTCCTCCGCCAGCCGCGCCAGCAGAACGGTTTCCGACTCTGAAGCCAGCGGCGCCCCGGACCAAATGGAAACGCAGTCGCTCCCCAAAGCCTGCGCCAGTTCGACGGCCCGGGCGTAAAAATTCTGCCGCAAAGCCCGCTGGGCCAGATCTGGGTCGAGGAGATTCGGCGCGTGTTTCTTCCACGGGTCCAGCAGGAACCGCGCGCCGGTTTCCACTACGCTGCGCAAACCACTGCGCCGAACGGTTTCCCGGATCTCCGCCAGCGGCACACGCCAGAAGAAATCTCCGTCACGCCGGGCGATCAGATCGTGGTCGAGCGTGATCGCGATTCCATCGTAGCCGATTTGCGAAAGAAGGCTCACCGCGTCCTCAAACGCATGGTGAGCCAACCCGTTTGTGTTGAATCCAAAGTACATAAAAACGACCTGCAGATCCAGGATCGAAACGGGGCTCAGGCGGTCTTGACGCGCCCAAAGCCCCGCGTTTTCGATCACGTAAATCTCATTAAAAATCCAAACTTGGATCGTTCAAAATGTCAATATTTTCCTCGGACGAGCGGTCCAGTTCGTCTTTCTCTTTCGCAGAAGCTTCAGGCTTTTGAGGTGCCGGTTTATCACTGAGCGAGTCATCATCCAGCGCGCTGGGCTCTTTTCCGCCATCCTTGGAATCACCATCAGCGTTTTCGGCGTCTTTCGCCCCTTCACCGTCCGCTTCCGGTTTTTCCTCTCCATCCCCGGAAGCCGCTTCTTCCGCGTCTTCGCCGTCAGCCGGAGCGGCCTTTTTCCGGAACATTTCTTTCGGAAGGTAAAGTTTGCAAGGTGAATCACCCTGAGCCAAAGGCGGCAGTTCCAACTGCAGCGCTTCTACGGATTCGAGTTTCGGAGTATTAAAAATCAGCACGTCGGTGAATTTTTCACCCACATCGACCTGCATGTCTTTGTCGGCCTGGCCCGGAACTTCAAAACGCTGGGTTTTGTACTGGTTTTTACCGGCGAAGAGCTTCACGCCGGCGGCTCCCTTCGCGCCCCAGCCCGGAACGTCGAGCAGGATCCCCTCACTGTTCACGTTTTCCACCTCAATTTTGATGAAGCAGTACTCCGCGTCTTTTTTCGGGGACCGCGTATTCGGGTTCATATCGCTGAGCTTGGCGTTCTTGATCTTTCGGATGAAGACCTTCGCGCTTCCGAATGTGCAGGACTGCCACTTCCCGTCGACGTACGGCGTCTTGTAGCCTTCCTCCGCATATTCGGCCGGGATCCCACTTTCTTCAGCGGCTTTTACGTCCTCGTCAGAGATTTCGTCGCCGTCCTTTTCTTCCGACCTGGTTTCATCATCCGGTTTTTCGTCGTCGGCAGAGGTTCCATCCGTTTCTTCCGAAAGGACTTCTTCCGCGGCAGCAGAGTCATCCTGCGCAACTTCCGGCTTGGAAGAAGATTTGAACGACATAATGATCAGGATCAGGATCGCCAGAACGATGACCCCACCGGTCGCGCCGGCAATGATCATGAAATTCCGCTTCTGGATTTCTTTTTTCGTCAGAGGCTTTTTCTCGGTTTCTTCCCCTTCGTCAGCCGCGCCCTTTTTATGAGCGGCTTTCGCGCCCCCTTTCGCAGCGGGACGTTTGACGGCCGCGGCTTTTCCCGTCTTCGCGCCATGAGAAACGGAAGAATCGAAACCGAAATCAAACGTTTCTTCCTCTGGTTCTTCCTTTTTCGGTTGAACGGTTTTGGGAAGCGGCGGCGTAGGGATTTTTTTCGCGGTGGGCACGACGACCGGCGGATCTTTCACGGGAGGGACGGCCATTGGCGGATCCTTGGGAGGAACCGGAACCGCGACTCCCATCGGGATCGCCGAGGCAGCCGGGAAAAGCCCCTTCACGTTTTTGGCGAGCGTCCAATCTTTGTCCGTATCACGGCGAACCGGATCATTGGGCGTAATACGCTTTTCGTCCGCCAGCTGTTTCAGCTCTTGCGAGGTAAAAGGGCCAATCTCTTTGCCGGCCATTTTGTAGTACCACTGCACTGCCATGGAAAACCTCTTTATAAAATGAAGTATTAATCTTAATTGTTTTTATTTTTCCCTGAACGCGCGTAAATGCCGAAAAATCCCGCACCGAGAAGGAGCAAAACCCACGCCGCCGGTTCCGGGACGTAGTTCGCATCCACGACCTGAACCCCTTCCGGGGTCAGAATGAAGCGCATCCACTGGGCCGTTTCCGGGAGCTGGGAAACGTCGTACCGCAGCCTCGCGGTTTCCACGCCCGTCAGTTTCGTGGTGGTTCCCGCAAACTGGAGAACGTAGTCCAGATTCATGTCCGTCGGATCGAAATCTTCGAGGAAATTCAGGTTGATCGTCGTGCCGGAAACGTCCAGCTCGTCGGAACTCAGCGCGATCTTGTCGTACTGCGTGGCACTCTTCACGTCCAGACTCACGATCGAGCCGGGGGCAAGCGTGAGCGTGTTCGAAAACGTCAGCGTGCCGAGCGGCTGGTCGGCGATCGGATTGCAGTTTATGTCCACGACTCCCGTGTAACCGGGGCTCAACATTCCGCCGTCGCTGATCGTCACCGGGAGCGCAAGGGCCGCCGTCCCCTGCAGTTTGTTTTCGATGAAGAGGGCCGCGACGTCACGGAACCCCACGTTATTGTTCACGGTCAGCACTCCCGTAAGGTGGAAGTTTCCGCGCCAGAATTTACTGTTCCCATTAAGGACGATGATGTCGTTCGCCACGTACCGGGTCTGATTATTTGCGCCGGTGGAAATTCCCGTTCCGTTGAAGAAAAGGATCCCCTGCCCGAAGCGTGGGTCTTTTCCGTCGGTGCTCTTCACCGCGTTGTCCGTGTTCACGTAGTCACCGCTGATGATGAAATTCCCGGTGAACTCCGAGTTGTTCCCGCGCAGGCCGAACGTGTAGCCGCCGGCGTTCCGGATCGTGCCGTCTCCGGTCAGGTCGCCCATCAGGTAAAGCTCATGCCCGCCGGTAAGATCGAATTTCACTTCCCCCGTGACGTTGATCGGGTTGAAAATGTAGTTCGTGCCGCTCGGAGCAGTGGAAATCGTGGCATTCTCCACGTAAATCGTCCCGGTCCCGAAGCGCTGGTCGGCCTTTTTGTCGCCAACGGTCGAGGCGCTCGAACTTTTGTTGTTCGTCACGACTTTTCCGCCCTTGATGTACCAGTCGCCGGTGTAGGCCGAGCCGTCGCCGTTGAGCGTCAGCGTGCCCGCGTCGGTTTTGTAAACGTCCGCGTTGCCGGTCAGCGCGCCGGTCAGAATGAGCGTTTGGCCGGATTCCGTGAGGAAGGGCTGGAATTGCGTCGGGTCAAAACCCTCGCCCACTTTATTCAGCTTGATGTTATTGTGTACGTAGGTCGTGGCCGCGGCGGCTTTCAGCGCCCCGTAAGCGGTCCCCGAAGCGGCGATCGTGATCTGGCCCTGCCCCAGACGGGAGTCGCCGCCGTTCACTTTCTCCGCCGATTCATTATCCGTGGTGACCGTCCGGCCGGTGATGTTAATGGCGCCGGTAAATGCCGAGTTGTCGCCGCGGAAGTTGATCGTCGCGGTGGAGGTCGTATTCAGGTTCAGCGCGCCGCCGCCCGTGAGATCGCCGGTGAACGTCGTGGTCGTTCCGCCCTTTATGAGGTTGGTGCCGCCGGAGATCTTCATGTCGTTCCAGACGTAAGCGTTCGTCTTGGTCGTAGCCAAACCGCCGCTGGTGATCTCGATCTGGCCGGAGCCGAAGGAGTAGTCGCCGTCGCCGGCCCAGTCGGAGCCTTTCGCCGCGCTGTCGTTGGTGGTCCAAACCCAGTCGCCGGTGATCTTCCAGTTCCCGGTGTATGCCGAGTTATCGCCGTAGAGGCGCAGGGAGTACGTCACGCTTTCCGAAAGACTGCCCGAGCCCGAAATGTTGCCGTAGAGGAACATTTCCGTGGCGTCGGTTGAGGTGAGCTTGCAATCCCCGGAAACGACCAGGTCGTTGCTGATGCGGACCTCGTACGCCGAGCCGTTGCCCGTCTCGTTGGTGCACGTTTTGAGCGTGCTGGAATCGAGGTAAATTTTTCCGGAGCCGAAAACGGGGTCTGACGTCTGCTTCCCCTGGTTCGTCCGGTTGTTCGTTGAAAGGGTGGAACCGCCCGAAACGTACCAGTCGCCGGTGAGGGAGTTCCCCGCGTCGCGGTCCAGATTCAGCGTTCCGCCGCCGGAAACCGTCACGTCGCCGGCGCTTGAAAGTTTGGACTTAATGGTGGCGCTCGTGCCGGAAGTCACCTGAATGGCGGCTTTTTCCGTCCCGTTATTCAAGGTGATCGTGGAACCGGTGAAAGTCCAGTCTGAAGCCGTGGCCGTGCCGGTTTTCAGCGTTCCGAGTATGACGTCCGAATCAAGCGTGACGGTTCCCGCTGCGGTCAGGCCGTCGGACGTAAAATCCGCGACGGCTCCCTCGGCATTGGGGACGTTACCGTTCTGCCAGTTCCCGGTCCCGGTCCAGATTCCATCTCCCGACGTCTGCCAGACTGCCGCGGGAGCAGTGGAAACGCCCGCGAAAAGGGCCAAAACCAGGAGTAACGATTTGAGTTTCATAAAAGTTTCCTAATATTATTAAGGTCAAGACCTTAAAAATTCATTTTGTATCATTTGCGGCCTTTTCGTGAACGCGCGAAACCGCCGATCATCCCAGCGCCGAGGAGGAGCAAAACCCACGCCGCCGGTTCCGGGACGTAATTCCCATCCACGACCTGAACGCCCTGCGGAGTCAGCATGAAGCGCATCCATTGCGCCGTTTCCGGAAGCTGGGAAACGTTGTACCGCAGCGACGCGCCGTCCGTTTTCAGCGTCGTATTCGTGCCGAAAAGGGTCAAAGTGTCTTCCAGCCCGATGTTGGTCGGGTCGAAATCCTCCGTAAAGTTCAGATTGACCGTCGCCCCCGCAAGGTCGAGCGTCGTGGCGGCCGCGAAAACGATCTGGTCGTAGGAGGTTTTGCTCGCGACGTCGAAATTCAGGATCGAGCCGTCTTCCACGGTGAGCGTACCGAGATCAGTGATCGTGATCGTACCGATCCCCTTCGTGACTGTGCCGTCAGCGTTCAGCGTGTCGCCGGGAGAAATCGTCCCGCCGGAGCCGAGCGTCGTGGCGAAGTTGACTGAGCCGTTGCCCATGAGCTCATTCTCGAAGCGAATCGTCGGGACCGTCGAGTTCCGGGTCAGCGCGCAGTTTTCGAGGGAAACGATGCCGCGGTAAACCTGATTGGTGCCGCGCATGAGGAACGTGGTCGTCGCTATAATATTATTGTCGATGTACGTTTTTGCGGAGTCCGTACTGATCCCGCCGTTTTTGATGTAAATGATCCCGGAGCCGAAGCGGGCGTCCGTGCCGTTGTAGTCGTAGTACGTGGTATTCGTGGTTTTCGTCACGTCATTATTCAGATGCCAATCGCCCGAAAAGCCCGTGTTGTCGCCGGCGATGACGAGTTCGTAGTTCCCCGTATTTCGTGTGATGGAACCGGAACCGGTCAGTTTGCCGTTGAGACGCAGGCCGGCGTTCACGCCGGAGACCCAGCTCTGCATTTGGATCGTGACGTCGCCAGCCACCTCAATGTCGTTCTCGAGGGTAATCGGCGAGGCGGTCTGACGGCTCTGGAGCAGCTTCGCGCTGTTCAGAATGAGTTTGGACGTTCCGAAGTTGGCCGGGTCGTAAATTTTGACCGTCACGCCGGTGAACGAAATGTCGCCGGAAGTCGTGTTGGCGCCGGTCAGCGTGAAGGTGCTCGAATCCATCCCCGCCCCGGTGACTTTGTAGGGATACGAGCCCGAAAGCTGGCCGGTGAGGGTCAGCGAGCTGCTGGCCGGAATGTTGAACGTCGCGACTTTGCCGTCCAGATTCGTGGCGGCCGTGTTCAGGTCGAAGAAAATATTATTGTGAATGTAGGCGTTCGTACCGGCAAAAGGCGAAACGATGACGCGCCCCAAGTGGATCTCGCCGGTCCCGAAACGGGAGTCGCCGCCGTCCTCTTTCGCGGCGTTCGTGTTGTTCGTCGTGACCGTATAAACCGCCGCCAGGTTACCGTTATTGATGTAGGACTGGTGCATGTTCCAGTTGCCGCTGAAGGCGTGGCCGTCCCCTTGCAGGTTCGTCACGGACGCGATGCTGTACTGGTTCGACTTCATTTCGATGGTCGCGCTCCCCGTCAGCTTACCCTTGAGCGTGATATTCGAGGAGTTGCCGACCAGGAAGTTGACCGTCGATCTGAGCTCAATATCATTGGAGATCTCGGTCAAAGCGCTGCCGCCGCCCACGATGCCCGCGGCAGCATTACCGGCCTGAATGATGATTTTCCCAGTGCCGAGCGCACCGTTTTTGGTCGGCTGGACGAAGTCCTGCTTGATGAGCCAGTCGGCGGAAAGCGTCGAGCTGTTGTCCTGCGCGATGGGCATATTCCAGCCGCCGGTGAAAGTGATCGTGCCCGTGCCGGAGAGCTGGCCGTTCAGCGTCAAGCCCTGCGAATGAAGCGTCGTGTTCCCGGAAAAAACGATCGGGTTCGAGTAGTTGCGGCGTTTGCCGCCGACGGATTTCAGCGTCGCGCCGTCATTCAAATAAATGGTTCCGGAGCCGAGACTGCCGGTCGTGGAATCCACCACGTCCTCGAGGATCGCACCCGTTACGGACCAGTTCTGAACGCCGGACGCGTTGGAGACCTGAAGCGTACCGCCACCATTGACCGCAATGGTTTCGGTGCTTGAGAGTTGGGAACTCAAAGTCACCTTGGAATCTTTTTCAACGGTGATGACCGATTTGGCGCCCTCGACCCCGGAACTCATCTGGATCGCGCCGCCAGAGACCGTCCAGGCCGTGCTGCCTGAAGTATCGCCGAAAATGAGGCGCCCGACCGTCTGCGTACCGGAAACGGTCACGGCCGCCGTGGAATTGGGGTCCACGAGACTGAAATCAGCCGTTTCACCCGCCGCGTTGGGGACGGTGCCGCCTGACCAGTTGGCCGCGTCGGTCCAGTTTCCACCCGCGGCGTTCGTCCAGGCGTTGAGCGAGCTGACGGTGTAATTGCTGTACGTGGAGTTTTGCGCGTCGCTGTAGGAGCGTACGCCAACCGACGTGCCCGAAAGCTGGTTTGCCGCGGATTTCTTCAGGCGGGTCAAAATCGTTGAAAAGTCCGCGTCGTAGGAAGTCTCCCCGACGAGCCAGGTCTTATCGCCGACATCTAATGTGGTGAGCCGGTAGTAGAACGCGGTTTTGGAAGGGTCGGTGGTCAAAGAGCCTGAAAGCAGCTGAGTATTCGTTCCATTGTTGAACTCATAGAGCTCCGTCGAAGCGGTCGTTTGACCCGTGCGTGTGATCCGGTACATGTAAAAAGAGTTGGAATCCGTAACACGCGAAAGGATCATCGGGTTCATACCGCCTGCCCAGTTCACGTCCACTTTCACAGTGGCGATGGAATTCTTCCACGCCTCATTGCCCGTGGTTACATAGGCCGCCTGGGGGCCAGCCGTCGCGCGGATGGAATTTCCGGAAATGACTTGCATCCCGTTCAGCGTCCAGTCCGAAAAATCGGTACTCGTATATAAAATCTCCGCGGAGGCAAACGGCGCCGCGAGCAAAAGCGCAAGGCACAGGGTGAATACTTTAACTTTCATAAATGTTTCCCTTCGTTTTCTTATTTTAAACTTTCATTCTTTTATTATACGCCGATCCTTCCTTTTGTCAATAAATTTCCCCTAAAAATCTGAAAATATTTGGAATTTTTGCCGGAAAAGGAAATAAAGTGTTGAACTTTTCTGAAATTGAGGTAAAATAAACGATTGCAGAGTGAAAATGTTTTTACAAAAAAACGTTTGTGTTTCAATATTTCCGGATTCCTTACACTCAATCAATCCCCTCAAGGAGAATTCATGTCGCAAGATGAAAGTAAAGGTCTTCCCATGACCGCGAAATGGGACCCAGCCAAACTTCAGGCTGAAATCGATTCCCTGAACGAGCTGGACCACAGTCCATTCTTTAAAAAAGTCGGTGGTTACATCAAACGTTCCGGCCCGGGCCTTCTTCAGAGCGCCATGACGCTCGGCGCCGGGAGCGCCGCGGCGAGCGTCGTCGCCGGTGCGTCGTTCGGTTATAAACTGCTCTGGGTCCAGCCGCTGGCGATGTTCCTCGGCGTCTGCATGCTTGCCGCGCTGAGCAAGGTCGTGCTCACGAAGCAGGAAAAGCCGTACAAAGCGTTCTCCAAAGAGCTGGGCTTCTTCGGTCCGCTGCTCGTTTTCCTCTGGGCCCTCGGAACGATTTCCGCCTCGGTGATCTGGCACTTCCCGCAGTACGGGCTGGCCGCCGGCGCAGTGAAAGACCTCGCGATGGCCGCGACGGGGGCGACGGAACTCTCGGTCGAATCCGCGAAGATCCTCGCCATCTGCACGGGCGTGGTCATTCTTCTGATCAATATCATCACGGTCTGGAGCTACGGCGGAAGCCGTACCGGAATTAAAATCTACGAAAACTTCCTCCGCCTGATCATTTTCCTCGTGATCCTCTCCTTCGGCGCGGTCGTCGTCTGCAACTTCGGCCGGATCGACTGGACCGCCATGGGCCGCGGCTTCCTCGGTCTGGATGCCGGTCCGCTGCTTCACGACGGAAACAATTTGATCCTCGTGCTCGGGATGCTCGGCGCGGCGGTCGGGATCAACATGACGTTCCTCTATCCGTACTCGCTGCTGGCGAAAGGTTGGGGCCCGCATCACCGCACGCTGGCTAAGTGGGACCTCGGAATGTCGATGTTCATCCCGTTCGTGCTGGTCACGTCGCTGATCATGGTCGGCATGACGGTCGGCGGTGTGTATGCCGGCGATATGCTGCGCGACGGTCTGAAACCGCTCGAAGCCTCGAAAGTGCTCGTGGACCTCATCGGCCCGGCTGGCCGCGTCATTTTTGACCTGGGTCTGATCGGAATGACCTGCGGTGCGATCTCCGCCCACATGGTCGTCTGCGGTTTCACCCTCCCCGAAATGTGCGGGATCAAGTACACGAAATGGTCGTTCCGCATCTGCGCCCTGCTTCCGGTGGTCGGTGTGGCGGGCGTCATGATCCAGCTTCCGTTCTGGTTCCCGGTCTTCGCAAGCGCCATTTGCTTCACGATGCTTCCGGTCGCCTACCTGATCTTCCTGATCATGAGCAACAAAAAGTCCTACATCGGCGACGAAGTTGGCAAAGGCCCGCTCCATGCGCTGTTTAACCTCATCCTCGTCGTGGCTTTGATCATTTCGATCATTGGCGCCGTGATCGCCATCAAGACGAAAGTGATCGCCCCGATCATGAAGAACATGGCAAAGCCGGCCGTTACGGCGACGGAAGAAGCCGCTCCAGCGGAAGAAGCCGCACCGGTGGAAGAGGCCGCGCCGGCTGAAGAAACCGCTCCGACGGAAGAAGCTGCACCGGCCGAAGAGGCCGCACCGGTGGAAGAGGCCGCGCCGGTGGAAGAAACCGCACCGGCTGAGGAAGCCGCGCCTGAAGCGGAAGCTCCGGCTGCTGAAAATTAAGAAAATCGGATTTGATCCAAAGATCATAAAAGCGGGGACGGCATTTTCGTGTCGTCCCCGTTCTTTTCTCAAGCAAAATTAAGGCTTTCTCAGCACGATCCTGATGAAATTGAGCCATTTCCCGGCGCCGGCGTTCATCGACTTGCGGTCATTCACCGCGTACTCGTTTTCGCAGGCGAGCCAGTCGGCCCAAACCTCTTCGTTGCTCTGCATCTCGCTGACTTCGAGCACCTCGGCCGCGCTTTGACTCACCATGCCATGCCAGTAGGCCGGGTCGTGCATGTAGTCGAGCTGGTCAGGCGTCCACGAAAGGAGCAGCTCGGGCGGGAGGTCCGCGTGACAGTCGTGCATCATCCCCGGGATCGCGATGTAGATCAGCCCTCCCGGCTTCACGACGGGGAGGAGATGACGGTCCAGGTATGCCGCGTCCCGCCCGAAGTAATTGTACGAGTCCACGCTCACGACCGCGTCGAAGGTTTCCGGCCCGAACGGAAGCGCGCAGGCGTCGGCTTTGACCGCCTCGATCTGCGTCGGGGCGAGGCCCATTTCGGCGAAGAATTTCCGGTTTTCTTCCGGCTCGCTCCACAAATCGGCGGCCACGACGTGGAAACCGTACTCTTTCACGAGGAAAACGGACGTGAGCCCCATCCCGCTCCCGAGGTCCAAAACCCGCGCGCCGGCAGGGATCTGGTGGTCCTGAAGCAGTTCTTCGGCCAGTTTCACCGGATTGGGGCCCATGATTTTCGCCCGAAGTTCCGGCGTATCGTATTTTTTGCTTTTGGAATAGTCCATGGTTCTGTATTCTGATTGAGTTGAGTGTTCATGGTTGACTGAAAATTTACGAGGTCCAAAAGTTTACAGAGGCGACATTTTTATTTTACCCGACCCGACAGAAAAGTCAAGTGGGTGCTTTTAAAGGCCCCCTCCTCGAGGGGGCTGGCGAGCGAAGCGAGACTGGGGGAGTTAAAGAATCTGCCGACGGACTCCCCCCGGCCCTGCGGGCCACCCCCCTCGATGAGGGGGGCTTTAAATGAAAAAAAGCCTTGAAGAAGTATTTCCTCAAGGCTTTTCATATACAAAAGATGAATTTTTCAATCGGCCTCAACAAGTGGCCTCCATATTTTATTCTTCCAGATGTTCCGGAAGTTCTAATTTCCTTAGAAAGGA
>JAFSMO010000100.1 GCA_017447865.1 Thermoguttaceae bacterium
ATTGTACGTTTTTTTTCATAAATCAACCACTCCAAAAACAAAATTTTGAAAAAATCCAGTATAACTGAACGCCAAAATTTTGTCAACGGGTGGGGGCTTTATGCTTGCACTTAGGTGGGGGCTTTATGCTTGCACCTGACCAATAATGAATAATGAGGAGAAAGAGTTTTACCTCTAACTCCTCATTCCTAACTCCTAACTTATTAAGGCGTCGTCACTGATTTTCCACGGTGACACTGCCAGCTTCGTCTTCGAAACTGGTCTTGTCCATGCCGGAAACCTTGGTGCCGGTATAAGAGATGGCGCCGGTTGATTTGACCGTTCCTCCCAGGGAGGCGGTGATGGTGTAGCTCTGGTTCAGAGCAGTCATGGCATTGGCCGCTTCCGCCGATTCAGCATTTACGGCATTTCGGATGACTGCCACACCGCCGACGATGCCGATTGTCAGCAGGGTGAAAAGCAGGATCCATTCAAACGTCAAAATACCAGATTCGTCGTTCCAGATTTGAGTCATCATTTGATTTACTCCAACCACAGTCTGAATTAATAAAATCGATACAATAGGAATCGGCATTTTCGGGAGAAGTTTCAAGAAAAAAATGAAAGTGCTGGTTAGGTAAAATACCCTCGTCTGTACCGGGATGGCACACAAGACGCCGTGCCCGTGGTCAATAAAAAACCCCCAAACGGAGGCTCATCCGTTCGGGGGGTGTATGTTATGATTTCAAAATGAAATCAAGTCTTTAATGATGGTTGGTTATCACTGAGCGAGTTTCACTTCAACTTTGCCTTTTTCGTCAGTGTATTCAGACTTTGTACCAGTCGTTTCGGTCATGGTGATGCTGACACCCTTCTGATCGGAGACCGTGATCGTGTAGGGGCCGGAAACTGAGTAGGACTGATTCAGCGCAACGATCGCGCCAGCGGTTTCGGCGGCTTCGATGATCAAAGCGTCGCGGATGGCGGCAATGCCACCAATAATTCCAATCACGAGCAGGGTGATCAGAAGGATCCATTCGAAAGTAAGAACACCGTTCTCGTCTTTCATAATGCGATTAATCATAGTAAATACTCCTATTGTTTTGCGCGAAACCGCGCGGGTGAAAGAAAACCTGGTAACCAAAAGTTTTACACTCTTTTGGTATGTACCGAAGTAACAGTTTGTCACTGATGTCTTTTTTTGTCGTCAGAAAAACAGTGAAAAAAGAATAAAAATTTTAAATATCCCATTGTGGTGAATGTATGGGTTATGACGAATGACGTTATGTTCGGAGAAAATGGAATTCCAGATAAAACCGGAATTGGATCCAATTATTTTTAAAATTTTCCTGCCCGGGCCCTTGACAAAAAGCCAGAATCTGTTATACTTTCACCTAATGATTGAGAAATCAATCTTGGGTAGGTAGCTCAGTAGGTAGAGCACGGCCCTGAAAAGGCCGGTGTGGTCAGTTCGATCCTGACCCTGCCCATTAAAAAAGCCTGTGCGAAAAGCGCAGGCTTTTTTTAGTAATGAATAATGAATGACGAATAACGAATAATGAGGAGAAAGAGTTTGACCTCTAACTCCTGACTTCTAATTTTTAACCTCTAATTCCTAACTAATGGAAACGCTTATGGAAGAAATTAATTTTGAAGAACTGTTTAAACTTGGGATCCCCAACCTGCGCAAAGTGTCCGAAAACGGCGTGCGGGGCGAAAGTCTGTCCCAAAAGAGCAATAAAAAATTTCTGGAAAAAATGACGTCGCTGGGCATCACGACTATCCTGGATCTCAGAACGTCCGACCATTCCGACCGCTTCGGAGGGTTTTGCAGACATAACGGCCTGGAGTATTTTCATTTTCCCATTGACAAGGCTCAGACGGATTGCCGCACCATCATCGACAATCTGCCGAAAATGATCGACCTGATGAATAACTCCAGGTTTTATATCGCCTGCGCCCAGGGACTGCACCGGACGGATATCGCGCTGGCTTTAACGTATGTTTTTGATCGCAAAAAGACGGTTCCACCGATGATGTACGGCCACGTTCGGGAAAGCCATCTGCGTGAAGAGGACATCGCCCGAAGGCTCAACAGCGTTTTTGAGAACCTGACGGACGAAGACCGGGTCAAGCTCGGTCTGGAGAATTTTACTCTGGAAGAGTTTAAGAGCCGTAAAAAACAGCTGCTGGATTTCAGCAGACAGGACGTTGAATAGGTGCAGCCTCTGAAAGCCAGAAGGCAATGTATAATCGGATATTTTAGTCTAATGAAAAATCCAACATGCCTTCGGCTTTAACTTTATCACCAACTTTAAAATCTTTTGTATTTTCAAAATAAGCTCCTACCAGAATATCTTTGCACATTATTTCGCATTCATTTCCATAAATGGCCGTTATGATTCCAACAATTTCGGTCTCATCACTTCCTCCGTTTTGTATAATTCCTGCCTCATCACAAAAACTTGCTTTTCCCAATTTTTTGGGAAACAAAACCAAAGAGCCTTTGAGCATATCGCCTTTTTTACATTGGATTTCGTTGCCGACATATCGGGCCAGTAATGTTTCTTCGCTTTTAGGAACAAAGAACGAAAGAACGCCTTCATATTCGTTCTCAAATTCCAGAAAATTTACTTTAAATAAATCTGCCTTGGATGCGGGTTTCGGAGAAGCGCCCTCTATTTCCGTTTTAATGGAATTGTCTTTTGCCGCGGGCTTAACCAGCTTTTTTATGATTTGGATAAAATTTTTAAACATGTCGTGTTCTCCTTGATTGTGTAGATCTATGGCGGCCAACCAATTGCCTCATCCACGAATAACCTTATAATTTAAAACACTTCAAGGACTTTTATCGGACATCCATTTCCTGAAATTTTCATATTTTTTTCCTTTTTTTTCTTTCCCCCCCTATTGAAAATTTTGGGACTTTGTGTTAAACCTTATATATAACCGTCTTTTTTTACTCAACCTTCAACCTTTTTACGGAGAGACAAAATGCCCAGACCGATTACCCTGTTCACGGGTCAGTGGGGAGACCTCAACCTTGAAACCATCGCGAGCAAAATGAGCGAAATCGGCTACGAAGGCCTCGAGCTCGCCTGCGGCGCGAACGACCACTTCGATATTCACCAGGCCCTCGATGATGACAATTACTGGCCCGCCAAGAAAGCCATGCTCGACAAATACGGGCTGAACATCTGGGCCATCAGCAACCACTGCGTCGGCCAGTGCGTCCTGGATAAGATCGACTCCCGCCACAAGAGCATCGTCCCCGGTTACGTCTGGGGCGACGGCGATCCGGAAGGCGTTCGCGAACGCGCCATCAAGGAGATGAAAGACACTGCCCGCGCCGCGGCGAAATGCGGCATCAAAATCGTCACCGGCTTCACCGGCTCGAGCATCTGGCCGTACCTGTACAGCTGGCCGCCGACGGACTGGGCGATCATCGACAAAGGCTTCGAACTGCTGAACGAACTGTGGACGCCGATCCTCGACGTCTTCCAGGAATGCGGCGTCAAATTCGCGCTGGAAGTCCACCCGACCGAAATCGCGTTTGACCTTTACTCCGCCGAAACCGCGCTGAAAGCCCTGAACTTCCACCCGGCCTTTGGCTTCAACTTCGACCCGAGCCACCTGATTTGGCAGGGCGTTGATCCGGCCGAGTTCATCAAGGCGTTCCCGGACCGCATCTACCACGTCCACGTGAAAGACGCGGCTGTCACCCTGAACGGCAAGTCGGGCATCCTCGCCTCCCACATCAACTTCGGCGACCGCCGTCGTGGTTGGGACTTCCGCAGCCCGGGACATGGCGATGTGAACTTCGAGGAAATCGTCCGCGAGCTGAACGTGGCCGGTTACGACGGCCCGCTCTCCGTCGAATGGGAAGATTCCGGCATGGAACGTTTCTGGGGCGCCGAAGACGCCTTCGGTTTCGTCAAGACGTGGAACTTCTCGCCGAGCGACTTCGCGTTTGACTCGAACTTCAGCAAGGAGTAAGAAGAATGAACCGCGAGAGCCCCGCATTGGCGAGGCTCTCGTCTGGGTTAAAGAAGACCCGCCGGGTCGGTTTTTCCTGGAGGCACTTATGGGCGCTCTCGTTTTTTGGATCATTGTGATCGGCTTTATAGTTTTAAATGTATATAAAGCAAAGCCGCAAGAGAATGAGCAGAAAAACGTTTGGGATTTTTCAGAATCCCCGAGCGATGTGCTGCAGGAACAAAGGAGACTGGCGAAACAAAGGCTTAAATCCCCGAAGAAATCCGCGCAAACTGTTGATTTTCAGCCCTACGAGGTGAAAACCGGCAGCGCGATGGCCGACCTGATCCCAATCTGGGAGGCCGCAGGGCGCGGGAAGTACGAGATCGTGGAGGAGAAACTTGCCGCGGGCGTGAACGTGAACGAAACGGACACTTTCTTCGGCGAAACGGCGCTCCACCGGGCGGCCAAGGCCGGCGACCTGAAAATGGTCCAGATCCTGCTTGGCCACGGTGCGAAGGTGGACTTGACGGATCAATACGGCGAAACTCCGCTTCATTTCGCGATTCGGGGCCAGAATCCCGAGGTCGTTCAGACGCTTCTGAAGCACGGAGCGGACCCGGACCAGGAGGATATTTTCGGCCGTTCGCCCGCCCATTGCGCAAGGTTTTATTCGGATCTGCGTGATTGTTTTGTCTGAGCCGCCCCTCCTTGACAAAAAACGGATCCGTGTTATACTTTAAAACGATTTAAGAAGCAAAGACGCTTTCAGGAACTGTGAGAGAGTGCGCAGTTTTGGAAAGCGTTTTTTTATTGGCCCGATTGCGGAAAGACCGCAGAAAGAAGAATGGAATGAGCAGGTACACGAAAGAAGACATTTTGAGGATGGCGCGGGAAAACGATGTGCGTTTCATCCGGCTTCAGTTCACCGACCTGTACGGAATGATGAAGAACGTCGCCATCACGGCCAGCCAGCTCGAAAAGGCGCTTAATAACCAGTGCATGTTCGACGGTTCTTCGATCGACGGTTTCGTGCGGATCGACGAGTCGGACATGTACCTGCACCCGGACTACGACTCGTGGGTCATTTTCCCGTGGCGGCCCCAGACGAACAAAGTGGCGCGGCTCATTTGCGACGTGTACCGCCCGGTGCGCGAGGCGAGGATCGTCTCGGGGCTCGATCAGCGCGTTCCGTTTGAGGGCTGCCCGCGTGGGATCCTGAAACGTGCGATGAAAGAAGCCGATGAAATGGGCTACGTGTTCAACGTCGGGCCGGAGTGCGAGTTTTTTCTCTTCCATACGGACGAGGACGGAAAGCCGACCACGCAAACGAGCGACCAGGCCGGCTACTTCGATCTGGGAACGATCGACTCCGGCGAGAACGTCCGCCGCGATATATGCATGACGCTCGAGGAAATGGGCTTTGAGATCGAGGCGTCCCACCATGAAGTCGCGTACGGCCAGCACGAGATCGACTTCAAATACGACGACGCCCTGACCACCGCCGACCGCGTGGGGACGTTCAAGCTGGTGGTGAAAACCATCGCGAAATTCAACGGTCTGCACGCGACGTTCATGCCGAAGCCGATTTACGGGATCGCGGGGTCCGGGATGCACATCAACGTTTCGCTCATCACGAAGGACGGCAAAAACGCCTTCGACGACCCGTCCGACCCGCACGGGAACGGCCTTTCTGAAACGGCGTACCACTTCATCGCGGGGCTGCTCGACCACATCAAAGGGATGGTCGCGATCACCAACCCGCTCGTGAACTCGTACAAACGGCTGGTTCCGGGCTACGAGGCCCCGTGCTACATCGCGTGGTCGCCGGCCAACCGAAGCCCGTTGATCCGAATTCCCACGGCCCGCGGAATGAGCACGCGCGTGGAACTGCGCAACCCGGACCCGACGTGCAACCCGTACCTGGCGCTGGCGGTCGTGCTTCGCGCCGGGCTGGACGGGATCCGCCGCAAGCTGACCCCGCCGCCGTCCGTCGATACGAATATTTACCAGATGACTCCCGCCGAGCGCGAAGAAGCCGGCGTCGGCAGTCTCCCCGGCGGCCTGAAACGGGCGATCGAGGCGATGGACCGCGACAAACTCATCCGTGAAACCCTCGGCGAGCACGCCTACGGCCAATACAAAGCCGCGAAGGAACACGAGTGGGACGAGTACCGCGTCCAGGTCCACGACTGGGAAGTGAAGAAATACCTCGGCAAATATTAAATTAATTATGAATTATGGGTCAGGTGCAAGCATAAAGCCCCCACCTAAGTGCAAGCATAAAGCCCCCACCCGTTGACAAAATTTTGGCGTTCAGTTATACTGGAATTTTTCAAAATTTTGTTTTTGGAGTGGTTGATTTATGAA
>JAFSMO010000101.1 GCA_017447865.1 Thermoguttaceae bacterium
ACAACATCCGCTTCTATGCCGGGCAACTGCTCGAGGAGATCCGGGAATTGCTGACGGAGCAGATCGCCAAGACGCTCAGGCTCTTCACCGAAGAATTCTGCGACGCTTCCGATGAGGTGGTGGAGAAACGAAGCGAAGAGATCGTGGGGACCTTCCTCTCCGCGATCCCCAAGATCCGCGAATATCTCGCCACGGACATTGAGGCCGCATTCGAGGGCGACCCTGCCGCGTTCAGCCGGGACGAGGTGATCTCCTCCTACCCCGGCATCTACGCCACCATGGTCAACCAGGTCGCCCACGAGGTAAAGATTCTTACCCGCTTTGCGGACCCGAATGTCGTTGGACTTGCCGAAACCCGCCAGCCCGGACGCCGCGACGACCGGGATCCCACTGTCGGCCAAAGCGCCGATCAGCATGGTCTTCGCGTCCGCCTTGTCGAAGGCTTCCACTACCACATCGCAGTCGGCGAAAAGGTCCTGCGTATTCTCCTCAGTCAGCCGAAGGTCGCGGAAATCCAGTTCCAGCTCGGGATCGATCCGGCACAGATTTTCCGCCAGCGCCACGGTTTTCTTTTGGCCGACCTGATCCGCAAAGAAGAACTGACGGTTCAGATTGCTCGCCGAGACCACGTCGAAATCGGCCGAGACGAACCGACGGATCCCGGCACGAACCAGATGAGAGAGCACATTCGACCCGAGGCCGCCAAGCCCGGCGACGCCGATTTTCGCCCGTTCGAGGATCGCCCTCTGGGCGTCGTTCACCGGGCCAGAAATAAGTGGGACGGACGATTAGTTCTGACATGTCTGGGAAGAGCAAGTTCTGCCGACCGGGAAAAGGTGGGCAGTCTTTCTTTGATGATACAGTTTCTCTATCCCAAAATCCGATTCTGAGTTTTGTACAATAATTTTCTGCCCCCCCTTGCAGTGGAAAAAGCCTTTTGCTAAAATGAGTGAGCGAAAAAGTCTTTCGCTTGTTTGGCCAATCGTGAAAGAGAAAATAAAGATGATTAATGTACGTAAATTGGAGGCGGAGCTGTGGGAATCCGCCGATCTCCTGAGAGCCGGGTCCAAACTGACCTCGAATCAATACTGTATGCCCGTGCTGGGGCTTATTTTCCTGCGCTATGCGTACAGCCGCTTTAAAAAGGTAGAAGCGGAGATCCTGAAGAACCGCCCCTCGCGCGGTGGACGGGTGCTGCCCGTGGAGGCCAGCGATTTCACGGCAAAGAGCGCTCTGTTTCTTCCGAAAGAGGCTCAAAGCGAATAACTCGTCAATCTGCCGGAGAACAATGCAGCACAGCCGGGAATTAACTCAAAAGCGATAATGTCGCTGCCAGTGTTGTTACCTACAGAGGATATTCTCAACATGTTTAACATTTTTATTGAACCGCTGATGACGAAAATCTTTTGTTTAGCAAAACAAAAAAGGCAGTTGGAATTAGCCCGTGATCTTTTGCTCCCCAAACAGATGAACAATAAAATGGAGGTGTAAAATTTGACAGACTGGCTTATGGTTATTATCACAGCCGTATATGTTGTTGCTACTATTTTGATATGTATATTCAATGGAAAATCGGCTGCGGCTGCCAAAGGACAGATAGAAGAAATGATTCGTCAATACAACGAATCGCATCGTCCTGTTGTCATTGTTAGCTTTGATACCATCAGAAACGGGTTACTATGCTTAATATTAGAAAACATTGGTCCAGTAGTAGCCAAAGATGTCAAAATCAAAATTAATGATGAGTTTTTAGACAATCTTGATAAAAAGTCTGACTTGCATCATCTCCGTGGAGCTATAGAAGCTACACTCTTGTTAACAAGCCACCAGAAAGAGTATATTCCACTGGGCGGACCGACGGTTTTCAACGAAATCGCAAGTGTGCCTGCCAAAATTGATATTTCCTACAACGACAAATACGAGGAACACTTGGAAATTGATTTAATGCAGTCTCAACATATGCTTTTATATAACTCAGAACTGGGAGATATTTCTGAACATATCAAGTACATTGAGAATGAAGCAAAGTCCTTCCATAACAAGCTTGTTGAGGCAATATCAAAGAGGGGGCCTGTCAGCGTCTTACTCCATACAGCAGATGAAAGCAAAAAGTTTGAGACATACAAAGCCGTCTGCTTGAATCCTGGTTCTACAACGGAACGCCTTGGTGAAATTGTTGAGCTCCCAAAGGAAGATGCGCTCAACATCCTAATTGAATTAGATCGCGTAGACAGGTTCGTTCAAGTTGTCCCATGCGGTGACGATGTTTTTCATGCGAGATGGTATAGACGGTAATGAAGGAGTGTCCTATGAGCTACGATTATTCAGAAAACATCTCGTTCAGGAAAGCGCCGGGACATTCTCCGGGATGTGCTGGGCTGGGATGTGTAATTAGCGTATAACACAGAGGCGGCACGTTCGGCAGGAAGTCGTACAAGGAGATCCCGCTTGTCCGGTATTTCCGCGTGGCTCTGGAAACCATGCTGCGCGGCATCTGCAAAAAGGAGAATTTTCTTGATCTGCTGGAGAATTTCATCCTGTTCGACCATTCCGGCGGAAAAACCGTAAAAATCCTCGCCCGGAACCATCAGTACCTCGGCGTCAACGAAGCGGTCAACGCCTATGAGGCGCGAAAGCTCAACGACGGCAAACTGGGCGTGTTCTGGCATACCCAAGGCTCCGGCAAGAGCTATTCCATGGCGTTCCTCAAGCAGAAGATCCGCCGCAAATTTGCCGGTTCGCCCACCATCGTAGTTTTGACCGACCGTGATGAACTGAACACGCAGATCAGCGACACTTTTGAAAACTGCGGGCTGCTCGGCAAAACGAAGGCGTCCCAGTTTATCGCCACCAGCGGCGGGGATCTTGTCAGGAAGCTGAAAGGGAATCCGAGCTTCATTTTCACGCTGATCCAGAAATTCAACAAGCCGGACGAAGAGGCGATCTACCCGGACCACGATGTGATCATTATGTCGGACGAGGCCCACCGCAGCCAGTACGGTATCTTTGCCGACAATATGATGAAGCTGCTTCCGACGGCGGCCCGTATCGGTTTCACAGGCACTCCACTGTTGTCCAGCGACAATATCACCGCCCGCACCTTCGGCGGCTATATTTCCGTTTACGACTTCAAACGGGCCGTGGAGGACGGCGCAACCGTTCCGCTGTACTATGAAAATCGCGGCGAGAAGATTCACGATCTCCATAATCCGGAGATCACCGACCGCATCCTCGACGCCATCGAAAATGCCGACATAGATGTCGATCAGCAGGAAAAACTGGAAGCGGAGTTTGCCAAGGAAATCCATCTGATGACGGCAGAGCCGCGCCTGAAGTCCATCGCAAAGGATTTTGTCGGTCACTATTCCGACCTGTGGACCAGCGGCAAGGCCATGTTTGTTTGCCTGAACAAGGTCACCTGCGTCCGTATGTATAATTTCGTTCAGGAATACTGGATGGAAGAAATCGAAGCCCTGAAATCGAAGATCAAAACGGCCACGCAGCAGGAAGCGCAGGAACTTGAGCGCAAGCTGAAATGGATGGAGGAAACGGAAATGGCCGTCGTCGTCAGCCAGGAGCAGAACGAAGTCCAGACCTTCAAAAAATGGGGGCTGGATATCCTGTCGCACCGGACGAAGATGGAAAAGCGTGAGCTGGACAAGGAATTCAAGGATTCGTCCAATCCGTTCCGCGTGGTCTTCGTCTGCGCCATGTGGCTGACCGGTTTTGACGTGAAATGCCTGTCCTGCCTCTATCTGGACAAGCCGCTGAAAGCTCACACGCTCATGCAGACCATCGCCCGCGCCAATCGTGTAAACGAGGGCAAAAGCAACGGCCTGATTATCGATTACATCGGCATCGTAAAAGCGCTGCGTAAGGCGCTAGCGGATTACACGGCCAATGTTGGGGGACAGGGCGGCAATGACCCGACCGTGGACAAGGAGGAATTGATTGCGCGTATTCTCGATACCATCGAAAAAGCGAAGGCTTTCCTCCGGGAACGTGACTTTGAGCTTGCCGATCTGGTGGGCGCGGTCGATTTCAGGAAACTGTCACTGATCCAGACCGCCGCCAACGCCGTTTGCGGGACCATCGAGGATAAAAAGTCATTCTCCACTTATGCCACGGAACTGGGCCGATTGATGAAATACACGGACCGTGACGATATCACCGGCTCTACCCGAAAAGAGTACGAAGCCCTCGCCGCAATTTACTCAGAATTGCAGAAAAAGCGCCGTCATGTCGACACGACCGATCTGATGGTGGAAATCAATTCGATCATCAGCGAGTATGTGGAAATAGACGATGTTCAGAAGATGGGCGGTGAAGATCCCCGCCGGTTTGATACCAGCGCAATCGACTTTGATCTTCTGCGCCGGGAATTTGCGAATCTCAGGAAAAAGAACCTCGTGATGAAGGATTTGGAGGACCTGATTCAGGAGAAACTGGCCCGCTTGCTTTTCAACAATCCCAATCGCATCAACTATTATGACCGGTATCAGCAGATCATCGAGCATTATAACAGCGAACAGGATCGCGCCACCATCGAGAAAACCTTTATGGACCTTATGGATCTCGCCAACAGTCTGGATGAAGAGGAGCAGCGGTATGTCCGCGAGGGCTTCGAAAGCGACGAGGAGTTTTCGCTCTACAGCATGCTTTTTCGGGACGATCTCTCCCAATCGGATATCAAAAAAATCAAGAAAGTGGCCTCAAGCCTCCTGAAGAAGATCAAGGCTGCGATTGCCGGGCTTGACCATTGGACCGACAAGCAGGAAACGAAGGCCGAGGTGGATAATCTGATCCGTAATACGCTCTGGGCTGAGATGCCGGAGTGCTATGATGAAGTCAGCATATCCGAATACCGTCAACGCATTTACGAATATGTGTACACGCGGTACAAAGTGGCTGCGTGATTTTATAAGGGTGAATATTCAGGAAACCTCTAAAAACGTTGAACGCCGCCGGTCTGCGCATTATGCAAAACAAACGGCCATGGGGGTAGAGATACCGCCCTGTTTATCATTCACTTGTCGTAATAACTTGTCGTATTATAATCTATCCTCAAGATTGATGAACAAGGGGGATGCCAGATTCCTAAAATCACACAATAGAATACTCCATAAACACATAAAAAAAGACCGGAAACAATTTCCGGTCCTTTAGTGGACGTTGCTGAACTCGAATCAGTGACCTCCGCGGTGTGAGCACGGCGCTCTAACCAACTGAGCTAAACGTCCGTAGTTAAAATAAAAAATATAAATGCCTAACACACTCTCGACATTTATGTGAAAAAGTATAACTGATTTTTATTTTTTCGCAAGGGGGGGCTGAGAGTTTTTTTGAATTTTTTTCTCATGCCCCTCCCTTGGAGTATTACTCCGGAACCCCTACTGGATGCGGAAACTCTCGAAATGGATGTTTCGGTCGTCGCGCGTGTCGGGGTCCCAGAGGTCGTTCGTGAACTGGAGGCTGATCTCGTGTTCGCCGGCCGGGATCGTCACGTCGGGAGAGATCGTCCAGTCGCGCATGTCCTCCGAGTCGAGGTCAAACTCGCCGATCACCTTGCCGTCCAGGCGCAGATTCACGTGCGGGTACTCGCCCTTGCACTGGGTGCCGGAGGCGCGAAGCGTGAACGTTCTGCGGCCGGGCTGGAGGAACGTGACTTTCTGGACGAGCGAGCCGTTCGTGCCCCAGCCGAGCGTCGGGATGCCGCGGGGCTGCGTGACCAGCCACGGTTTCGGGCCGTTGCGCTGTTCCCAGTCGGACGGGCCGAGAAGAGTCCCACCCAGAAGAAGCCGGGCGGAAATTCCCGCTCCAGAGAGGATCGAACGAATGTAACGGTCCGCGCGCGGCGTCGGTTCGTCCGGGGCGAAGCACTTCACACAGTCGATCACCCAACCGGGCGCAATGCGGGCGGCGACCGTCGGTTCCAGGAGCGTTTCGATCTTCAGCGAGTCGCTCCCCTCGATCGGCTTCAGCGGAAGCAGACGCACGCCGCGGAAGTAGAAGTTCCGGTCCTCACGCATGACGGGGTCCCAAAGGTCGTTTGTGAACGTGATGGAAAGCCGCTGCTTCCCGCCGGCGCACTTCATGAAGAGGCCCTTTTTCTCGTACTGCGGGAGCATTTCCACGATCCCGGCCGGGTGCGAGTCCAGCCGAACGTCGAGGATGCAGCCCACGCCCTGGAGCGTCGTGCCTCGGCCCTCGATCTCGAGGAACGCCCACCCCTGCGGGCAGTCGATCTCCGCTTCCAGTGTCTGGCACGTGCCGACGAAAAGCGCGTTTTCATTCTCGATCACGTGACGGGGCCGGTCGATTTTCATCGCGAACCGGTCAAAGCCGTAATACGGCACGGACTCCCTTTGGTCGAAATCGGGCTCGAACGGCATGATCTGCCAGTCGGAGACCTGCTGGATCGGCGTCATTTGGCGATTCGTCAGGCCCTTGCGGCTTCCCGTCCAGTAGAGATCGCACGACGTACACGCGGCCAGACCCGTTTTCGGGAAATCTTCGCCGGCGGGACCCGTCTCTTTCCGAACGACCGGCCCGTGGAACGGCTGGAGCGAAACCGTTGCCGGGAGGACCGATTTCCATTTCGGGAGGTTTTCGGGGGTCAGGCCAAACAGAACGAACTGCTCGCCGGGACGCGGTGAAACCGGGTCGGAGGCGGCGTTGACGAGAGTCAGAGCGTCCGGCGCTTCCTCGCGTGATGTGACCTCGAATCCAAGCCGGGCCATGGTCTTCTGGATCTGGCCGGTGGGGTCGATGACCGCCAGTTTGCGCTGCGGAGCCGGGGGCAAATCGTCCTGGAGGAAACGCTCGAGCCAGGCCGCCATGGAGGGCGACTTGTACCAACGCTCCGAGATCGGGAACTGGCAGAGGATCAGGTTCCGGTGGCGCAAAATCGGGCAGTACTCGAAACCATTCGGGCCGCCCAGACGGACCTGGTTTCCGTTGAGGACGTACGGTTCAAAGGCCGCGTTTTCCGGGAAAAGGAACGGGTGGTGAACCGCCGGGTACTCGGTAAATGCCGTGTTTCGCGGGTCGCCGACCGTCGTTTTGGTCTGATGGACCGGGAAAAGCCCCGCCGGGTATTCGTACTGCTCCAGAATAATCACCTTGTGGGTCGGATCACTCAGAAATTCGTTCAGTTTATCGACGAACGACCTGGCCCCCACGACAAAACGCGGATTTTCCTCCTTTTGCTCCGCCGCGGACAAAGCCTGAAGCTGGTTTTGCCCGATGATGAGCGTCGAGGCCTGCGCCAGGGCCGGGTCGTTCAGGTCCTTGATCTCCACCGCGCCTGAAAAATAGGCGAGTTCGGAGTCTCCCAGAACCGCGACGTGCGGGAAACGCGGCGGAGAGTTCTGATCCAGCCGCACCGGAAAGACCTTGAAGTCGGCGTATTGGGCGACTTGAACTTCTATTTCCCGCTCCACTTTTCCTTCCTCAAGGAAGAAATGGTCCTCGCCCTTCGGGAGCAAGCCTCCGGTTTTCGACCAATCCGGGTTCCACTCCGGTTTTTCCGAACGGACCGCCTTGTGCGTCAGCGTGATCTTGACCCGACCATTTTTTATGAGGGACGCGGGAATTTCCAGAGGGATCAGCTTGCGTTTTCCCGGATCGAGCACTTCGACTTTCTCCCACTGGAACATGCGAATGGTCACCTCACGTACGCAGTCAGAATCATTCACGATCCATAAAATTTCCCGATTTACCGTCCCGTCGAAGACCTCTGCAGGGATCGGCATGAGAATAAAATTGACCGGCTCATAAGCGTCCCGAACGGCGGCGTAGCGTGGGTTTTTCTCGCTTTCCATCTTCGGCGCGGGCGAGTACTCCGTAATGACCCAGGGGCAAAGGCCCGTCACGCCAGCGGCGCGGTAGGCGGGGATCTGCATCGACCAGGTTTTTCCTTTCGCCCGGCCGTTCACCCAGCCGAATTCCTCTGAGTACGCCCCGTCACCCAGGACGAGCGAGTACGGGTCGTTCCGCGTGAAGTGCTGAATGTGCAGGAACTCACCGATGTAGAACGGTTTTTTGCGGTCCCACTTCCAGAACTCGTTCGGGTAGCAGGCCATGAACTTTCCGCCGTTCATCCACCAGCAGTCGTGCGGCCAGTTCTGGTCCTCGTTCCCGGGACGGATCCCGGCGAAGTCCATCGGGTAGTGCGTGTTCACGACGTCCGCCACGCCTTCCGGGTCCATGTCGCCGTCGTAGGAAATCGGGCGCGTGGGGTCGAACGCCTTGGCCTTTTTGCCCGCCTCGGCCAGAAAATGCATCAGGTCCGGCAGAATGCGCTCACCGCCGCAGTGCGCGATCTCGTTTTCCATCGAGAGGAAGCAGAACGACGGATTGTTGCGGTGCTTTTTCTGGAGCGCCCGAATGTGGCGGTCGTAATTCACCCAGAATTCCGGGTCTTCCAGCGCGTAGGAATTGCACCAGCAGAAAAACGCGCCTTCCAGGATCAGGAGCATGCCCGTCTCGTCGGCCGTTTCGATCCACTCCTTCGGCCAGATGTTCGCGTGGAGGCGCATGCAATTAATATTTGCGCGGCGCAGACGCCGGAAAGTGTCGAGCGGGTCCTTGAATCCGCCCGGATGCGCGGCGGTCCCAAGGGCGTGGAACGGCACGCCGTTCAGGACGAAACGGTCGCCCTCGCACCAGATCTCGCGGAAGCCGAACCGCTCGCGGTGGGTCAGAAAGCCGCCGAGTTTCACGTCCATGAAGTAGAGGAACGGGTCGCGTGGAGACCAGACGCGCGGGTTTTCCCACGGCTCCTCAAAATGAACGGACTGCGTTTTTCCCGCCGGGACCGAGACCGACGAGCGGAGCTCGATCAAAGATTTTTCGGGATCTTCCGGGTCCGGGACCGAAATCGTTACGGGGGCCGAAACGGCTTTTCCGGTCAGGTTTTTGACCTCGAGATCGACCGTGATCTTCTTCTCGCGCCAGGACGTCTGAATGAAAAGATCCTCGAGTTTCAGCGTGTCGCGGACCTCAAGCGTCACTTTGCCGCAAAGCCCCACCTCGGTAAAACCGTGCGAGCCGACCGGGGCCATGACGTTCCGCTGGAAAAGCTCGGCGGGGCGGTGGCCGACCTCGGTTTTCAGCGATTCCGGAGGATTTTTCGTCACGGCCGTCGCGCCCTCGACCCGGATGAGGATCGAATGCTTGCCGCCGTCGCGGACGCAATCGGTCACATCCAGCTCAAACGGCTCGGCGCCGCCGGCGTAGCTTCCCGCGTCCTTGCCGTCAATCTGGACCTGAGCGCCGAACTTGACCCACTCGAAGGCGAGAAAAGCGTGCTGGGAGTCGGTGAGTTTCGGCGAGTCAAAACTGGCTCGGTACCAGCAGATCAAATCGGGCTGGTTGGTCCAGGTCGTCAGGTCGTTGGTCTCCCACTGGACGGCTTCCGGCCCGGCATTCTGAAGCTGCTCCCACGAGCGGACGGTCTCGGAGCGAAAACTTTCCCAGCCGGTCAGATCGACGTCGAACGACCCCGCGGCGAGGGTGGAAAAACCGGGAATCAGGAAAATGAGGGTCAAAATTTGGGGAAAAAGTTTCATAAAAACCTTCTTTTTTGTATTAATGGCTTGACTTTCGCAAAAAAACGGTTATAATATAATTATAGCTGACTTGGAAGGATTAAGGCTGGGTTCCCAATGGGAGTAGGTGTAAACCAAGAATTCCTTTGCCCCTGGGGTCGGCTTATTTTTTTAAATTCTCATTAAATTTTTCTGGATTTTTTTGTATTTCACCCACAACCAGTTCAATCATCTGCATGGAATATGTATATGAAGGGGTTGCATACTGCCTGTGAACAAAACAGTAAAGTTCATTTTCTTTAATGTTGTATTTTTTATTAAACAGATTAAAGAAATAACTGTTTATTTCATAAGGAATTTGGAGTTTTCTCAGTCGCTGATTAATCTCTTTAATCGCTTTTTTCATCGTGAATTTATGTGTAACATTGGGGTTTTTCAGTTCCCTTACGATTTTCACACCAGTTTCACCTTCTTTGGCAATATGCAGCATAGAAGTGGCTTCACTCCGGTCCTTGGTAATAAAATGTAAATGTTCTATCTGGATTGCAAAGGTTTGATTATTCTCTGAAATCATCGGTTCCAATTCTTCTGTTTTCTCCAGAAATTTTTCTGCAATTTGCTCTGGGTATTTTGCTCTAATCATGGTTTCAGTCAATGTTTTCATACTAACTGAAAGAGTTAAAAAATTCTGTGGGATAATTTCCGTTATATCGACATCAAGAAGTTCCTGCATTTTGTTAACATAGTTTAAGACACATGCCTGAAAAAGAGGAATATACAGCATTTCGTATTCTTCAACAATAAAATGAGTACTCGTATTTCTAAGCTCAATAATCTGATCCAAATTCCGGCGAAGAGGTGATTTTTCATTTGAAAAAACTTTTTGAAGACAGTTTTCAAGGGTAATTGTTCGGTTTGTTTTATCTTTGTAATAAATACTTGGTTCACCCCAAGTGTTTGTCATGTAGGCTTTCAGCATCAATTCCCATGCATTACAAATAAAAAAACTGAACCCCTCAACCCTATATTTAATTGTGGGTTTGTTATAAATCTCAATCGCCATCGAAAAAGCCTCTTGAGATTTTTCAATCAATTTTTCTTGTAAAGTCTGGGGTTTCATGAAAGTACCTTTCTAAAGAAATGTTCTTTGAGAATGGAATATCGAATATAAGGTAAATTTCTTTGTGAGGAAGGAAATCGAAATGAAATGGAATACAAAAAACGTTTTAACGAGGGGCCTGCTCTCAACAAGTCCCTCGTAATGTTACAAAGAAACGGCACTGAACGTCCGTCCCGAAAAAATCATTTGATTTCAAATTTTCCGGCCGGTTTCGCTCCGGGGAAGACCGCGTTCACGTCCGCGCCGGCCGGGAGGGTGATCGTCGCGTTCTCGCAGTCGAAACTCCCCGTCACGTCCAGCGTTACGCCGGGTTTGACCACGATTTGCGCGTTTTTCACGACGTAATTCCCATCGATTTTGGCTTTTCCGGCCGGTTCAAAAACGCCGCCTTCCTGAACGAACGAATCGTCCGCCATGTAGCCTTTTGCGAGGATGGTTTCGGCGCGCAGCGTGCCGCCCTTCATCTGGATCGGAGCCGCGACCAGACCCGAGTACGGAATGGCCGGGTCGCTCGTGACGTTCAGCTCGCCGCCGCTGAGGTAGAACATTGGGGTGCGGTTCTTCGTCATGTTGGAAAGCCGCGTCGTGTTCACGACTCCACCTTCAAGGAAGTACTCACCCGTCCCGCCGGAGCGCAGTTCCTCGGAGTCCATGCGCGTCCCTCCGAACTGGATCCCAGCGCAGTAGTCGGCGATTTTTTCCTTGGTAAAACCTTCGATGAAGCCCGGGTTGGTCCGGTAGCCCCACGCGCTGTAAGTGCCGCGAATATTCGCCACGCCGCCGGTCTGGCGGACCGTGCTGTTCGCGGAGTAAAAACCAATGACGAACTGGCCGTCCGCGCGGAACTCACCGCCGGAAATTTCGAGCAAGCCCTTGCCGCCGGAGCCGAGCGAAAAACCGCGTTTGGTCCAGAAAAGACCGTCTTTCAGGGCGTACTCGGTCGAGCCTTTGCCCGATTCACCGAAAAGAAGATTGGCGCAGGCGACCACTTCACCGCCGGTCTGTTCACCAAACGACTCACCTGCGTTTCCAAATCCGAGCGGGCCGAGGACGTTCAGCGTGGATTTTCCTTCAATTTTCAGCGTGCCTTGGGTTTCGGCCGCGTCGCCGATCGAGACCGAGATTGCCGAGAGTTCCGCGTTTTTGAGGGCCAGCGTTCCGCAGGATTTCGGAGCTTCGCCGAGGATCACCGAGGAAGAACTCAGAGTCGTTCCCGTGTTGAGGGCGAGCGTTCCGGTTCCTTCTTTTCCGATCTGGATCGCGAAAATCTGAGCGTCTTTCGCCATGGCAACGGAAAGTTCCCCCTCAGAGCCGGCGTCGGCGCCAAGCGTCAGGGATTCCAGAAGCAAAGTTCCGCTGCAGCGGGCTTTTGCGGCCGGATGGGCTTTCGTGCCGACGTTGATGTTCGCGGCTTTTTTCGGAGAAAAGTTCATCGCGTCGGTGAAGTCGGAGCTTTGCGCGGCGCCGGTCCACTCGCAGGATTCCGCGGTTGGATTGCTCAGGGCCAGACGCATCAGGTCGGGACGGTCGGTCGTCACGCTGTCAACGCCCCAGCTGAGGAGCTTGCGCATGACCTTCAGGTCATCCACGGTCCAGATCCAGCAGATCAGGCCTTCGTCGTGGGCGGCTTTTATGTGCTCTTCCGTCATCCCGTCGAAGTACATGATGTCGATCAGGCCCGCGCCGGCTTCCTTCGTTTTGCGGCAGAATCTCCGGACGTCTTCGGGCGTCTCGAGCTTCCCGCCCAGATACGCGGTCGGGACTTTGCTGTTGGCGCAGACGGTCTGAACGGCTTCGTAACTGAACGAAATGATGAACGCTTTGTCGAGCATGTCCGCCTTTTTCAGCTCTTCCAGCACGCCGGGAGCGGCTTTCGCGTCCTTGATTTCAATGACCGGGTAGCAACCGGGGCACTGCTTGTGCGTTTCTAGGGCCTGCGCCAACGTCGGGATCTTTTCGTTCTCGTAGCCGGGTTTTCCGTTCGGAACGCAAACGTCCTTGAGCTGGTCCCATGAAGACTCCCTCATCGGAAGATCGACTTTTCCTTCGGAAGTGCGCTTGGTCGAGCCATCGTGCATGAGGCAAATGACGCCGTCGGTCGTGATGTAAACGTCGCACTCGCTACCGCCCGCGCCAGCTTCCCACGCCTTGCGGATCGAGGCGCAGGTGTTTTCAGGCGCGATCGCAGAGAAACCACGGTGAGCGACCGTCTTGGGAATTTCCAAAGCCGAGACGGTGCAGGCGGCTAAGAAAAGAAACAAAATGGTGAGGATTGAGGTGCGTTTCATTGTAAACCTTTCATTCCTGGTTTCAGGAGTAAGTTTCAATATTTGATCCAGATTTTTCCCGAAAATTCGGCATTTCCGACTCAGAGGTCGTTCAGATTGCGCGTTTCCGCGGCGTTTCCGATCTGCACCGACGTGAACCCGGGACCACCCGAAGGGGCGTTCCGTCAGATTCGCGTCGGTGAAGTCGGAACTTTTAACTTTTAACTTTTGGCGGCTTTCGCCAGTTCTCAGTTTTCCGCGGCGGAAGCTTTGAGCGCCTCGGCCATCAGGTCGGGCCGGTTCGTCGTCACGCTGTCAACGCCCCAGCTGAGGAGTTTGCGCATAACATTCGGATCGTCCACGGTCCAGATCATGAGAACCAGGCCTTCTTCGTGAGCGACTTTGACGTACTCTTCCGTCATGCCATCGAAGTACATGATGTCGATCATCGTGGCGCCGGCTTCCTTCGTTTTGCGGCAGAAGTCGCGGAGGGCGTCGAGAGTTTCTAGCTTCCCGGCCAGGTAGGCGGTCGGGACCTTGCTGTTGGCGCAGACGGTCTGGACGGCTTCGTAGCTGAAGGAAATGATGAACGCTTTGTCGAGCATGTCCGCCTTTTTCAGTTCTTCCAGAACGCCCAGAGCGGCTTTCGCGTCTTTGATCTCAATGACCGGCAGGCATCCGGTGCACTGCTTGTGCGTTTCGAGGGCCTGAGCCAACGTCGGGATCTTCTCGTTTTCGTAGCCCGGTTTTCCGTTCGGAACGCAAACGTCTTTGAGCTGGTCCCACGAGGAAGTTTTCATGGGAAGATCGACTTTCCCGCCGGAAGTGCGTTTGGTCGAGCCGTCGTGCATGAGGCAGATCACGCCGTCGGTCGTGATGTAAACGTCGCACTCGCTTCCGCCTGCTCCGGCTTCCCACGCTTTACGGATCGAGGCGCAGGTGTTTTCAGGAGCGATCGCGGAAAAACCACGATGAGCGACCGTCTTGGGAATTTCCAGAGCCGAGACAGTACAAGCGACTGTGAAAATAAACAAAAGGGTGAGGATTGAGGTGTGCTTCATATTTAAACCTTTCTTGATTGGACCAGCAACGCGCCGGTCTGTGAGTCAGTTTACTTCGATTCTGGTCCCATTTTTTGCCGAAAATTCGCTTTCAAACTTTTTGGCGGCTTCACGGGAAATATTGTTCCCTTTCATGATCGTGAGCGTTTTCAGGTTGGGCATATTCATGAAAGCCGGCAGGCAGGCGTCCGTCAATTCCATGTCCTCGAGCAGGAGCCAGTGAATGGATTCCATCTTCCCGAGGACCTTCATGTCTTCGTCCTTGAGCTTGCAGCCGCTCATGTTCAGGATCTTCACGTGCGTGAGTTTGAGGAGTTTGTCCAGATTCTCGCCCGAGATGTCCGTATTCTCGACGTACACGCCGTCAAGATTCGCCATTTCCGAGATGTTTTCGAGCGATGCGGAGGTAATGCCGTGATTTCCCTGAATGTTCAGTGAGGTACAATGGTCCAGATTGACCCAGTTTTCGGTCTGCTCGTCTGTCAGACCCGCGTCGGCCACGTTCATTGCGTTGAGGTAAATCAGTTTACCCATCAGTTTCTGGGCCTCGTCGGAGTTGGTCTCAGCATTCAGATGAACGACGCTTCCCATTTTCGTCATCGTGTCACGAATCACGATCGCGCCGAGTTCTTCCAGAGCCTTGCACGTTTTCGCGTCCTCCTCACGAAGAGCATCCGGGATTTTATCCGGGTCCACGATCATTTCATCCGGGACCGCAAAAGGATTTTGAATATTAAGTTGGCTCAGAGTCTGATCACGCCAATCGATGAACCATTTCGGCTGCACGAGGTTAACGTATGCAACAAAAACGGTCACACCAAGGAGGATGATCAAAAGGACGATCAAAAGATTGTAACTGCGAGAGGACGTCTCTTTTGTTTCCTGGTCTTCTATTTCCTGACCTTCCTTTTCCTGGATCGTCATTTCCAAGTCTTTCAAATCCTGATCTTCCATTTTTTTGTCTCCATTTGTTCTGATTTGGGGGAATCGTGTTTTTTGGTTTATTCGATAAAAACGCCGATTTTACGGAATTTCTCGTAACGTTTCTCAATGAGTTCATCAATGGGCTCTTTCGCCAGCTCACGCAGGGAAGTGCGGAGGTACTTCTTGAGGTTCCCGGCCATCAGACGCGGATCACGATGTGCTCCACCAAGCGGCTCAGGGATCACTGCGTCCACGACGCCCAATTCCTTCAAATCTTTGGAAGTAAGGTGGAGCTGCTCGGCGGCCTGGACACGGAATTCCTTGCTTTTCCAGAGGATTCCCGCGCAGCCTTCCGGACTGATGACGGAGTAGTAGGCGTGCTCCAGAATCGCGACGCGGTCCCCCACGCCGATCCCAATCGCACCGCCGGAGCCGCCTTCACCGATCACTACGCAGATGATGGGTGTGCGGAGACGGGACATTTCGTACATTCCCTGAGCGATGACCCACGCCTGACCGCGTTCCTCGGCGCCGACTCCCGGCCATGCGCCCGGTGTGTCGATCAGGGTAATAATCGGAAGGTGATACTTCGCCGCCAATCTCATTTTCTGAATGGCCTTGCGGTACCCCTCCGGCTCGGCGCACCCGTAGCGGCATTTCGTGCGTTCGGTGATGTTTTTGCCCTTTTGGTGTCCTACGACCATGCAGGGGATCCCGTCCAGTTTCGCCCAGCCGGTGATGATGGCCGGGTCGTCCCCAAAGAAACGGTCCCCGTGAAGTTCCACAAACTCATCGAAAGCCAAATTCAAATAATCGCTCGTCTGGGGACGATTGGAATGACGCGAAACCTCGACCGTCTCCCAAGGCTGGAGGTTCTGGTAGATGCTGCGCTTTAAATCCACCAGTTCCCGGCGAAGACGCTTGATGGAATCCTTCACGTCCGGCGAATCACCTGAGGTGCGTTCCATTTCTTCCAGACGGGATTCAAGTTCGTAAATCGGCTGCTCAAATGAAAGTTGAATTTCCATATTTATAGTTATCAGTTATAGTTGTCAGTTTTCAGTTGTAGCTGAAAACTCAAAACCATCATCTCTCCCCGCGTCGTTCCGGGTTTCTGATGAATATTTTCATCTCTTTCAGGGCGTTGTAAACCTCGTGCGAAGTGGACGGCCGCTCCGAAGGTGATTTGGCCATGCACTGCCGAAGGAGTTTTGTGAATTCCTCCGTCAGATTCGGATTGATCGCATCTGCGGCGGGAACGGGGACGTTCAAATGCTGGTGCGCGAGCTGGTTGAAATTTTCCCCTGCGAACGGCGGGACGCCCGTCGCCATCTCGAAAAAAATACACGCCAGCGAATAAATATCGGAGCGTTGGTCACGCCCCTCACCGCGGATCTGTTCCGGCGCGAGGTAGCGGCCACGCTGAGGGACCTCGTCGGAACCAAGCAGGCGGGACCACAAATGATTCGGCCGTTGCGCGAACAGGAACTCGATCAGGCGCGTCTCGTTCGTTTCCCGGTTCACCATGAAAACGTCGGGGGAAAGGTCGCGGTGCACCCACCCAAAGGAATTGAAACAGGCGAGCGCCTCGGCCATATCCTCGATCATCTTGTGAACACGCCACCCGTAGGACTCCAGCCCTTCGCTTAAAACGTCCCGAAGCGGGTTGAACGGGACCCACTCCATCACGAGGAACGTTTCTCCCTTTTCCTGAAGAAAGTCGTACATTTCCACGATCTTCGCGTGATGAAACTCCCGGCCAATGACGTACTCCTTGCGCAGAGCCTCGATGACCCGGCGGTCCTGCTTCAATTCCTCGACCGGCATTTTGATCGCCACGGGAATTTCCAGCAGCGAGCTGTACCCGTGCCAGACCTGGGTCATGGAGCCGACGCTAACGCATTTGATGAACTGGTACGAGCCTGCGGAAGTAAAAGCCATTTTGCCAAATTATGTTTGGACTGAAGTGTGGTGTGAGGCGTGGATCAGGTCCGGAATCCAGAGTTTTGAGTGCCTGAATTTCCGAACGGAGTTTCCCATTTTCTTTGATTTTACCAAATCCGGGATTTTTTTCAAGGCGCCCCCCCCTTCCAGCACGGTTTATTTTCAGTATAATAAACGAAAGTTTTTCCCAAATTCACTCTAAAGGACCAAAAATCATGCAAATCACCAAGAAAATTGGCTTCATCGGCGCCGGTCAAATGGCCACGGCGCTTTCCAAAGGTTTCGTTTCCAAGGCGGGCGTCCCGGCTGAAAATATCATCGCCGCCGATGCGTTCGAGTCCAGCCGCGAAAAATTCACCGCCGCGACGGGGATCCAGACCACCGACTCCAACGTGGACGTGGTGGAGGACTGCGACGTGATCGTTTTGTCGGTCAAGCCCCAGGTTTTGCCGGACGTGATGCAGGAGATCGCGCCGTACATCACGCCGAAGCACCTCGTCATTTCGATCTGTGCGGGGATCCCGCTCGCGAAACTCGCCGCCGGTCTGGGGGCCGAAACCCGCCTGGTGCGAGTGATGCCGAACACGCCGTGCCTGATCGGTCAGGGCGCCATTGCGTTCTGCAATTCCGAGACCGTCACCGAGGAAGATTTCGAGATCACGTGCGACCTGCTGAAGAGCGTCGGCCGCTGCTTCCACGTCGGCGAGCACGTGATGGACGCGGTGACGGGGCTTTCCGGCTCTGGTCCGGCGTACGTGTACCTGATCATCGAGGCGCTGGCCGACGGCGGCGTCATGATGGGCCTGCCCCGTGACGTGGCGCTGACCCTTGCGGCCCAGACCGTGCGCGGAGCCGCCGCGATGGTGCTCGAAACGAAGGAGCACCCGGGCGTTTTGAAAGACCGCGTCACCTCCCCCGCCGGAACGACCATCGCCGGCATGCGCGAGCTGGAATCCCACGGAGTCCGCGCCGCGATGTACGAAGCGGTCATTGCCGCGACGAAACGCTCGGCGGAACTCGGCAAAAAATAAATTTTTTGAGTTAGGAGTTAGGAGTGAGGAGTTAGGAGTTGACGCTGGCGCGTAACGTCGCCTTCAGAAAGATTTCGACCCATAAAAAGCCGAAGGCTTTTCCAACTCCTAACTTCTCACTCCTAACTCCTAACTTCCATTTCCACTTCCCACCTCAAGGAGTAACCCATGCTTAAATTCCATTTTGTGCGGCTGGCCTCTCTGGCAGTCGCGATCCTGGCGTGCGTCTGGGCTTCCAGCGTCATGGCCGAAGTCAAAGTCACGAATGCGTTCACCGATAATGCGGTTCTTCAGCGCGGCGTTCCGGTCTGCGTCTGGGGCACGGCGGACGCCGGTGAAAAAGTCACCGTCACGTTCCACGGAAATTCCGTCGAAGCCACCGCTTGCGAGGCGGGCTGCTGGAAGGTCCAACTCCCCGCGATGGACGGGACTTTCGAGGGCCAGGACCTCGTCATCAAAGGCGCGGCCAATGAGATCGTTCTGAAGAACGTGGTCGTCGGCGAGGTCTGGATCTGCTCCGGCCAGTCCAACATGGAAATGCCGCTGAACTCGTGGGGCCAGAGCCGCGCGCCCAAAGGCCAGCCCTTCGTCCCGCGTCTGGCCTGCACGGAAGAAGAGCTGAACGGCGATTTCAGCTTCATCCGCTTCAATCGTGAGCAGCACGAAACGGCCGCGGTCGAAAACAAAGACGTGCACTCTGCCGGCTGGCAGCTCTGCAAAGACGGCGCCCAGAAAAACTGCACGGCCTGTGGTTTCCACTTTGCCGTCGCGATCTCCAAGGTTCTGAACGTCCCGGTCGGTCTGATCGACTCGAACTGGGGCGGAAGCAACATTAATAGCTGGATCCCGGACTACGGCTGGGATCTGGTCCCCGAAACGGTCCAGCCGGGCAAAGACCTCCTGGCGAAACGCGCGGCCGACATGGCGGCGGGTCAGCCGTGTGGCTACCACCACGCCGGCGGCATGTACTACGCGATGCTCGCCCCGTGGAAGAACTACACGGTCAAGGGCGCGCTCTGGTATCAGGGCTGCTCCAATGCCGGTGAGGGCGAATTCTACTACTTCAAGCAGAAGGCCATGATTCTCGCGTGGCGTCAGATCTGGGGCGACATTCCGTTCTACTGGGTCCAGCTCGCTAATTTCCGCGCGCAGGATCCGAACCCGAACGAGGCCGGCTGGGGCTTCGTGCGTAACGGCCAGACGATGTGCATGGAGGTTCCGAAGACCGGTCAGGCGGTCATCATCGAAGCCGGTGAGGCTGGCGACATTCACCCGACCGACAAATGGGACGCCGGAAACCGTCTCGCCCGCTGGGCGCTGGCCAAGGATTACGGCATTCAGGGGATCGAGTGCTGCTCGCCGATGCTCGAGAGCGTGGCGTTTGACGGCGCGAAAGCGATCGTGAAGTTCAACCACGTCGGCGGCGGTCTGGTCGTTGCGAAGAACACGGAGCGCGAGGGGATCACGTGCATCGAAGGCACGCCGAACTGCTTCGCGGTGGCCGGCGAGGACAAAAACTTCCACTGGGCCGAGGCGAAGATCGTGGGTGAAGACTCCGTCGAGCTGACCTGCGCCGACGTCCCGGCCCCGAAGTACGTCCGCTTTGCGTTCCAGAACAATCCGACGGACGTCAACCTCTACTCCAAAGACGGCTTGCCCGCCACGCCGTTCCGGACGGATAAATAAAAGAAACTTTTTTTACGTGGGCGACGTCTCCGACGTCGTCCACAAGATCCGGAGGGCCGGCGTCCCGCCGGTCAAGTTAATACCTTGTGCGACAAAAAACACAAAATAATTAACTTGACCGGCGAGGACGCCGGCCCTCCGTATCAAGTCACTTCTCCCACTTCGTGTAACCCGAAGCGGCGAGGATCACTTTCTGCGACAGAAGCTCGAAATCGTACGAGTACGGGTTTTCTTTCAGGCCGCGGACGTAGTGCGCGAACTCGGTCAGCTGGCCGATGTAGCGGTCCGTGTACGGCTCCAGTTTGAGCGCGTTCACCCCTTTGTGGTACTCGCCCTGATCCTGGTCAAGCGTCAACGTCACGTTCAGCGGGACCATCTTCCCCGAGGCGTCACGCGACCAGTTTTCCAGCGGGTCGAGCACGAACGAGCCTTTCGTCCCATGCGCGGCCAGCCGGCGGCGGGAGAAACCGTCGATCTTGCGCAGCGAGACGCGGATCTCCGCGATCGCCTTCTCGTAAAGCAGCACCGAGAGCGTATTATCGTTCAGGCCGTCTTTCGGGTCCGGCTTTTCAAACACGTGGATCTCGTTCGGCGCGCCGAGCAATTCCACCACAAAATCGACCAGGTGGGAGCCAAAGTCGTAAAGACCGCCGCCGCGGTACGTGGCGAGCCACTTGCGGAAGCCCTCGCTCGTGTCGTTCCGGCACATGTCGAGCTGAATGTCGTGCAGCTCGCCCAGCCAGCCGCTGCGGTAGGCGTGCAGAAGGAGCCGGAACGCCTGATTCGTGCGGTACATGTAGCCCGGCTGGATCAGGACGTTCTTTTCGCGGCAGAGGTCCAAGAGCGTTTTCAGCTCGTTCAGATCCTGGCCGAGCGGTTTATCGACGTGCATGTGCAGGCCGCGCGCCGCGCATTTCATGGCCGTGGGAAGAAGCTCCGTCATTTCCGTTTCGACCGCGACGGCTTCCAGGCCCGGAATGTTCAGGAGTTCTTCCTGGCTCATCCAGTTCAGGTCTTTGTAAAGGCCGTCGTTCTTGTGACGCTTCTCCTCTTCGGGATTTTCGGCCGCGATGCCGACGATCTCGTAGTACTGCGGGAGCATTTTCAGCGTGTTCATTTTCCCGCTCGCGTGTTCGTGACGCACGCCGATCTGGGCGATTTTGATTTTCTTGAACGGCTCTTCATTTGCCGATTCCGGTTTCGGCTCGTCCGCTTTCAGCGTACCGCCGAGCAGCGCCGCCGTTCCCAATCCAAGGCTGGTCTTCATGAATGATCTGCGAATCACGGTTAATCCTTTCTTTCAGTGTGGAGTTTGGAGAGTGGAGTGTGGAGTTGGAAAAGCCTTCGGCTTTTTACGGGTTGAAGTCTTTCTGAAGGCGGCGTTACGCGAAGCGTCAACTCCACTCTCCACACTCCAAACTCCACACTCAGTTTCTAGTACCTGATTTTCAAAAAGTCGCTTTCTTCAAGGCCGCACTCCTCGATGACGCGGAACCAGCGGTCGTAAGGAATGATCTCGCCGTCGCCGTTGTTCGTGCCGACCGAGAACGTCGTGCCGGCGGCTTTCGCCATTTTGATGAATTTCACGCTCGGGAAAGTCGATTTGGCCTGAATTTCCAGCGCGACGCCGTTTTTCACCGCCCGGTCGATCACCGCTTTCATACGCTCCTCAGTCCAGAAATGGTCGTATCGGTCCGCGAGCTGGGCCGGCAGGTACGTCGGATTCGCCAGGATCGTGATCGGTTCGTCGAGGATCTGCATCGTGTGCCGGAAGTACCGCTCCATCCACACTTCCTCGTCGGTGATGACGTACGTATCGGCCCGCCACAGACGCACGGGCTGGCCGTTTTCGTCGTCCATGATCATCGTGTCGGCCAGGACGTAATCCAGCTGCTTCAGCACGTCGGGGCTGAAGTAGGTGAACCAGTCGCGGTCGTTGACCTGCATCCCGATGGGGAGTTTCACGCCCTTTTCGGCCATGATCTTGCGATTGTACCGGATGAACGCCAGCAGCGACGCGTCGTCAAAGAGCGGCCACTCGCGGCCCGAGTTTTCGAGGATGCCCGACTGAATGCCGGTGGCTTCCTGACGCTCGATCGCCTTGACGCACGTCGTGCCAAGCCTCAGGTGAATGTGGTAGTCGGTCAGCGTGAACGGCGCCGCCGCTTTAACGTGCTGGGCGTCCGTCGGGGTCGGTACGTGCCAGAAAGACTTTTTTTCCTGTGCCATCGTGAAGGGGGCCAAAGCCATGAGGGCCGCGGCGAAAATGAGAGCGATGAATTTCGTCATTTTGAGTCGGGTGGGTTAGGAGCCGGTGGGGATTCAATTTTTTCTTATTATGCGTTAAAGCCCCCCAAAAGTCAAGAGGGGCGGGGAAATTTTTTCTTCATTTTTTTCGAGGGGGGTTGATTTTTGGGGCGCGTGTGGTAAACTGGTGATTAGTGAGGAGTGAGGAGTTAGGAGTTGCGCTGGCGCGTAACGTCACCTTCAGAAAGACTTTAACCCCTTAAAAGCCGAAGCTTTTTCAATTCCTAACTCCTCACTCCTAACTCCTAACTAAAAAAATGCTTGATTCCTGACCTGAAATGAAACTTTTCCTTTTTGCCCTCACCTTTCTGTTTGCCCTGGCCGTTTTCGCGGAGGAGCGGACTTTCACCTCCGAAAACTTCCTCGCTTCCGTGGATCCGGAAACCGGCGCGACGACGCAAATCGTGAATCCGAAAGATCCTTTCCTGATGAACTGGATCGACGAAAAGGCCCAAGGGCCGCTCGGCTGGGGGACCGTCGAGGGGTTTCAGCTGCAGAGCGTCTCGCCGGACGGTGAGGTCCGTGCCACTCGCGGGCCGCTTGCACTGACCATCCGCAAAAGTCTGGACGGCGACCGCTGGACCGAGGCCTACGAGGTCAAAAATGAGGGTCCGGCCGACTGCGAACTCGGGCCGCAAAACTTCGGGATCCGGTTCCCGTACGCCTGCAATTTCACGCGGCGGGAGAATATGCTCTCGCTTGCGTGCAACACGCACGTCTGGTGCGGCGGCGACGCGTCGTGGCTCTACTCGACCAAATTGGACGGCTCGCGGCCGTTTCTGGTTTGCTGGGTGACGGAAGGCTCGCTCGGCGATTACAGCATTTCGTACGACTGCTCGCAGACGAAAAACGGCTCGTGGTACCGCGGCGCGCTGGTCCTGCATCCGACGCCCTGCAAGCTGAAACCGGGCGAGACGCTGCGCCTGACTTTCGTTTATTCGTTCAGCGACGAAAAACCGGACGAAACCCTCCCGAAGCACGCAGGCGCGGTACGATTCGCGGCGGAAAAGTACTCGGTGGGGATCGGCGAGCCGGTCCGCGGGAGCGTCGAAACGGCTTTCGACTGGGAAAGCGCCGAGATTTCGGTGGACGGGAAACCGGTCCCGTTCCAGCGTGACGCGCAGAACCCGAAAAAGGCCGCGTGGGAAGTCGTGTTTGACTCGCCCGGGGCGCGGGAGATCCGGCTGGCGGTCAACGGGAAAAAGACCCTGATGCGGGTGAACGTTTTGGAGCCGGTCGAAACGATCCTTCAGAGACGGGCGCGTTTCATCGCAGAGCATCAGCAGATCATGGACCCCAACTCGCCGAATTACGGCGCGTACGTGATTTACGACCGGGTCAGCGGGCAGCAGGTGGTCGGCGCCGGCGACCATAACGTCGGGCGGGAGCGGCTCTCGATGGGGTGCGTCGTAGCTCAGGCCCTCCAGCAGAAAATGGACCCGGAGCTGATGAAGTCCCTCCGCCTTCACCGGGAGTTCATCGAGCGCGAAATGTTCGACCCCGAAACGAAAATGGTTTTCAACGAGCCGGGCCGAAATAATCAGTGGAAACGCGCGTATAATTTCCCCTGGATGTCGGACTACTATTTAGAATGGTACAAACTCACGAAAGAGCGCAAATGCCTCGAACACGCGGCGGGGATCCTGCTGAATTACTACCGGATCATCGACGGCGTGGCGCATGAAGCCCCGTGTATCGAGGCGGCGGAAATTTATCGGCTGCTCGTTCAGGAACAGATGACGGAAACGGCGGACGCGCTGAAAGCGGCGGTCCTGCGCCACGGCGATCTGGTCCTGGAGAAAGGGGTGGACCACTACTCCGCCGAGGTTTCGTACACGCAGGGGACGTTCCTCCTGAAGATCATCAGCCTGGTCCACGCGTACCAGCTCAGCGGCGAGGCGAAGTACCTAGAGCCGATCCCGGCATTTTTGAAAAACGTCGAGGGATTCTGCGGCCAGCAGCCGGATTTCCACGTGAATCTGCTCGCGGTGCGTTACTGGGACCTCTTCTGGTTCGGCAAAATGCGCATTTTCGGTGACACTCAGCCGCAGTGGCTCTGCGCCCTTTCCGGCGAGATGTACGGCGTGCTGAACCAGATCGACCCGAAACCGGAGTACTGCGCGCTTTCGGAGCGGATTTTGCAGAACAATTTGTGCGTTTACTTCCCCGACGGTTTCGCGTCCTGCGGCTACCTGGTCCCGTTTCACGTGAAACAGTTCGTCCCGGACGGCGAGACGAAGAAATTCGCAGTCCCGACGGGCGAAGCGGACGGCAAGCGCTTCGACGACTGGGCGAACGATCAGGACTGGACGCTTTATTACGCGGCAAAGTTTCTTTAAATGCGGAATTCGGAATGCGGAATGCGGAATTAAATATCGACGTCGGCAGGCATGTGCTGGATGGAGGTTCCGCCGTCCACGACGAAGCGTTCGCCGGTGATGCCGCGCGAAGCGTCCGAGGCGAGGAAGAAAACCACGTCGGCCAGGCAGTCGGCGGTGGCTTCCTCACCGAGTGGGACGTTCGCCCGGCGGCGGGCCCGGGTCGCGTCGTCGAGATGGTCCCAGCGTTCGGTGTAAATGTAACCCGGCGTCACGGTATTGACGCGGATTTTGTACGGCGCAAGGTCCAGCGCCATGGCCCGGGTCAGAGCGTCGATCCCGCCTTTGCTCGCGCAGTAGGCCGCCCGTTTGCGAATGGCGCGCGTCGAAGTGTTCGAGCTGAAATTCACGATCGTCCCGAAACCCTGGCGGATCATGATGCGGGCGGCTTTTTGCCCCATGTAAAACGTCCCCATGAGGTTCACCCGGAACACGCGCTCCATCTCGGAGTACTCCACGTCGGGAAACGCGGGGCCGATCCCCTGGTAGCACGCCACGTTCACGAGAATGTCGAGTTTCCCGCACTCCGCCTCGACTTTGGCGTACATCGCGTCCACGTCGGCGGGGTTCGAAATGTCGCCGGGAATTTCGAGGATTTGATCGCCAAACCCCTCAGCGCGCATGGCGTCGGCGCCCTTGCGGGTGCTTTCGACGGTCGTGGCGTTCATGCAGACGAACGCGCCCTCCTGAAGAAACTTTCGGGCGATTCCCAGCCCGGTGTTGCGGCTTGCGCCGGTGATGATGACGACTTTATTCTGGAATTGATTCATTTGTGAGTTTCCTGAAAAAAAGTGAAAAAGGCCGGTTAAACTTTCCGTTCATTATGGCGCAAAGCCCCGGAAAAGTCAAGGAGTGACGTCCGATTTTTTTGAAAATTTTCAGCGTGCGGAGCGGATCCACGAGATCGAACCCGGTCCACGCGCGGTTTCCTACCCATTTGTTCCTTTTTTGCAGAAAGGGCTTTTGATGCTTTCACGAATCCCCACCTTTTTACTCGTTTTGTTTTTTGCGGCTTTCGCTTTCGCAGAGGAGGCGGAGCTTTCGCTTAAATCGCTGGATCCCGTCCACCCGCGCGTTTTGTTCACCGAAGCGCAGGGGGCCGAGACCGCCACGCTCCTGAAGACCGACGCGGATCTTCAGCGCCTTTACGCCTCCGTCGAGCGTGAGGCCCAGGGGCTTCTGAAGGACCCCAAAACGGTCGAGTATCTGATCGTCGGGCCGCGTCTTTTGACCCAGAGTCGCCGCTGCCTGCGCAGGATTTTGGCCCTCGGGACGGTTTACCGCCTCACCGACGACGCCGAGCTGAAGGCGAAATGCTTCGAGCGCGCCATGGCCGAGATCCACGCCGCGGAGGCGTTTCCGGACTGGAACCCGTCGCACTACCTCGACACGGCCGAGATGACCGCCGCTTTCGCGATCGCGTTCGACTGGTTTTACGCCGATTTGAGCGCTGAGGAAAAGGCCCTGATGGTCCAGAACATTTACGAGAAAGGGGTCCTGACCGCCCAGGGCCGCAAGGGGTGGAAAACCAGCGCGTACAACTGGAACCAGGTCTGCTCCGGCGGCATCACGATGGGGATTCTGGCGATCGCCGATGAAGTGAAAGAGCCGGAAAAACGGGCGATTCTGGAAAACACTTTGCGCGAGCTCCGCGAGGGCGTCTCCAACGCGATGAAAACCTTCGCACCCGACGGCGCCTGGGCGGAAGGGCCCGGGTACTGGATCTACACGACGCTCTACACGCTCCTCTACATCAACGCACTGGAAGGCTCGCTTGGCGACGATTTCGGCCTTTGCGACTACGAGGGCTTTGACCGGACCGCCGCGTTCCAGGTCGCTCTGGGCGATTCGACGGGCAAATCGTTCAACTTCGCCGATGCCGGCCCCGGCGACGTTTCGAGCATGGCGCTCCTCTGGTTCGCGAACCGGTTCAAGCATCCGGAATGGGGTCAGTACTACCTGCAGAACGTGCACAATATTTTCCCGCTGGCCGTCTGGTTTTACCGGCCGTGCGACGGGGACATTACGAAGGCGCCGCTCGATTTCACTTTCCGGAACGCCGAAGTCGCGACGTTCCGCGGGGCGTGGAATGATCCGGACGCGTGGTTCCTCGGGTTCAAATCGGGTTCCAATGCCGTGAATCACAGTCACCTCGAGCTTGGAAACTTCATCCTTCAGAAGGACCAGGTTCGCTGGGTGGTGGACCTTGGCGCCGATAATTACAACTTGCCGGCGTACTTCGGGAACCTGCGCTGGACGTACTACCGGCTTTCGACCCGCGGCCAGAATACGATCTGCATCGACGACCAGAACCAAAACCCGAAAGGGAGCGCGGTGGTTCAGAATTTCCAGACTTCGCCCGAGGCGGGAAGCTGCTCGACCGACCTGACCGACGCGTACCGCGGCCAGCTGGAATCCCTGACCCGCTCGGTCCGGCTTGACCGTAAAAACTCCGAGGTCATGATCCGCGACGAGATCGGCCCGGGCGTCGGCGAAAACGTGGGGAAACCGCTCGTCTGGCAGTTCCACACCCGCGCGAAGATCGAGGTCTCTGAGGACGGAAAATCGGCCGTTTTGACCCAGTCGAACGGGACGAAAGACTGCGCGCTGGGCGTTCAACTGACGCAGGCGACCAACCCCGCCGCCCGATTTGAGGTCCGCGAAACGACCCAGGGGCCGGACGAAAACCCGAACACGGGGGTTCTGCGTCTGGTGATTTCTGTCCCGGTGACGGCTGAAAATCAGGTGCTCGAGGTGAAGTTTACCGGCACTTCAAAGTAAAGTTTTGCAGGAATCGAAAACTCAAGATGAACACGAACTGGAAACTCGGCGGCATCGTTCCGCCTGTAATTACGCCGCTTCTGGCAAACGATCAACTGGACGTTCAGGGCTTTGAAAACGTTCTGGAACGGATGATCGCCGCGGGAGTCTCGGCCATTTTCGTCCTTGGAACGACCGGCGAGGCGCAAAGTCTTAATTACGCTCTGAGGCGTGAAGTCGTCCGGCAAGCTGCGCGGATCATTAACGGCCGCGTGCCGATGCTCGTGGGGATCACCGACACGGTTTTCGAGGAATCGCTCGCTCAGGCGAATTTTGCCGCGGAGCAGGGGGCCGACGCGCTGGTCGTGGCGCCGCCGTACTACTTCCCACCCAGCGGCGATGACCTGAAACTTTACTACGCCCACGTGGTGAAGCGCGTCCCGCTCCCGGTCGTCGTGTACCACATGCCGGAGCTGACGAAAGTCTGGTTCAGCTGCGATTTCGTCCGTTTTGCCGTCCAGACGCCGGAAATCATCGGGATGAAGGACAGTTCCGGGAACATGGATTTCTTCTGGCGCTCGTGCCAGATCGCCCGTGAGACCGAAAGTTTCCCGATCCTCGTCGGGCCGGAACATTTGCTCCAGGCGTCGTTCAGCCTCGGCGGGTCGGGGGGGGTGAGCGGCGGCGCGAATCTTTTTCCCGAGTTTTACGTCGGAATGTGCCAAGCCGTAGCGGAGGGAAACGTCCCGCTGATGGACGAACTTCAGCGCAAGATCGACCGGGTGAACGACATTTACGCGGTGGCGTCCGGAGGAATGGGCGTCTGCCGCGGGATCAAGTGCGCCCTGCACTACATGGGTTTCTGCTCGGATCTGACCGCCGAACCGTTCCACCCCCTGAAGGAGGATGAAAGGCGGAAAATCGAGCAGATCACGGATGAACTCAGGCATTAATTTATGGCGGGGACTCACGATGGCGCTCCCATTCCTTGACATTTGCGTGATTTTGGTTTACATGCTCGGCACGGTGGGCCTGGGCTGCTGGTTCTACTTCAAAAGTCGAAGTCCCGAAGGCTTCACCTCGGCGGGCGGCGACATTCCGTCGATCGTGGTCGGGCTTTCGATTTTCGGGACGTACGTCAGCAGCATCAGCTTCCTCGCGCTCCCGGGCAAGGCTTTCGTTTCCAACTGGAACGTTTTCGCCTTGAGCATCACGACTCCCCTGGCCGCCTGGATCGCGGTGAAGTGGTTCGTGCCGTTCTACCGCAAAGTCGGAGCGATTTCCGCATACTCGCACCTGGAGGACCGCTTCGGAACTTGGGCACGGGTTTACGCCTCGCTTTGCTACATGCTCACGCAGGTGGCGAGGATGGGGTCGGTCCTCTTCCTCCTCGCGCTTCCGCTTCACCATCTGCTCGGCTGGGACGTTCGCCTGATCATCATCGCGGTGGGCGGTCTGACTGCGCTCTACTCGATGATCGGCGGAATTGCCGGGGTCATTTGGACCGACGCGGTGCAGTCCGTGATCCTGATCGCCGGGGCCGTCACGTGCGCCGTCCTGCTTCTGTGCAACATGCCGGAGGGGCCGGGTCAGATTTTCCGGATCGCGGCCGAAAATCAGAAATTCAGCTGGGGAAGCTGGTCGCTTACGGACCTCCAAACCTCGACTTTCTGGGTCGTTTTCTGGTACGGGATGGCGATCAACCTCCAGAATTTCGGGATCGACCAGAACTACGTCCAGCGCTACCACACGGCCCGGTCCGACGCTGAGGCCAAAAAGTCCGTCTGGCTCGGCGCGATCCTTTACCTCCCGATCTCGGCCTTTTTCCTCTTCATCGGAACAGCGCTTTTCGCGTTTTATACAGCCCGGCCGGAACTCATCACGGACCCGCAGCTGGCGGCGGACATTGCGTCGGGAAAAGGGGACGGCGTCTTTCCGTTCTTCATCGTTCATCAGCTCCCGGTTGGTGTGACGGGCCTTTTGATCGCTGCGATTCTTGCGGCGGCCATGAGCACCATCGGGACGAGCATGAACGGCTGCGCGACGCTGACGCTTTCGGACTTTTACACGCGATTTTTCCGGAAAAACGCCTCGCAGCGCGAGCAGATGCTGGTCCTTCATTTCAGTTCGATCCTCTGGGGCGTCGTGGGGATCGGCTGCGCGCTGCTCATGATCCGGGCGAAGGGGATCCTGGACGCGTACTGGCTTCTGGCCGGGATCTTCAGCGGCGGCATGGTGGGGATTTTCCTCCTTGGATTTTTGTCTCGCGGAGCGACCAAGGCGGCGGCGTTGACCGGGGCGATCGTCGGGATTTTGGTGATCACGTGGATGACGCTTTCGATGCCGAAGGTGGGGGTGATTCCGGAGGCGTTTCGGTGTCCGCTGAATGAGCTTTTGATTACGGTTTGCGGGACGCTGGCGATTCTGGTGACGGGGTTTGCGGTGACCGCAGCAATGAAAATGAAAAAAAAGAATAAAAAAAGAAAAAAATGATCCCTTAAAACATCAAAAAGTTTTTGAAAGAGGGGGTCCCGGGGGAGGAACAATTTTCAAAATGTTCCTCCCTCCGCGGGGCCAACCTCTTCACGGGCGAGCCTTTTTTCTCCCGGAGGGTGAAAAAAGCGAGAGGGTTTACCCTCAAGCCCCTGACCATACTCCATCGAAATATTTACGTCCCAAAAAGTTTTAACGAAAGGACTCACAAAATGAAAAACTTCCTTCCTGCTTTCCTTTTTCTCCTGGTTTTCTGCGTTCCGGCTTTTGCCCAGACGCGCGTTTTGAGTGACTTCCAGCCCGGCGGTCTTGCGTGGGTCCGCGACTCGGGCCTTCCCATGAGCTACGTCCCGGAAGGGCTTCGCGCGTCCGTTTCGTCCTCCGACACTCAGGGCCTGGCCCGCCTGAATATCGACGCGGCCTGCAAACTCGACCTGAGCCGCGAAAACCAGTTTCGGCTGGAAACCTCCGTCACGAACACCGGCGCGTTTTCCGACGTCACGCTCTACTTCCACAGCGGAAAAGGCTGGTTCGGCTGCAGGATCTCCGCTCCCGGAAAGGACGGCGTGGTCAAATTCACCAAAGGCGATTTCAAGCCCGAAGACGACCCGGGGACCTGGGACCAGATCGACGGGATCCGGATCTCCTTCTGGCGGCTCGGAAAGGCTGATTCCCAGGTCGTGTTCCACTCGCTGAAGTGCGTCAAGGAGCCGATCCTTTTCGCCTCGGTCAAGACCCCGGACGGAACGGAGCTTTGGCTCGGCAGAAATAACACGGAGATCATTCAGAGAAAATTCGCCGAGCTGAATCTCGGATCGGAGCGGGCCGCGCTGGCGTACGATGCGACGGAGGCCGAGTGGCTTGAGATCCTGAAAAATCATCAGGCGTGCATCGTGAACTTCACCAAATTCCTGAAACCCGAAACGCGGGAATTCCTCGAAAAATGGTCGCGCGAAAACGGGAAGCCGGTCTTCTTCATCGAGAGCGACCTGCGCGAAGAACCCGTGGAAATGGGGGTTTTGATGGAAAATCTGGCGGGTTCTGCGCCGCTGCGCGAGACGATCGAAACACAGTCGCTCGTGCGTATGGAATCCGCTCTGGGCGAAGAAGTCCCCGAAGCGGCTCAGCTCAAAGCGCAGGCGCAGGCGATTTTCAAAACCCAGGGCGTAAAGGCCGGCTTTGAATTCTGCGAGCAAAAGCACGCAGAAAACCTGAAAAAAGCCTCAGTCGGCCTCGAAATCGCCGACTCGTTCGAGTTCCGCGGCTGGTGGAATCACAATGGGTTGGGCGCGTACCCCGGCGACTGGGCCCGCACCGCCCGGGAACTGAAAGCGGCCGGTTTCAACGCCGTCGTTCCGAACATGCTCTGGGTCGGCGAAGCCCTTTTCCCGAGCCAGTACGCCCCGGTGAGCGAAAACTACAAAAAGTACGGCGACCAGCTCGCCCAGTGTCTCGAAGCGTGCCACGCCCAGGGGATCCAGGTGCACATCTGGCGAGTATGCTTCCGTGGGAACTGGCACATCTTGCCCGAGAATCATGCCAAAATCGTGAAATCCTGCCGGTTTCAAAGAGGCCCGAAAGGGGAAGTGGTCGAATGGCTCTGCCCGTCCGACCCCGATAATATCGCTCTGGAAGTGAACACGATGCTCGAAATGGCCGACAAATACCCGATCGACGGCGTGCATTTCGATTACATCCGGTACGACGGCGTGAATGGCTGCTTCTGCGACGGCTGCCGCGAGCGGTTTGAAAAGTCCCTCGGGCACAAAGTCGAAAACTGGCCGAAGGACGTGATGCAGGACGGAAAACTTTGGGCCGAATATTCCGCCTGGCGCGCGGGCCTGATCACGCACATCGTGAAGACCGTCCATGACGAGATGAAAGTCCGCCACCCGAACGTAAAAATTTCCGCCGCGGTCTTCAACACTTACCCGCACTGCAAGGAAGTGTACGGTCAGGACTGGGTGAAATGGGCAAACGAAGGCTTCGTCGATTTCCTCTGCCCGATGAACTACACGCAGAAGACCGGAACGTTTGAAAACATGACGCGGAGTCAGCAGGCGCTCGTCCGCCCGGATTTCCCGCTTTACTTCGGGATCGGCGAGTACAAACTGACTGCCGACGGAACGCTGGAGCAGGTGAAGGCCGCGAAGAAACTCGGCGCGAAAGGCTTCACGATCTACAATCTGGAAGGTCCGGCCGCGAAGAAGATTTTGCCGCCGCTGACCAAGTGACGGCGATTCGGAAAACCACCCCCTTCCAAGGAGTTTCCAAATGAAACGTTTTTTGCTTTTGCTGCTTTTCGTCCTCGGTTGCACGCCCCCAGCGGCTGAGGAACAAAAAGTGGATGAAGCGGTGAATGAGGAAGTCGTTTCGACGCTTCCTGATTCGCCGCAGACGGGAGACCGTGCGGTCCTGAAAGTGGCCGGCGTGGAATTCGCGTTCCGTTGGTGTCCGCCGGGCGAGTTCATGATGGGAAGCCCACCGGGTGAACTGTGGCAAGGGGTTGACGAGACCCAGCACAAAATAAAACTGACCAGGGGCTTCTGGCTTTTGGAAACAGAAGTCACGCAGGCGATGTGGCAGGCCGTGATGGGTAATAATCCGAGCAAATACAAAGGCGAACAAAATCCGGTTGAAAACGTAAGCTGGAACGTCAGTCAGGAATTTTGCCAGAAGTTGAGTCAGAAGCTGGGCCTGCAAGTCCGGCTTCCGACCGAGGCTCAGTGGGAGTACGCCTGCCGTGCGGGCACAACGGGACCTTATGCGGGGCCTCTTGACTCCTTGGCGTGGTACGATGAACATTTACGAGCAGGCTCAACCCATCCCGTAGCTCAAAAACAGGCGAACGCGTGGGGTCTGTACGATATGCACGGGAACGTCTGGGAGTGGTGCTCCGACTACTGGGGCGACAAATTTTACGTTGATTCACCAAGGAGTGACCCTGAAAATACTACCCACGACACGTCCCGGATTTTTCGAGGGGGGTGCTGGTACATGAATGCCGGAGGCTGCCGATCGGCAGAACGCGGTGGAGCTAACCCCCACGACCGGAGCGCCGGAGTGGGTTTTCGGGTCCTTTTAGTTCCCGGTCCAGAAAACTAGCCCTTACGGGGACGACGCCCCCAGCTTCGTCCTTAATTCATAATTGGTCAGGTGCAAGCATAAAGCCCCCACCTAAGCGCAAAATTTTTGTCATCGAGTGGGGACTTTATGCTTGCACTTGATGAACGTTTTGAAAATTAAATGTTAATCGGTTTGTGGCCTGAAAATCCTTG
>JAFSMO010000102.1 GCA_017447865.1 Thermoguttaceae bacterium
AGGTCGATCAGCTGGTTCTGCTGGTCGTAGGTGTAGATCTCGTCAAGATCGGCCCCCGCCTGTTCCGCCAGAACATCCCGTTTGGAAGTCCGATTCCCCAGCCGGTCGTAGGTGTATTCAAGGTGGACGAGTTCGGAATTTCCCTGCGTCCAGACCTGTTTCAAAACACGACCGAAGCGGTCGCGAACACCGGGAAGCGTGTAGTCGAGCGTTACGCCGGTCGGCTGGTGGATGGTTTTTATCGGTATGGAAAAGCCTTCATATTCATACCGGACATCCATTCCAAGCGTCGTCGGGCGGTTCAGAACGTCGTCAAAGTATTCGTAGTAACCATAATAGAGAATATTGGTCATCCCCTGGCTTTCAGGCCGCAAACGCTTCGTGAAATAACCGTTGTTTTGGGTCGTGTCATACGTGTAGGAAACGTATCTGGACATGCTGTTTACAGCGCCGTTCGGGCTTTGCCACTCCTTTGAGAGCAGACCGCAGGCGTCGTACTCGTAGGAGATCTGGTTCAGGATCGTGTCGTTCGTGCCGTGCGATGTGATGGTCGCGGTTTTGCCGTCGGGCGTGTAGGAAGTCGTGATTTTCTGAACGGTCCTGTCGATAGAATCGCCGAATTGAGTCACTGTGTCGGCGACCATACGACCGAGATTGTCGTAGGTGTAGGCGTGAACCGTGCCGTTCTGGTCACGCTTCGAGATGCGCTCCCCGAGCCGGTTGTACGTGTACGAAACGCAGTCGGTCGGTGAGGAGGAATCCGGGTAAAACTCATGAGTAAGGCGACCGAGGGAGTAAGCGTAACGCGTGATCTGATCACCGGTTACCGGGTTTTTCACCGTCATGGTCTCGACCTGGCCAGAGGGGTGGTAGGTGTAGAGAACCGTGACATTGCAGTCCGGCCTGGCGGCGGATATCGTGCCGTCGGTGAAGTTGGAAACGGTCTTGACCGTTCGTCCCAGCGCGTCGGTAAACGTGCGGGTTTCGCGTCCTGCCGGGTCGATCGTTTTCAGTGGATCGCCGGTAGCGGAGTCGTAGAACGTCGTCGTAACGAGCGTATCGTCGGAACGTTCCGGGACAGTCGCGGGTCGGGTAAACGAGGCTAATGCGCCATAATTCGCGGAAGCGACAGATCGTCCTGCCGGGTCGTACCAGTTCGCGGTGTAAGAGGTACGGAAGCCGAAACCATCCGCGAGCCGCTGCGAGAACGCGGTCTGAAGGACGTGTCCGAGATCGTCATACGAAGTTTCGGTCTTTTCAAAAACGACTTCGTCAAGCTGAGTGGCTGCTGAAACGACACGCCCCAGCGAGTCGTAGGCCGTTACGGTTGCGCGGTTTTCACCAAGAGCCTGAGTGCGAATCGTGCGTCCGGCCGCGTCGAACCAGCTTCGGGCGAGAAGTTTGCCCTGAACCGTCCCATCGGCGGGATTGACGATGGACTGCTCGGTCTTCCAGACGTTTCCGCGCATATCGTAGAATGTCTCGGTACGGGCGAGAAGGCGATCGGGAACCGGGTCGAGGGAGAGATACCGCTCCGTTTTTATGGTACGGTCGAGGTTGTCGTAAGTCGTGAGATTGTATATGCTCAGCCCATTCTCGTCCTCTTCATTATGGACGTGAATCCGCCGCCCGCGCCAGTCGTAGCCATACTCGGTAATCCGCATGGTATCGGCATCCACGTGCTGAATCGTGAGGCGTGGTTTCGCGGTCGTACCGGAGCAGGTGGGGCAGCCGCCATCCTCGCCGCCGTACAGCGTTTCGGCGACAAGAGTCAGGTCTGCGGGCGAAGTCCCCAGCCACGTTTGGGTCGGATTGTCCTGCCAGTCAAAGACCGTTTTCGTAACCGTCCCGTCCGGGGAAATAATGAGGTCACGCCGTCCGTAAGCGTCGTAATGATAGCGGGTGGCATTGTAGTGGGCGCTTTCCTCGCCCGGGCCGTTCGTGGGAATAGTGAAGTAGTCACGCTTTTCCACAAGCTGGTCGCCAGCATAAATATTCACGCTCCACGACAGGTAGTCCGTCTGTAAAAACACATCCGCTGCGGTAAGTCTGCCCGAGGTTGAGATCCGGCGTGCGGTGATCGATTCCAGCAGACGGCCATTGGCGTCGGAAATCGTGACGATCACAGGATTAACGATATGCTCTGCAAGATTTTCACCGATCTGGACAAAGCCGTTTGCGCTGGTGATCCTGAAGTTCACGTCATCGTATATCGTCCAGCGGGCCGATCGGGTGAGAATGTTCCGGTTTTCGGTGTTTACGCTCTCATTTGCAGGCCCAAGTGTTTGCGTTACGCGGCCCTGAACATCGTATTCAGTCTCATAAATCAGATGTTTTCCCGCTTCCGGGACCGTGCTCCAGCCCGACGGAACCGGAGTCGTGAAATCGGACGTTTTTGCTGTGTCCACATCCTGAATCGTCCGAATTTCCAGACCGGAAACCACATCATATCCATGATACGTGATAATCCCCAACTCGTCTTTCTGCCAGGTGATTCGGCCCGAGATGTCGAAACATTCCTCACGATTGGCGGAGTCGGGAAGTGTTAGAACATAGGGAGAATTTTCACAATAACCTTCACACTGAACCGGACCCATGGATCCATAATCGTTATTTAAAAGTTCGAAATGGATCATGCTTTAAATAGCCTCCACCGGTCCTGACGCGAATCGAGATTAATGCAGACGATCCGCTCGTATTCCAGAGGCACACCGGTTTCTTTGGAATGGATTTCGTCTAACGTGCGGTAATATCTCGGAGCTTCCTCCCGCGACATCTGCCAGCTTTTCGGACCGTGGAAGTAATGGATGATCCCCTCGCCCCGAAATGGTTTATGAGAGGCCGGTACATACAGTTCCTTCCCGACGACATTCAGCACATTGTCACTGTAAACCTCGCGAAGCGCCGGCTCGTCTGATTTCGATTCGTACAGGATGGAACGGATCTTTTCATCGTATTCCGGAGTCATAAATTCTCTGGGAACCACCAGAAACCATTTCGACAGCCCTTTGACGTTCTGGAATTCAAACAGATTCCCTACGACTTTTTTCTCCGTTACCGCCAGATCAAAAAGGTACGTGAGGTCCTTGGTGAACAGCATATCCGAATCCGCAACGCATACCGCGTCGTACTGCTTCTGATTCCGTAAAGCAGTCAGGTTCGTGTACGTAATTTCGGGGTAAAGATGCCCCCAGCACCACCTCGCCGCCGCGTATGAATCCCCGAGAAGAATTTGATCGGCATATCGCCGCAGCACAGGATCGTCGAAGATTTGCCGGTCGTAGGTGTAGATGAGGATCTCGACAAAAGGGTTATGCTTTCTGAACGAGTGGCAGGCGGCATAGACTCCTTCCTTATACGCATCGTCGTTACACACGAACGCTATCGCATAACGGTTCATCACTACTTCCCCCTGAAAACCATCGTGAATTGCCTGAAGTCACGTTTCCCAAAGCCCCCACTTCTGTTTTGAATTTAGCAGACGGCAAGGATTTTAACAAGTACCCCCCAAGAGGAAAATGGGAATATTTTATAAAAAAGTGGAAATTTTTAATACTGTGAGCCGTTCCACGTGAAGCTGAATCCGTTTTCCGTGACGGTCGAGGCGTAGGAGTTCGAGGACGGGTATGAGTCACTGTAGCTACCCGAATCCGGGCTTTGGCCCGTCCACGTGTTGTAGTAGTCGGAGAAATAGCCCGACAGGTTGTACTCGTACCCCTCGACGTCGTTCGAGGCCGAGTGCGCGCTGGAATAGCTGTTCGTCACGCCGTTGAACGACTCCGACCAGTCCGCGGTGAAATCGTAATCGTCGTAGAAATAGCCGGATCCAAAACTGCCGGAGTGGTAGAAACTCGACCAGCCGTCCCCCTGCGTGTAGCTGCTCGATTCGTAATTATGCGTTCCCGAGCCACCGCGATGGCCGTTGGCGGACATGGAG
>JAFSMO010000103.1 GCA_017447865.1 Thermoguttaceae bacterium
AAAGAACAAATGGCAGAAGCAGTGCGAAAAAAAGCTCTCTCTCGAAAATCTGGAATCCCGGCAGCTGCTGAGTGCAGTTCCTCTTACCGCCAATCCCGATCTGGTAGATGCGGCAGCGATCTACGCGCCTGTGAGCAATGATGCCTACGTCGATTTCTCTGATACCGAAGAAGCCCCGGCTGCTCTTCAGGCAGAAGTTGGTTATGACGACTACGACGATCCGGTCACTGCAAGTGCTGTTGGAAACAAACTGAGCGTTTCATTTGAGGCTGAGGGGAATCAGCAGTACTCAGTTGTGTTTTGGGGATATGACATTGCCGCCGACAAGGACACTATCACGGTCAAGAATGTAAAGCCATCCGCGAAAAAAATTCAGGATGGCCGCTTTACCTACAGCTATACTGGTAAAGCAAACACCTCGTATACCATTGCCGTAGTTAAAGGAAAACTCTCCGCCAAGCAAATCCAGGGTGATGAAATTCCTGAAGGATTTGAGGTAGTTGGAGAGACCGGTACTTTCACCATCCCAACATATAAGTTTGTAGCCAAACCCGGTACAGCCACTGAGAATTCCGTTACCTTCCAGCAAAAGGCCGACAATAAGACTGCACCGTGGTACGAAATCTTTGCATTGGACAGTCTTGTTTTCTCTGCCAAATTCGATGGAGCTAAAAAGGCTTCCGTTTATACGGTAGAAGATGGTTGTCTTCTCCTCAATGGCGAAGAGACGCCTTACTCGATCGGTCAAAATGACGATGGTTCCGTAACGATTTCTGGCTTGGCCTCGAACACGAAACAGTCATTCCAGGTTGCTGTGACTAACCCATACGAGAATTCTACTTCCGCGTATTCAAGCAACCTGACCATTGCCACCACCAAAGTTCAAATGACTGCACCGTCAGGTGTGTATGCTGAGCTTAATTATGATGCGAATTATGATTATGATGGCAGCGCAACCGTAAGCTGGCTCTGGTTTGGTGAAGAAGAAGTTCCCCCAACTTTTACCGTCTCATATTCTTATACTGACGCGAAAGGAAAAGTAGTCACCAAAAACGTAACGAATAAGGCTACTTTAAATGTAGATGAGTACGAAGGTAACTTTACCGTTTCAAAACTTGCCTCCGGCACGAAATACACCTTCAGTGTCAGCGCAAACAAGACGAAAGACCTGGATGCCAGCGCATTTGTTGCTGCTGGAGAACCCGTCATCACCCCAACGACGATTCCTGCCCCAACGCTGAAAAAAGTATCTGCTACCGACACTACCATAACACTCCAGATTACCAACTGGGATAAAATGGGAACTGCTTTGCAGGAAGTCGACGAATTTGGTGAGGGTGGAACGATTGAAATAACTAACGGCAATGTAAATATGGAAACTGGTGAAGGTTTCTATGCAGCATTCAAATACTATAACAATGGTAATGCTGACGAAGCCGGATGGGTTTTGGAAGAGGGCGACTCTGATGAAAGCAAAATGGAAATCAGCGTCGTGAAGAAAAAGAGTAATGCCCTAGTAACTATTGCTGGGCTGGATGCCAACACTGAGTACTTTTTCCAAGCAAATGCATTCAGTTTTGTCATAAATGACAACGTCAATACTGTAGCTGTTGATAAGTCTAAATCGGCACCCAAACCGATAAAAAGCAAGACTGAGATCACTGCTTATCCACCGGTTACAAACTTGACTACTTCAGACGTTACAGAAAAGAGTGTGACAGTTTCGTGGGCTGCTTCTAAACCCAAGGGTGATTATCTCGTTACTTTAACTTCAGAAACAGGGAAAATCATTAAAAAAACAGCAAAAAGCACAAGTATTAATATTACTGGCTTGACACCTGCCACAACCTACACTGTCGCAGTTGTAGCCAAGGGGGACAAAAACGGAAGTGAAAGTGAACCCGCAACCACATTTGTAAAAACCAATGAATTAATTCAAGTCAAGAAAGCAGTCTCAATTGGGAAAAATGCATATGCTATGGAGTTCGGAAGAGACATGACCCAATGCAGCGGACGGCTTGACTTTTCATTAAAGGGCTCTGGCAGAGCCTTTGCGCCCCAAGATGGGCAATGGCACAGCGATACTTTCTCAGACAAATACAGTTTTTTCTTTGGCGAAAATGCACAATATGAGGCAATTTCCTATCAAATTGCCAATCCATCAGCTAATGTATTTATATTAAATGACGATAACACGATTTCTTCATTAGGAGAAGACGCCCTTGCACCAGTTACATATACACAAACAGAGGTTGTGCAATCAAGTAAATATAATATTGATGCTGATATTACCACTGAACTTCAGTTTAGGGAAAGTGGTTACACAACCTTAAAACTCGATGCCTCGGTAAATTACAAAATCAGTGCTAATTTGACTGCTACATTCTCAGGCGGAGTTTATTATGATCCAGCACATGGAACGTCTGGCACTATCAAGGCTGGAATAAAAATGAAGTTTGCCGAAAAGAATTATTGAGTTTCGCAATTGGAATACGAATCACATATACAGAAGTATATGAGTTTATATTCCTGATAATTCCCGTTTGTAATCATTATTACAAACGGGTTTTTATTTATACAGTGTGATTATATTCTGTTTATAATTCTTTAAACTATTCCCCAAAACCAAGCTTTCCTTAAATGTGAAAACGTCCACAAAAAAAGGGAGGCCCATCGGTCTCCCTCTTCTTTACGCGTTAAACGTAAACTCATTTGATCGTGACGGTGGCGCCAGCGGCTTCCAGGTCCTTCTTGATCTTCTCGGCATCTTCTTTGGAAACGCCTTCCTTGACTTTGCAAGGAGCGCTTTCCACCAAGTCTTTGGATTCTTTCAGTCCAAGGCCGGTCAGAGCGCGGATGACCTTGATCACATCGACTTTTTTGTCGCCGAAGCTGTCCATCTGGACGGTGAACTCGGTCTGCTCGACAGCAGCTTCCGCAGCAGCGGCCGGAGCGGCAGCCATCATGACGGCTCCGCCAGCGGCGGCTTTGATGCCGTGGGTCTCTTCGAGGTAATCAGCCAGTTCTTTGGCCTGTTTCAGGGTCAGAGCGGCAATTTTGTCGCCCAGTTCGACAGTCAGTTCAGAGAAATCTGCCATTGTAATAATCCTTTCGGTTCTAAATTTTGCTGGTCACGAGTAGGTTTCTGGGGCACTGTCTGTGAAAAACTCACACTTTTTCAGCTCACACCGCAGATGTTTCTCCCAAAAAGAGCCACACGCTCGCAGCTACTATATTAATCGCAGCCGGATTCCGGTCGGCCGCATGATTTACTGATTGATTAAAATTTTGGACCTGAACGCATATTCAGGCCCAATCGGAATATCATTCCTCGCCGCCTTCCGCTTTGGAAGCGATCTGACCGGCAACCGTGGAGCCAGGACCAAGCAGCGCAGCAGCGAGATTGGCACCGGGACCAAGGATCTGACCGACCAGCATGGCGAGCTGTTCGGTACGGGACGGCCATGTGCTGACGTTTTTCACCATGTCAGCATCCATGCGGTCATTATCCATGACGCCGCACTTGACGATGAATTTGTCCTTGAAACGTTTGTCATCGGCAAGACCGCAGACGACTTTCGTCAGGGAAACGATGTCTTCGGAGCCCCAGCACAGAGCGGCACTTCCACCAAGCGTTGCAAAGAGCGGCTCCAGGCTGGTGCCTTTGACGGCGCGGCGGGCGAGCGTGTTTTTCACGACCATGAGACGAACGCCTTTTTCTTCAAGTTCACCACGAAGAACGTTCGCTTCGTTAGCGGTCATTTTCACCATGTCAACCAGCAGAGCGTCCTGAACGCCGTTGACCTGCGAGGCGACATAATTGCTGACCAAATCTTTTACGTACTTACTCATTGTTTTTCACCATCCTTTACAGCTGCGCGACTCTTACTCCAGGAGACATGGTGGCACTGATGACAGTACCTTTCACGTACTGGCCTTTGGCCGTGGCCGGTTTCAGGCTCTGGACGAAATCGATGAATTTCTGGATGTTTTCAGCCAACTGCTCTTCAGTGAAGCTGAGTTTTCCAACGATGGCCATGACGTTTCCGCCCTTGTCGTTGCGGAACTCGACTTTACCAGCTTTGTACTCGTTGATGACCTTCGCAACGTCCATGGTCACGGTGCCGTTACGCGGGGCAGGCATCAAACCACGAGGACCAAGGATACGGCCCAGAGGACCGACGACGCCCATCATGTCCGGAGTGGCGATGCACACGTCGAAGTTGATGTTACCGGCTTTAATTTCGGCCTGAAGGTCGGCGCCGCCAACGATGTCCGCACCAGCTGCGCGGGCTTCGTCGATTTTGTCACCCTTCGCGAAAACCGCGACGCGGACCGTTTTGCCAATACCGTGCGGGAGCACGATAGAACCACGGACCATCTGATCGGCCTGCGCGGGATTGATGCCCAAACGCATGGCAATTTCGACAGACTGGTCAAATTTCGTCGTGTTGAAAGACTTCAACACTTTTACCGCTTCTGCAAGCGGGAGCGCTTCGCTTGGCGCTTTTTCCGCCATTGCACGCATACGCTTTGATCGTTTAGCCATAGCTTCCGCTTCCTCTCTTATCCTTCTACAACTTCCAGGCCCATGCTGCGAGCGGTACCTTCGATCAGTTTGCAACCTTCTTCAATGCTGCGCGCATTGAGATCGGCCATCTTACGCTTCACGATTTCCTCAATCTGGGATTTCGTGACCTTGCCAACTTTGACTTTCGGAACATTGCCGGAACCCTGTTCGATTCCCGCGGCTTTTTTCAGAAGGTCAACAGAGTGCGGACTTTTCGCGTCGAACTCAAAGCTGCGGTCATTGTAGCAGCGAACGACGACCGGAATACGAAGTCCCATATCACCTGCGGTTTTGTCGTTGAACTGCTTCGTAAACTGACCGAGGTTCACGCCGAACTGACCCAACGAAGTACCAACCGGAGGAGCCGGAGTGGCTTTTCCGCCCGGTACATGGAATTTGGCGATTCCAACCAATTGCTTAGCCATAATTCACCTGTTATGATTCTATATGATTTCTCTTGTTTGAAATCAGGTTACTAAATATCGCAAGAGATACGCTGAACAAACCGCTCAGATCGATTCTACCTGCCAGTACTCAAGTTCCACCGGAGTGCTTCTTCCGAAGTAACTGATCATGACCGTTACCTTACCACTCACCGAGTCGATCGAATCAACGATGCCTTCGTAGTTCTGGAACGTTCCTTCGGTTACTTTGACGTTAGCTCCAACAGTAAAAGCAATACGCAAACCGCCAGCGGCAGCGTCTTCTTCGCCCTGAGCCTCCATCTGGAGAATCTTCTCCACTTCATCCGGGAGCATCGTGATCGGTTTCCCTTTTGCATCAGTGGCGGCAAAGTCACCAATGCCAGAGGTCTGACGAACCAGATACCAGGAATCATCATTGATTTCCATCTGAATGATGACATAGCCCGGATACAACTTGTGTTTCACTACTTTACGTTTGCCATTTTTGAGTTCGGTAACGCTTTCAGTAGGAACAATAATATGTCCGAAAAACTTCTCAAGACCCGCAACTTTGATGCGCTTCTCAAGATTGCGTTTCACCGAGTCTTCGCGGTTACTCTGCACTTTGAGAATGTACCATTGAAGCTGCGATTCGGACGTACTGGCTTCCGCGGCTTCCTCGACTTTACCGTCGGCCGCGGCTACTTCAACATTAAGATTGCCCGAAATATTCGTGCTTTCAGAATCGGTATGTTTGACTTCTTCACTCATTTCGGGTCTCTTTGGAAAAGTAATAATTCCTACGTCAGTGTAACACTAACTCCCACTGTATTACGTCCGTGGTCAAACGTATTTATCTCAAACTCAGAAAATTCCCAACGCTCTCGCAATGTAGTCCATCGCGAAAGATATCTTGCGGAACAGGAACTGAAGGATGATGTCGTAACCGAAAAGCAGGATGGTTAGCAGCAGCATCACAACAATCACAACCACAGAACTTCTGAGGAGTTCATCTTTGCTAGGCCATGAAACCTTGCGCATTTCCGCCTCAACCTGGATGAGGAAGTCGGCGAATTTCGCATAATTGACGACGCGATAGGAAAACCAGGCGTTCAGAGCGAGCAGGATAAGCGGTACACCGTAAACGGCGAAGGCACCGTGGCCAGCGAGAACCGAGTTGTACAGCTGATAAATACCAGCGGTAAGTACCACAAAAATGGCAATCGCAGTACTAATACGCGCGATCTTGCCCTGTTTGCTTTTGTAGGTACCGGTCTTAAACAGTTCTGCAACAAATTCGCTCATAATACTCTCAACTATCCTGAATCCCTTGTCATCACAGCAGGGGCGGAGAGATTCGAACTCCCGTGAGCGGTTTTGGAGACCGCCAGTCTGCCATTAACTTACGCCCCTTAATATAAATCCTTTTATATCAAGTGCCACAAAGTATAACACTTTACGGAAAATGGTCAAGGGGGACCCCCAACATTTTCCCAAATTTTAAAGAAAAGGCAGATGAGGATTGCACCTGCCTTTTCCCTGATTTATATCACGTCATCACTCGATGATTTCGGTAACAACGCCGGAACCAACCGTACGACCGCCTTCGCGGATAGCGAAACGGTTGTTCATGTCCATGGCGATCGGCTCGATGAGCTCGACTTCCATTTTCACGTTATCGCCCGGCATGCACATTTCAGCGCCGTCCAGAAGGGTGATGGCACCAGTGACGTCGGTGGTACGGAAGTAGAACTGCGGACGATAGCCCGAGAAGAACGGGGTCTGACGGCCGCCTTCTTCCTTGCTCAGCACGTAAACTTCAGCTTTGAAGTGCTTGTGCGGCGTGATGGACTTCGGCTTCGCAAGAACCTGACCACGGCGGATCTCTTCACGCTTGACACCACGGAGAAGAAGACCGACGTTATCGCCAGCCTGACCTTCGTCGAGGGTCTTCTTGAACATTTCGACGCCGGTGACGACGACTTTACGAAGTTCGTCGGTGTAACCGATGATTTCGACTTCTTCTCCGACGTGGATGACACCGCGTTCAATACGACCGGTAGCCACGGTACCACGACCTTCGATGGAGAACACGTCTTCGATGGCCATCAGGAACGGCTTGTCCTTTTCACGCGGCGGATCGGGGAAGTCACGGTCGATCGCGTCCATGAGCTCGTCGATGCATTTCGCGCAGGCCGGGTCGGTCGGATTGTCGACGGCCGGTTTGGCGGAACCACGGATGATGGTGACGTCATCGCCCGGGAAGCCGTATTTGGTCAGCAGTTCGCGGACTTCCATCTCGATCAGGTCGAGCAGTTCTTCGTCATCAACCAGGTCGCACTTGTTGAGGAAGACGACGAGGTTCGGGACGTTGACCTGACGGGCCAGAAGGATGTGCTCACGAGTCTGCGGCATCGGTCCGGTATCGGCGGCGACCACGACGATAGCGCCGTCCATCTGGGCAGCACCGG
>JAFSMO010000010.1 GCA_017447865.1 Thermoguttaceae bacterium
AGAGATTTATTACCGGTGATTAGTCGTAAAGGTTCACCTGTTCCCATCCCGAACACAGTAGTTAAGCTTTCCGAGCCGATGGTAGTACTGCAAGTGCGAGAGTAGGTATTGCCGGTTTTTTTATTTTAAAGTGTGGAGTGTGGAGAGTTGAGAGTGGAGTTGAGAAAGCCGAAGGCTTTCTGTAGGTTGAAGTCTTTCTGAAACGTCTCGTTTTTTTCTCTTTTTTTCATTTTTCTTGTTGAAATTTCTGGAAAGTGGTCTATAATATTGACATAAGATTCCCTTGGGCTGGTGTTTTGGGCCTTTGGGATTCGAGGATCGACCTTAAAAAAGGATGAATGAGATGAAGATTTCCCGTTTTTGCAAATATGTTTCCGTACTCCTTCTGACGTTTGGTTTCAGCCCGGCTCTTTTTGCGGACACGACCTATACCTGGCAGCGGGGTGAGAATACCGTTACGTCTGAATCCACGAATTTGCAAGGTTCCAGCTATGGAAGCTCTTTTCAAAATAACGACGTTATAACGATCTACACCGATGTGACGACCTCTACCGGCCAATTCAACGGGAACGGAGTTGGCGCCGCCGGTCAGCTCACGATCCAGTCGGCCACTCCCGGCACTCAGGTCACGATCACGTGCCAAACAGGCCAGCGTTTTTGCGACTTCGCCCACGGCACGTACTACCTTTCGGACCTTCATTTCCTCAATTATGGAAAGTCGAACGACGGCGGCGCGGTCTTTTATCGCAACGACTTGAATCCCACCACTTTCGTTCTTTCGAACGTCACGGCTGAAAACGGCATCGCGAACAACGCCTCGGCCTTCCGTGCCGCGACGGGGATGACGGTTTCCGGAACCGCCACGTTCCTGAATAATACCGTTACTCTGGACGGCGCCGCGGTCCTTACGACTGCCAGCGGGAACATGACCTTCCAAGGCGCGGACTCGAACATGACATTCACGGGTTCGAAGTACAAAGACGGCAGCGGGAACCTCTCCGTTGGCTACGACGTTTCGGCGGCCAACATCGCATTCAACGACGCGGGCACGTACTCGCTCGGCGGCGGGATCAAATCCGGCGGGGCCGTGACCATTAACGGCGCCAATGTTACGCTGGGCCCGGAGTCCAAATCGACCATCTCGGGCAAAACGACCGTTCAGGCCGGCACGCTGACGCTGAACTCCACGAACTTTACCACGTCTGGCGTCGAGGTTTCGGCGGGCGCGACGCTTGCGACGAAGGGCCTGACGGTCCCCCTGACGAACAACGGCACGACCACGCTGACGACGGCCTCCGCGACGATCACGAACCTGGCCGGTACGGATACGGCGGCGACGATTTCGTGGGATCCGTCCATCACGGACGCGAAGTCGCTCACGCTGAACAACACCGCCGACACGAGCTATGCCGGGACGATTTTGGGCGACGTTTCCGTCACGAAAACGGGAGCCAATGAACTGTTGTTCCCGAGCGGAGTCACGAACGCGGGCATTGATTTTACGATCTCCCAAGGCACCATCGCTCTGGGAGCGACCAACAGTACGACGATTTACACGATTGCGGGAGACGTGACGCTTGACGGCGGCTCTTTTGTGATCCGGAGCGCGAACGCTGCCGGGAGCGTAAAAGTCGCGGATCATGTTTACGTCACGGAAAAAGGCGGAACGCTCGGCATTACGAGTTCCCGCGCTTACGTGAATGGCATTCTGGAAGCTCCCGGCGCGGATACGTCGAACACGACGCTGTATTTCAACGGCGGACGCGTTTTTATCAACGGGACGTCCACCTTCAAAGGTTTCGTCGAGGTGAAAGGCGGCTGGAATCACTTCTCCAATGAATCCCTCGCTTCGACGAAAGGATTGATCCTGAATGGCGGCGTGATCCAGTTCTACGGCGAAAACCCGGGCGGCGGCACGGCAACCAATTCGCTCAGCGTGCCGATTTACATGAAGGGCGCTTCCGCCATCCAGTGCGGCTGGAGCAACACGTTCAACCTGAATGGGCCCCTCACGGACCTGGAAGGCGCCGACCTGACGAACAAACGGCTGACCATCAACAAGGACTCGGGCTACGTGGTTTTCAACGGCGAGGTCAACACGAAAGCGATTTTGTTCCTCAGCGATAACGCAAGGATCGGCGGTGCGAATGACGCGACGTTCGGCGGTCTTGGAGGAACGGATACTGGTAAGGGCCTGACGCTTGCCGCCGCCACGACGAAAAACCTGACGTTGAACGTTCCGGCCGGTACGTCGCCTAGCTACGCGGGCCAGCTTGCCGCGGCGTTCAACCTCGTGAAAACCGGCGAGGGAACGCAGACTTTCGCGACGACGGGCATTGGTTCCGCGGCGACTCCGCTGAACTCGCTGACGATCAATGAGGGGGCGGTCAAAATGACCGGCGGCGCCCCGATCTACACCAACGCGCTGACCCTCAACGCGGACGGGACGCTCGAGTTTGGGACGGGTGAATACAAGATCCAGACCCCGTCGATTACCTCGAACGGCGGCCAGATGGTGCTGGCGTTCAACTCCGCGACGGATTATACGGTGCTCGACTTTACGGGGAGCACGTTCAATACTTTGGGCGACGGCATTCTGGGTCTCAACCAGTCCACCTACACGCTGGAGCAGTTCAAAGAATACGAAATCGCGAAGAACGTCCCGGCCATGGCCGATGACTTCGACTACCAGGCCCTCCTCGGTGATGGCGGTTCCCTCTTTACCCTGAATCGGGTCGGCGATTCGCTGATCCTTCAGATGGATAATAATGCGGTCCCGGAGCCGGCGGCGTGGCTGATTTTGCTGCTGGGGATCCCCGCGATTCTGCGGCTCCGAAGGTCTAACGCGTAATTGAGTGTTGAGTGTTGAGAGTTGAGAGTTGAGTTGGAAAAGCCTTCGGCTTTTATGGGTTGAATTCTTTCTGAAACCGACGTTACGCGCAAGCGTCAACTCAACTCTCAACTCTCAGCACTTAAAACTGACGTCTTTTCAGGAGATTAATATGAAACACGCCGTTTTCACGTTTCTTGTGATTTTTGCCGTCTCTCTGGTTCAGGCCCAGGTCAACGTTGATGAGGGGATCGAACTGGCTGCAGGGTACATCATCGCCAATACCAGCGACACGGGCCGGGTGGCCTACGAGCGTCACGTGAATCCCAACGTCCTGCCGAACGTGAACCGGTATAATATTCTGCGTCATGCAGGGACGATCTACTCGACGCGCCTGTACGAGGAGGTCAACCCGAACAATCCGGAAATGCACGCGGCGAGGTTGCGGCTGACGGACTACCTGCTCAAGAATTACTGCATTGAAATCCAGGACGGAATGTGCACCATCGTCTCGACGCCCGAGGAGGAAAGCGTGCCGGAGCCGCAGGCCAAGGTCGGGGCCGTGGGGCTGGCGCTGCTCGGGATTACGGACCTGGTCAAGGAGGGGAAAGTGCCTCTGAAAACCGTTCAGGGGATGGGCGATTTCATCCTTTACATGCAGAAGGAGGACGGAAGTTTCTGGTCGAAGTACGTCTATTCGACGAAGTCCTGCGACGGCGGGTTCATTTCGACGTACTACCCCGGGGAGGCGGCGCTCGGTCTGCTTTACCTCTACGACGCGGACCCGCAGGAAAAGTGGCTCGAGGGGTGCAAGAAGGCGCTTTTTTACCTGGCCGACTCGCGGAAAGACCTGAAAGTCGTGCCCGAATTTGACCACTGGGCGATGCTGGCGACGCGGAAGCTGCTTGAGAATCCGAAGAACGGCCTCACGTCCAAGGAGAATGCCCGGCTGATTTTCCACGCGCGGCAGATGGCCGAGATGGTCCTTCCGACGCAGATTTTGAAGCCTAAAGACCCAATCGTGGACGGTTCGATGGGCAAGAACATCAGCCCGTGCAGCAACGGGACGAAGGCCGAGGGACTGGTCGCGATCTACGCCATCATGAAAGACGACCCGGCGCTCCAGAAGAAGATCCTCGCGGCCCTCGACCGGCTTTGCGGGTTCCTGCTTCGTGCGCAGATCCAGGAAGAATACCTCCGCGGCGGTTTCCCATCCTCGGCGGCCTGGCGGCTTCCGGGAGGCCCGAAGAAGGCATACATCGTCCGGATCGACAACGTGCAGCACATCATGTCGGCGTGGATCAATTACCGGAAAATCAAGAGAAAGTGAAATAAATTCGTAATGCGTAATTCGTAATGCGTAATTTCGCTTCGCGTAACGCCGCCTTCAGAAAGACTTCAGCCTATCGAAAGCCTTCGACTTTCTTAATTACGCATTACGAATTCCTAATTCCGCATTAATCAAGCAGTTCTGCCAGCGCGTCTTCCAGCTTGCGGTAATCGTTGACGGTGAAGAACCGGATGTCGGAGTGGTAGACCTGCTCGTCATTTCCGCCGATGCCGTAATCGTCGCCGACGTACGCGACTTCGTCGTGCGTCAGGCCGTGGGCTTTGCAGTACTGGTCCAGGGCGTAGTATTTATTGTACGGGTACGGCGCGATGTCGAACGAGCTGGAGCCGCCGATGAAGACCGTGCAGCCGGGAAACGCCGCCACCACGTCGTCGTACATGACTTTCCTCTTGCGCCGGTCCGGATCGAACGCCAGTTTATCCTCGATCTTCGCTTTGGTCCCGAGCAGCGGGAACGTGATCATGCCCGAGGCGTGGAACTCGACCGCCTCGCCCGCGTAATCGGTGTAGCCGTATTTCTTCCGCAGGGCGTCACATTCTCTCAGGGCGTGTTCCCGGTCCGGCTCGCAGTGGGCGTCCTCGATGATGTCGAGGGTCTTCGTCTCGGGATTGTACCGCGAGACTTGCATTCCGTAGTTCCCGATGACGTCGATGGGGAAGCCGGCCATCTGTCCGAAAATGCGCAGACACGCGCCGGCGCCGACCATCAAAAGCTGGTACTTCTTCGCGAGACGTTCCAGAACGGAGCGGTTCTTCTCTTCGAGCGGCGTGCGGTGCTGGGTCAGGGTCCCGTCCAGGTCAAAAGCGATGAGTTTGTATGGCATGGTGTACTCCGTAATTGTTTCCGGGTGAGAAGGACTGGCGAGCGGCGGCAGTGATACCACCGTCGTTTGGAGTGCGGCAATACAGAAGCCGAAGGCTTCCTTTGCCGCTTTCATTTAGCGGCCCAAAAACTATGCAATTAAAAAGGTTTTCGCGTGGGGACCGTCCAGCGCGCTTCGGCGGCAAATGCCTCTGCGAGGCTGTATTGCCGCAAGGGAAAGCGATGAATGTCGCTTGCGCGACGGTATCATCGCACTCCAAACCGTATTTTTTCATTAGACCACAAACCGAAGAAACTTTCAAGGGGGAGCAGGGAAGAATTTAACGAAACCGAAAAGCCCCTTTAAAATCAAAACAGCGCAGAGAAAACTCTACGCTGTTTCGCGTGGTATCGTGGTATAGGCGGACACAGGTTAATGAACTCCTATTGACTAGCGATGAATACTTAAAAATGCTTATCTGTTAAGATATAACCTACATCGGCATAAAGAGGTTCGGTCCTGATAAAAAACCAAAATTTCGGCCTGCAAAGATTGCGAAACCCTTGCGTAATGTATTGTGTGGGTAGTTTAGAGAAGATTTGAACGTCCATAAAAAAGCTGGAGGACCCAGCGAAAGTACACCCTACAGGGTTCGAACCTGTAACCTTCGGTTCCGTAGACCGATGCGCTATCCAATTGAGCCAAGGGTGCAAAAAAGGCGCCTTTGCCCTTGCGGACAAAGACACCCCAAAAGGAGAAGTACACCCTACAGGGTTCGAACCTGTAACCTTCGGTTCCGTAGACCGATGCGCTATCCAATTGAGCCAAGGGTGCAGCTTCACGAGGTTTCCCTCAATGATTACGAATCAGTATAGCACGTTCGACGATTTTTTCAAGGGGGGGATGGTTAATTTTCCTCAAGAAAGTGACCATTCCTCAAAAATTCACGGACGTTTTCAAACGTTTCGATTTTGTTCGCAACCTCGGAATGGTCGCCGCGGATCTTCTTCCAGGCTTTCGCATCGTCGAGCCGCGTCGTGGAAACGGGCAAAACCGCGTCGTTTTCTTCGCCGTAGAATGAGGAAGGGTTTTGCCCGTAACCCGCCAGAATGCCAAACTCGCAGCGGGGGATTCCGAAGCGTTCCTTCATTTCAGGCCCGTTGATCGAAAGGTCGGCCAGCACCGGGAAGAGCAGCCCGACCGGCCCCGCGTTGTGGCCCCGGGCGATCTCGGACCCCTGATTCGGCGGGCAGATCTGAACCAGCCGGCCGATCGGAATATTTTGCGGGCGTTTATCGTAATTGCCGAGGAAGTACCGCAGGATGATGCTCCCGAGACTGTGCCCGACGAAATCGACCCGCTCGGCCCCTTCCAGTGAGGCGACGATCTCGGCGAGCTGGTCCGCCTCACTCTCGACCGTCACGATCGCCGAGGGATAAGTAATATTCAGAATGGCCGTATAATCGCCCGTTTTGCGGAACCAGAGCGCCATATTCTCGAGCAGAAGCGAACTGGCGGCAAAACCATGAAGAAGGACCAGAATTTTCCCCGACGGCGCGGGAATTTCCTGCCTGGCGAGGATTTTCTCGCAGAATTCCCGGCTCCCGCTCGCCCGGCAGACGGCCTGAGGGTCCAGCAGGCGGTACTGGTCCGCGAGGATGGACTTTTGCAGGTGCCACTCCCCGCGGAACTGGACGTCCTGCCAAAGGAAGATCCCGCCGATGGTCTGCGAGTTGGGCGTCGAGTTCAGCCCCGGAAGCTGCGCCAGTGCGGGCAGGGCGGTGACGAACAGGAAAACGAGGCTGAAAAACGCGTGGTGCTTCATAAACATTCCCACGAAAAGATCAAGGGACCTGACGCTCTTTCCACGTATCGCCCAGCATGATGCCACGGTAGTCAAATCCAACTCCGCGCAGGTTTTTGTTGAAGGCGGAGCTGGTGTTCCGGTTGAAGAGCCAGATACACGGGTAATCGGCGTAAATCAGTTCATGGATCTTTTGGTAAATGGCCATTCGTTTGGGGCGGTCGAACTCTTTCAAACCCTCTTTAAAGAGCTCATCCACCTGTTTGTTGGAGTAACTGATGTAGTTTCTGCCGGCGTCTGTTCCCCAGATGTTTTCCGAGGAGTAGGGGTCACTTCCGGCTCCCCAGCCGCTCATCACCATCTGGAATTTATGCTCCTGCTCGCGCTGGCACAAAACATTGAACTCCATCGATTGGACGTTACATTCGATTCCGAGCTTACGCAGGGACTGGGCTAAAAGATTACATAGTTCAATGCTTTCCGGGAGGTTTGTGGTCACAACGGTGAAGCTGAATGGTATCTGTTTTCCCTTCCATTCATGGTCAAGCCGCCCGTCATTGTCGGAATCGACCCAGCCGGCCTCGGTGAGAAGCTCACGCGCTTTGGTGAAATCCTGCTTGAGGTACGGGAGATTGGCGTCTTTCGGGAAACAAGGCGCGCTCTCGGCGTAAAGTCCGCGGCACTGCGTGTCGAGGCCCTTCCGATGGACCTTCAGCATTTCTTCGTAGTCGAACGCCATGGAAAGCGCCTTCCGGACCCGAATGTCCTGGAAAAATGGGCAATCGTCCGCCATGTTGAACCAAAAAGCGAAGTAGGTCCAGCTCGTCGCGGAGGCTTTGGTATTTCGCAGATAAAATTCCGGAGTGGCGGCCTGTGTAAGCCATTGTTCCGGCAAGAGGGCCATCTCCTCAATGTCGCCGTTTTTTACTTGCATGAACGCCGTTGCGCTGTCGGGCGAAATCTGGAAATGGACCCGATTCAGGAATGGTTTCGGGCGGACGACCTTCCCCTTGTACGTGTAGTAATTTTCTCGCCGTCGGAAAATGATGGAAGAATTCGGTTGGTGCTTTTCCACAACATACTGCCCGCTCGTGACCGGGTCGTGCTCCTGCTTCTGATGGTACGGCGTTCGGGTGAGCGTTGGGTCGTCTTTGATCGTCTTCTCGTAAATGTGTTTCGGAATGATCGGGAACGAAATATTGGCCGGACTGATCGGCGTTGGTTCCTGATGGAAGAAAATCAGCGTGTGTTTGTCGTACGCTTTTACGCCAAGGAGGAGGTCCGTCCCTGAGCGCATCGCGTAAATCGGAACGGTCGAAGTCATGATCACATTATACGAAAATTCCCAGTCATCGGCCGTTATCGGGTGGTCGTCGGACCAGAGGAGATCGTCCCGAATCACGATTTTATCCATCCTGTGGTCGGCGCTTGACTCCCAGGAAACGATCGTATCACGGTTCCCGATGTATTCCAGCGTATCCTTGCGCAGGAGCAAAAGGGCAATTTGCGTGTATTCCATCGCTTCATAGTCGGGATGAGTGCTGAAAAAGAGGGGGTTGAACGAATTCACGTCAGCGCTCATGTGCCGGTAAAGCTCCGCGTTGTAATCGACTCCTGGCGTGTCCTGCGCGATGTCCAACCCCTCGCGGCTCGGGATCCGCTGAAAGGCGTCTACGATTTCGGCGTTACTCTCCGGCGATGTGTTTTCCATGTTGCAAACTTCCTCAAGCGTTTTTTTCGGCTTGGGAGTTGGCGTGAGAAAGTTGTACGACAAATCGTAGGAATCGACGGTCGCGTTCGGAAGCCAGCCGCCGGCGGCCTGCGCGATTTTCTCAACCTCTTCGAGCGTGGCCGGGTACGTGAAATTCCTCTCCTCGCGGATCTTGATCCCCAGGTCGCCAAGAACGAACGCGCCGGGAGCGGCACCCTCCGCGGCGTCGGCTGATTCGGCCGATTCGGCGGTTTGGGCCGGTTCCGTCCCGGGTTTGTTCTCAGGCCAGAACGCCCATGCAAAAACGGCGACCGCTGCGAGGATCGCGAGGGTATTAATGACGGAGTGAATGAAATCGGAGGTGGTGGTTTGTTGGTCGGTCATGGTAAAACTCTTTTTCTTCCCGGAAATGAAGGCTCCGAATTAACGCCGCGTCCTGTAAATCTGGCTCGCTTCCCTGAGTCGTGCGTGTTCCTGCGGGGTGAGGCTTTGCATTCCCTGCTCGGAGATTTTCTTCAAAAGGACTTCCACTTCGGCTTCCAGGTTGCGGAATTCTTCGTCACGGCGCAGGTCGGCTTCGCTCGGCGAGGCGGAAGCGTAGCCGTAGGAGTCGTCCTCGTAGTCGTAATCATCGTCGTCATACTCACGGCGGCGCGGGGGATTGTAGGGTTTAAGCCGCGGCCGGCCATGGCCGAAAATCGAGCAGAAACGGAAGCGCAGCAGGTAGTAAAGTACCGCGAAAGCCGCACCGGCGAGGTGGACGCTGTGCGCGATGTTGGACGAAGCGTTCTGCGTCCCCATCAGGTCCAACACGACGATCAGGATCCCGACGGCAAAGGCCGGCATCGGGATGATCCCCCAAATCAGAAGCATTTGGCGCGGGAAATTGATCGCGAAAAGGATCACGACGGCCGTCACGCCGCCGCTCGCTCCGACGCAGGGAGTCCCGAGTATTTGAAAAAGTTGAGCCTCTGAAAGTTCGCTCGCGTGCATCACCGCTGTCAGGTAACCACTTCCAGACCAGTAGATCCCGCCGAGGATGATCGCGGTCAGGTAAAAAAAGAGGAATTCCCGCTTCCCGTACAGCGCCTCGACCGCCTGCCCGAGGAAGAAAAGGCCCAGCATATTTCCGAGCAGATGCCAGACGGAATGCAGATCATGGCAAAAACCGTGCGTCAAAAACCGGTACCAGTGGGTCGGATGGGGAAAATCGATTGCGCGCAGGCAGCACCACTGGGAGATTTGCCCGTTCACGAAAACTGAATCCAAAAGCCACACGACGACGTTAATGACTATAATATAAAAAAGGGCGGAATGTTCCTGGCGATAGGAACCCGTTTGAAAGCCGGAATCTCGGTAGTAGTCCCGATCCTGAAAACCCATTTGAATCGTCCTTAAAGAAAAGGAAAAAATAAAGTCACGAAATTTTCCCCATTTTACACGATTTTAGAGGGTTTGGCAAGGTGCTGAAAGTGGTTTTTTGGAGGTTTTTTGAGAATTTTTTCCTTTTTTAGAGTTTGACCACTTTTCCACGTCAAAAAGGAGGCCTCGTTTCCTCAGCCTCCCTTTCGCGTGTGTGTACGTGAGATTTTTTGAGTTCAGGCTCTGCTTACTGGGCGCTGGCCGGTGCCGGGACCTGACTCACGCTCTTGCCGGTCGAATCGACCATTTCGTAGCCGAGGAGCTGATTATTTTCGTCGTAAACCGCCACGCGAGCGTAACCGCTGGCATCGACCGCGATCGTTCCATTCTGTGGAACCGTGGGGGCTGCCGGCGTGGTCTGGGACTGGGCCATCGATGCGGTGCGATACTGCGTCTGGCTCGGGAGGCTGGCACTCGGACCAGGAAGAGGCTGCGTCACGGCCGGAGCCGGGGTCGGGGAAACTGATGGCTCTGGGGTTGGTGCTGGGGTCGGCTGGATCTGAGGCGCATTCTGCGGGATCGGCTGGCCGTTCTGGTCCACGAATTGCTGGACCTGGCCGTGCATTCCGCAAGTCGCGCAGCCGCCGTTGAAGGCCGTGCCGCAGCGCATCCGCGCCAGATTGGCGCATCCGCCGTTTGCGTAAACCGGGCCGCAGTAGTCGTACGGCGCGCAGCAGAGGCTGCAGCCGGTCGAAAGTCCCGCCAAAACCAAAAGTCCGGAACAAAGGATCAGGGAAACGAATTTTTTCATGATTTCATCCTCACACACACGATTTTAAAGTGAATCCATTCACTTTTGATTTTCTTTTTGAGTATATCGGCCGCAAAATCGTTAAAATTAAGAAAATCTTCGTAAAAGTTAAAAAATATTTTATCGTTAAAGTTTGTGCAGATTAATATCGTGAGAAAATTTCAGAGAAAGAGATTGGCGAGCGGTGGCAGTAATGCCACCGTATTTCGGAGTGCGGCAATACAGAAGCCGAAGGCTTCCTTTGCCGCTTTCACTTAGCGTCCGAAAAATATTAAGACGAAAAAAGGTTTGCGCGTGAGGTGGATTGGCGAGCGGTGGCAGTAATGCCACCGTATTTTGGAGTGCGGCAATACAGAAGCCGAAGGCTTCCTTTGCCGCTTTCACTTAGCGTCCGAAAAATATTAAGACGAAAAAGGTTTTCGCGTGGGACAGTCCAGCCCGCTTCAGCGGCAAACGCCTCTGCGAGGCTGTATTGCCGCAAGGGAAAGCGATGAATGTCGCTGCGCGACTGTATCATCGCACTCCATAAGACCGTCACTCACCCCAGCGCCAGCATATTATTCAGCGCGATCCGGGCGTCGGCGGCGATCTCTTCCGGGACCGTCACGACGTTTTCCAGCGCGTCGTTTTCAAGCTGCTCCAGCGCACCGAAGAGGGCCGGCAGCGTGTTCCGCGCCATGTTCACACACTGGTGCGGTTCGCCGAGGTGCTGGATCTTCAGCTCCGGATGCGTGTTTTTCAGACGCTCGACCAGATGCGACTCCGTGCCGATGATGAACGACTCGCCCGGCTGCGCGTTCTGGATCTCCTTGATGATGAAGGCCGTAGAACCGGCCGAGGCGCTTTGCGAAACGACCGCCTGCGAGCACTCAGGATGCACGACCAGCCGCGCGTCGGGGTTTTGGGCCTTCAGCGTCCGGGCGATTTCGGCGCTCATGAAGTGGTGCACGTGGCAGAAGCCCTCCCACAAAATCACGCGGGCGTTTTCCAGAGCCGCCGCCGGCGCGCCTTCTTTTTTCTGCCAAAGAACGATTTCCTCCGCCGGAATCCCCATCGCCAGCGACGTGTTGCGGCCGAGGTGCTGGTCCGGGAGGAACAGAATGCGGCGTTTCTGGCTCAGCGCCCACTCAAGCACACGCCGGGCGTTTCCGGACGTGCAGACGGTCCCGCCGTACCGGCCGCAGAACGCCTTCACGTCCGCCGAGCTGTTCACGTAGGTCACGGGAAGGACCTCGTCCGTATCGATGAGTTGGCCGAGGCGAGTCCAGCACTCGTTCACCTCGCGCATCGTCGCCATGTTCGCCATCGGGCAGCCGGAGAGGAAATTGGGGAGCAGGACCGGGACGCGTTTCCCGCCGCGCCTTGCGACTTTCTCGGGACTGTTCGCCAGAATGTCGGCGGTCTCGGCCATAAAATGCACGCCGCAGAAAATGATGGCTTCGCACGTCTCGTTGGAGGCCGCCAGTTGGCTCAGCGCCAGACTGTCCCCCTGACGGTCGGTCAGCGCGATCGTTTCGTCCGGAATATAGTAGTGCCCCAAAATGAGGAGTTTTTCGCCCCAGCGGGCGCGGACGGTCTGAAAATCTTCGAGGGTTTGGATTTGCATGAGTGAAGCCTTCATGGATATTGAATGATTCGGAAAGTGCCAGATTTTCCTGATTATAAATCTTTTTTTTGAAATTTCAAGTGGAGACTTCCCTTTTTTGTCAAGAAACGAGGAATTAAGTGGAAATTTGGCCGGGCCTTAATACGGATTCCTGATGGCGTCCCCGAGCCACGCTTTTTCCTCGATCGTCCAATCTTCCAGAAAATCAAAGCAGGTCGCCAGGTAAGGACCGAACGCCCGGAAGAAAACGACCGTGACCGCGCCACAGAAAAAGAGTACGGCGGCCAGAAGCAGTGCGGCGTGCAGAAAGTCCTTGATTCGTTTCATCGGAAACCTCATTCATTCGTTCAAATTCGTTAAAAAACCCGGCCCTGAATGACTCTCCGATTCGGCAGCGTACACAAAAAGAGGACGCTGCGGTTTGAACTTTGTACTCATCCCATGCCCTCGACCAAAAGGGTGCCTTTCGGCGGAACTTTCCTGCTAAAGCACGCAACGCCCTTATGACGTTGCGACTTGCTTTAGCCAGAAATCACCGATTTTTCGGTTGGTCAAGATTTCCTTTTTTGTTCAAACAAATCGCAGTCTTATAACAAAATCTCGAAATGGATCAAGATTTCAGTTTTCTAAATCACTCAGGTCCTCCTGAAAAGGAAAAAATATAACAAAATGAATTCAGTTCAGTGTTCATCCTTACACCAATTTATTATACACGAACTTTTTCAAAAGTCAAGGTTTTGAGGAGAATTTTTTTCCCCTGCTTGACAAGAACCGGTTCAGGGGGTAAAATGAGTTTTCAGTCATCAGTCACCAGTTTTCAGTTCCCCACTCACCATTAACCCAAGGAAACTCCCATGAAAAAATTTCTGACTTCTTGCCTCGCCCTCTTCGTTTTGGGCCTTTGCACGGCGCTTTATGCCGAGAATCTGGCGGTCCAGTCCATCTCCGGCCTCGACGAAACGGGCTGGCGCTCTTTCTGGAAACCGCGCTTTGAGCAAAAATTCAAGCAGGCGGAAAGCGGCCCGATCGACATCGTGTTCCTGGGCGACTCCATCACGAATTTCTGGGAAACGAACGGCGCCGAGGCCTACAAAAAATGGTACGCGGACCGCAAAGTCCTGAACCTCGGTTTCAGCGGCGACCGCACCCAGCAGACGATCTGGATCGTGAAAGACTCCGGGATCCTCGAAAAAATCGACCCGAAACTTTTCGTCCTGATGATCGGCACGAATAATGTGGGCTGGCACGAGACGGACCCGGCCCAGACTCTCGAAGGAATTCAGACGATCCTGAAGATCGTGCGCGAAAAGAAGCCCAACGCGAAGATCGTTCTGTTCGAGGTCTTCCCGCGCGGAGCGAATAATCAGGACGGAATGCGCCAGCTCGTGAACGAAATCAATAAAGGGATCCCGGCTTTGTGCGACGGCCAGAATATTTTCTTTGCGTCCATCAACGGGAAACTGCTCGAGGCGGACGGCGAAACCCTCACGCGCGACACGATGCCGGATCTGCTCCACCCGGGGCCGAAAGGCTACGAGTTCTGGGCCGAAGCGATCGAGCCGTACATCAAAAAATTCGTTGAGAAATGAACCATTTAACCTTTCCTTTTTTATGGAGACGAACATGAAAAAAATATTTACCTCCCTGCTCCTGCTTTTCCTCATGGCCGGTTTTGCGGCAGCTGAGGATTTCGACTTTTACGTGAATTTTCACCGCGGCGGCGGCAACGAAAAGCCCGAAAATACGCTGGAAACGTTCCTCTGGTGCTGGAACCTCGGCGTCATTCCCGAGGGTGACGTGCAGTACACGAAAGACGGCGTGCCGGTCATGTTCCACGACTCGAACATCAACCGCATGGTCTGGCAGGTCCCCGAAGAGCTGAAGGGGAAGAAAATCGCCGACTTCACGTGGGACGAGATCCGCAAATTCGACGTCGGCTCGCACCGCGGCCCCGAGTACGCCAACCAGCACATTCCGACGATGGAGTCGATCTTCTGCGCGATGGCCAATTTCCCGGAGCGTCTTTTCTACCTCGACGAAAAAGGTCTGACCGAAGAAAACCTGAAGCAGATCGCCGGGCGCGTCCACCACTACGGCATCGAGAAGCAAATGTTCTTCACCTCCGGCAGTTACGACCACATTCTGAAGTGGAACGAGATCTGCCCGGACGGCGTGGGAATGCTTTGGCTCGGTTACGTCTGGACCAAGGACAAAACCGCGAACATGGACGGGCTGAACGCCGTGCTGAACCGGATGCGCGAAACCAATTTCAAGGGCGTGAATCACCTCGTGCTTCACATTCAGGCGGACTTCACGAAAGACGATCCGTTTGAACCCAAAAGCGATTTCATCCGTGATCTGGCGAAGGAAATGAAAGACCGCGGCATTCCGATGGAGTGCATCACCTGGTCGAACGGCCAGAATCCGAAGGTTTACACCGAGCTGATGAAGCTGGGCGTGATCGGTTTCGCGACCGATTTCCCGAGCGTCGTGATGCCGGTGGTGGAAGAAGCCCGCAAGAACAAGTAAACGTTCAAAGCGGCAAGCCGTTTTTTTGGATGGGATTCCCCGGGGCCGCTCGGGGAGTCCCGGAAGTTTCCCACCCTCTTTTTTCAGGATTCTGCCATGAATCGCTTCCGTTTTTTCTTCGTTTTGAGTCTTTTCGTCTTCATTCTTCCAGCGGCGGCGCAGGCCGAGGATTTTCTCGCGGAGAAGATCGTCCCCGACTGGGAAAAGCAGGAGGCCGCGCTCGGCAGAACGCTCGACTCGGCGGAGGCCTTGACCGACCTGGAAGCCCGTGCGGAAAAACTGGCCGCGAAGCTCGAGCCGGTTTGCGACGTGAAACCGCTCCGTGAGCAGATCAAGGCGGCCCGGAAATTCAACGCGGAAGGGAGCCGCGAGGCGTACATCGCGCTGCGCACGTCGCTGCGGGACCTCATTTTCGAAAATCCGCTTCTGAAGGGGATCCCGATCGTTTTTCTTCAGGAGGACCGCTACATCTGGCAGCTGATCCACGAGTACAATTCATTCTACTACCGCTTCACCAACGCGCGGGGCGGCGATCTGTACCAGCTCGACGCGCCGGGAAAATCGTTTGAAAAGCACTCCGTCACCCGCGGCGCCATGCCTCGTGGGGTTTTTGCCACGCCGACCCTTTCGTACGACGGGAAAACGCTCTACTTCGCCTTCGCCGACTTCACGAAAGTGGTTCCCGCCGACGCGCCGAAGCTCCGTTTCGTGGACATTTGCGGGCCGGAATTCTCCGTGACGCCGGAAAAACTCCGTGAGTACCAGAACGAGCCTGCGGGGAAGTTCCACCTCTTCAGCCTGGAGCTGGCGACCGGGAAAGTGACGCAGCTGACCGACGGCCCGTACGACGACATCGACCCGTGCGTCCTTCCCAACGGCGATCTGGTTTTCATCTCGACCCGACGCGGCGGTTTTGCCCGCTGCACGGACGCCTGGGAACCGGTCCAGACCGCCACGCTGCACAAACTGCACCGGGATTCCGGTGAGGTCGAGTGCCTTTCGTTCCACGAAACGAACGAGTGGAACCCGACGGTTTTGCAGGACGGCCGGATCCTCTACACGCGCTGGGATTACGTGGACCGCGAGGCCGCGCGTTACATGAATCTCTGGATCACGAATCCGGATGGAACCGGCGCCACGGCCCTTTTCGGAAATCACACGGAAAAGATCGTCGCGATGCTTCAGGCCAAAGAAATTCCCGGCTCGAAGAAAATCCTGTTCCTCGGCTCCGGGCACCATCTGGCCGTCGGCGGAACGCTTGGGAGCCTGGACCCGTCACGGACGCGGTTCGACCCGGAAACTTCGGAGGATACGCTGGACTGCATCGAGCGTCTTACGCCGGAGATCGGCTTCCCGGAAACGCCGACCGGGAGGCGGGGGAAGTACCACGTTTCGGAGCGATACTACTACAGTCCGTACCCGCTCTCGGAGGACTTTTACCTCACGTCGTACAGTCACGAGCCGAACAGCGGGTACCTGGCCCAGGGGCGCGGCTACGGGATCCACGGCGAGAGTTACACCGGCTCCGTTCAGGCTGAGGACGCGGGGAAACTGGGGCTTTACTACCGCGACCGGTTTGGAAATCTTGAACTGATCTACGAGGACGCCGAGGTGAGCGCGCGGTACCCGATCCAGCTCAAAACGCGGCCGGTCCCGACGGTGGTCCCGTCGCACCGTGACCCCCAGTCGGGCGCGGAGGGGACGCTCGTGCTGACCAACGTTTACGAGTCGCTCGTGCCGCTTCCGAAGGACCGCCCCATCGCGGAAATTCGGGTCTTTGAACTGCTTCCGAAGTTTCCCGACCCGATGCGCGACCGGCCGAAAATCGGTCATGCGCACGCGGAAAATCCCCGGAAGTTTCTCGGCTCGGTCCCCGTCGAAAAGGACGGCTCCGCATACTTCAAGGTTCCGGCGCAGAAACCGCTTTACTTCCAGGCCGTGGACGCCAACGGGCGCGCGGTGCAGACGATGCTCAGTGAGGTCTACCTGCTTCCCGGCGAGCAGCGCGGCTGCGTCGGCTGCCACGAGCAGATCCACGCGGCGCTGAAAAACGTTCCGACCCAGCCGCTGGCGCTGGCGCGGCAGGCGTCCGACCTGAAACCCGGGCCAGAGGGGACTGCGCCGTTTTCGTACCCGCTCCTGATCCAGCCGATTCTGGACCGTGCGTGCGTTTCGTGCCACTCGGGCGAGGAAAACGCGCCGGATCCGGACCTGACCGGAGCGAAAAGTGGGCATTTCACCGTTTCGTACGAGAATCTGAAGCCGTTCCTGCGTTTTTACCACTGGAGCGGCGACACGATCCGCTGCATTTCGTCCCGGCCGGGCCTGACGGGGAGCACGGTCTCGCCGCTGGCGGAGATCCTGGAAGACGAAAATCACGGAGAAAAGCTCAAACTTTCAGACGCAGACCGCCGCACGATTTACCTCTGGCTCGACGGGAACGCCCCCTTCTACGGAACGGGAGACGCTGAGAAACAGAAACGCCAAAGGAACGGGGAAAGGCTTGAGAATTAGGAATTCGGAATGCGGAATGCGGAATTAGACGCTTCGCGTAACGTGGGTTTCAGAAAGACCTTAACCTGAAGAAAGCCTCCGGCTTTCTCAATTCCGCATTCCGCATTCCGCATTCCGAATTTTACACTAGTTTTTCCATTTTTTGCTCCGCAGAATGTGGTGGTAGTGCTGCGCGAAGCGGTGCGCCTCGTCGCGGACGTACTGCAAAAGGCGCAGGCTCCAGGCGTGGCGCGAAAGGTGAAGCGGTTCCTCCTCGCCGGGGACGTAAAGCTCCTCGTCCCGTTTGGCCAGCGAAACCATTTGGACCGTCACGCCCGCCCGCTCGGCGGACTCCATCGCGCAGCGCAGCTGGATCTTCCCGCCGTCGATCAGAAGAAGGTCCGGGAGCGGTCCCCCTTCGTCTTTCAGACGCTTGAGCCGACGGTACACCACCTCGCCGATGGACGCGAAATCGTTGATCCCCTCGACGCTCTTGATCTTGTACCGCTTGTAACCGGACTTGAACGGAAGGCCGTCGATGAACTGCACGAGCGACGCGACGGTCGCCTCGCCCTGAATGTGCGCAATATCGACCCCTTCGATGATCCGCGGCGGCTGGGGAAGATGAAGGACTTTCTGAAGCCCCAAAAGCCCTCGCTTCGGGTCCATCTGAAAGACTTCCGGCTGGACGTTTCGCTCCAGATCGCCGCAGTTTTTGAGGTTTTCCAACGCCGCGAGCTGGTCCCGAATGGCGGCCGCCTGCTCGAAGTTGAGCGCCTGCGCCGCCGCTTGCATTTCTTCCTCCATTTCTTCGATCAGTTCATCCCGTTTGCCGTCGAGAAACCGCTGGAGGTGATGGATCTGGCGGCGGTAGTCGTCGTGCGAGACCCGATCCGCGCACGGGGCGGTGCACTGGCCGATCGAGGCGAGGAGGCACGGCCGGAAAAAGCGCCGTTTTTCGTCGTCCTTCCGAATGTCGTACTGGCACGTGCGGAACTTGAAGACCTTCTGCAAAACCACGAGCGCCCCGCGGATCGGGCTGGTGAACGGCCCATAGAGTTTCACGCCGGAAGAGAGCGGCTCGCGCGTCGCTTCGACTCTCGGAAACGCCTCGTGCGTGCGGATCTGCAGGTAAGGAAACGACTTCCCGTCCTTCTCGGCCCGGTTGTACCGCGGCTGAATGTCCTTGATCAGGCGCGCCTCCATGAGCAGGGCGTCCACCTCGCTCAGGGCCTGAATGTAGTCGATGTCGCGAATGTCCCGCACGAGGAATTTCGTCCGATCGTCAATTTCGGCCTGGTGGAGAAAATACGAGCCGGCGCGTTTGCGCAGGTCTTTGGCCTTCCCGACGTAGATCACCCGGCCCTGAGCGTCTTTCATCAGATAAACGCCCGGGACGTGCGGAAACGATTTGACCTTTTCCGCGGCGTACGAATTATCGTCTGGATACTGGACCGGTTCGTCGGACATGAAAATTTTCTCCTGAAAAAAGAGTTTAAGACCGATTAATACATTATAAATATTAAGACCATTTTGTCAAGTGGAGAAAAACATGACTGAGGAAAAAAAAGAAATGGCCCGACCCGGCGCGGGGCTCTATTTTTTCGTGGCGAGCCTGCTGCTGTTCGTCATCGTGGTGAAATTGGTTTCCTGCACCGTTTTCAGCAAGGTGGACGTGATGGAAGAAATGCGCAAGGCGCAGAATCCGCCAACGATCCAGGTGAATCCGTGACTTCTTCAAGAGAATCTCCCCCCTTGCGGAAATTTTTCAACGTGGTACAATAAAAAGGTTAAAATTTCAACCCCTTTTTATTCATCGCAGACCAGGAGAAAAAAATGACTGAACTCTCTTTGAAGAAGAACTCTTTCGCGGGTCGCCCCGGCCCGATGTGCCTCATCGTCATGGACGGCATTGGGATCGGCAAGCAGGACGATTCCAACGCGGTTTATCTCGCCAAGACCCCGACGCTCGACAAACTGTTCGGCGCGAAGCTCTACACGCAGCTGCAGGCGCACGGTCAGGCCGTTGGTCTTCCGAGCGACGACGACATGGGAAACTCGGAGATCGGTCATAACGCGCTGGGTGCTGGCCGCGTTTTCGATCAGGGCGCCAAACTCGTGAACCGCGCCATTGAGACCGGCTCGATGTACGAGGGCGAAGTCTGGAAGACCGCCATCGCGCAGGCGAAGCAGAACGCGACGCTCCACTTCATCGGTCTGCACTCGGACGGAAACGTTCACTCGAACACGGGGCAGCTCTACGCGATGCTGAAAGAGGCGGCCAAAGAGGGCGTCACGCGGGTCCGCCTTCACATTCTGCACGACGGCCGCGACGTCCCGGAAAAATCGGCCCTGACCTACATTGACGCGACGGAAAAACTCCTGGCCGAGATCAACGCCCAGTACGGTTTCGACTACCGGATCGCCAGCGGCGGCGGGCGCATGATCACGACCATGGACCGCTACGAGGCCGACTGGACCATCGTCGAGCGCGGCTGGAAAGCCCACGTTTTGGGGCAGGCCCGAGCGTTTGGCTCCGCGAAAGAAGCGGTCGAGACGATGTACGCCGAAGATGAAAAGGCCGTGGACCAGTACCTCGAGGCGTTCGTCGTGGTCGGCGCCGACGGGAAACCGGTCGGAACGATCGAAGACGGCGACTCGGTCATTTTCTTCAACTTCCGCGGTGACCGTGCGATCGAAATTTCCCAGGCGTTCGAGGGCGGCGACGATTTCGCGAAATTCGACCGCGTTCGCGTCCCGAAGGTTTACTACGCCGGCATCATGCAGTACGACGGCGACCTGCACCTTCCGAAAAACTTCCTCGTGGCCCCGCCGCAGATCGACCGGACGTTCTGCGAGTACCTTTGCGCCGAGAAGATCTCGATGTTCGCGATCAGCGAAACGCAGAAATTCGGCCACGTGACGTACTTCTGGAACGGGAACCGCTCCGGCTACATCAACGCCCAGTGCGAGGATTACGAGGAGATCCCGTCCGACCGCGTCGAGTTCGACAAAGCGCCGCTGATGAAGGCCGAGGAGATCACGAAGTGGGTCGAGGGCGCGCTTTCCTCCGGCAAATTCAAGTTTGGCCGCCTGAACCTGGCCAACGGCGACATGGTGGGGCACACCGGGAACATGGAAGCGACGATCAAGGCCGTCGAAAAGGTCGATGAGTGCGTGGGACGCATTCTGGGCGTCATCAAGGAGCTCAACGGGATCTGCATCGTGACGGCCGACCACGGGAACGCCGACCAGATGTGGACGGAGAAAAAGGGCGTCCGCACGGTCCGCACGGCGCACACGCTCAACCCGGTGCCGTTCTGCATTTACGACCCGCTGTACGCCGGCGAGTACGAAATGGCGGAAGTGGAAAAGCCCGGCCTGGCGAATGTTGCCGCGACGGTGCTGAACCTTCTCGGCTTCGAAGCGCCGGAAGACTACTGCAAGTCATTGGTGAAGTTTAATTAAAACGAATAATGAAGAACGAATAACGAATAATGGGAAGAAAGACTTTGACCCGGTTTTGGGCCAAAATCCGTCTCATCTCCTCATTATTCGTTATTCGTTTTTCATTATTCATTCCCTCTTTCCCCCCTCTTGAAATTTTTTGAAAATCTGGTAAAATAGTACAATCTATTCCTTTTTACATTGAACATTCAAGGAGTCAAAATCGTGTCTGAGAAACTTCAGTACAAAGTCGCGGATATTAATCTGGCCGATTGGGGCCGCAAGGAAATCATGCTGGCGGAGAATGAAATGCCGGGGTTGATGGCGATTCGCCGCAAATACGCCGCCTCGCAGCCGCTGGCCGGCGCCCGGATCGCTGGGTGCCTGCACATGACCATTCAGACGGCCGTTCTGATCGAAACCCTCGTCGCTCTCGGCGCACAGGTCCGCTGGAGTTCCTGCAACAAATTCTCGACCCAGGACCACGCCGCTGCTGCGATCGCTGCCGCCGGGATCCCGGTTTTCGCGTGGAAGGGCGAGACGGACGCCGATTACGACTGGTGCGTCGAGCAGACCCTCTTCTTCGATGACGGCCAGCCCCTGAACATGATCCTCGACGACGGCGGCGACCTGACCGCCATGATCCACAGTCCGAAGTACTCGCACCTGGCCAAGGGGATCCGCGGCATTTCCGAAGAAACGACCACGGGCGTCCATCGCCTTTACCAGATGTTCGCGCGCGGCGAGCTGCTCGTCCCGGCCATTAACGTGAACGACTCCGTGACCAAGAGCAAGTTCGATAATTTGTACGGCTGCCGCGAGTCGCTCGTGGACGGCATCAAACGCGCGACGGACGTCATGGTCGCCGGCAAAGTCGCGGTCGTCTGCGGCTACGGTGACGTTGGAAAAGGCTGCGCCCAGTCCATGCGCTCCTACGGCGCCCGCACGATCGTGACGGAAATCGACCCGATCTGCGCCTTGCAGGCCGCGATGGAAGGGTTCCAGGTCATGACGATGGACGAAGCGTGCTCAATCGGAAACATTTTCGTCACGACGACCGGCTGCTGCGACATCATCACGGCCGAGCACATGGCCAAGATGCCGAACGACGCGATCGTCTGCAACATCGGCCACTTTGACTGCGAGATCCGCGTGGCGGACCTGAACGCCTACCCGGGCATCGTGAAGACCCAGATCAAACCGCTGGTGGACCGTTACACGTTCCCGGAAACGGGCCGCTCGATCATCCTTCTGGCGGAAGGCCGTCTGGTGAACCTCGGCTGCGCGACGGGCCATCCGTCCTTTGTGATGTCGAACTCGTTCACGAACCAGACGCTCGCCCAGATCGCGCTCTGGACGGAACCGGAAAAGTATCCGCTCGGCGTGCACGTCCTGCCGAAGAAACTCGACGAGGAAGTCGCGCGTCTGCACCTGGAACAGCTCGGCGTCCACCTGACGAAACTGACGCAGGCCCAGGCCGATTACCTCGGCGTCCCGGTCGATGGACCGTTCAAACCCGAGTACTACCGGTACTAATCGAATGAATAATGAATAACGAATAACGAATAATGAATTCCTTCGGGGGTTCATTATTCGTTGGCGTTTTTCACTATTCAAGTCATTATTCGTTATTCGTTATTCATTATTCGTTAAAAAAATGAAGCGCTTTCTCACCCTCCTTTTCGTCCTCTTCTGCTCGCCGGTTTTCGCTGCGGGCGTGGAGGTTTTGCCGGTTGGTTCCGCGCCGCAGGCGTTGGAGTTTTCGTGGTTCCCGAATCGTACGTGCGCGGTGATTTGGCGGACGTGGAATCTGGTGGAGGTGGAAACGCTCGCGGACGTTTTGGGCACGGAATCCGAGCAGGTTCTGGAGCTCGCCCAAAAACTGGGTCTTCCCGAGTACCGCAAGCCGACCTGGTCGCGGGCGCAGATCTACATCACGCTCGTCCGGGCGACGTGGCATTTGCTCCCCTACGAGCAGATCCTGCCGCTGACCGGCATGACGGCGGAGGAACTGGCGTTTCATCTGCGCGAGGACGATTTCCTGTTCATCAAGCTGGGGCGCCTGAAGCCGAAGTGCGAGCCGGTCCGGTTTGAGGAGCCGGATCCCGCGAAACTGGCGGCGTGGCGCGAGGCGGTCGGGACGGAGTACTCGGCATTTACCGGGACGGAAATCCCGCGATTCACCTTCATGGACGACCTGACGCGGACCTCGGGGACCCCGGAAACGACTCCCCGGACGAACGAGCCGCCGCGCTTCGAGATGAATTACGTCCACTCGTACTGTGCGCTTTTCGGCGATCCGCTTTCCGACGAGAACGCCGGCATGTACCCGGACGGCCTGCTGGAAAAGCTCCAGCGCGCCGGCGTGACGGGGGTTTGGCTCCATACGGTCCTGCGCGATTTGGCGCCGGCGACCGAGACGTTCCCGGAGTTTGGGAAAGGCCACGAAAAACGGATCGAAAACCTGCGCGCGCTGGTGAATCGTGCGAAGAAATACGGGATTTCCGTTTTCCTGTACATGAACGAGCCGCGGGCGGAAAAGGCCGAGTTTTTCACGAAGCTGGGCCGTGAATCGATCCGCGGAGCGCAGGAGGGCGAATACTACGCGCTGTGCACCGCTCACCCGGCGGTCCGGCAGTGGCTCGGCGACTCGCTGGCGTACGTTTTCCGCGAAGTCCCCGACCTGGGCGGGATCTTCACGATCACGGCCTCGGAAAACTTCACGAACTGCGCGTCCCACGGCGGGAAGGCGACCTGCCCGGTCTGCAAAGACCGCGACTACTACGAGATCATCGCCGACGTCAACACGCTGATGGAGGAGGGCGTTCACCGCAGCGCCCCGAACGCGAAAGTCATCGTTTGGGACTGGGGCGGAGGAGGAAACCACTCCACGACGCCCGAAATGATCGAAAAACTCCCGAAGAGCGTTTACCTGATGAGCGTCAGCGAGTGGGCGCTCCCGATCACGCGCGGCGGCGTTTCGTCCACCGTGGGCGAGTACGCGCTTTCAGCCGTTGGTCCCGGCCCGAGGGCGTTGGCGCAGTGGAAAAAGGCGCAGGAGTGCGGCCTGAAAACCGCGGCCAAGATCCAGCTCGGGACGACGTGGGAAATTGCGTCCGTGCCGTACGTCCCGGTCATGAACCTCTGCGCGGAGCACTGCCGGAACCTCGCGCTTACGGGCGTGAACGGCCTGATGAGCAGTTGGTCGCTGGGCGGCTACCCGTCGCCGAACCTGAGCCTTCCCGCCGCGTTCAGCCGCACGCCGATCCCGACGGTGGAGGAGGTTTTGACGGAAATCGCGTCGGAACGGTACTCTCCGGAAGCCGCGCCGAAGGTCCTCGAGGCGTGGGCGACGCTTTCCGCCGCGTACCAGGAATTCCCGTACCACGTGGGCGTGAACTACGACGGCCCGCAGCAGATGGGGCCGGCCAACCCGCTCTTCCTGAAGCCGACGAATTACCGGGCGACGATGGTCGGGATCCCGTACGACGATCTGAAATCGTGGTGCGCGATCTACCCGCCGGAGGTTTGGATCAGCCAGATGCGCAAGACCTCGGCCGGGATGCTCCGCGGTGCGGAAATGCTCGAGGCGACGCTCAAAGACGTGCCGGAGGAAAAACGCGCCGCCTGTGCGCAGGACGTCCGTTACGCCCGCTGCGCCGGGATCCATTTCGCCAGCTCGGCCAACCAGGCGGAGTGGATTTTGATTCGTGAATCGCAGGCCCCGGCCGACGTACAGCGCAAGCTGGAAATCCTCGACTCCGAGATCGCGCTGGCCGAGCTGGAACTCGCCCTGGTGCGTGAGGATTCCGCGATCGGTTTCGAATCGACGAATCAGTATTGGTTCACCCCGCAGGATCTGGTCGAGAAAATCGCCCAGTGCCGGTTGATGAAAGCGGAGATCGACGGTCAATAATGGGGTGTGGGGACGACGCTTCCAGCGTCGTTAATAAATTTCCGACCTCTAAACCAAAGTATTTACGACGCTGGAAGCGTCGTCCCCGTAAATGGATGCGCATACAATACAAACCGCGTTTTTTCGCTTTGGCCTCCTTTTCGCGGCGGGCGGTTTGGGGGCGATGAGCCGGTACGTGTTTTCCGCGTGGTTGAACTCGTGCGCCTGGTGCGGGAAACCGTGGGGAATTTTGGCTTGCAACCTGTTTGGCTGCTTCCTTTTCGGATTCCTGACGGTCCTTTTGACACGGGGTTTCTCGGTCGAGACGAAGCTGATCGTCCTGACGGGTTTCCTCGGCGCGTTCACCACGTTTTCCACGTTCGCTTTCGATACGGTGGACCTGATCCAGCAATCCCGTTACGCGACGGCCTGTTTCAACCTCCTTTTCCATAATGTGTTCGGTATTTTGATGGTCGTTGGAGGGTTGATGACCGGGAAATGGCTGATGCAGTTCGTCCAATAAAAATACACACTTCCTTAAAATTTAAAGGAAATTTTCACCATGAGAAACAATCTAGTACATGAAGGCGCCGGGTTCCTGGAATACGAAATTCGCCAGATCGTCGAACACGCGTACCGGATGCGTGACATGGGCCTCCAGATCACGTGGGAAAATATCGGTGACCCGATCGCGATGAACGAAGAAGTCGCGCCGTGGATCAAGGAAATCGTGCATGGAATTCTGAACCAGAACCGCTCGTGGGGGTACTGCCCGACCCGTGGCGTGCTGGAAACGCGCGAGTTTTTGGCCAATCAGGTGAACATCCGCGAAAACGGCGTGAAAATCAACCCGAACGACATCATTTTCTTCAACGGGACGGCGGACGCCATTGACAAAGTGTACGAGCTGGTGCACCGCAACGCCCGCATTTTGCTCCCGGCCCCGATCTACTCGACGCACTCCTCGAACGAGAGCAAGCGCGGCGGCTACAAACCGCTCCAGTTCCGGCTGGACCCAAAAAACCACTGGCTCCCCGACATGGACGAGATCCGGAACATCATCCGCTACAATCCGCAGATCTCCGGCATCGGGATGGTGAACCCGGACAATCCGACGGGGATCGTGTACCCGCGTGAGATTTTGGAGGAGTTCGCCGAGATCGCGCGCCAGAACGACCTTTTCCTGCTGGTGGACGAGATCTACTCGCACATCTGCTACAACGGCGCGAAGACGTTCCACCTTTCCCAGTACGCCCACGACATTCCGGCGATTGCCCTGCGCGGCATCAGCAAGGAGTACCCGTGGCCCGGGTCCCGCTGCGCGTGGATGGAGATCCTGAACAAAGAGAAGGACCCCAATTTCTCGACCTATATCGACTCGATCCTGAACGCGAAGATGCTGGAAGTCTGCGCCACGACGCTCCCGCAGCTTTCGATCCCGCAGGTTTTTGGGTCGGAGAAGTACCCGAAGCACCTGAAAAAGCGTGCGGCCATCTTCGAGAAGCGCGCGAATCAGGCGTACGAGATCTTCCGCAAAGTGCCGGGCCTGATCTGCCATCGGCCGCAGGGCGCGTTCTACATGAGCGTCTTTTTCGACGAGGAAATATTCCACGCCGGCCAAAAACTCCCAATTCCCAATCCTAACTTGCGCAACTACGTCGATCAGCTTTGCGAAAACGTCCCGGGCGACAAGCGCTTCGTGTATAATCTCCTCGGCTCGAAGGGGATCTGCATTGTGCCTCTTACCGGTTTCGCGACGGAGATGAACGGCTTCCGCGTCACGATGCTGAACACCGACGACGAAAAGCGCAACTCCCTCTTCCAGGAAATCGCGGACAGCGTGACGGAATTCGTAAATAGTTAGGAGTTCAAACCAATGCACGTCGCAATTCTCCTCGCCGCCGGTAAAGGCACACGAATGCGTTCTGAACTTCCCAAGGTTCTCACGCCGGTCCTGGGCAAGCCGATGATTTCGTACCCGCTTGCGGCGCTGCGGTTTGCGGGGGTGGAGCGCATTCTGACGATCGTCGGTTACCGTGCGGAGATGGTCCGTGAGGCGCTGGCCGGGCAGGAGGATCTGGAATTCGTGCTTCAGACCGAGCAGAAAGGGACCGGCCATGCGGTGCGCATGTGCGTCCCGGCGCTGCGTCGGATTTTGGCGGAAAATCCGGGCAAATCGATGCCGGTCGTGGTCGTGGCGGGGGATTCTCCGCTCATGCAGGGCGAAACCATCGCCGACCTTCTGCGGAACTGGAACGAAAACCCCTGCGCCTGCCTGCTCGGAACGATCCGGGTGGAAAACCCGCACGGGCTGGGGCGGATCCTGCGCGATTCGGACGGGAATTTCATCGGGATCGTCGAGGAAAAGGACGCGACCGACGAGCAGCGCAAAATCAGCGAGGTGAACCAGAGCTACTACGTTTTCGACGCGGCGGAACTGTGCGATGTTCTGAACGCTCTGACCCCGAACAACGCGCAGGGTGAGTACTACATCACGGACGCGCCGGCCATTCTTATTTCCCGCGGCAAAATCGTCCGGGCGCTCCCCGTGCTTCGTCCGATTGAGGCGGTTTCGGTCAACACGCCGGAGGAACTGGCGCTGGCCGAGCAGATGCTTCAGAATTTCTGAAAACTCCTAAATTTGTTAAAATCGATAAAATCGTCAAATCAGTTAAAGACGTTACAATCGTCAAGATTTCCCATTTTGTCAAAAGAATTACATCTATTCTAACAAATATTTTCATTTTTTTTGTTGCCTGAACGTATTAAATGTGGCATAATAGTTACAGGTGGACTTCTTTCACCATTTGCATGGAGGTAAATTGATGAACTGGATCAGATTTTTTTTGTTTATGTCGCCTGTCGGACTAATGCTGTTTGCGCTTTCACAAGTGCACATAGACATTTTTACGTACAAGGATTCAAATAAGCTGGAAAGAGTGGTTTTGTCTTCCAAAGAAGAGAATCTTTCGCAGACGTACCCCGTGTACCCGGAAGGGCTTGGACGGGATTCGCGTTTGGACCATAAAGAGGGCCTGACGGGGCTGGGTTCTTTTGGAATCGATAAAATCAAGGACCATCTTCAGGCCAAAGAAGGCGAAGACGAGAAAGGTGGGTTCAATCACCAGCAGTCAAGCATTCCGACCCGGCCGCATTCGGTGGGTAAATTCCCGACACCGAATGAAAACGAAGTTGCCCAGTCAGATAAAATTTTGACGGTTCCGGAATCAATCGAGGTGAAAGAGAACAAATCCGTCGGAACCTCCGCGGTGGGCGATTCGATGATGAAGGATTATAATCCGGAAGTTGGGATCAAGCGAATCACTCGCGTGTTTTCCGACCCGAATCTGGTGCTCATGGGGTCGTTTTGCGTGGACCCGATTTACCCGCACCATTTGAACCACGAGGAATTAATGGATGATTTCCTCTCGGTCATTGCCCAGTTCGATCTTCTGGCGGTCCAGGGGATTTACGCGGATAAAGCCGAAGTTTTGGAGCGGATCGTGAGGGAAGTCTCCCAGCGAACCGGACGTTCGTATCGGTACACGGTCGTTTTCCCGTCGAAACCCTCGGCCAATCGCCCGGTTCCGGTCTTTTTCTACGACGAAAACGTTTTGGAGGTGGATCCTGCCACGATTCAGCTCATTGGAATGCCCAACAAACCGTTTTCCTTCCCGCCTCTTTCGGCAAAATACCGCGTGAAAAAGGCTCCGGCTGAAAAAGCGTTTACGTTTTATGCCGTGAATTTGCAGCTCTACCCGGAGTTTGAAAAGGAGGAACTGAACGCGGTGCCGGGTTTGGTTTCGCGCCTGAAGGATTCCGCGGTGATGGGAGATTTTGACCGGGAAGACGACGTGATCATGTTCGGCTATTTCGGGCTGGAACCTCATGATACGGTCGTGGGAGACGCGCGTTTCAACGAAACCGTGACCTGGGCGAATCCCGAGTACCCGACGAACACGTTCGGGACGTTCAGCTACGTGGCCGAGAATATTCTGTTCGAGACGCGCCCGCTTTCCGAATACGAAAATAAATCAGGGATTTGGGACCTGAGAAAGCAGTTCCGCCGACCGGAAAAGATTCCGTTTGACCACCACCCGGTCTGGTCCTGCTTCAGCATTTACGAAGGCGGAATGAAGTAAAAGCGTTTTGCGCGTCAATCATCGGAAAGGGAGTCAGGCCGCGAAAGGTCTGGCTCCTTTCTTTTTTGGGCCCTCCTTGCGTTTGTGGGGTAATTGGGTATAATTAAGAAAAGGAACGAAACATTTTCGAAAAAGAGTAAACAGAAAAGGCAGTTTTATGGAAAATTCGATCATTTACGCGGACAATAACGCGACGACCTGCGTGGCGCCCGAGGTTTTTGAGGCGATGAAGCCGTTTTTCGGGCCGGAATATTTTAATCCCAGCTCGATGTACCCCTCCGCCTCCGGCGTGGCGCAGGAGATCAAACTCGCCCGGAAGCGCATCGCGGGGTTTTTCAATACGGACTCGGACGGTGAAATTCTTTTCACCTCCTGCGCGACCGAAAGCAATAATCACGTGATTTTCGGCGCGGCCGCCGCCAACCCGAACCGGAAGCACATCATCACGACCGCCGTGGAGCATCCGGCCGTTCTTTCGGTCTGCAAGGAAATGGAACGCCGTGGATTTCGCGTGACGTACCTCCCGGTGGACCGTCAGGGACGCCTGAGCAAAGCCGATTTCGTGCGTGCGCTGGAGCCGGGAAATACGCTCCTGGTTTCGATCATGCACGCGAATAACGAAACGGGCGTTTTGTTCCCGATCGCCGATCTGGCCCGCATCACGAAGGAGACCGACCCGGAAATTCTGTTCCACACGGACGCGACGCAGTCGGTCTCGAAGATCCCGATCTCGCTCTCCACGCAAGGCCCGAAAAACCTTCTTTTCGAGGACTTCCGGAACGTCGATTTCCTCTCCTGCTCGGGGCATAAATTCCACGCTCCGAAGGGGGTGGGGCTTTTGTTCATGCGGCGCGGTTCACGCATCCGGCCGTTTTTCATCGGCGGGCATCAGGAGGGCGGACGCCGCGGCGGGACTGAAAACGTCGCGTACATCGTCGGGATCTCCGTGGCGCTGGAACGCGCGTTTCGCTCGCATTTTGAGGACCACAGCAACCTCGTGTTCCTCCAGCAGTACTTCGAGAAAGAACTGCTCGAGCGGATCCCGGACGTGGAGATCAACGGCATCGAGGCGGAGCGCATGCCGAACACGACGAACATTTCGTGCCATTTCGTCGAGGGCGAGTCGATCCTTTACGAGCTTTCCGAGTACGGGATTTGCGCGTCGAGCGGTTCGGCCTGCACGAGCGGCTCGCTGGAACCGTCTCACGTTCTGCGTGCGATGAACGTTCCGTTCACGGCGATCCACGGCTCGACACGATTCAGTTTCAGCCGGTACACGACGAAAGAAGAGGTCGATCGGATCCTGGAGGTTTTCCCCGAGATCATCGCGCGGCTTCGGGCCGTCTCGCCGTTCAGCCGGGAAAATCGGCATTAAAAAAGACTCAAAAGTCCCCAAAGACTCAGAACCTGAAAATTCTTCGGAGCGCCGAATCAATGCGCGCTCCGAAACCTTCCATTTTTTCCTCACCACCAACCCATTCTTTTGAAGGAGATTTTCATGAAACGCATTTCCTGTCTCGCCGTGCTTCTGGCCGGCCTCACGTTCTGCCTCGCCGGGTCGCTCCGCGCTCAGGATCAGGAGAAGGAAACGATCGACCTTTTGATGGTCGGCGATTCCATCACCGATTTCTGGGATAATGACGGGCGCGGACTCGAAGTTTACAAAAAGTACTACGATAATGGGATCCGCAAGACGGTCAATATTGGCGTCAGCGGCGACATTACGGACCAGACGATGGATCGGCTGAAGAACCCGCGCCTCGATAAAATCGCGCCGAAAATGATCATGCTCATGATCGGGACGAACAACATGGACCGCTACGAGGACACGACGGCGGACTACACGGCCCGCGGCATTCAGACGATCCTGAAGGAACTGCGCACGAAGTTCCCGGAGGCGAAGATCCTCCTTCTGGCGGTCTTCCCGCGCTCCCAGCCGGAAACCTCGCCGGTCCCGGGCAAGCAGTACCGCCTCCGCATCGCAGCGGTGAACGCCCAGCTTCCGGCCTTCGCGGATGGGAAGCACATTTTCTTCATGAACATTAATAAGATCTTCCTGAACGACGACGAAACGCTGAAGACCGAGCTGATGCCCGACCAGCTCCACCCGAACACGGCGGGGTACTACCTCTGGGCCGAAGCGGTCGAACCGGTCGTGGAAGCCTGGACCGGAACGAAACTTCCGTGAAATCTTTTCGGGGACGACGCTTCCAGCGTCGTCAAATGTAAGGTGGTAATGGAGCGCGAAGCGCGGAATTACGCGCCGGGGGGAGTGGTGCGACGCTTCAAAAAACTCCCCCCATCCACGTTTCCCAAGCCAATCCACTCAACGAGAGGGCCTGCAAACGACGCTGACTTGACCGGCGGGGACGCCGGCCCTCCGAATCCCCTCCCTCTTTTTTTTAAGGACCCACCTCATGCGCCGATCCATTTTCTCGTTCATTTTGGTTTTTTCGATTTTCGCATTTTTTGCGTCTTTGACTTTCGCTCAGGAACCACCCGTTTCGCTCGCCGGGACGTGGAAAGCGGCCGCGGATCCCCAGAACGTCGGGAGCGCGGAGCATTGGGAAAAGGCCATCCGGCCGGACTCCTCGGACCTCACGATCCCGGGCCAGTACCAGTCGGTTTTTCCACGTTTTCGCGGCGTGGTCTGGCTTTGGAAAACGATCGACGTTCCGCAGAAAATGGCGGCCGATTCCCGCTTCATCCTGGAATTCGAGCAGGTCGCCTACGCGTGCCGGGTTTGGGTGAACGGCGTGGAAGTCGGCGCGCATGAAGGCGTGGAGTGCGGTTTCCGCTTTGACGTGACGGACGCGCTTGCCCCCGGCGAGGCCCAGGCCCTCATCGCCCTGCGGGTCGTGAATCCTGGCGACCAGCTGGAGGACCTCGTGGACGGGATCTCGCAGAAAACGATTCCCTCGCGCCCGGAAGACCACCGCCCCGGTGGGATCCTCGGCGAGGTGAGCCTCCAGCAGCGCGCGGCGGTTTACGTCGATTCGGTCCAGACGGACGCGAGGCTCGCGGACGGCTCCGTCACGGTGACGGCCTGCGTCGTGAACTCAAAAAAAGAGGCGCAGAAAACGCGCGTTTCCCTTTCCCTCTCCGATGCCCGAAAAGGCGCGGCTTGCGGAAACCTTACGCGGGAAGAAACGCTTCCGCCCGGGAAATCGACGGTCCGTTTCGAGACGAAGATCCAAAACCATCACGCGTGGAATCTGAACGACCCGTTCCTCTACCGTGCGACCGTTCGCGCGGAGCAGAGCGCTGGGCAGGGCGCGGATGAACTTTCGACCCGGTTTGGTTTCCGGGATTTCCGCTTCACGGACGGTTTCTTCCGCCTGAACGGGAAACGCATTTACGTCAAATGCACGCACACGAGCCACTTTCCGACGAACTATTCGCGGCCGGTGGACCCGGATCTGATTTACCGTGACATGATCCACCTGAAATCAATGGGGTTCAACATGATCCGGTTCATCTGGGGCCTCGGAACGACGCGCCACATGGAGATCGCGGACGAGCTTGGAATGATGGTTTACCAGGAGACGGAAGCGGCGTTTCCGATGCAGCTCACTCCGGGTTCGGACGGAAAACCACTCCCCAATGCGGCCCAACTCCTTGAAACCCGGTACTGCCGCGCGCTGGAGCAGATGGTCGAAAACAGTCGGAACCACCCGTCCGTCGTGATTTACGGCCTCCTGAACGAGACGCGCCCCGGCCCGGCCTTTGAATGCGCGCGGGCCCAGCTTCCGTTCCTTCAGGGGCTTGACTCGAACCGCCTCGTGATCCTGGAAAGCGGGTCCTGGCACTTGAAAAACGCCGATGAAATGCCGCTCCGTGAAGTTTTCGCCAATCCGGGGGAAACCCAATGGCGCGCGGATTTCTGGGACCTTCATCCGTACCAGCCAGTTCCGCACACGGCCGCGATCATCCGCTTCCTTCGCGAGTACGGCGCTCCGGAAATGGCCGGCCAGATCCACGGCCACAATAATTTCGACGCGCGGCTCTTCGACGGACGCCCGATTTTCCTTTCCGAGTACGGCATCGGCTCGGCCGCGGACGTTTTGCGCTCCCTGCGTTTTTACGAACAGAACGGGAAGGAATTCGGCGAGGATTTCGAGACGATCGCCGACTTCGCGCAGCGGTTCCAGAACGACTGGAACGCCTGGAAAATGAACGAGACGTTCGGCCGGCCGGAGGACTTTTTCGAGGAATCCAAGGCCAAAATGGCCCGCCAGCGCGAGCTGGGGATCAACGCCCTGCGCGCCAATCCGCTCGTGATCTCGCATTCCGTCACGAATTCGTGCGATCCGCTCACCGCTGGCGAAGGGCTTGCGACGATGAACCGCGAGTTCAAGTACGGAACGTTCGACGCGATGAAAAACGTTTTCTCGCCGCTTCGCTGGTGCGTTTTTGCGGAGCCGGTCCAGCTCTGGGCCGGAGAGCCCGCGCGTTTTGAGGCGGTGCTCGTGAACGAAGACGTGCTGAAGCCCGGCGAGTACCCGGCCCGGTTCGAGGTTTTCGGCCCCGACGGGAAGACTTACTGGCGCAAAAGCTTCACGGTAAAAATCCCTGAAAATCCCAACGCGCCGTTTGCGCTCCCGCAGTTCGACGAAACGGCCGCGATCGACGGACCGACCGGCCAGTACCGTGCCGTCTGCACGCTTGAAAAGGGCGGGGCCGCCGTGGGCGAGGAGACGGAATTCTTCCTGACCCGCCGCGAGGACGTTTCCCTGAAGGGGCTGAAAGTCGCCGTGGCTCCCGGAGATGGGGAGCTGAAAGAGATTTTGGTCCGGAACGGCGCAGAAATCTCAGACGACGCGCGGGTTTTGTTCGTCGGCTGGGGCCTTGACCCCGCTTTTGCGCCGAAGATCCCCGAAATGGTCAACGCGGGAAAAACCGTCGTTTTCCTTCATCCGTGGGCCATTCTGACGGTCCCGGAAGTCGCGGAAACGGCCAAAAAACTCTTCCCGGCCGGCGTTCCGACGCTCAAGTACATTTCGAGCTGGCTCTACCTGAACGACGACTGGGCGAAACCGCACGCGTATTTCCGGGGCCTGCCGCTTGGCGAGCTGAACGGAACGAAAACGGTGATCCCCGGCCGGCGCGGCGGGTTGATGAGTAATATTTACTACCGCGACGTTCTTTCGATGAACGTCCTGCAGACGCCCGAGCCCCCGACGGAGGCCGTGGCGGGCGCGATCCACGTCACGCACGGCTACGACTCCGGCCTGACCCTGGCCGTTTGGACCCGCGGCGAAAATGGCGGGAAAATCGTGATTACGACGCTGAAGATCCGCGAAAATCCGGAAACCCCCGTGGGGTTGAGGTTTTTGCGGAATTTCGCGGAATAGGAGGGAATTTTTATGACCAGACCAGTCCTTTTTACGCTTTTTCTCGCCTTTTTCCTGCCGGCTTTCGCGCAGGCCCAGGAGGACGCGGAGCGGCTGACGAAAGATCAGATCGTGGATTCACTTCAGGACCTGATCCGTGATCCGGAAATTCCCGCGGACCTTCCGGACGTTCACGAGTACGCGGAACTGGTGACCACCGTCGAGGAAAACGGGCAGACGTTCAGGATCTGGCGGGCGGCGATCCAGAAGGCGCTTGACGAACATCACGGCGTTTTTCTTCCCAAGTCCGACGAGATTTACTACCTCGACGCGCCGCTGCTGATGGACTCGAACTGTGTGGTCCATGCGGACCCGGAGGCGCGAATTTACGCCATTCCGTCGCTGCGCACGTGCCTGATCCGAAACCGTCACATGCTCCCGGGCCGGATCCGGCCGGTTTACCTGGAGGACGATTCATGCCGCGACGTGAACCTCACGATCACGGGCGGGATCTGGTCGCAGGAAAGCACCGTTCGAAGCGAGTCTTACGGCGCCTCGGACGCGAAATCCTCGATTCCCGGCTCGGCCGGCGTCCTGCTTTTCTCGAACGTGGCGGACCTTTCCATCACGAACGTGAAGGTCGAAAAGGGTGCGCCGTTCGCGATCCACGTCTCCAACGCCCGGAACGTCTTCATTTCCGACATTGCGGTCGAAACGAACTGCGACGGCGTGCACTGCAACGGTCCGCTGCGGCGCGCGGTCATTCAGAGGCTGGACGTGATCCGGACCGGCGACGACTGCATCGCGCTCAATGCGTGGGACTGGCCGCAAAGTGGGCCGGCGCTCGGGCCGATCGAAATGGTGCTCGTGCAGGACTGCAAATCGGTCCGCGGCTCGCTCAAGGACGTGCGTCTGCTGGCGGGAGTCCTGAAGTACCCGGACGGCACGCGGATCGACTGCCCGATCCGGAACGTGGTGATTCGGAACATCACGGGCTTCAACTACTTCAAACTTTACGCGCAGTCGCCGGCCGGGCGTCAGTCGGAGTGCGAGATCGGGACGCTCGAAAACATTTACTTCGACGGGATCGAGACGGAACTCTCCGGCCCGTACCGCGAGGACTGGAAGACGGACTGCTACGGGGCGGTCGCGCCGGTCAGTATTCTTTCCAACGCGAAGAATTTGAGCTTCGAAAACCTGACGATCCGGTCCATGCCGCGCGATGGCGTGCACCCGTGCATTTTCTACGTCGGCCCGGAAAGCATGGCGTTCGGCTGGACCGAGGCCAATTCGGAAGCGGAGCGGAAAAAGCCCGTGGAGGTTTTCATGAGCGACTACTCGTGCACGGTCGAAAATATTGAGCTGAAAAATATTCGCGACGCCGAGGGGAATCCGTACCCCGAGCCGGAAAAACTCGTGAAGGAGGTCCAGCTGAGTCTGAATCCGAACTATCTGCACACGAAACCGCGCGGCGGCACGGGTTTTGGAGTCGTAAAGAAAGTGGAAGTCAAATAAAGATCCGGAGGGCCGGCGTCCCCGCCGGTCAAATTCAATCCGGAGGGCCGGCGTCCTCGCCGGTCAAGTTCGGCTTTAGCCGAACACTTACTGCAAACGGCTCGAAACGAATCAGAAAGCGTCCTTTTTATTAATTGGACCGGCGGGGACGCCGGCCCTCCGAATCTCAGGAGGAACCCATGAAGCACTCATTTTTTCTCTGCGCGTTTTTACTCCTTTTTTCATCCCTCGCTCCGGCCTACGAACGGTTCGAGGTGAAAACGTTCGACGGTGTGCCGATGATCACGCTCGACGGCGTCCCCACGCGCTCGCGCATTTTCTGGGGTCGGCCGGGCGGGGTGGTGCTGAACCTCACGCCGGAATTCCAGACGTTCGAGTTTGAGCTTGACCCCTCTGAGGACGCGAGGGGGATCGGAACGATGCACTTCCGTTTCGGAAACGAGCCGGGTGAAATCGTGCTGGACGATTGCTCCGTCGTGGAAAAAGCGACCGGGAAGCAGATCGCCGGGCCGTACCACTTCGAGACGCAGGCCGAATTTCTCGAAAACTGGAAGTGCTGGCACGATCGGGTCGGCGAGACCACCGTCGCGACGCTCGGCGTGGAACCGGGCTGCGGCGTGAACGGCTCGGGCGGGCTGAAAGTCACCATTCTGCCCGGGAATGAAAACGCGCGGTACGACTTTCACGTGTACCACCAGTGGCGGATGGACCTGAAGCCGGGGCACGTGTACACGGTCCGCCTGACGATGCGCTCGGACCCGCCGCGGAACGTCCGCACGGCGTTTTACCGTCCGGAAAATCCTCACGTTTCCCTCGGCGGGGTCGGTGGGGTTTTGACCTCGCAGACGCGCATGGCGGCGGACGTCGGCGTGAATTTCGTCTCGTTCATGGTCGAAAGGCTCTGGCCGGAAGAAGACGGGACCATCGATTTCACGGGGATGGACGCTCAGATCGACGCGATCCTGAAGGCGAATCCGAACGCGCTGATCATTCCGCGGTTTCCGCTGGACGCCCGCCACTGGTGGCTCCGGAAGAATCCCGACGAACGGATGGTCTGGTTCCATTTGGCCCCGAACAGTTACGGGACTCAGTGGGCTACGCCGTGCTCGCTTGTGTACCGTCAAGCCGCCTGCGAGACGCTGCGCGCGGCCATTCGGCATCTGGAGGCGAAGTACGGCAATTCGATCGCCGGCTACCACCCGGCCGGGCAGAACACCCAGGAGTGGTTCACCATTAATACCTGGTCCGGAGGCCATGCCGATTACTCGCCCGCGGCGCAAAAAGGTTTCCGCCTCTGGCTGAAGGAAAAGTACAAAACGGACGCGGCCCTCCAGAAAGCGTGGGGAAAACCGGACGTAACGCTCGAAACGGCGGCGGTCCCTGCGGGGGAACTTCGGGACGAGTCGCTGAAATTTTACGTCATTGACCCCGATCTGAACCCGGAAGCGCCGCGGGAGTTTCAGTCGATCGTCGATTTTAACGAGTTTTTCAACCGGCAAATGACCGAAACGATCCTCGCTCTGGCGCGCGTCGTGAAGGAAGAAACTCAGGGAAAAAAGCTGAGCGTTTTCTTCTACGGCTACTGCTGGGAATTCTCCGGCTGCGCGAAAGGCCCGGCCGCCAGCGCGCACTACGACTTGCGCACGATCCTGGACTCGCCGGACATTGACCTGATCGCCTCCCCAATGTCGTACTTCGAGCGCCAGCCGGGTGGCGGCGGGTCGTGCATGCTGAACGCCGAAAGCGTGACGGCGGCCGGCAAAATTTACGTCTATGAAGACGACACGCGGACGTGGCTCGCCAAAGGAAGCACCGCGCCGGGCTGGGAAAGCGGCGCCGACACTTACGAGGAGACCCGCGAGGTCCTTCTGCGCAACACGGCAGAATCCGCGCTGAGAAATTTCGGAATCTGGTGGATGGACCTCGGCGGGGCGGGGTGGTTCAACTCGGCCGAGCTCTGGAAAATCATGGACGAGCTGAAGCCGATGGACGAATATTTCCTGCAAAACCCCACGCCGTACCGGCCCGAAACGGCGGTTTTCGTCGATGAGATTTCCATGCAGAAAGTCGGCAGCGGGCGGTTTTCCCACCCGTCGGTCGGCCGTTTGCGTCTCGCGCTGAACCGGCTTGGCGCACCGTACGGGCAATACATGCTGGACGATCTGCTCTCTGGCCGGGTGGCGCCGCCGAAGGTCACGCTCGTGACGAACGGCGCGGCCCTGACGCCCGACCAGAAGGCGAAGATCGGGGAACTCACGCGAAAGGCCGGCTCGAAGCTGATCTGGGTCCCGCAGGAGGGTTTCACGCCGGAGGCGCTGCGCGAGGCGGTGAGTGCCGGGACGGACGTGCATTTCTGGACGCAGGAACCGTGTAACGTCTGGGCGAACGGCCCGTTTGTGCTCCTCCACGCCCCGGAAGACGGCGAGTACCACCTGAACGTTCCGGCGAACGCGCGAGTTCAGGACGTGATCACGGGCGAGCCGGTCCCGACGGTCATTCCGATGAAAAAAGCCGAAACACGGGTTTTGAAAGTCGAGTAAAATCTCCGAGTACGCGACACTCAAGCCCTCAGAAAACGTCCTAATCCGCGGGGCCTATAATCGCTGGATTATACAGCGGGCTGGGCGTAAACTTTGGGCTGGTCTCTTTTTCTTTTTTGGGCTCATTTCTCCATTTGGCCCCTGATTTTGCGGCCCATTTCTCCCTTCCAAATCTTTTTTTTGGAAAAATCGTTAAATTTTATCAAGTCGCGCTAATGTATGAACTTTAACTGGACGATATAATTAGTACTTGCGAGAGGTTCAATGGATTGAACCACATAATCAAGGAGGAGTATGAGATGCGCAAAGTATTGATTGCATTAATTTTGTCGTTGTTCGTTTTCCAGTCTGTTGGCTGCCTGATTCCGATGTACGATGGCGATACGGCTCGCCGCACGCAGCAGCAGCTGAATACTTCAGAAAACCTGCGCCTGATTCGGGACGATTGGGAACGGTTCTGGTTCCTGGATCAGCCGGACCACGGGACTCCGTGGCGTAACCACGGCGGTATGATTTGAGCCGTCGCGAAGAGAATACAATTTGCTGAGGCAAACTGGATTTTGGCTTCGCGAATGCCCGAGGTACGCGCAGAGATGCTGGGTCTGAACGAATGGTTCCATCAGGGACGGTGGACCTTTGGGGAAGAAACTCTGTACGTCAGTTTTGGGACGCTGAGGGCGTGAGATTCAGGTTGAGACCAGCGTAAGCTCCGGGATTTTGGTGGAGTTCGTGGGCAGCACCGTGTGAGGATGTTGCGCGTCGCTCCTCCTGTGCGCGAAATTTCTCGCCGGGGCCCAAGGAAACACTAAAAAGAACGGAGTGTTCAGGGGAGTACGCCTTTACCGGCTGCTCCCCTTTTTCCTTTTCTTGATTGGATTGAAAATTCTGCCCTCACCACCGTGAATCGCTCGTCTCGGCCGTGCTGATGAAAATGTTCCGGTAGTACGACCGGGCCGGGCCGCCCGCGTGGATCTGGAGGCCGATCAGGCCCGCCAGCGGGATTGAGTCGTCCTCTTCCGTGTAGTTGACCGTTTCGACGCCGTTGAGGAAAAGCCGAATATTTTTCCCCTGGCACAAAATCTCGTACCGGTTCCAGTCGTTCGGCTTCCAGAGGGCTTTCACCAGTTCCTCCGGCGGGGTCTGGAGCATGCACCGGCGGCGCGACTCGTCGTAGAGGTGGCCCCAGTAGCCGCCGTCCGACGTCATGTCGGCCTGGTACCCGACCATCTCGTGATTGTTCGGCACGCGGACCGAGCGGAACTGGATCCCGGCATTTCCGTCTTTCCGGGCGTTCGTCGGGCCGTCGATGATCTTGCACTCGAGGCGGAGGTAGAAATTCCCGAAAGACTCTTTCGTCGTGAGGAACTGGTTCCGGTCCACGCCGGTTTCAAAGTTTCCGCCGACGATCGCGCCGTCCTCGACCCGGAAAACGTCGGCGATCATCTCCCAGCCGGTGAGGTCCTGGCCGTTAAAGAGGCTTTTCTCGGGGAATTCCTGGCGGAAGCGGTCCACGAGGAAGCCGAACCGCTCGCGTTCCTCGAGCCGGCCTTCGGTCAGGACCAGCGCCGTGTTCAGCATCTGGAGCTTTTCGAGCGGGGTCATGCCCATCTGACGCATGATGCGCAAGTAGCCGCGCAGGGCGCGCGTGCGGAATTTCCCTTCCGGAAGCAGAACGGCCAGCCGCCCCAAAACCGTCCCGGCGTCGGCGCTCGACCATTTCCCCAGGGCTTTCGTCGCTTCATCCACGACCAGGGCCGCGGTTTCCTGACCCGTGGCGTCGGCCGGGATCTGCGGGGCGAACTGGAGCGCCATCGTGCCGAGGATTTCTGCCGCGTCTTTCCCGCCGACCGCGCCGATATAACGGGCCGCCAGATTCGGCGCGTCGCCGTAATGCCGGGTCAAAAACGCGATCGTCGCCGCTTTGTCGGTCGTCCGGCGGCAGAGGTTTTGCAGCGCTTCGTCAAACTCGGGGAGCGTGCTCTTCGCTTTCATTTGATCGACGAACGACTCGATGGTTTCCGGCGTCGAAGCGACGATCTGCGAGTAAACGACCAGCGCGTGCGGGTCGGTCGCGCTCCATTCGAGGAGTTTCGGCGCCAGACCGGCGAGCTTCATCGCTCCGACGATCTGCACCAGCGCCGGCGAGTACGGCAAGGCCGCGAGTTTCGGCTCGGCGTCCTCCGGTTTCAGCTTGCAAATGGCGTCGATCGCGGCGGTCCGGACGGCTTCGTCTTCCGAGGCGAGGGACCCGATCAGGGCGTCCAGGGTGCGGGCGTCGCGAAGATTTCCGAGCGCCTCCAGAACGGCCGGGCGGGCGATCTTCTCATTTTCGAGGAGGCCCAAAAGAACGGGCGTGAGGGCCTGATTCCCGGAAATCCCGAGCGTGGCGAGCGTCTTTTTCTGGTTTTTCGGGCTGAGCGTCTCGAGCGTTTTCAGGGCCGCGGCCGCAATTTCGGGCTGGGCCGCTTTCGCCAGAACGATCTGGGCGGAGCGGAAGTCCGCGTCGTCGGCGGAGGTCAGGAGATTCAGGAAAAGCCCCGCGTCGCCCGTGAGCAGGATCTCGTTCTGGGCCGCAATTCGCGTGGTGGGCCCGTCGATTTTGGCCTCGCGGACCTCCCGGAACCACGCGGCGGCTTTTTTCGGATCATTTGCGCGGATCTCATCGGCGGCGGTGAAAAAACCGTCTGCGGCCGCACGCTGAATATTCAGGTTCTCGTCGAAAAGCCCTCCGCGAAGCACCGCCAGCGCGTCGTCGCTTTCCGGAAATTTCCCCAGGGTTTTCAGCGCGACCGTGCGGATCAGATCGCCGTGGCAGTCGCACGACGCAAGGTCCGTGATTTTGTGGACGGATTCGTAGTCGCGCATCGACCCGAGCGACGCAATGACGCCCGCGACGCAGCGCTCATCGGCGGCGGTCAGCCCCTTGCGGAGCGTTTCCAGCCCGGCGCGGTCGGGAAGATTTTCGAGCGTGGTCCGCGCCATCGTGTTGAGCCTCGGGTCGGCCAGCATTTTTTCGAGCTCGGGGAGTTTCGTCACGTCGCCGGCCTGCAAAGCCTCAAACGCGGTCTGGGCCTGCGCGTACAGTTCGTCCTGCGTCTGCGCCGCCGCGGAAAGGCAAAGCGCGAAAAGGGAAATCATGCAAAATAGGAAGGAACGTTTCATGGTCAATTATGAATTATGAATGATGAATTATGAATTGGAATCACCGCCACGGTTGGACGATCAGGAGAAAAATGATGAAGATAATAAGAACCACGAAGCAGCCGTAACAGCCATCGGAGCCTGGATTCTTCCGGCTGAAAATCCAACGTTCCAGTTTGGTGATATTAACCTGTTCGCCCGTGTCCAGATCGATTCGGATCATTTCCGTATAATACTTGGAACCGGTGTGCTTTTCGAGGTACTGGTAGCGGCCTTTTTTGTTCAGGATGAATTCGTAGGCTTCCAGCCAGGGGTCCCAGCCTTCATAAAATGCAGGGCGATTGGTGGAAAACTCGAATTCGTCTGCAAAAGTCTGAAAAAGAACGATTTCACCCTCACGAACGATTACGTGGTCATCCGTCGTAAAGAGGTCGATCGTTCGGTTTGGGCCGCGGGATTTATACGTGAGAGGAAACTCAGAACGCTCGGATCCGCCTGCTTCCCGGATTTCTTTTCCCCAGTCCCGGAAATCGAGACCGATCAGTTTGGGAAAGGTTTTCGTGTGATGAATGAATTTCTTCGCCTTGACCTGGTACAAAACCAGATCCCCTTCAGAAATCTTGAGCGTATTTCCTGAAATATTAATGTTGAGCATTGGCTTGAATCTCCTTTTGACGAAAAAAAGGGGAAAAAACGGGCGGGTTTCCTTACAAAACCCAGGGCTCGCGGCTGGCCCGCGCTCTGAAGCGGTTTGCCTCGTCGTCGTTCACGAAAGTCTCGGTCTTCGGGTCGAAATGTAACTCACGCCCCAAGAGCCAACTCAGCGCCGAGGCGTGGCAGGCGATGTGCGACGACCGGATCACGTCGGCGCAGCAGGTCGGCTGCTCGCGGGTCTTCACGCAGTCGAGGAAGTTCCGGATGTGGTACCGCGGATTGGTCCCCTCAATGTCGCCGTACACGCACTGGAGCGAGTCGTTGGAAAGGAGCATCTTCCCGCTGTCGCCGGTCTCGACCCAACCGTCCGAGCCCTCGAACCGCACGGGGCAGGTCCCCAAGCCCAGCCAGCCGTCGGGGCGCATGACCAGTTGGACGCCGTTTTCGTAGGTCGCGAACATTCGGTTCCCTTCGGCCCAGTACTTTACCGGCTCCGTGCCGTCCATCCCGAGCGCCCACTGGCAGAGGTCCACGGTATGCGCGCCCCAGTCCAGATGCTTGCAGCCCGAGTCGAAATCGTAATGGCCGCGCCATGCGGACCAGCCGCTTTTTCCGATCCCGGCATACGCTTCGTTGAACGGCCTCCACGGGGCCGGGCCGAGCCAGAGATCCCAGTCGAATTCCTCCGGGTCCGGAAGCGGCTGCTCGGGGAGCCAGTCGGTCAGGTGCTGCAGGTAATAAATCGAGGCGTGCACCGTGTGGATCTTGCCGAGTTTTCCAGTTCGGGCCAGCTCGCAGGCGTAACGGAAATTCCGGACGTTCCGGCGCTGCGTCCCGCCCTGAAAAACCGTCCCGTAGAGTTTCATCGTTTCGGCCAGTTTTTTGCACAGGTCGATCGAAATGGCGCACGGCTTTTCGCTGTAAACGTCCTTTCCGGCCCGGGCCGACCAGATCGAGGCGTGGGCGTGCCAGCGGTCGCCGGTCGCGATCAGCACGGCATCCACGTCCTTGCGGTCGAGCAGGTCGCGGAAATCCCGGTACATCGCGACGTCGTTCGTCCCCTGGGCTTCCTCGGCCTGGGCCTTGACCTTGAGCCGGCGGACTTTCGCCACGTCGGCGATGGCCGCGAACCGGACGTCGGGCTGATCGAGAAAGAAACCGAGGTCGTAGCCGCCGCGGTGGTTGATCCCGATGCCGCCGAGGATGATTTTTTCAGAGGCCGGGGCCGACCCGTCGAGGCCCAGTACGGAGCCGGGAATGAGGGCCGGGACGCTCGCGGCGGTGGAGGCGCTGATCGTTTGACGCAGAAAATGACGGCGGGAAAAAGCAGGCTGAGGCATAAAAGAGACTCCGCGAAAGGAAGGGGTTCAGGGGTTAAAAACCGATTCATTCATTATAGTCTTTTCAAATGTAAAAGAAAGGGGGGCCCCGGCTCCTGAAAATTTTTTCTTTTTTTCAGAATTTTTGATAAAATATTGAAAATTTTTCATCGGTCCGGTGTATAATGAAGAGGTTAAGATTGAATATTTCCTTCCTTTTAGGGGGTTTGCCATGAAAATCATTTCCAGAATCACCGTTTTTTCCCTGATTTCCGCCCTTTGCCTGGGCCTTGCGTCCTCGGCCCGCGCGGATCTCGTCGCTCACTGGTCCTTTGATGAAGCGGCCGGCGCGACGGTTGCGGCCGACTCGACGGGCAATTATAACGCGACGCCCAGCAACGATTCCATCACGTTCGGGGAGGCGGGCAAGTTTGGGAATGCCGTCACGTTCGACGGAACGACCGCTTCTTCCCAGCTCGTTTACGACGGTTTCCAGGGGATTTACGACACGAGCCTCACGTTTTCGTTCTGGGTCAAAGTCCCGGAAACGACCAACACCGGCGGGCAGGTCATCGGCGCGTGGCAGAAGTCGTGGGGGTACCGCATCTTTTTCTCGAACGATTCACGTACCCTCAATTTCGATGCCAGAGCAACAGATCATGATCCCTGGACGACGTATGCTACCTCAGCGGGCCAGCTCGTTGCGAATCAGTGGAATCATGTGGTTATAACACTTGACCGCGAAAACAACAAAACGTACGCCTACCTGAACGGCACCAAGGTCAACGAACGAAGCTACGATTCTATGGACCCCCTCTGGCAAAGCACCGGCGTTTCCGGCATGGGCTGGAAACAGGACCAGGCGGGCGGCGGTCTTCTCAACGGCTCCATCGACGAGATGTACGTTTACAGTGACGCGCTGACGGAGCAGCAGATCTACGGCCTGAGGTACAACAATAATATTAATGAGTTCGTCGTCGCCAATCCCTACGTCCAGACGAGCGACAAAGTGCTCCTCGGCGCGCTGTTCGGCGTTTCTTCCGACAGCACGGTCCAGGACGCCATGGCGGCCGGCGGAACGTTCGGAGCGCAGGCGGCGACCGGGAACCTGGGCATCGCGTATGCGACCAAATCCACCGAGATCTCGACGCTGAATCAGGTCGTGGACGTTACGCATGACGGGCTCATGGTCGATTTGAGCTCGATCAATGCCGGGAACACGTACTCTGCAAACGTTCAAAACGCGAAGTGCAACGTCGCGGGAATTCGAACCACCGGGAAATTTTTCAGCGAGAATATTACGGTTGCCGGTTCGAACACCCAGTCTGCAAATATTAAAATCGACGAGGGGATCGGGATGCACGCCAACGCGTTGGTCACGTTCGACGTCGCCGAGATCTGCGAGAAAAACGGCTGGGATCCCTCCACGCGCCTGGCGTTCACCTGCTCCAAGGCCGGTATGAACGACGAAGGTCAGGGGTCGATCGACCAGGTGATCCTCGTTTCGGACGCGGACCACAATATTCTGGGGAGCTACGTCAACGGGAGCTACGCCCCCATGACCCGGTCCGCGGACGGGACGTATTCGTTTGATTCCGCTCCGACGACGCATCTTGGCGCAACCAAACTTTACGACGTGGATTTACTGCTTCCGGAAGGGACGAAGTACCTGACGCTCGCGACGACCGCCTCGAGTCTTACCAGTGCGCACGGCGCATTCGGCCAGGCCCATCTGCGGCTTGCGGAAGTGGCTCCGATTACCAAAGAGGTCCCCATTTACCTGAACCGTCTGGCCTCCATGGGTGCGAGCGGAACGACCGGGGAGGGAGTCCTTTACGAGCACATGGTCGCCAACAATTCCGTCGGAGCCCGGATCACGACTTCCACGTTTGCTGTGGATACGATGTTGGGCAGACTGAACGAAGCGGGCGGGCAGCAAATCGCCAGCGGCGCGGACTGGAAATTCGATTTCACCAAAAACTTCAACTCGGCCGCTTACACCGAGGGGGGCGCCTATAACTGCAAGTGCGGCGCGGGCAACTGTACCGTAAGCGCCTGGAATCCTCTTTTGGGGACCGCCGATAATCCGAACGATTTCATTGGGATCCATGCGGAAGATGCGATCACGTTCGACCTCAACGAACTGCGTGATGCCGGATGCCTGGCGCCGAATCAGCCTCTTCAGTTCACGGTGACGGCTACGGGAACCCACGTGGGCGGTGCGGAGGCTACGCCCATCGTGCTCGTCAGTAATGACGAAGGGATTCTGGCGGGGTTCGTTTCCGGCGTGAAGTATGACGTGACCGAAGAAGACGGGGTCTGGTACTTTGACACTTCATCGGGAACGGACTATAACAAAACGCTCTCCAATGGTGCGTCGGCCGATTTCGATGTTACGCTGGGCCTGGACGCGAAATACTTAACGCTGGCTTACTCAGGATTCGGAAGCCCCACCTCCGACCACTTCGCCTGGCTGAACCCGATGCTCGTGCCGCTTTCATTCAGCGAAGTTCCGGAACCGGCGACGTGGGTCCTGCTCCTGCTGGGGCTTTGGGGCCTGAACGCCGTCCGACGCCGGAAGTAATAAAACCTCAGAAAAAACGTTTTTTTGCGGGCGGGTCTTGATTTTCCGCCCGCAAATGATTTTCTACTCTTTTTCCTCTTCAAAATTGCTCTTGCGCGTTTTCTGAAGGTGCGCTATAATTACAAATGACGTAAAACCCCTACTTTGTATTTTTTATCGTCAGGTTTCTGTTATGAATTCAAGAGAGAGAATCAGAGCGGTTTTTGAACATCAAAAAGTGGACTGGCTTCCCACCGACCTGGGCGGGACCCGGAAAACCGGCATTTCCGTCACGGCCATTTACCATCTGCGGCAGTGCATCGGCGCGGAAGTGCCTGTCCGTCTTTACGATGTGTACGAAGGCCTCGCCGAAATGGACCCGACCGTTGAAGACGCGGTGGGGTGCGACACGATGCGCCTCCCGCAGCCGGTTCCGCTCATGAAGATCGACTGCCTGAAGGAACAGACCAAAAAGTGGTGGAAACCGTACGCGATGGAGGACCGCACGGGGGTTCTGGTTCCGTCCGATTTCTTCCCGGAGCGCGAGCTGAACGGCGATTTGTGCCTCCGCGATTTTATGGACCGGCGTTTTGCCATGATGAAACGCGGTGGGTGGAAGTTTGAGCCGCTGGCGGAAGGGCCGGGCGCGAGCGGAATGACGCTCGAGGACGTGGAAAAGGAGCTTGAGGAGAAAAACCCCGCCGTCGCGCTGATCCCGGAGGATTCGTACTGGGAACTGCTTCAGAATTTCATCGGACTTTTCGCCAAAGTCTCCAAAAAGGCCCTGATTTTCCGGGCCGGCCCGCCCACGCCGTTCTTCGGAGGGCTGGGGGCCCGCGAGCCGCTCAAGTGGCTGGAAGTTTTGGAAACCCGCCCGGACGACTCGCGGAAACTGCTCGAAAAGTGGTTTGAACTCTGGATGGACCAGATCGCGAAACTGGCCGCGGCCTCGGTGAAGCCGGTCGATGTGCTGGTTCTGGAGGAGAATTTCTGCGGCGTGTGCCAGGACCTCGACCGCCAGCTCATCCGCGAGCACATTCTGCCGCTTTACGCGCGGGGAATTCAGGAGATTCGGGCGAAACTCGGCCCGGAGCCGCACATTTTGTGGCAGTCCGAAGGGAATTTTACGCCGTTTTTGCCCGACCTGATCGCGATGGGCGTCGAGGGCGTCGGCTTCATTAATCTGGAAACTTCCGGCGTGAATCCGCTCGCCATCAAGCAGGAATTCGGCAAAGACCTCGTCCTTTGGGGCGGGGCGTGCAGCGCGAAGGACCTGGCTGACCTGAACCAGAACGCCGTCCTGCGAAAAGTGCAGGAAAATCTGGCGATCCTTTCCGAAAACGGCGGCTACGTGCACGCCCTGGCCGGAAACGTCGATCCGGGAACCGATCCGGAGAATGTGCTCGCTTACTTTTCACGCCGTGCTTAGAAAAGTAGTCAGTAGTCAGTAGTCAGTAGTCAGCGTTTCGGCTTCGCCGAAAAAGGGATTAAGTCTGTCTGGACTACGCGATTTTTAAATTCTGCCGAAGGCAGAACTCTGACTACTGACTACTGACTACTTTAAAAAATGGAACGCCATCCCATTCCACCGTTTTTTCCCCGGGACGCGCGGGTTTTGTTTCTCGGGAGTTTCCCGCCGCCGCGTTCACGGTGGTGTATGGACTTTTTCTACCCGAATCTGCAAAACGATTTCTGGCGGATCTTCGGGCTGGTCTTCTTCGCGGATCGGGAGCATTTTCTCACGCCGCGGCCGTCGGACGGGAAAAAGGTTTTTGATCGGGACCAGATCGTGGAGTTTCTGCGTGAGAAGAAGATCGCCATGTACGACACGGCGGTGGAAGTCATTCGCGAGCGCGGAAACGCCTCGGACGCGCATCTGACGGTCGTCACGCCGCTCGATTTGCGCCACGTTCTGACGGACGATCTGCCGGAGTGCCGGACGCTCATCACGACGGGCGAAAAGGCGACCGAAACGCTTCTTCAGATCCTGGGCGACCCGCAGCTCGCGAAGCCGCCGATCGGTTCGTCGGTCGGATTTTTCTTTGCCGGCCGGGAAATGCGGCTTTATCGCCTCCCCTCCAGCTCGCGCGCCTACCCGCTGAAAATCGAAAAAAAGGCGGAAGTTTACGGGGAAGCGATGAAGGAAATTTTCGGTTGAACCGGGAAAGAAAAACTCCTGAACCCCGCGTGCGCGAAACCCAAGCGCTCCGAAAACGTCCAACGCCGCAATAGGCCCCGCGGATTAGGCGGATCAGGCGGATTTAAGCGGATTGGATTTTAAATTAAATCATTTAAACTTTCGAGTGTTTGCTCCCGTTTGGTGTGATTCTTCATTAATCTAAAAAAAATCCGCCCTGATCCGCCCCATCCGCCTAATCCGCGGGGCCTATAGTCGCTGGAGTTTGCAGTGAGCTGGGCGTGAACTTTGGGATGGTCTCATTTTCTCCATTTCCCGGTTTTCAGGTTGGTCTCCTGGTCCCCCTCCCCATTGAAATTTTTTCATTCTGTGGTAAAATCTAATAGATTAACAAAGTGCCGTTTCGCGCGAAGCGGTTCTTCGTCCGTTTCCTTTTAGAAAATTGCGAGTTTTAAAATGTTCATTTCTCTCGACTGGCTTTCGGATTTTGTGGATTTGACGGGCATTTCGCCGGAAAAAATTGCGAACCGCCTCACCTTGGGCACCGCGGAAGTGGAAGGAATTGAAACCGTCCACCGCTTCGTCAAGGGTGTGTTCGTCGGCGAGGTCGTGAAGGCCGAGAAAATCACCGTCCGGAAAGAGGATGGGCAGGAAAAAACGCTCACCGTCTGCACCGTGGACTGCGGCCAGGCCGGCACGTTCCAGACCGTCTGCGGCGCGCCGAACTGCGCTCTGGGCGTGAAGGCTCCGTTCGCTCCCGCCGGGGCCAAACTCGGCGACGTGGAAATCTCCGAAACCGAGCTGGCCGGGCACAAGTCGCAGGGAATGCTTTGCTCCGCGAAGGAATTGAACCTTTCGCACTGGCACGAGGGCCTTTTCCTCATTCCGGCCGACGTCGCGAACGGAACGCCGATGGAGACGCTCATCCCCGAGACCGACACGCTGATCGAGTTCGATAATAAAAGCGTCACGAACCGCCCGGACCTCTGGGGCCACTACGGTTTTGCGCGTGAATTTGCGGCTTTGTTCAACCGCGAGCTGAAACCGCTGCCGCAGCTGGACCTTTCGCAGTTCGAAAATCTCCCGAAGATCCCGATCCAGATCGACGACCAGGAAGCGTGCCCGTGCTACGGCGCGATCTCGATGGAAATGGGCAAAATCCCGCCCGCGCCGGTCAAGATGCAGTACCGGCTGCACTCGATCGGTCAGCGCACGTTCGACCTGATGGTGGACGTGACGAACTACTGCATGTTCGAGCTGGGCCAGCCGACGCACGCTTTCGACGGCGACCACGTGGACACGATCCGCGTCGCGAAGTACTCGCAGATCCTTCAGCACAAGAACACGTTCACTGAGGACGGGACGTTCACCACTCTCGACTCCCAGGCCCGGAAAATGCTCCCGGACGATCTCTTGATCACGAGCTTCGACGGCGAGACCATCAAGCCGATCGCGCTGGCGGGGATCATGGGCGGGCTGGAAAGTGAGATCACGGCTGGCACGCAGCGCATCGTTCTGGAGTGCGCGAACTTCCACGCCGCCACGATCCGCCGCACGGCCGTCCGTCTCGACCTGCGCAGTGACGCCTCCCAGCGTTTCGAGAAGAGCCAGCCGCCGATCAACACGCGGGTCGCCGCCGGCCGCATCCTTCAGCTTCTGACCGACTCCGGCGTGGATTTCCGCGTCACGAGCGCGTACAGTTTCGAAGGCGACGAAATGACCGAGTTCCGTCCCCTGACGCTCAGCGCCGGTCTGCTCGACAGCCGCGCGGGAATTTCACTCCCGAAGGAGCAGGTCATTGGGATCCTGACGTCGCTCGGGTTCAAAGCCGAATACGCCGCCGACGGGTCGCTGAACATTCAGATCCCGCCGTTCCGGTGCAAGAAGGACATTTCGATCCCGGAAGACATCGTGGAGGAAGTGCTCCGCATTTACGGCTACGACGAGATCCCGCCGATCATGCCGCGCGTGGAGATCAGCCCGCTGCGTATCGCGCCGGAGATCCGTCTGGAGCACAAAGCCCGCCACCTGCTCACGCTGGCGCATAATTTCGTCGAGCTGCACAATTACAGCTGGTTCGACGACAATTGGAACAAAACGATCGGTTACGAGCCGGTGAACACGATCGAGTTCGCGAATCCGACGACCTCGTTCAACCGTTTCCTGCGCACGACGCTGATGCCGAACCTCCTGCGCCTGGTGGGGAAGAACCGCGGGTTCCGCGACCAGTTCCGGTTCATGGAGTTCGGCCGGGTGTACGAGCTGCTCGACAAACCGGTCTGCGAGGACCTGAACGCGGACCGGACGCTTCCGCCGGGTCTGGCGAATCGGACGAAAATGCCGATGGGCCGCTGCATGGAACGCGCGAATCTGGCCGGTTTGAGCTACGCCACCGCGGCATACGGCACGCTTGAGGACCACTACCGTACGATCAAGGGCGCGCTGGAAGACCTCGCCCAGCTTTTGGGCACGAGCTTCTCCTTTGTGACCGGCACGCCGGAAAAGGCGCTGGCTGGCGGCGCTCCGGCTCCGTGGATGCAGGACGGCTACTGGGTCGAAATCTACCAGGGCGACGTGAAAGACGGCAAGAAAGTTGGCGCCCTGGGCGTTCTGGACGGCAAATTCCTGAACACGATCGTCTCGGAAGGCGGCCAGGTCGTCTGGTTCGAGCTGGACTACTGGAAGCTCGACCAGCCGCTTTTCCCGGAACAGAAATTCGGCGGGATGCCCGTTTACCAGGGCTCGTGGCAGGACTTCTCGCTCGTTTGGGAGATCGAAAAGGGCTACGCCGCCCTCGACGCGAAGCTGGCCGAGTTCACGCACCCGCTCCTGAAGGGGCGCGATTTCGTGTACTTCTACAAAGGAAAGGGCCTTGAAAAGACGCAGGGCAGTTACACCTGGCGCCTCTGGCTCGGCTCCGATGAACGCACCCTGAGCGGCGAGGACATCGACGACTTCCGCACGAAGTGGCTCGCCTTCCTCGAAAAAGAAGGGATCGCGATCCGCGGCTAAATTCGGATCTCTGAAAATGATCGACCCCATTCCAACGGCGCGGGGGCTTCAAACTCCGTGCCTGAAAATGGGGATTTTGTGTCTTTTTTCCGGATTTGTGTGAACATGAACAAACAAATTCTGCTTATGTTGATCGCTTTTCTGGTGTTCCTCGCGTTGAGTGTGGGCTGCGGAAATAGAATACCCGATTTGCAGAAAAGGGCTGAAGGCGGCAATGTCAAGGCACAATTAGAACTGGGTCAGACTTACTATGACGGGATCGGCATCGAGCAAAACCTCACCAAAGCGGCAGAATGGTTCCGGAAAGCGGCAGAACAGGGAGACGCTTTAGCTCAAAATTATCTTGGCACCTGCTATGGATTAGGTGAAGGGGTCGAAATAGATCTCGTCAAAGCGGCAGAATGGTTCCGGAAATCGGCGGAGCAGGGAAATGTCACTGCACAATTCAATTTGGCCCAATCTTATTATAAGGGGCTTGGTGTGGAACAGGACTCTGCCAAAGCGGTGGAATGGTGGCAGAAAGCGGCAGGACAGGGACTTGCCGAGGCGCAGTACTCTTTGGGTTATGCTTATTTGGAAGGAATTGGCATTGAAGAAGATGACATCAAAGGGGCGGAATGGATGATGAAATCGGCAAAACAGGGGCTTCCTTGCGCACAAGCGATTCTGGGGGCGTGCTACTATGATGGCGAAGGCGTTCCTAAAGATCCCGCCAAAGGGGAAAAATGGGTGCAGAAAGCCGCAAATCAGGGATTTGAACCCGCTCTGAGATTTCAAAAGGAATATAATGAGGACGAGAAATAGTCCCGTGAATTGACGTGCAAAATCAACCCCAAAGCCCGTCGGGATTCTTTTCCGGCGGGCTTTTTACTGGCCGTTGCCCGTTCTATTGCACGAACTTGACCTCGGTACCGTAGGCCAAAACCTCGGCGGCCTGCGGGGCGATGGCGCTGGTCGCGTAGCGGACACCGATCACCGCGTCTGCGCCCATTTCTTCCGCCATCTTGCACATGCGCTGCGTCGCGATTTGACGGGATTCCTGCATCATCTCGGTGTACCCTTTCAGCTCGCCGCCCAAAACGTTCTTCAGGCCGGCCATCAGGTCGCGGCCGATGTGTTTCGTCTGGACGGTCGCGCCCTGGGCGATCCCAAGGATCTGGAACGAAACGCCCGGAATGGTTTCTAACGTGGAAATGAACATGAAAATGGTCCTTTCTGCGGAAATGTTAAAGGCGGATCACCGCCCGGGATGGTTGAACTGCCCGTCATTTTACCACATGCCGTTCCCGGGGTCAACCCCCTCGATGGGAGAGTTCTTTTTTTTTAGGTTTGTAACAAAAACGACATGGTTTTTTTGACTTTTTTTTGAAATCCTGAAGACCCGCTATTGACAAAGAAAAAAATCCTGCTATAATTACTACTAAATTGATAGGAAATATTGACTACTAAAAAAGTAGAAAATTCTGAGCCCTATTAATTTTGAGACCAATTACCACAAAACGTTTCATGGAACAGGCGTAAACAAATGGCTCGTAAACAGAACAATAACATGGTGATGTGTTGGCGAACGCGACGAAACTTCCGGGCATACCCGGTGGCGAGGCCGCGCGTTTGTTTGTGTACGCGCCCCTTAAACTGACTTAAAAATCTTTTTTTGTCAAACCGCCATCAGCCCGGGAACTTTTCGCAAGTCCTCGGGTTTTTTGTTTTAAGCCTGAGAAGGAACCATTTTTTCAAGAGGAAGGAGATCCCCTCATGAGTACATTAGAAATTCAGGCCGTAGAACCGCGCCTTTCGTCAAAAAACGTTTCGAACCTGAACCCGGCTTTGAGCCGTGATTCCGGTCAAATTTCCACAAGGGAAACTCAAATGCTGCAGGCCATTTCCGACTACATCCGCAGCGGCGAGACCGAGGCCGAAAGCCTGGGGCTTGAGATCGAGCACTTCGTCGTGGATGGAAACGGAAACCAGATCCCGTTCGACGAAATTTCGTATCTCGTCAACCAGGTCGGCAGAGATCTGGGAGCGGAGATCCTCCACACGGACGGCCACGCGGTCGGCTACTTGACTGACAAATACTCGATCACGCTCGAACCTTCGTGCCAGTTTGAGATCAGCATAAATCCGTACCAGGAACTTTACGAAATCGAGCGCGTTTACCAGGAATTCCTTTCCCTGTGGGAACCGCTGCTCGAGGCCCGGGGCTACCGCATCGTGACCAGGGGGGTTCTTCCCTCTGTTGAGCAGGGGCTTGATCCCGATAAAATTCCGCTCTCTCCCAAAAAGAGATACAAGTACATGGACTCGTATTTCAGGGAAAGCGGCAAATTCGGGAAATACATGATGCGGTCCTCGGCCTCGACGCAGGTCTCGATCGACTATCGGTCGGAGGAAGATTTAGTCAAAAAATTGCGAATCCTTCAGAAGATTTCGCCGATACTAATGATTATCATGGAGAATAAAAGCGACGAGGCCTCGACGCTGCCGGGGATCCCGGACAAGCCGCACCTGCTCAGGATCCAGGAGTGGGAGGACCTCGACCCGGCCCGGACCGGCTTTTACCCGAATTCCCTCGACCCCGATTTCGGGTACGGGAAAATCGCGGACGTGGTCTTGCATACGCCGCTGATCCTGCTGACCGACAAAGGCTGGACCGGGTACGTCGGCAGCAAGACCGGCGCGGACCTGATCGCCGACGGTACGGTTTACTTGAACGAGTCGGAAACGATCCGCCGGAAAAAACTCATCGAGCACTTTATTTCCATGGGCTTTTTTCATTTCAGGATCAAGAAATACATCGAAATTCGAGTCGCGGACAGCGTGCCGATCCGGAAGGCTCTGGGCTATGCCGCCCTGCTGAAGGGGATCGTATATTCCCGTTCCAATCTGGACATTCTCGACAGGGAATTGGCCGATGTGGACGATTTGGAGAAAATTCAGGACGCCGTCTCCGCGATCGAATCCGAGGGGGAAAATGCCGTGATCTACCAGGGCAAAACGGCCGCGGAATGGGCTATATACCTGGTCGGGCTGGCGTGGAACTCTCTCTCGGAAAGTGAGAAGGAGTACCTGGTTCATGTGTGAGCTCCTGGGCTTGACATCCAATAAAAAAATCCGAATGAACGAACTGTTGGAGACTTTTTTCAGCCATAGCGTGCAGCACCCGGACGGCTGGGGCCTCGCCCTGCTGGATCAGGATCCGATCTGCATCGAAAAGGAGCCGAAAAGGGCCGCCGACAGTTCGTTCCTTAAAGAAATTCTGGCCCGCGATCTGGAAACTTCCCGGTGCCTGGCGCATATCCGCAAGGGCTCGATCGGGCACGTTTGCTTCAATAATTGCCATCCTTTTCTCCGAAACGACGAAACCGGCCGGCTGTGGATCCAGATCCATAACGGAACGATCTACGACCCCCGGGAACTGACCCCTTACCAGTCGGTTCAGACGGGCACCACCGACAGCGAGCGGGTCCTGCTTCACATCATCGACGAGATCAACAAACGCCACCGCCAGACCCACGACACGGCGGACGCGAACGTCCGGATCGGCATCCTTGACCGGATCATCCGTTCGCTTGCGCCGGGAAACAAGCTGAACCTGATGCTCCACGACGGCGACTGCTTCTACGTGCATAAAAACGACCCCGGCTCCCTGTACAAAAGAGAAGAAAACGGGACGGTCCTGTTCTCCACGCAGCCGCTGGAACCGACCGGCTGGGAAGACACGCCGCTGAACCAGCTCATGGTTTACCGCGACGGCGCCCTGATCTACCTCGGCCCGAAACACGACGGCACGTACATCCACGACGAGGAAAAGCTGCGGCAGGTGTATCTGGCGTACTCCCAGCTTTGAGCCTCCCCCCATTGCAAACTTCTGGTCTTTCTGTAAAATAAAATGATCCGGAGGGCCGGCGTCCTCGCCGGTCGAGTTAATGACTTTATGCCTTTTCTGCTTCCGCGGTTTTTAACTTGACCGGCGGGACACCGGCCCTCTGAATCACGACGCTTCGCGTCGCCCTACATTAATAATTCATAATTCAAAATTCATAATTAAAATCATGTACAGTTTTAAATTAGCAGAAAACAAAACGACGTTTGCTCGTGAGGTCCTCGCCGGCTGTGTGACGTATGCCGCCATGGCGTATATTTTGTGCGTTCAGCCCGCGGTGATGGCGGGGACTTTTTTCGGTCCCGGAATGGCCACGGGCATGGACCAGGCCGCTCTGATCACCGCGACCTGCCTGGTCTGCGCGATCGGAAGCATCGCCATGGGCCTTTTCACGCGCTACCCGTTTGCCATGGCTCCGGGAATGGGGACCAACTTCTTCGTCGTGCTGGAGCTTTTCCCCGCCTGCGCGATGGTTCTCGGTCCGAGCTGCGGTCTGGACGCCGTCTGGATGCTCGGCATGGCGGTCGTTTTCGCGGCTGGTCTTCTCTTCTTCATCCTTTCCCTTTTCAAAGTCCGCGAGCAGATTCTCTTCATCGTGAGCGACTCGATGAAAATGGCGATTTGTGCCGGGATTGGCCTTTTTATCGCGTTTTTGGGGATGACCAACGCCACGCTCATCCAGATTCAGGACAATCAGCTTGGGCTCGGCTCTTTTTTGACGTCGCCCATGGCGATCTTCCTGACCGGTTTCGTCGTTTCGTCGATCCTGATGATCCGCAAGTTCCCCGGCGCGATTCTCTGGGGAATGTTGGCGGCGTCGGTTGTGGCCTACTTTGTCGGTGAACTCCATATAGAGCAGATCATGAGCCGGCCTGCCGACCCGATGAAAGTGGTGGGAAAACTCGACATGGCCGGGTTGTGGACGCACTTCTGGCGGCTTCTCCCGTTCATCTTCATCCTGACGTTCATGGACGTTTTCGACGCCTTCGGGACGTTCATCGGCCTGGGCTACCTGGGCGGGTTCTTCAGCAAAGACGGCAAGCTCCCGCGTATAGAGCGCCTGTTCCTGGCCGACGCCGGCGTCACGATGTTCGGCGCGTACTGCGGCCACTCCACGATGACCACGTATCTCGAAAGCTCGGCCGGTATCGAGTCCGGCGGACGAACCGGGCTGGTTGCCGTGACGGTCGGCGTTCTGTTCCTCCTTTCGCTTTTCTTCTCGCCGTTGATCATGGCGGTGGGGAATTGTGCGCCGATCACCTCCAGCGCGCTGATCCTGGTCGGGATCATGATGATGCAAAGCGTCATGCTCGTTGACTGGGGCGACATGACCGAGTCGATCCCGGCCTTCTTCATCGTGGCGGGGATCCCGTTCTTCAACAGCATTTCCAACGGTATTTTGTGCGGAGTCGTGATCTACCCGATCCTGAAGATCTTCGCGGGCCGCTGGAAGGAGGTCAAGCCGGGAATGTACGTGCTTGCCGTCCTGATGGTTTGCTACGCGGTCGGCTTCGAGTTGAACCGGAGCGCTCCGGCCGAGCCCGAAACTCCGGAAGCGGCAGTGGAGAGCGCTTCCGTGGTGGAAGAGACTCCCGCCGCCCCCATTTTGACGGACGACGCGCAAAAAAATTAAAAAAAGTCGGCCGTCCCCCCTTGCGGGAAAATGAAAATGTGGTATATTATGCGCTAATTCGAGCGAGCAGTCGCCGAAGTTTATCTTTGACAATTTGATGAATTTTTCATGAAGCACAAAATTTTATCGGGAACCTTGATAGAATTTGAGTAAAGTCAACAAGTGGTTTAATAAAAACCAAATCTGACAAAAACCGATTTGTCAGTGCTGGAAACAAACTAAA
>JAFSMO010000104.1 GCA_017447865.1 Thermoguttaceae bacterium
AGCGGCAAATGAAGCCTTCGGCTTCTGTATTGCCGCACTCCGAAAAACGACGTGCTATTTCGCCTGAAACGAAATATTGTTTTCTTTCGCGTATTTTTCCGCCTCGGACCCTTTCGGCGCGTGGATCGTCAGGTTCGGGCATTTGTCGAACGCATAGGCGGAGATCACCGTCACGCCTCCGTGAATGGTCACGGACGTTAACGACTCGCAGTCCAGGAACGTGTGCATTTCGATCGCCGTCACACCTTCCGGAATGACGAAGGACGTCAGGGAGCGGCACTCACGGAACGCCGACTCTCCGATTTTTGTCACGCCCTTGGAGAGAGTGACGGACGTTAAAGACGTGCAGCCCTGGAACGTCTGCTTTGCGATCTCCGTCACGCCTTCGGGGATCTCTACGGTCGTTAATCTTTCACAGTTTGAAAACGCCTCGGGTCCAATTACCTTCAGGCCTTCGGGAAGGACGATGGCTTTCAGGGACCTGCAGCCCCAGAACGCATGCGTTCCGATTGCCGTCACCCCTTCGGGAATGATGACGGATTCCAAGGCATTACAGCCCCAGAAAGCACTCGCTCCGATTGCCGTCACCCCTTCGGGAATTGTGATGGATTCCAGCGCCTGGCAATCAGTAAAAATCCAATCTTCCAACACGGTCAGTCCTTTAGGAAGGTCGATGGAAGAAAAGGAGCATCCATCGAACGCGTTCCTTCCGATCGTCTTCACGCTGTCGGGAATGATGACGGACGTTAAAAGGCCGCAGCCTTGAAAAGCGTATGCTTCGATCACCTCCACGCCGTCGGGGATCTGGTATTTTTCCGATGTATTCAGGCAGACGACCAATCTTTTGCCGTCTTTGGTCAGAAGGACGGGACCGTCGGTCCTGAAACAAGGATGGGTGGGTGAAATCCTGCATTCTTTCAAATCGGGACAGTTGCCGAACGCACCCGGGCCAATTTCCCGGACACTCTCAGGGATCGTGACGGATTTTAAGGATAAGCAGTCCTCGAAGGCGCGCTCTCCAATTTTCGTCACTTTTTCGGGAATCGTGATGGACGTTAAGGAATCGCAAGCCTCGAAAGCGAAGTCTTCAATCACCGTCACGCTGTCAGGAATTACGATGGATGTTAAGGAGCAGCAGCCTGAAAATGCGTTCTTTTCAATCACCGTCAAGCCTTCGGGAAGTATGACGGATTTTAAATTACAACAACAGCAAAATGCCGAGTCTGGAATTTTCGTCAAGCTTCCGGAAATATCGACAGATTTTAAAGAACCGCACTGCTCAAATGCATTATTTCCAATGACCGTCACACTTTGGGGAATGACGATGGATTCCAGGGAATCGCATCCTTCAAAAGCCGTTTCTCCTATCTCCTTCAAGCCTTCGGGAAGGACGACGGACTTTAAGTGGCTGCATTCAAAGAATGTACAATCTCCAATTTTCGTCACGCCTTCGGGGATATTCACTGAGGTTAATTCATAACAGTCAGAAAACGCGCAATCTCCAATCTTCTTTACGCTTTTGGGAATGACGGCGGATTTCAGGGATTCGCAGTAGCCAAAAGCATAATCCCCGATCTCCTCCACCCCTTCGGGAATGATGACGGATTCCAGAGAATCGCAGGCCTCAAACGCGTTTGCTCCGATTACCTTCACGCCTTTGGGAATGACGATGGTTTCCAGAGACTCGCAGTTATGGAAGGCATCGTCCCCGATCTCCTTCAAGCCTTCGGGAAGGGTGACGGATTTCAGGGATTCGCAACAGTCAAAAGAGCCCGCTTCGATCTCTGTCAGGCCTTCGGGAAGGAGGACGGATTTAAGAGAATCGCAAGCCTCAAACGCGTATGCTCCGATCACCTTCACGCCTTTGGGAATGACGACGGATTCGAGAGAATCGCAGTCCTGGAAGGCCTGCTCCCCAATTTCGGTCGTGCCGTCGGGGATCACGACGTCGGTCTCCTCACCGATGAATTGGATGATTTTCGTCCCTTCCCACTCAAACGAATCCCGGCTGGTCGAGTTCGAGAGGGCGATCGACGGGAACAGGAGGAAGACGCTGATTAAGGGGATTAAAAAACGAAACATTTGAAGGGACCTTTCATTTGGAGTGCGGTGATACAGTCGCGAAGCGACATTCACCGCTTTCTCTTGCGGCAATACAGCCTCGAAGAGGCATTTGCCGCTGAAGTACGCTGGACGTTTCTCACGTGAAAACCATTTTTCACGGCCGTATTTTGAGGTCGCTAAGTGAAAGCGGCAAATGAAGCCTTCGGCTTCTGTATTGCCGCACTCCATAATGAATTTCATTCCACGGCAAAGCCGAACGAGTCGAGCGTCCACGCGCCGTCTTTGATTTCGGCTCCGCGTTCGAGGCGGAACTTGGCCGGGGCCGGGGCGTTTTCAAGCGTAAAGGTCACCGGGGCCTTTTTCATGTTGAGCACGACCAGGATCTTGCGGCCATCCAGCACACGGTAGAACGAAAGGACCGATTCCGGCGCGGAGTTTTCCACCCACTCGACCGTTCCGCGGGAGAAGATCGGGTCGCCGCGGCGAAGCGTCGAGAGGGCCGAGACGAAGTGGAGCCGATTCTGGGCCGTTTCGGTCGGGAGCTTCGACCAATCGATCACGCAGTTCCCGTACTTCGTGCTGCCGTAGAGGGAATGGCGCGAAATGTCGGCGATCTCCTCCCCGCAGTAGAGCATCGGCACGCCGTCCAGCGTGAAAATCAGCGCCAAAGCCGCGTCCACGCCGGCATTCGTCCAGCGTTTGTCCTGGCGATTGTACCAGTCGTCGTTCGAAATGTCGTGATTATCGAGGTAGTGCGCAATGCGCGCCCCCTTCGGACGCTGGGCGGTCATTTTCTCCACGCACTCACGCAGGATTTTGGCCGGTTTGTTCTGGTCGTACACGCCGCGCAGGGCACTGTTGAACGGGAAGCCGTAGTTCAGGTCAAACGCGAAAAGCTGGTCCTCAAGCCGCGTTCCCTCGGCAAAGAAGCAGCAGTCCGGCTTCACTTTATCGACGCGGCGGCGCGCCTCTTCCCAGAAGTCTAGCGGGATCGCACCCGCGACGTCCATCCGGAAGCCATCGACGTCAAACGTCCGGACCAGAAACTCCATGTTCCCGTAAAAGTACTCGCGGACCTCCGGCTTCGTAAAGTCGAATTCAGGGAATTTCCAGCGCGTCAGGTGGATCGAGCCGTCCTCGTTCCGGCGGAAATATTCGGGGTGCGTCTTCACGAGCGTCGCCTCCGGGCCGCAATGGAGGTAAACCAGGTCGAACATGACGTGGAACCCCTGGCGGTGCGCCTCATCGACGAACGCGCGGACGTCCGCCTCGGTGCCGTATTCCGGGTCGATTTTGTCGTAGTCGTTCATCCGGTACGGGTTTTTCGGGTTTCCGAGCTTGGACTGGACCTGACGCGGCGACCAGAATTCCTGCCGCATGTCGTCGTCCATCGTGAAGAGCGGGCAGAAGTAGATCACCGTCACGCCGGCTTCTTTCAGGATCGGGAGTTTCTCTTTGATGGCCGCCACGGTCCCTTCGGGCGTCATGGCGCGCGTGTTGATCTGGTACATGACGGCGTTCTGGATCCACTCGGGCGACTGCCGGGCCGTCCGCTCGTGAAGCGGTTCCTCCGCGAAAAGCGTGGCCGCCCCAAGTAAAAGGGCGAGGAAGGAAAAACGGGTGAGGAAGGTTGAAATTTTCATGATTTCATTAAGGGGGGTTAGAGGAAAACGGGAAGAAAGACCACGATTTTTCAATTATACCTGACTTTTCACAAAATGCAACCTCCCCCTTGCTTTTTCCGGAAAAATGTGCTACACTATACAAACTTCGAGGTCAAAAAACGGGATGGGCCAAAAAAATGAAAGAATGCTGCAAAGGGATCGTATTCGACTATAACGGGACGCTTTTCTGGGACACGCCGCTGCACATCGACGCGTGGTTCAAGTACTGCGCCGAGCGTGGGATCCCGCTCACTCTCGAAGATTTCTACAAGAAGGTCCACGGCCGAACGAACGAGGCGATCCTGAAGATCCTCTTCGACGGAAAACTCACCCCGGAAGAATCGGCGTTCGAGGCCGAAGAAAAAGAGCGCATTTACCGCGAGATCTGCGTCGAGAAAAATCTCCAGCTTGCGGCGGGCGTGGAAGAGCTTCTGGACCACCTGAAGACGGTCGGCCTTCCGTTCACGATCGCCACGGCGTCGTACCTCTCGAACGTGCAGTTTTTCTACGAGTTTTCGCGCCTGGACCGCTGGTTCCGCTTCGAGGACCTGGTCTTTCTCGACGGCACGATCCCGGGCAAGCCCGACCCGGCAATGTACCTGAAAGCGATGCAGAAAATCGGCTGCGAGCCGCAAGACGTTTTGATTTTCGAGGACTCCCCGCCCGGCATCCAGTCCGCCCGCTCAGCCCAGGCCGGAAAAATCATCCTCGTGGACTCCGACGGCCGCGACTACTCCGCGTACCCGTACGAAGTGATTAAAGACTTTCACGAAGTGCTGGACCGATTCTGATTCAATTAGGAATTCGTAATGCGTAATGCGTAATTGAAAAAAGCCTTCGGCTTTTTATGGGTTGAAGTCTTTCTGAAGTCCACGTTACGCGCCAGCGTAATTACGAATTACGCATTACGAATTACGCATTAATCAGTTTTTCTCCGTCGCCATTTCGTGGACGATTTTGCGGAGTTTCTCCTGCTGGGTGGAGAGGCCGCGGATGATGTCCACTTCCGAGGCGGGCGTGTTTTGCGTCCGCTTCCAGATACGGACCTCGGCCGAGCGGATCATCTTCAGCTCCGCGATGCGGTCGATCAGGGCGGAGTCCATGTCGCCTCCGGCGTCGCCGTCCATGCCCTGCGAGTCGTCCTCCTCCATTTTGCGCTCCGTCTCCTCAACGGCCGCGAGCATTTCCTCAAGGGCCTGGATGATGTCCACCTCAAGGCCAAGAGTCACCGAATCGACGCGGGCTTTGCCGAGGAATTCCGTCACGCGGTTCATGTCGAGCGTCGTGTCGGTCAGAAGCTCGACCATCATCCGGGCGCGGCCGTCTTCGCGAAGCATGGCAAGAAGCGCTTCGGCCTTCATCCCCAATTCCCGTTCACGACGGGACAGACGCGCGGTCTCGTCCTTGAAATCGACGCCGCGTTTTTCCTGCGGGATCCCGTCCAGGCGCTTCGTGTCGTCGTGGATCCCTCGCTGGAGCTGGATCATCACCTTGAGCTGCGTCTCGATCTGGGCGAGCGACCGCTTCATCTCCTCCTCGCGCATCTGACGCAGAATTTCCTCAAGCTCGGCTTTCGCCTGCTCGAGTTCTTCAAGGGCTTTTTTCTGTTCTTCCTGAGCACCGCTTCGGTTGGTTTCCTCCAGTTTTTCACGCGCGGCGTCCATGCGCTTCTGGGCCTCACGCAGGGAGTCGGAAAGGGACTTTTCGCCCTGCTGCGAGTTTTCACCCTGCTGCGAGTCGGAATTTTCACCCTGGTTTCCATCCTGCGGCGAGTTTTCGCCATCCTGGGAGTTTTCACCCTTCTGGGAATTCTCGCCTTCCTGGGACTTTTCACCATCCTGCGATTTTTCGCCGTCCTGTGAGTTTTCACCCGACTGGTTTTCGGACTGGTTGGCCTTTTCCTCGTCGGAGATCTTGCGGGCGAGTTCACCCGTTTTTTGGGCGGCGGCGTCCTGGTCCTTGGCGATCTCACGCACGTCACGGGCGCGGCGGGTCCGGCCCTCAAGCGCCTGCTGCTCGCGGATGCGCTCGTTGAGTTCCTTCAGATGCGCACGGAGGCGTTCCGTTTCGGACTGGAGGCGCTGGTTCCGGTCTTCCGTCTCGAGTTTCTCCAGGATTTTCTTGAGGTCCGGGATCAGCTTTTTCGTGCCGTCCGACGCCTTGGAGTATTCTTTCTCCGCGAGCTGGCGGGCGATCTCTTCCATGCGCGAGCCGATGCGCATTTCGTCGCTCATCTGGCGCGCGTCCTTCAAAAGATTCGCATGGGCCGGGTCGTTCCGGAGCATTTCGAGCATCTGCGGGATCTTCTCGTCCCAAAGATTGAACGTCCGCAGGATCTCCAGCTTGCGTTCCAAAAGACGGTCCGTCGGCTGAGCTTCCGCGGGCTTTTCGGCCTCGCCAGACTCGGCGTTCTCGGCCGGTTTTTCAGAGTCAGCCGGTTGATCCGCATCCGGTTTGGGCGCGGCTTCGGGCTGGTCGTCGTCATCGTCATCGTCGTCATCATCGTCGCCGGCCAGATCCGCCAGCGCGGAACGGTTCTGCTTCTGGATTTCGAGCTGGAGCTCTTCTTCCTGCCGGACGATCGTGCGCATGAGCTCGACCATCTCGCTGAAGTCCTGCATTTTCAGCATTTTCTCGCGGACCGCAGCCAGAAGGAACAGAATCCCGTCCATCTGCACGACGGCTTTTGCATGGAGCGTCTTCGCGGTCGGCAAATCGTTCGCGTCGATGGCGGCGCGCAGATCGGTCAGCGTCGTTTCCAGCTCGGGGATCTGCTTCGTGTGGAGCGTCACCAGCGGCTTGCGGATCCCCTCCTCCAAACGATCCAGCCACGACGGAGAGTCGATCCGATTGTTCACCATCTGGAGGCAAATATTCTCGACGCTCTCCGCGATCCCGAAGAATTCGTGCGAGTTCTTCCGGTTATTCTGGATCACGCGCTCGGTCCTGTAGCTCTGCAGTTCCTGGAGCGATTCTTCCTCGTTTTCCTGGTTTTCGGCGTTTTCAGTTTTTTCGGAAGGTTGAGTCTCGGGAGTCGAATTTTGCGGAGCGTCAAAAGTGAGCGTTCCAAGCGTTTCACGTGAATCCCGGACTTCGCCCAGCGCCGCGTCGAAAAGCTGGCCCAGAACTGCTTCACGGCCCTCCAGATTCCAGCGAAGCTGCTCCGGCGAGACGACCTCGAGCGTGACCGGCTGCGAGCGACCCACACGACGCGCAGCAGGTTCCCGGTCGTTGCGGTCTTCCGCCGCCATGAAGATTTGGAAATGATCCTTCTCTTTCAGGCCCAGTTCCGCCACATCGAGCGCCGAAGTTTCGATGGAACCGTCAAGCACCAATTCAAGCGGCGGCGCGGTCTGTTCATCCGGCCACTCGGCCAGACGGCGGACTCCCTTCGGTCCCTCTTGCGAGGCGGGTTTTTCCGCTCCGGAATCGGATTCAATGCCGATTTCGGCGTCCAAATCCGCGACGGGCCGTTCCGTCTGCCAGACGAATGAGACGGATTTCAGCCCAAAATCGTCGGTGATTCGGCCTTTCATCGGGATTCGGGCATTTGCCGTGATGCAGTCGCCGATCCCCCACGGCGTGACTTCCAACTGCGGGACCGAGTCCTCCTCGACCGCAAGATTGAGTTTGATCGGCGCGGGCGAAACGATCCCGTCCTCGTCGTGCAGCGTGAAAAGAAGCGTTAAATCGTTTTCGAAAACTCCCAACGGGACGCTGAATTCCCGGCGGGATTCCAGGATCTGGGCCTCCAGAATCTTTTCCTCGGCCGCGTTTCCTCCGCCGGCCTGAGCCTTGGTGGCGTCAACCGCGGTCAGGGTTTTATTGGCTTCACCGAAAACTGTGATTTTCGTCCCCGCAGGAACTGCCTGAACCGCGCCGGGTTTGATCGTCTGGGGGGTCAACGCCGTATAGGCTGGAAATTCAAGACGAAGCGAAAGAGCGGCCGTCGGCGAGTCCACGACCTCAACGCGCAAACCTCGGACGGAAGCGTCGCCGCCCGTCAGGTCAAAATCGAAAGATTTCAGCACGCCGCGGAAAGTGTAGGTAAAATCGGCCCATTCGCCCTCTTCCGTGAACGTTTCGTTTTCACGTTCCATCGAGACGCGGTCGCGGATCCCGTCCTCGGTTTTGTACGAGAAATACACGGTCCGAAGGACTTCATTCAAGTGCCGGCCTTTACTCACGGTCTCGGCGGAAATGCCGGCGCGGACGCGGATCTGAACGTCCGACCCGCACGCAACTTTCATCTTTCCGGAACGCAGATTTTCCGGGAGTTCCATCTGGACGAGCCGCGGCCAGGGCGTCTCCGAAAGGGCGATGAAACGCTCGGTCCAAATGTGAAAGAGTTCCGGCGCTCCAATCATGAAACCCCCGACCGAGGTCGCCGCCAGCACGGCCCCGAGAAGACCAAGGATCAAAGGCTTGAAGCGGAAAAGCGGGCGGAAACGGAACTGCGCCAAACGCTCCGTCAGCTCCGACTGCGTCTTGGCGAGAAATTCGTCGCGGAAGGTGGAATCCTCCACGCGTTCCGGCTCGACGAGCGTCAGCAGGGCGTCGTCAAAGTCGGGGAAACGTTTTTCCAAAAGCACGGCCAGGCCGTGGTCGTTGATCGGTTTGAAAACGGGTTTCAGAACGACCCGGACGAAATCCCAAATCAGAAAAAGGGCCGCCAGCACCAGAAAAGTTCCACGCACGGTTGAGGACGGCTCAAAAATCCGGTCGGCCAGAAGCGAAAACCAGAAAAGCAGTCCGAGGTGGAACGTCCAAAGCCCCACGCCCTCCGCAGCGAGGTAAAAACGGATTTTGCGGCGAAGATTCTGAAAAAGACGCTGGATTTCTTGAGGAACGGCCATGAGATCAATTCTTTGGGAAAAACGGGTGAAAATTTTCAAATTAAATCATCGGAAAACTAACAATTTCCCGACTTGAAAAAACGCCGAAGCAGCGCGCAAATATTAGACCAGATTCCGGGTTTAGCCGATAAAGCCGCCGTTTGTACCGGTTCCGGTCTGACCAGTATTTCCGCTTCAACTTCAGCCTGAATTTCCGGTTCAGGTTCCGTTTCCGGCTCAGGTTTCGGTTCCATTTCCGCTTCGGTATTCGGTTTGGCTTCCGTCTGGTCTTCGGAATTTTCGTCCACGTACTCAATTTCCAGAAGACCGCACGGCAGGTCTTCTTCCTGCATGAGAGTAACCAGATTCCTGAAGCATTCGACGTCCGATTCAGCGCCCAAACCCATTTCTTCGGAATTCTGAAGAAAAGAATCCAAAAAAGATTTCCTGAAAAACCCGCCCTGGGTCAGGTTCGGATCGAGGAAAAAAGCCTTCAATTCTTCATCCCGATCCAAAAAATCCAAGGCTCCGAGCCATTCAGAGTGAAACTGAACTCCCGCGGGCATCATGTAAACGTAAGTTGAATCGCAAGCCTTCAATCCCAAGCGCATGCAGTCAAAAACCGACCGATTATCCGAGGTCATTTCTTCAGCAGCGTTCAGAAAGTGGACTTCATCCTCGCTCAACTCGTAAATATTCTCGTACGGCTGATTCAAAACGACGCAGATCTCGCAACTCTCCGGACGATTTTCAAGAAGCGAAAGAAGTGAACCTTCCAATTCGGCAGGAGTGGAGTGGTACGGAATAATTACGGCTAAATTATTCATGCTTGACTAAAACGGCCCTTCCCAGGATTTGCTGCGGAGAAATACTTCCCCAGATTCGACTGTCGTCGCTTACGAATAAATTATTTCCGATTACATAATACTCCAACCCACAGTCAAATGCAACAATTTTTTCTTCATTTTTTGGAAAATTGCGGTAATTTGTGAAAAAATCTTCCCAAACTTCGCCGCGCCAAAGGACCAGGCGGCGGATCGTGACTTTTTGCTCGGTCAAATTTCGGATTTGGATCGTCCCGAAATCCCCTTCTTCCGCCGAAATTTCTGACTCTGGAACCGGCTTTTCATCCAGCCAAATGCGAGGCAGACCGTCGAGCGATGAAAAGATGAAACTGGCTTTGGAAGCCGAAAGGTCCGCGCCTTGATTTCCTCGCCAGGTGAGACGAAAAGTCGGAAACGTCACGCAAATGCACGCGTCGTTCGCTTCCGGCTCGAACTCAACTTCAAATTCCACCATGAATTCTTTCGGAAACCGGACGGCCGACGCGGGAAACTGCGTCCCGTTTTCCGCCCGCTGGTTTGTAATGGGGCCGGGGACAAACCGGCTGCCGGTCGAAGTGAATCGGGCCGTTTCGTGCTCGTAGGTCAGCGTTTCGGCGGGGTTTTCCAAAACCCACCCATCTCTTGGCTGAGGCGTTTGATTCTCCCCGGTCCCGGAAACCTTCCAGCGGCTTCGCCCCTCCGGCCGGAAATCGTCGTTAAAGACCAAAATCCGCATTTTGACCCAATCTACCAACGAGTAAACCACGCGCTCGCCATTCCGGAAAAGTGCCCCGTCACGAATTTCCAGCCGATCGCCGGGAACGCCCACGACCCGTTTCACCACCGGCCCAATTTCCGGGCTGGGAACGACCACGACCAGATCGTCGTGAAAGTACTTTTCCTGACGTTCGATGTGCAAAAGATCCGGGGGGATGATTTCGTGCGGGAGCTCCGAGCGCTCGTTTTCGGGGGTCAGCCAGCCACAATTCGGGCAGACGGACGTTCCGGACGAGCACCGCAAACCGTGAAACTGGCACTTGGGGCACGTTTCGAAAATCGCCCAGCCGTGAAGCTCCGGAAGCATGGAATCCCCGTCCACCTCGGCACAGATCGGCCCCTCTTGAGGTTTGCAGCCCGAAAAAAGCGCAAGCAGAAGGAACAGGAAAAGGAGCTTCATAATATAAAGGAGAAAAAACGTTTACGGGAATGGGACCAAATAAAAAGGTTTTTGAGGAGGCCAGGAAAAACTTTCAAAATTTCTCCTGAGTTCCTCCGCAAAAACCTCTTGAGTTTCGACTGATCAGTCATTCACGCCGTCATTTGATCGGCAAAACGACCGCTTCGTTTTCCTTGAAAATGACCGTGCGCGTCTCGCCCGAGTCGCGGAACTTCACGACGATTTCCGTCGTTTTCACGTGGCCCGGATACACATCACCGAAAAGTGCATTTCCGGCCGAAATTCCCAGACCGGCTTTCCCGGTGAAGTGGCTGCTCACGATGTCCGTGACATCCTTCCAAGTATTCTCCGCGCCGTAACGGGCCGAGATGATCTCCAGCGGGCAGGCTTTCGCGAAGGCGTCCAGACGGTCGATCACGTTCTGCGCGTCCTTCTTCAACTGGGCGTTCTGCGAGATTTCCAGAACTTTCTTCAGAAGCGCGACCATGGCGCTCGACTGGCCCTGGAACTTCTGCGCAATGGCGACGCAAGCGGCGCAGGCGTCTTCACGGAAGGCCGGGTTTTCGGCGTAGCTCATCGCTTCTTTTGCACTCGACACTTCAATGATGCGCTTGAAGACCTCGAAAATCAGCTTCTTTTCGCTGTCGCGCTTGGCAGTTTCGAAGGCGATTTTGCACATTTCGAACTTCTTCTCGTTCGGAAGGTCGAACTGGCGCGGGATTCGGATGTAGCTGCGGATCCCACGGATCGCGTAATGCTCCGGCGCCTCTTTGGCCAGTTTCAGGCTGGCGGCGGCGACCGCTTCCACGTCGTCCGGAGAGTTCCACGAGCCGAGGACCTGCGTCGCGGCGTCCATCGTCCCTTCGATCCAGCACGCCTTTTCCACGGTGGCCAAAGCGGTCGGACCGCCGATCTGCTTCAGAAGGGTGAGCATTTTCAGCTGGTCTTCGGTCGATTTGGACTTCAGGAAGAGTTCCGAAACCTGCGTGGCGCAGTCTTCTCGCGGCAGACGGGTGCAGGCGGAGCGAAGGATCCAGCTCGCCTTCTGGTCGTCCTTTTCGTTGGCCAGAGCGTCCACGAGCAGATCCAGACGGTCAAGCGTCACGATGTCCGCCAGAGCGTCCAGAGCCGCGTAACGGATGGTTCCGTCCAGCCCTTCCGTATTCGCCACGCGCACGATTTCCGGGCCGGCGGCGGCAATGCGGCGAAGCTCGACCACCTTGAAGAACGCGACGGCCAGTTCAGGCTTCCACATGGAAAAGTCGGTGGTCTTCAAAATCTCCATCAGTTTCGCATCGACCGGGCCTTCCGGCAGGGCGGCGAACATTTGGATCCCATACTTCACGGTTTCCGCGTCGGCTTCTTCAGCGTAGGCCGCACACGCTTCAAACGTTTCCATCGCGTTCAGACCGCCGAGGTTGATCAAGCCGCGCACGGCCGCCACGCGGGTTTCCGGATCGGCGACTTTCGCAATCAGGACCGGGAAAACGAGTTTCTGGCTGGCCGCGTCTTTGCGTCCGGCCAGCGCCATCAGAACGAGCGACTGACGGTCTTTCGGGAGTTTATCGAGGATCCCGAGGAGCGCCTTCGTGATGGTTTCGCCGTCGGCGGCGCTGAACTCGCGGATGGTTTTCAGACCGCCGGTGAAGCAGCATTCCTTCGGCGAGAACATTTTGCTGACGAGCAGTTCACCCGCGTGGTTTTTGCGGGCGAGGATCGCGTGGTACGAGGCGGCTTTCTGAAGGAAGACCGGGAACGACGGGTTCACGCAGGCGTCGTAAATCTCGACCGCCCGAGCGTAATCGCCGGCCTTTTCAAGATTTTCGGCCGCGTCGAGGATCGCATCGCCCAGACCCATCTGGACGTGAACGTCTTCCTCAGCCGGTTTGGCCATGCGGTCCAGCAGGAACGCGATCGACTCGTCCGAAGCGATCATTCCCATCGCGGCGTAGATCGCCTTGCGGATCTTCGGGCACTTGCAGCCGGCGTACTTTTCTTTCAGCACGGCGACGGCCTCGGCCGGTTTCACGAAACCGACGGACTGAATGCACCCGACGCAGGCTTTTCCATCGAGATTCTTCACGCCGCGCAGCAGCGCCTGAGCCGCTTCCGGGCAAGGCATTTCCTCGAGGGCGTAACGGGCCGCGTGGTTGAGTTTTTCATTCGGAAGCATGGCTTCCAGCGCCGGGACGGCCTTGGGCGTGCCGATGACCGCCAGACGTTTGCAGGCGAGCATTTTCATGAAGATCGCGTCCGCGTCGTCGCCGGGGGCCTGGATCGCTTCGATCAGGACGGCGTCGGACGTGGCGTCGATGATTTCCTGTTTCTTCGCGTTATCGACCTCGGCGAACAGCGAGCCGGTCAGAACGACCGCGAAAAGGAGGGCTAAAAGGTGGGAGCAGTTGAGTTTTCGCATGGTTTTCTCCAGGTTTTCAAGACAGAAAAAAGTTTAACTCTTTCTTTAAGTTTAACGAACTTTCAAAAAATTGCAAGAACGACCCGAGGGGTTTTTTGAGAAAAATCAGAAAAAAAAAGAAAAAAACTTTTCAGCCGCCTAAATAAAAAAGGGAGGAACCTTTTAATATTTCCTCCCTTTCGGCCACATTTTGTTTAAAATCCCCGGGTCTTTACTCCTTCCCCTCTTCCCCGCAAAGGAACAGGATGGCGTTTCCGACCATCTTCCGGAAACGCTCGTCCTTGAAATCGTCCCAGTGACCCAAACCGGTGTAAAGGACTTTTCCTCCCCACGGGTCGGTGCGGAGCCAGGTGAGCGGCTCGGTGCGCTCGAAGACCGTCCCGGTCTGGAAGAGCGTCGCCTTTTCATCGATCGGGAGCGTAAAATAGAGCGAGCCGGACGAATGGTACGGCTTCAGGTCCACGCCTTTAAAAATCGGGTGGTTTTCGGCCGCTTCCATGGTTTCGACCTGGGTCCCCTGATCGTTCGGGCCGTGATTGTGGTAGTTCCCACCCAGGACCAGCGCGTCGAATTCCCGCCACTCGGCGTAACCCGGCTCGGGCTTTTTCGTGCCGTCGAACGAAAGCGAAAACGCATGGCTCGCCGTCCGGAACGCGATCAGCGGCTTCCCCGCCTTCAGGAAGTCCTTGAACATTTCGAGCTGCTCGGCCTTCGGCGAGATGCGGCGGATGAACAGAAGCGCGACGTCGGCGTCCTTCAGCCGGTCCATGTTCTCGAAATCACCCCCGCCGTGCCCGTGAATAATGACGGTCCCGATCCCGTAATTCTCCTCAAGCCACGGCGCCAGCTCGGGGAACAGCGTGTCGGCGTGGTAGTGGTCATCGCTGACGATGATCGCGGCCAAGGGCTTCGCCTGCGCTGAAACCACAGAAGCAAGGAAAATCAGGAAAAAGGTGAAAATCAGTTTGCGCATTTGAAACCTTTCTTAAAGGGTGGAGTGTGGAGAGTGGAGTGTGGAGTTGGAAAAGCCTTCGGCTTTTTTAGGTTGCACTCTTTCTGGAAGCAGCGTTACCCGCCAGCGTCAACTCCACACTCCACTCTCTCAAAACTCCCACGATTATACCATACTCGCCTCCCTTCGTAAATCCCCTTGAGGAAAAATTTCCAAAAAATCCTTAAAAATTTCCCAGCCCACTCTTGCAGAAAATTCCTCACGTGGTATAATCTGTTTAAAAGGGATACTGTTTTTAAACAGTCCACGTAAATTTTTTCAATTATTTCAAGTAGGAATCCATTCAATCCGGGGTAAAACAGTGAGCGACTTTAATCCTTATTCCCACTGGCTTGGTTTTACGGGCAAAGAAAAACCTGAAACGTACTATGAACTCCTTGGACTGCCGCACGGCGAGAAAGACATTCAAAAAATCGTCGCCGCCGTCGAGGAGATGACCGCGAAAGTCCAAAAGACCGGTCCGGACGGTCATTTCCCTGAGTGGAATCAAATGCTCACGGAAATCCAGGTCGCGAAGAACTGCCTGTGCAATCCTAAATATAAAGCGGATTATGACGCGAAGCACCCGGCTCCCTCGGCCGGTTCCGCGCCTGGAGCCGCCCAGCAGCCCGGGGCTCCTCAGGACCCGCAGGCTCAAGGTCAGCCTCAGCCTGGAGCCTACCCCGGCATGTACCCCGGAATGCAGCCAGGAATGTACCCCGGCATGCAGCCTGGAATGTACCCGGGAATGCAGCCCGGAATGTACCCCGGTATGCAGCCCGGAATGTATATGCAGCCCGGGATGTACGTCCAGCCTGGTGCTTACCCCGTCCAGCCGGGTATGCAGCCCGGAATGTACCCCGGTATGTATCAGCAGCCCGGGATGATGCCGCAGCAGGTTCAGGGTCAGCCAATGCCCCAGGGCGTCGTTCAGCCACAAGCCGTCGTTCAGCCACAGGCAGTCGTTCAGCCGCAGCCAGTCGTTCAGCCGCAGGCAGTGGTTCAACCGCAGCCGGTCGTTCAGCCTCAGCCCACCGTTTCCCAAGCCCCGGCTCAATCAGCCAATCCTCTGGGAGGGGCGAATATTTTTGGAAGTGGAAAGTCGTCGGCATTTTCCCCCAAACCCTCCGGCAAATCCTCGGGCAAATCTTCTTCGAAATCCTCGTCCAAAGGGCGTAAATCATCCGGTCCTACCGCGATGCAGCGCAACATCATCGCGGTCGTCGGTCTGCTCATCGTGGCGGTCCTTGCCATGATGCTGATGAACAAGCGGAAGCCGATCGAAGTGGCCATCGACGAAAACGGCGAGGTCTCGGTCAACGTGAATAATCCGCTGGCACCGGAAACCCCGGCGCCGGAAACTCCCGCTCCGCAAACCCCGGCTCCGAAAGACGAAACGCCCGCTGAAGAAGCGGCACCCGCTGCACCTCAGGAAGTGGCTTCGGACGCTCCAAAGGGCACGCCGAACTTTGACGCCATTGTGCAGTCCATTCGTAATCAGGAGTACAAACAGGCGGATCAGCAGCTGAAAAGCGCCATGCACATGAACCTTTCCGAAGAAGACTCCCAGCGCGTGGAACGTCTGAATCTGGTCTTAAAGTACGCGGAGCTTTTCTATAATGAAATGATGGATTCCCTCGAGAAGCTCAAGGGCAAAGTCCCCGCGGAACTCTGCGACGGCGAGTATGGCCTGGTGGAAGCCTCCGACAAACGGATCATCATCCGGATCGAAGGGAAAAACATCAAATTCACCAAAGAGAGTCCGACCCGTCAGGGCCATAATCTTTACGATATTATTTACCGCCATCAATTCGCCAAACAGGTCGAGGATGGAAAAGTCGTCCCCGCGCTGAGTTACGCCGTTTTCGAATTCCTCTCACCGGACTGTGACCGCGACAAGGCGATGAAGCTCATTGACACGGTCAATGAAAAAGGAGATGACAAAGACCGCGAAGAAGCCAGTGCGATCGTGGCCGAGTTCACTCCGAAACCCACGGCAGTAGCCGTCGAAGAAGAGGAGAAACCTCAGGACCTCGCCCAGTTGGAAGAAGAGAAACCGTCGCAGACGGAAGTCGCCGAATCCTCTGCTGAGGAAAAACCGGAAAAAGAAAAAGAAGCCACGGACGCTGAAGGTTCTTCCAAAAAGAAGAACAAACTGGCCAAGGGCGAAAAAGACGCTGAAGCAAAAGCCAAAGAAGAAGCTGAAGATGCCGAAAAGAAAGCCAAGGAAGAAGCTCTGGCTAAAGAGCGTCACGAGAACGAGTGGAAGCAGCTCACCAATTCCCTTCGTCAGGACCTCGGCTGGCAGCGCATGGCTCGAGCCAAGCAGACGATGAATGGAATCGAAAAAATCGCCCAATCAGACGAAGAAAAAACCGAGGCGGCCCGGCTTCAGCTGATTACGGACTACATGGACCTCTTCGTCAAGGGCGTCGGAAACCGGATGGGCAATTTCACGCCAGGCGCGACCCTGAAAGCCAACGGCAAGGAGATCGGCGTGGTGGAATCCGCCCCGAACAAACTGACGATCCGTGACGAGGGGCAGAACTTCACCTACACAACGGAAAATCTGAACCCGAAACTCGTTGAATTCCTCATGACGGATCACCTTAAAGAAGCGGACGATTACCTCCTCTACGGGACGTACCTCGCGATGGATCCGGATGGGAACCGCGAAAAAGCCAAATCGTACTGGAGCACGGCAGTCAGTAAAGACCCCCGCAAGAAAGACGACGTGGAGATCCTGAAGGCGGAGCTTGAAGTCCCGCTCATCGATGCCGGCAAACGGCCGTCACCAGTGCCCGTCGTCGGACGAGGCGGCAAGCAGATCGAGCAGCGGACCATTCCGATCGGGAGCGACCGCGACAAAGCCCTGGAAGACCTGAAAAAGGAATTCGCAAGTGATTACGCAAAAGAGGATCCGCAGAGCAAGCGCAAGCTGGCCGAGAAATTCGTCAAGCAGGCCATGCTCCCCAAGACGCCCTCGGCAACCGCTTACGTAATGGCCGAAGAAGCAACGCGCCTGGGCAAAGAATCCAACTACTTTGAAATCGCTTGCCAGGGGTACATGATCCATGAAACGTACTACCAGCGCGACACTTACCAGGAACGCATCGACTTCCTGAAACAGGCGGACCCGATGGCCCGTGGAAGCGCTTCGGAAGTCGATTACGTAAACATGGTCATCGCGATGGGATTTGATTGCGTCACCCGCGGCAAGAAAATCGACGCGAACCAGATGCTGAATATGGCCCGCGGCCACGCCAAAGGAGCGCAGGTCAAGAAGATGAAGCAGCTCGAAATGACGATCAATCAAATGAAGTAAAGAAGAACTTTTCCTCAAAAGAATGGAAAACCAATGAATATTCCTACAACTGAATACCTGAAGGAGATCACCCTCAAAAAATACACGACCGTCCCGGAGGAAAGCGACGTGAACGCCGCGCTGGAGCACCTGGCCGCGACGCACCCGCAGCTCAAGCCGGTTTTGCTCATTCGTCCGACCCGCAAAGGGGACGTGGCTGTGATCGATTTCGTCGGCTCGATCGACGGCGTGGAATTCCCCGGCGGTGCCGGTCAGGACTACCCGCTGGAACTCGGGTCCAACTCGTTCATCCCGGGTTTCGAGGACCAGCTCATCAACCGGAACGTCGGCGAGGTGGTGAACGTCCGCGTCCCGTTCCCGGAGGACTACCACGAAAAATCGCTGGCCGGGAAAATGGCAGTTTTTCGCTGCACGATCAAGGCGTTGAAGCAGAAATCCGCCGCCGTCGTGGACGATGATTTCGCCAAGCAGTTCGGCCTGAACACCGTGGCGGAACTTCGTACCGAGATTGAAAACCACATGAAGGAGAACATCGAGGAAGGCGCGTTCATGAAACTCCGTGACCAGGTGATGGACGTGCTGATCGAGCGTTTCCCGGTGGAGGCTCCTTCCAACATCATCGAGCAGGAAATGGAAATGATCCGCAAACACGACGGTGAGATGACCGAGGACGACGCCCGCAAAATGGCGACCCGCCGCGCCGGTCAGGGGATGCTCCTGATGGAAATGGCCAAGGCGAACGAAGTGACCATTACGGATGAAGAGGTGATGAACGCCCTGAAAGACGAGCTTCAGCAATACGGCCCGCAGGCTCCGCAAATCCTGAAAATGTACCAGGCCAATCCGGAACTGCTCCGGATTTTCCGCGCGGCGCAGATGGAGAAAAAGGTCCTGCGGTGGGTCATCAGCCAGTGCAGCGTTGAGGAAGTGGTACTCACGACAGAAGAATTTGAGAAAATCATGTCTGAGTGAGCCGCGTCAAACCTGACACGAAAAAATTCAGGGGGCTGAAAAGTCCCCTTTTTTTATTGGGCTGAAACCTATCCCAAAATTCAAGAAAAAACTACCGGGTCCATCGAAACGGATCCGGTACTTCAGTGTACAATCAAATCAGGACGCGAGAATCAGAAGCCCAGATTTTCAACGTGCTGTTCACTGCCAATCGTCAGCTTGCGCAGCTTTGCAATAGCATCTTCTTTGCTCAGCGTACCCTTTTCAACGCGGGCGGCGTACTGAGCGACTTTCACTTTACGATGACGGCGACGTTTGATTTCCTTTGCACGTTCGTTACTTGGCACGGTTTTACCTCCAAAAATTTATGATGAAAAAAAAGATTTCAAAATTTTAGCTTATATTTTACACCCGATTTTTTTTTCGTCAATGGGGGGAGAGGAGATTTTTTTGTGAAAAATTCCGAATATAGCGAATTTTATTCTTTCCCATTTTGCGCAACGTCACCACATTAACACTCTCCCATCCCCTTGCGATTTCCCGGGTTTGTGCTATAATAAACGAAACGTGAAATTTCGCAAATTATTAATCACTGCTCACGACTCGCACCCTTCAACTCCCGGAGGTTTCCAATGACCTTTTCTTCCAGACTTTCCGCGGCCATCCGCACGAAAAAGACGCCCGTTCTGGTCGGCGTCGATCCCCGTTTCAACATGATCCCCGAGTACCTGCGCAAAGGCGTGGATCCGAAAGACCTCAAGGGCGTGGCGGCGGTTTACCGCACGTTTTCCCTGCGCCTGCTGGACGTCATCGCCCAGCACGTCGCCTGCATCAAGCCACAGCTCGCGTTTTTTGAGGCGGTCGGACCACGCGGAATGGACGCACTGGCGGACGTGATCGCCTACGCGCACCAGCTCGGGCTGATCGTGATCCTCGATGGGAAGCGCAACGACATCGGCTCGACCGCGGAAGGCTACGCGGCCGCGTACCTCGGCGAAAACTCGGCGTGGGGCGGTGACGCGCTGACCGTCAGTCCGTACCTGGGCGAGGACAGCGTGCAGCCTTTCGTCAACGTGGCCGAGAAAAACGACGCGGGAATTTTCGTCCTGGTGAAGACTTCCAACCCCGGCGGCGGAATGCTTCAGGATCTGGTCGCCGACGGAAAAACCATCTACCAGCACACGGCGGACTGGGTCGAAAAGACCGCCAAAACCTTCGCAGAGGCCCAGGGTGAAAAGTACGGCGCGGTCGGAGCGGTCGTCGGTGCGACGTACCCCGATCAGTTGGCCGAGCTGCGCCAGCGCATGCCGCACGCGTGGCTTCTGGTCCCGGGATTTGGCGCTCAGGGCGGAACGGCCGAAGGCGTGAAACCCGCGTTCGATTCGGAGGGGCTCGGCGCGATCATTAATAATTCTCGCGGCATCATTTTCGCCCACACCCGGAAGGACTACGCCGGCCGATTCACCGACACGCAGTGGGAAGAGGCCGTGGAAACGGCCGTGCTGGAAATGAAAGCCCAGCTTAATTCGTAATTAGTAATGCGTAATTCGTAATTAAAAAGGCTTTGAACTATGAAAATCGAGTTTCCATACGGACGGGATTCTTTCCTGGACCTCGACCTTCCGGACGAGTCGGTGCTTTACTCGCACGCGCAGGACGCCGTGGAGAATATTCCGCTTTCGGATCTTCCCACCGCCGTGACTCAAGCACTGGAAAACCCTCTGAACGTTCCGCCGCTTCGTGAATGCCTGATGAGCGACGACCACCTGGTGATCCCCGTCGCGCCTATGGTTCCGCACATCGGGACGATCCTTCAGACGGTCCTCGAGCACGTTTTTTCTGCGTCACCCGAGCATCAGCCCAGGCACGCGACCATCCTCCAGACGAAAATCGACGAGGAGACCGGCGTCATTCGTTCGGCTCTTGAGGCTTTGCCATTCAGACTCCAAAAACTCATCACGCTCACGACCCACCGCCCGGATAAAAAAGAGGAAATGGCCTTTCTTGGCGTCAGTGAGACGAACGAAACGCTCGTGATCCACCGGGAGCTTTTCGACGCGGAATTCGTGCTTCCAATCGGTTTTTTCCTCCCGAAAGGAACGCCCGGCCACGCGGGGATCCATACGGCAGTCTACCCGACGTTCAGCGACCGGGAGACGCACCGGCGTTTTAAAGATTTCGGCCCGGTACTCCACGCTGAAAATCACAAACTCCAGCACGAACTGGAGGAGGAAACCGCGGAAGCCACGCGCCAGCTCGGCGTTTTGTCCATGCTCCAGGTCGTCCCGGGGCTTCCGACTCCCGGCTCCTCCGGAATCGCTCGCATTTTGGCCGGCGATTACCGTGACGTGGAGTCGGACGGCTACTCGCTCTACCGCGAAATCTGGACCAACCTCTCGAACCAGCGGCCCCAGGTCGTTCTGGCGTCCGTGACTGGCGTCGAGTCCACCTCGTGGCACTGGGCGATGCGTGCGCTGGAATGTGCGTCCAAACTGGTCGACCCGGATGAAGGCGCCATCGTTTTGTGCTCCGATCTGGCCGGCGAATTGCCCCCGGAAGTGGAAATTTACCGCCAGGTTCAGGACTTGGAGCGAACGAAAAAAATGATTCATCGGGAGGAACTGCCTGATGACGCTCAGATGCTGGCCGGGCTGCGCGTGCTGAATGATTTCCGGGTCTTTTTCGTCTCGGATCTCGATCCCGAGCTTCTGGAAGACGTCGGAATTATCCCGCTCGAGGGCGCCGCCGGCGTGGAACGCCTCGTGCAATATTCCGGTTCCGTCACGCTTCTGCCCGACGTCCATCGGATGATTTTTTAACCGCCCGGATCCAAATTTTGCCCGGGCCGCTAAAATAATGCGGAGACGACGCTTCCAGAATCGTCTTGATGCGTAATTCGTAATTGAACAGGAGGGAAATTATGTGCAAGAAAAAATTCGTCGTTGGGATCACCGGCGCAAGCGGAATGGCGTACGCTGTGCGTCTTTTGGAGGTTTTGAGCACCTGCGACTGCGACGTTCACCTCGTTGTCAGCGACACGGCATACCGCGTGCTTGAATCCGAGCGCGGGATTTCCCTCCCCAAGCAGGAATTCAACCCCCGCGCCATCGGCCTTTCCGCGAACTGCGTCTCGGAGTTTTTCCCTTCGGGCTGCATTCACTTCCACCGCTGCGACGACTTCACCGCCTCGATCGCGTCCGGCTCGTTCCGCACGGACGGAATGGTCATTTGCCCCTGCACGATGGGAACCCTCGGAGCCATCGCGTCCGGTCTGAGCCTGAACCTGATCCACCGCGCGGCGGAAGTCCACCTGAAGGAGCACCGCCGGCTGGTTCTTGTTCCACGTGAAACACCGTACTCGCTGATCCACCTGGAAAACATGACCCGCATCGCCCGCGCCGGGGGGGTCATCCTGCCCGCCTCGCCCGCATTTTACAAGGGCGTGAAGGACCTCGAAGGGGCCGTGAATTTCATCGTTTCGCGCATTTGCGACCAGCTCGGGATCGAAAACAATTTGACGAAGCGCTGGGCCGGCCCGGATGAAGTCGAGGAGGAGGACTACAGCCTCCAGGAAAAATCGTACGAAATGGTCGGGTGAGTCGGAAATCGGAAATTCTTTTGGGAGCGCGGACTTTCTTTGGGCTCAGCGCTCCCGCTGGCTCTGAAATATTTTCACTTTTTTCTTGAAATTTTCAAAAAAGTCAAAAAAAGTCTTGCGAATAAATTCCTCTCGCGTATAATATTAGAATAAGATTTTGAAAATTTATGGCCTCGAGCCATTTTTGAGTCCCTCGCAACTCACAATTCCGTAAAACCATGAAACGTTTTTTCATTTTCACCCTGCTCTGTGCTTTTTTGAGTAGTTCCGTCGTTTTGGGGGCCGATTTGACGTGGACCGGCAGCACGACCGACAAGTCGGACTGGAACACCGCGTCGAACTGGACACCCGCGCAGGTCCCGACCTCGACCGACGCACTGACGCTCAGCTCCACCGGCGGGAAGTACACCGGCAACATCACGCTCGCCGACGGCGGCTCCATCTCTTTGACGGAAGTGGACAGCACGTCCGCGAACTATGTGAACCTTTTTTACGGCGACTTCACGATGACCGGCGGGGCCGTGAACCTGAACGCCAAACGCGCTTTGGTCGCAATGGCCGGCACAGACGTCACGTGGAACATCACGGGCGGAACGTTCAACTACGAACACAGCGTCGGCTCCAAAAACGGGTCTTTCCGCTTCGGTGTTTGCTGGCCCAGCATGACGGGAGAAACCCCGACCTCGACCGGGACGCAAACGCTCAACATTTCGGGCGCGGACACGCAGTTTAATGCCGATCGTTTTATTCTTGGCTACAACGGCGGCGGGCTGAATTACAAACAGACCGTTAACATGAACGTCAGCGGCGGTGCGACCGTGACCACCGGCGCCTCCGCAGGAAATGAGTGGTCGTACATCTGTCGCGGCAAGAACATGGACGCCACGGTGACCATCAGCGATTCTTCCACATGGACAGGAAACGGACAGTTTATCGTTGGCTGTGACGCAGGCGGCAAGGGGACGCTCATCCTCAAGAACTCCGCGGTATTTACACTTAATAAAGAAGATTTTTACATCGGCTTGAGCAACGGGACCGGGGTGGTCACCCTGCAGGACAGTTCCAAGCTTGAAGTCAAGTCCGGCAATCTGCATGTCGGAAAGGACGCGACGACCGCGGCCAGCACGCTCACCGTCGGCGGAACCTCAACGCTGAGCGTCAGCGGAACGGCAACCATTTACAACAAAGCGGCGGTCACACTCTCCGGCGGGACCACGACCATTGGGACCGTCACGCTCAAGAATGGCGGAGTACTAAACATCAACGGGACCGCCAAATTCTCGCATACGACCTTCTATCAGGGCGAGACGGGAACGCTTAACATCGATCTGAGTTCCGGCGCAACGATCGACAAACTGCCGAGGATCAATGGGCTCACGAACTTCAACGGCGGCACTTACAACGCATCCGGTGCAATTCACGTCCGCAACACGACCTCCGACAACATCGCGACCCTGACCGTGAACGACGGTACATTGACGACCTCAGACCAGATTTTTGTCTCGTTTGATCTCGAGAATCTTTATGGCAAACTGGTTCAAAACGACGGCAACGTCACGGGCAAGTACATCCAGATTTCCAACAAAACGTCCAACAAAGGCGATATCGTACTTAACGGCGGAACCATGACCACGACCCAGGGCATGCGCATCGGCCGCAACGGGGAAGGAACTCTGACGATCACCGGCGGCACGCTGAAAGTCGGGACCTCAGGGAATGAGGAGAAAGCCCTGCTCCTTGGTTACGAAGGGGCCGACTCCAAAGGAACGCTCGTCATGACTGGCGGCACGATCGACACAACGACCCAGGCCGACTCCGTGATCGCGGTCGGTCAACAGGGAGTCGGAAAAGCCGTCATCAGCCAGGCCGAGGGGAAAACGACGCTCATTAAAACCGGCACTTTGAAAATCGGAAACCAGACCACCGGCTCCGGCACGTGGGAACAGAGCGGTGGAACGCTTCAGTGCGTCAACAATTATGTTGGGGTCAGCGGCACGGGCGACTTCACGCAGACCGGCGGAACCGTAACAGTCAGCAACACGACTCAGGTCGGAAACACCGGAAACGGAACCATTACCTTAAAAGACGCGACCTACAGCGGTAAAAATCTTTACATCGGCTCGAAAACGAACAATACGTCCGGGACTGGAACCGTTACGGCAGAAGACAGTAAGATCACCATGTCGTATGACATCTACGTCGGCGCAATCGGTTCGGGTGAACTTACGCTGAAAAACTGCACGACGAGCAGCCAATACTTCTGCATGGGCTGGAACGCCAACGCCTCCAGCTCGATCGTAACGATGGAAGGCGGCACGCTGAAAGTGAACCAGAACCTGCGAATCGGTCTCAACGCTCCCGGCACGCTGAACATCGTGGGGGATGCGGCAATCACGGCCGCCAACGCCTCATTTGAACAATCTTCCAACATGAATTTCCTCATGCAGGACGGGACCTTTGGCACCCTGACGATCAATAACGTCCTGGCGGAAGGCCTGAAAGGAACCGTCACGGCCGATTTCGGAGAGGGAATTCAGTTCACGTCGCAGGATTCGTGGACGCTCGTCAATCAAACCGGCGCGATGCAGTTCCAGGATTCGGACTACTTCACCGTCTCCGCAAGCGGCTCGAACACGATCGCGAATCTCCGCACCGACTCGCTTCCTTCGGACGCAGCCAACCGTGGCATCGCGGCAATCGAAAACGAGTCGGGCGAGATGGAGTTCTCCACCGGTTTGGTGGACGAAGACACGCAGCTCGATGAATTCGTGGACTGGCTCAACCGCACGAATGGCAGTCTGAACGCCGCAGTGGTCGACCGGACGCTCGGTACCGTTTCGATCTCGGTCCCCGATGGCTACTCTTCGATGCTTTGGGACTTCACCAATTCCGGCACGGACGCGGTCCTTCAGCGGGGTCTGAATCCACCATCCTCCGTCCCCGAGCCTTCCACGTGGGCGCTGCTCCTGATCGGCCTTCTGGCCCTGAAATGGCGCAAAAAAATTAACGAATAATGAATAACGAATAATGAGGAGAAAGAGATTGACCTCGGACTCCTCATTCCTCACTCAATCTTGTGGCTTAACAAGACATCTTTTTGAGCCGAAATTCTTTATTACGTACCAACCCGGCGAAAAATTTTAAAATTTTACGAAATTTTTCAAAAAATTTGTCAAAAAAGGGCCTAATCCCACTGGAAAAAAACGACGAAATCTGGTATATTATAGACCAGAAGAATATTTTTAAAGCTGAGAGGTTTACGGAATCCAGATATTTTGGGGGATCAACGGCTTTTCAGCCCTGCGGTGAGAATTCAATCCAACGAGTGTAAAAATGGCTGATTTAGTCATGAACGATTATTTGGGGATGCTGGAGAAGTCCCGCCTCTTTGAGAGCGCGGAACAGCTGCAGGACTGCCTCAAAACCTGGCGGGGCCTGGAAACGACCACCGACCCGGACGATACGCACTCGTTTGCTGATTGGCTCATTCAGAACAATTACCTCACGACGTGGCAGTCGGACAACATTTTCGCCGGCAAATACAAGGGTTTCTTCCTCGGAAAATACAAGCTTCTGCGTTCCATCGGCGCGGGCGGGATGAGCAGCGTGTACCTCGCCGTCCACACGATTCTGGAGCGTCAGGTCGCGATCAAAGTCCTCCCGAAAAGCCGCGTCACTTCGGATTCTTCGTACCTGGAACGCTTCCTTCTCGAGGCGCAGGCCGTCGCGGCGCTGGACCACCCGAACATCGTGCGGGCGTACGACGTGGACACGGAAGGGAATTCCATCTACTACCTCGTCATGGAATTCATCGACGGGCCGGACCTTCTTACACTCGTGAAGAAAGAGGGGCCGCTCGACATTTACCGCGCTGCGAAGTTCATCCGCCAGGCGGCGCTGGGGCTCCAGCACGCGCACAATGCCGGCCTGATCCACCGCGATATGAAACCGGCAAACCTTCTGGTCGATAAAGACGACGTGATCCACGTTCTGGACCTGGGTCTTGCCCGGTTCACGGACGAGAAACGCGCGTCGCTGACGCTCACCTACGACGAAAACGTTCTGGGGACGGCCGACTATTTGGCCCCTGAGCAGGCCCGGAACAGTCACAACGTGGACGCACGCGCCGACATTTACGGCCTTGGCTGCACGCTTTACTATTTGCTCGTCGGTCACGTGCCTTTCCCGGACGGGACGCTGGCCCAGCGTATCGCCGCGCACCAGAAGCGGATGCCGACCCGCATCCAGGACGAACGTCCCGAAGTTCCGGATTCGCTGGCGGAGATCTGCTGGAAGATGATGGCGAAGGACCCGAACGACCGGCAGCAGACCGCGGAAGAAGTCGCGGACGATTTGACCTGCTTCCTGCTGGAAAACGGCCAGAAGGTCGAAGGATTCACCGGCACGCTCGCTTCGCTGCAGCGCAAAAAAGAAGAAAATCAGGAGAAAAAATCCGGCGCGATCCAGCTCGAGGCGCTTCAGGATCTGAACTCGCTGGCGAACATCGCGAACCTGGCCAATCCTTCGGGCGGCAGGAAAGAAGACTCCTCGTCGGTCATTTCGTTTGGACTCGGCAACGGCTCGTCCAGTGGTCATTCCTCCGCTTTGAAGCGAGACAAAGGTCCGTCGAAGGCTCCCGCAAAGGGGTCGCTTTTCGCCGCGCTCGACCGCATGAAAAAAATGGTCGAAAACCACCTGAAAAGCTCTAACGACGATAAATCCTCGGACAAATCATCCGTTTTAAGCCAGGAAAAAACCAAGAAAAATCTGGAACTTTCGCGAGAATCGGAAAACGCCCATGGAAAAGATTCTTCCAAAGGGAAAATTCCGGATTTCAGTTTCGGTGCAATCGGTGAGATCGATGCGAACATCCCGGAAATCCCGGCTTTGACCCCTGAAAATCTCAAGGCCGAAGCGGAAGCCGAAGTCAAAGTCAAGGCCAAATCGGAAACCAGCGCGAAAGCGGAGTCGAAATCGGAGTCTAAATCCGAATCCGATACAAAACCTTTCAGTTTTGAAATTCCGGCCGGAGAAAAATCCGAACCTATTTTGAACCTTTCGTTCGGCGAAAAGTCCGAGACGAAAAAGACCACGGCTTCCGAAGAAACGTCCAAACCCTCCGCGAAAACGGAAGGTAACGCTGCGGTTTCACATCACCCGGAAAAGAAAACCGACGCCTCAACCAAAGCCAGTGCGGCTCATTCGGGCAGTTCCGCCTTGAAGAAAAAAGTCGCGGACGATCCGATGGCGTTCCTGGCGCAAAAAGGCGCTTCAGGTCAGGATTCCAAGACCTCTTCGGACGGAAGCACGCACGATTTCGTGTTGAATTTTGGCCCTTCGTCTTCATCGGGAGGTTCGACGGTCACGAGCCATGGCGTCCTTGACAGTGGCGTTCACAAGAAAAACTCGTCCAGTAAAAACGCGCCTGGAAATTCCAGTCCCATGAAAAACCCAGGCTCAAGCGTCGTGGTCAGCGGTAAATCCAGCGTTGGGAAAGCCTCGGCCGGCAAATCCGGCATTGGAAAGTCCGGCTCGGGCAAAATCTCTCCGGTGAAAACCAATCCCGGCAAATCAACGGCTGGAAAATCCAAAACCATGAAAAAGCAGCAAGCCCCGAAAAAGAAAAAGGAGCAGCTCGTTTTTCTTTACGTGGCATTGGTTTTCTTCGTGCTGCTTTTGATCATGGTGATTTTGCAGTTCCTTTCATGAGCGGTTCTTTCGCTTTGAGTCATGGGAGTACCCCGGCGTTCTCCCATGACGATTTAATGTTTTTCTTTCCTGACCTTGCACGATTCCATGGTTTATTCTTCACCGATCGGTCCGATTTTTCTTCGTGAATCCAATGGATTTCTGGTTTCCGTTCATTTTTCGGCTGAGGGAGAGAGCTCGCCGGAAACTCCCATTCTGCTGCAGGCGGCGCGTGAGCTGGACGAATACTTTGCCGGAAGGCGCCAAACCTTCGACCTGCCGCTGAACCCGACCGGCACGCCGTTTCAGCGGAAAGTCTGGGCGGAGCTTCAAAAAATCCCGTACGGAACGACGATTTCCTACGGCGAGCTCGCTCGCAGAATCGGCCAGCCCAAAGCCTCGCGGGCGGTTGGAATGGCGAATCACCGGAATCCGCTGGCGATTTTCATCCCGTGCCACCGGGTCATCGGCGCCGACGGTTCCCTGACCGGCTACGGCGGCGGGCTGGAAGTGAAACGGTTTCTTCTTGATCTGGAATTCAGGGGATAAAAAGAAAAATGATTCATTAATCTTCATGGGGGGGATTGACAATAAATGAAAATTTGTTAAAATACTCGCTCTGGTTGATGAAGAATCTGACTGCAACTGATGGCAATTAGGGCAGTTCTTGCCCTCGTTCTCGATGACTCTCAAGACCCGGATTTTGTTTAATCTCTTCTGAAAAGAAGCAACATTGAAATTTTATTAAGGAGTAAACCATGACTTACGAAGAAGTCCACCGGGACCTTTTCTCGGTTAATTTATCCAACTATCCCAAGGCGATGTACGCCCACTGCATTTCGGCAGATTTCAAATTAGGGGCGGGCATTGCGGTACAATTTGACAGAAGATTCAATATGAGGCGAAAATTGAATTCAAAATACGTCGCTCTCAAAGGATCCTCTGATCTGATCGGCACTTCATGCCCCATCGATAATACATTTAACTTAATCACCAAATTGAACTACTGGCAGCTGCCCAGACTGGAATCCCTTCAAGCGTCTCTCAAGCAAATGAAAGAGCAGTGCTTGAAGTTCAAGGTGACCGACATTTTCATGCCCAAAATTGGCGCAGGATTGGACCGATTAAGCTGGGCGGAGGTGCGTGAGAGCCTCCAGAATGAGTTTAAGGACACGGAAGTCAATCTTCACGTTTACTACCTGTAAGAGGACGGTCTGAAACCGCTTTCTTCACAGGAGCAGTCCCAAACAGAGGGGCCGAAAGGTCTTGACAACCCCACGGGAGTCAGGCTTTTTGGCCCCTTTTTTCTGAATGAATCGGTTAATCCTGCGGAAAAAAAAGAAACATTTGCGGGAAAAAAACCTTGACGAAACCCGCGACTTCGTGTAAAATAGTATAATGTAAGGAAAACTGGAGGATCTGGCTCCGTGAGGTCTCGCCCCGGAGTTTTCCCGCGTTCCCCCTTTCCCACCGAGCAATTCACACTTCAAACCCGAATCAGGAGATTTTACCATGAATCTTTCGCGTCGTAACTTCCTCAAAGCCAGCACGGCCCTTTCTCTCGCCTCGTTCCTGCCGCAGTATATTGCCCGCCCGGCTTTAGGTCAGTCGGTCTCAGAACGCATTCGCACGGCCTTCGTGGGGGTGGGAATGCAGGGCCTGGGCAACGCCGGGGAATTTAACTGGCAGTCCGACCTGGTGGCCATTTGCGACGTCGATACGAAATACGGCCTCGCCCGTGCCATCAACGCCAAACTTGGGCGCAAAGTCGATGGAAAAGTCGAGGAACCGTTCACGACCACCGAGTACCGCCGGATCCTCGACCGCACAGACATCGACGCGGTCGGCGTGGCGACGCCCGACCACTGGCACACGAAAATCTCCGTCGAGGCCCTTCAGTCCGGCAAGCACGTGATGTGCCAGAAGCCGCTGACGCTGACGCTCGAAGAAAACCAGCTCATCCGCAACGCCGTGAACAAATATGGGAAAGTTTTTCAGGTCTGGACCCAGCAGCGCTCGCAGAAGAACGAGTTCGCGACCGCCGCTCTGATGGTCCGGAAAGGGCTCCTGGGCGAGATCACTCGCGTGACGTGCATCATTGACCACGGCCGCACCTCGCCGGAACTCAACCGCCGCGAACTGCCCGATTCGCTCGACTGGAATACGTGGCTCGGTCAGGCGCCGTACACGGAATATTTGGCCTCGCCGGATAATGAAAGCCCGTGGACGAACTACCCGATCCCGCACTGGAGCAACGGGCACATCACGTTCCGCTGGTGGTTCCAGTACTCGGGCGGCAAAATCACGGATTGGGGCGCGCACCACATCGACTGCGCCCTCTTCATTCTGGACCGCCAGAAGCCCGAAGAAATGCCGGTTTCGTACGTCCCGCACGACGTTTCCTTCCAGACCGACTACAAAGATGGGTACCCGGTCCAGCAGAACCTCTTCAACACGCCGGTCAATTTCAAAATCGACATGAAATTCCCTGACGGCCTGGAGTTCAACCTCTACGACGAAGCAAAAGACGGGAACGGGATCCTGATCGAAGGGACGAAGGGCAAGATCCACGTGAACCGTGCGCGCATCGCCGGGAAGCCTTACGAAGAGGGCGAGTGGAAGAAATTCACCGAGGACGATTACAAAGAGCTGAACCACGGCAAGCCGTTCCGCGGGCACGCCACGAACTTCTTCGACTGCGTGCGCGAAGGGGGCCGCCCCATCGCCGACGCACGCGATAATGTGCAGTCCATGACGGTTTGCCACATTTGCAACCTGGCGTGCCGCCTGAATCGTCCGCTCGAGTGGGATCCGACCAAAGAGCAGTTCGTGAACGACCCGCAGGCGCAGAGTTTCTTCTCACGCAAACAGCGCACCGGGTTCGAACTGCCGAAAATCGACTGACCTAACGGAGTTAGGAGTTAGGAGTTAGGAGTGAGGAGTTGCGCTTCGCGTAACGTGGCCTTCAGAAAGATTTTGACCCGTAAAAAGCCGAAGGCTTTTCCAACTCCTAACTCCTCACTCCTAACTCCTCACTTTTTCCCCTCTTGACGTCAAGAAATTTTTTCGGCCTCTGAAACTCCTTCTTCCATCAGCTTTCTGACCGAGTGCTGGGCGCAGAGCCAGAAGAGCGCAGGGCGGACGAAAAATTCCATGAGCGTCGAGGTCACGAGCCCTCCCACGACCACCGTCGCGATCGGGTACAGAATCTCACGTCCCGGCGTGTCGGGCGAAAGCGTCAGCGGAATGAGCCCCAAAACCGACGTCAGGGCGGTCATGAGCACCGGCGCCACGCGGTCTTTTCCGGCATGGATCAGCAATTCTTTGGAAAACTTCATTCCTTCGTACCGCATCAGGTGGAAGTAGTGGTCGATGAGCAAAATCCCGTTTCGGGAGGCGATCCCGCAGAGGGAAATCATTCCGACCAGGTTCGGAACCGAGCGGTCCTGACCGGTCAGAACCATCGCCGCGACCGCCCCAACGAGCGCCAGAGGAAGCGAGGCCATGATCTGCAGGGAAATATTGGCCGAGTGGAACATTCGGTAGAGCACGAGGAAAATCGCCACGAGCGAGAAAAGGGAAAGGAAAAGCAGCCGGCGCGTTGATTCCTGCTCACTCTGGAAAAGGCCGGTCAGCTCGATGGAAACGTCCCCGGCGGTCAGTTCGGCCCAGTGCGGCTCCAAAACCGCGTCAATGTCGTTCTTCACGTCCACCGCGCCGCGGTTTCTCGGACTGGCCTGAACCGTGATCTGCGCCCGGCACGCCTCGTGGGTGATGCTTGAAGGCCCTTTTGCGTCGTGAATTTCTGCGATCTCGTACAGCGGGATCGTCCCGCCGGACGGGATCAGGATCGGAAGCTGACGCAGCGCCTCCAAGTCCTCGCGGCAGTCGTCCTCCAGCCGGAGCAGAACGTCGAATTTCCGCTCACCGTCGAGGATCTGCACGGTCTCGACCCCCTGCATGGCGATCTCGATCGTCCGGTTCACCTTTTCTGGCGTCAGGCCATAAACGGCCAGCGCGTCCCGGTCCAGCGTGATCTGGAGCTGAGGAATGTCGATCTGCACCGGATTGATCCGGACCGTCCCGATCCCCGGGACTTTCGAAATCAGGCGCTGAATTTCGGCCGAACGCTGGCGCAGGACCCGCATGTCGCTCCCGCGGACCTTGATGGCGATCGTGGAACTGCTTCCCGTGCGCATGTGCGAAATGGCGTGCTGAAGCGGCTGGTCGTAGAAACTCACCGCCCCCGGGGTTTCGCTCGGCGCGATGATCCGGTCAATGTCGTTGAAAATCTCGTGAATGCTCCGTTTGGAATTCAGGTCCAGCGTACAGAGCATTTCCGACTGGTTGATCGGCACGGCATGCTCGTCAAGCTCCGCGCGGCCCGTCTTGCGCACGACCGAAAGCACGCCGTCGATCTGGAAGAGTTTGGCCGCGATGGCGTCGCCGTACTTTTCACTCGTTTCGAGCGATTTACCGGGCGCGAGCGTCACGTTGACCTGCGGCGCCCCCTCGTTGAACGGCGGCACAAAGTCGCGTTCCATCCCGAGGAAGATCCACCCGGCGACCAAAATGGCCGCGAACGCAAACGTCAGGATCGCCTTGGGAAACGCGAGACTCACCCGAATCGCGCAGCCGGCGAGCCACTGCACCAGACGCAGAACCAGGCCGTCCCGGTGCGTGCTCGACTTTCGGGCCTTGGCCGGAAGCAGGAAGTACGCCAAAACCGGCGTCAGCGTCAGCGAAACGACCAGCGAGGAAAGGAGCGAAACGACGTACGCCAGCCCCAGCGGCGAAAAGAGCCGGCCCTCCATCCCCGGCAGGAAGAAGATCGGGAAAAAGACCAGCACGACGATCATCGTGCCGTACACGATCGAGTTTCGGATCTCGACGCTGGCGTGAAAAACGACCGAAATCGCCGTTTTCCTTTGGCCCTCGGGAAGCCGGAAATTCTCGCGCAGGCGGCGGAAAATATTCTCCACGTCCACGATCGCATCGTCCACGAGCTCGCCGATCCCGACCGCCAGACCGCCGAGCGTCATGGTGTTGATCGTCAGGCCGAACCACGCGAAAATCAGGCACGCGATCAGCACGGAAAGCGGCATCGCCAGGATCGTGATGAGCGTCACACGAATATTCATCAGGAAAAGCACCAGAACGATGAAGACCAGAAGCGCGCCGACCCAGAGCGATTCCAGCACGTTATGGAACGCGAGGTTGATGAACGTCTGCTGCTGGTAAAGCGGCTCGATCCGAACTCCCGGGTGCGCCGTGCGGAGCGTCTTTTCGATCTGCTTCGACTTTTCAAGAATTTCCGAAGAAAGCCGGCGCGTGTCCGCGTTCAACTGCTTTTCGATCGTCAAAACGACCGCGTGGCCGGAATATACCGAGCCGTCATCGCGGCGGACGTACGCACCGGCCGAGCCGACCTTCACCGCCGGCTCGCAGCTGACCTTGGCGACCTGCTCCAGGCAGACGGGCGGCTGCGCCTCCGGATCCACCACGAGCTTCTTGAGCGCCTCGAGTTTCTTTTCGTCGGTCGGTTCGTCGATCCTTCCGAGTGAACGGACGAGGATCTGATCCGGCCCCTGACGCGTGAGGAAGCCGCCGGTCACGTTCTGGCTGCTTTGCTCAAGCGCCTCTTCGATCTCTTCGAGCGTGACCCCGTACTTCTTCATCTCCTCGGGCCGGGCCTGGACCTGGAACTGCTTGACGTCGCCGCCGATGACCAGGATCTCCGAAATGCCGGGGATTTCCAGCAGCTGCTTGCGGATCGTCCAGTCGGCGATCGTGCGCAGGTCCATCGAGTTTAATTCGTCTTCTTCGTCCCAGACCGTCAGAAACATTAATTGCGCGAGCATTGACGTGACCGGCGTCATGCGCGGCGTGACCCCTTCCGGAAGGGATTCGGCCGCGAGCTGGATCCGTTCGTCCACGATCTGGCGGCACGTCAGCGGCTGGACCGACCAGTCGAATTCGACCTGGCAGACCGAAAGGCCGGCCGTCGAGTTGCTTCGGATGGTCTTCACGCCCGTCGCGCCGTTCAGGTACGTCTCCAGCGGCGTCGTGACCTGGGTCTCGATTTCCTCCGGCGCCATTCCGGGACATTCGGTCATGATCGTCACACGCGGCCGGCTAATGTCCGGGATCACCTCGATGGGGAGTTTCAGCGCCTGGACCGTTCCGAAAATGAAAAGCCCCAGCGCGCACGCGAGCACGATCAATCGGTTATTAAGCGAGCATTTTACTATAAAATTGAACATGAGTCTGATTTTCCGTGTTTTTTGAGGTCAAGGCGAAAGGTCAGTGATTATGCCCGGCGTGCGGGTCGATTTTCGCGCCGCTGCCGTTCTGGGCGTTCAGGGCGTCCTGAAGGAACGACGCGCTGCGGGCCGCGATCCGGATCCCGGGCTTCACGGAGCCGTCATTTGCCAGGACCGCCTGCTCGCTCGTGCGGAAAAGAAGGTGGACCGGATGCCGGTGCCAGACTTTCTCGCCGTTTTCCAATTCTTCCTCAAGCTCAAAAACGAACGTTTCATTCACGTCCTTCGCCACGGCTCCCGCCGGGACCACAAAGACGTCCGGGACCGTTTCGTACGCGATCTCCATCACACCCCGCTGGCCCGGTTTGTAGAGCCAGTGGACGTAACGCATCCCCTCATTTTCCGAAGGTTTAGCATCCTCCAGCGCCACGTTTTTGAAGTCCGCGAAGCACGAGATCGTCCGGTTCGTTTCATCGACTTTACTCTCGACCATCCGCAGACGGAGATTTTCAAGCGGGGCCTTTCCCGTCCTCTCAAACACGACTCGGACCGGCGTTTCCGGTTTTTTCAGTGCATCGAGGAGCAATTCCTCGTTCACCGCGTAGGCGTCTCCGCGGACCGTCAGTTCGCAGAGGTCGCAAAGATCGCAGAGCGTTTCGCCCACCTCGACCTTCGCGCCGACGTGAACGTAAAGATTTTCAAAAACCACCGAGCAGTCGGATTCGCCGGGATTCTGTTCCGAAACGATCCCGTGGTGACTCACGTGCGGAACGTGGACCGTCCTGACGTACGTGACCATCTGGTGCTTTTCCTCCATCTCGGAAATCATTTCATCCGGAAGGCCCAGCACTCGAAGCGCGTTCTGACTGTTGCGGATTTCGATTTCGGTTTCCTTCAGACGCACGTCCAGCTCGCGCCGCCGCTGAGGGGCCAGACCGTTCAGATTTTTATCGATTTCGGCGATTTCCCCCTCAAGAAACTCTTTCGTCTCATGGAGTTTCAAAAATTCCGTCTGGGCGTTCATCATTTCCGGAAGATCAAGCGTCACGTCAAAAAGCGGCTCGCCCGGAAGCACCGACTCCCCGGGCTCGCGGTAGATTTTCGTCACGATTCCCGCGTGTGGGGCGGAGACCTTCGAGGTCGTTCGGCCCTGGTACTCCATCACGATCGCCGGGATCGAGTGCGTCCGCGTGAAACTTCCGACCGTCAGTTCCAGAACCGAGTCGGTGGAATCCAGATCAATATTTTTCAGCGCGCCGGGTTTCAGGGCGATCTCCTCGCCTGCGTGACCGTGGTCATGATCGTGCTCGTCGTGGGCGTCGTGGCCGTGCTCGTGGTCGTGCTCGTCGTGAGCATCATGGCCGTGGTCGTGGTCGTGCTCGTCGTGAGCATCGTGCCCGTGCTCGTGGTCGTGCTCGTCGTGATCCGCGTGGCCGTGGCCGTGGTCGTGGCCGTGGTCATGATCGTGGTCGTGCTCATGCTCGCACGCTTCGGAATGTACGTGGCCATCGTGGGAGCCGTGAGGCATTAATTTCACGCCGACCAAAAGACCAACGACCATTAAAACCAGGATGGAACTGATAATTAAATCCGCTTTTTTCATAGAATGGGCCTAAAAAGGGTTGAAAGTTTTAAAAGTGATTCAAGGTTAAAACATTGAAATGCTTAGACCTCAAATGACGAGCACGCTTTTCAAGAGATGCGTGCGTACTTTCCCCGTAGAAAACGCCCAAAAGCCATTTTGACCAGGCCGAAACCTGATCACCGACCCTTGGGAAAATGGGGTGAATGCCAAGGAGGACCCCCCTCCGGAATCCCAAAGAAAGAAACCCGAAAGCGATTCCGGGGCGAAGAACTCCGCGGGGATCATCGACTCACACGCGCCGGAATGTTCGTGGACCGCGCAACCGCAAATCTCTGACGGGATTCCAGACTCAACAGATCTTGAGGGCGTGATTTCATGATGGAATTCATGAACGTGTGCTTCTGAGAGATTTTCGAGAAAATGGTGGTGGACCGTGCAGTACTGCATCCCAATCAGGGGATTCGCAAGCAGCGCAAGGCTCAGGCACAAAATCGAAATGAAATCAAGTTTTCCCATTTTCTCCGCTTTCTTCAAAACGTTGCTTTTGAATTCTACCATTTCGGTCGCATTTTGTCAAGGGGGTTTCAGAAAAAAACGATTTTTCAAAAAAAGTGAGGGGTTGACCTTGCGAAAGACTCAAAATCCGGTATAATGAGCAAAAATTCACTCCCAGCATTCCCTGCGCATGTAAGGACCTCCTTAATGTTTCATTTACCTCGTTCACTTTTCTCCCCATTTTGCCTTGGATTTTTAGCCGTTTCACTCCTCTTGTCGGCTTTTTCTTCGCTTTTGACGGCGGAAACGCACCTCGTGGTGCTGCACTCGAACGACCATCACGGCCACTTGAAACCCACCGGCGAGCTGGGCGGCCTGGCCCGTTTCGCCTCGCTCGTAAAGCAGATCCGCAAAGAAACCGCCGCGCAGCCGAATTCGTTCGTCCTTCTGCTCGACGCTGGGGACCTGAACACCGGAACGCCCGAGTCCGACTTTTTCCAGGCCAAGCCCGATTTTGAGGTTTACAATCACCTGGCGTACGACTACGTTACACTCGGAAATCACGAATTCGACCAGCCGCTGGAACGGCTTCAGACCCAGCTTCCCATGGCGGAATTTCCTTTCGGGGCGGCCAATGTGCTCGGTTCGGACGGTCAGCCGCTCGGCACGCCGTTTCGGGTCCTGGATTTTCCTGACTGCCGCGTCGGAATTTTTGGTTTGGCCATCGCGAACGTGAACATTTTGCCGAATCTGGAGGGCCGCTACACGTTCCTCGACGAAATCGAGACCGGGCGCCGGATGGTGCGGTTTCTACGTGAGGAAAAGCACGCTGATCTCGTCATTGCCGTGACGCATTTGGGGCTTTTGTACGACGTGGGAGTCAAGATCAATTCCGAATCGTTCGCCCGCGCCGTTCCGGGGATCGACCTGATCGTGGACGGCCACTCGCACACGCTCATGACGGAGCCGCTTTGGGTGAATGGAACGCCAATCGTTTCCGCGAACGAGTGGAGCAAGTACCTGGGTGAAGCCCGTTTTACCGTGGAAAAAGGGAAGATACAGACCTTTTCTTGGAGGTGCCTCCCGGTGACGCAGGACCTTCCGGAAGACCCGGAAACCGTGGCGATCCTGAAGCCCTTCTTCGATGAAGTGGGGCAAAAATTCCAGCAGGTGATCGCGAAAACCGTGGCGGAACTCCCTGGAGACGATAAAATTTGCAGAAGGGAAGAAACCGCTCTGGGGGATCTGGCGGCCGACTGCCTCGTCTGGATCGTGAAAAAAAGCGGCATGGAGTGCGATTTCGCCTTCATCAACGGCGGGACCCTGCGCGCCAGTCTCCCGGCGGGTGACGTGACACTCGCCGACATTTCAACCTCGTTCCCCTTCCAGAACGAGATCTGGGTCCTGGAATTTGACGGCCAAACGCTCATGGAACTCTTCGATTTTATCGCGAAAATCGAACCGGGAGTGGCCGCATTCCCTCAATTCTCGCGTGAAGTCCGTCTGCGCGTGGATGATAAAACGAACGAAATCCTCGAACTGACGATCCACGGAAAGCCCATCGACCTGAAAAGCACGTACAAAATCGCCGTCACGGACTTTCTGGCCCGCGGGGGTGATGGGTACGCGATCCTCAAGAAGTGCTCCGGATTCCGGGTCGTGCCGTGGTCTTTTTCCTCCGCGGTGACGGATTACATTCAGTCGCTCCCCCAGCCGATAAAAGTCGAGAGGGAAGAACGATTTGTGAGAGAAACGGGGAAATAAACCGCCTCCATTTTCTCTCAGGACTCATTTTCGCGGGAAATTTTCACTTTTTTGGGAAAAATGAGGAAAAAAAATCCCCCCACCTCTTGACAAAGCCCCCTCATTAATTGCATAATATAAAAAATGTACCGCAGCCTCTGGCTGTACCCTCCCATTTCTTTCCTGAAGTGCCGGTTCTCGTGAGCAAGCACTTCGAACACTTGTTTTTAAGGAGACTATTAATGAGTCAGACCAACCGTCGTGATTTTCTGAAGACCTCCGGCCTCGTCGCTGGCGCAGCTGCCGTTTCGAGCTTCGTCGCCCGCAGTGCTCATGCCGAAGGCAGCGAAAAGATCAAAGCCGTCATGATCGGCTGTGGTGGCCGTGCGAACGGTGCCGCCGGTAACTTCCTCGCCAACCCCGACACGGAAATCATCGCCTGCTGCGACGCTTTCGAAGATCGTGCCAAGGGAACCGCCCAGCGCCTGAATATTCCGGAAGACCGCTGCTTCTGGGGCTTCGACGCCTACCGCAAAGTCCTGGCCATCGCCGAGGCTCAGTACGTCATCATCGCCACCCCGCCGGGATTCCGTCCGATCCACTTCAAAGCCGCCATCGAAGCCGGCAAGAACGTCTTCATGGAAAAACCCTGCTGCGTTGACGCACCCGGTTTCAACATGCTGATCGAAACGGCCAAACTGGCTGACCAGAAAGGTCTGAAAGTCGGCGTTGGTCTCCAGCGTCACCACCAGGTCTCCTACCAGAACGGGATCAAAGAGATCCAGGACGGCAAATACGGAAACATCATCTACACCCGCGTCTACTGGAACGGCGGAGGCGTCTGGGTCCGTCCGCGTCAGGAAGGCTGGACTGAAATGGAATACCAGATGCGCAACTGGTACTACTTCAACTGGCTCTGCGGCGATAACATTTGCGAACAGCACGTTCACAACATCGACATCGGTAACTGGGTCATGACCGCTACCGACCCGAACGCCAACATGTACGAAGGCTATGCTCACCCGGTGGAAGTCAACGCCATGGGCGGCCGTGAAGTCCGCAAGAACAGCGAAAACTACGGCGAAATCTTCGACCACCACTTCTGCGAATTCACCTATGCGGACGGCCGCAAGATGTTCTCCCAGTGCCGTCACCAGCCGAACACCTGGAGCAGCGTCTCCGAAGCCGCTCACGGTACGACGGGCGCCGGTGGTGTTTCCAGCCGCGGCGGAGGAACGGACCCCTACCAGCAGGAACACACGGACCTGATCGCCGCCATTAAATCCGGCGAACGCTTCAACGAAGCCTACATCGGCGCGTACAGCTCCTTCACCGCCGTCATGGGTCGTTATGCCAGCTACTCCGGCCAGGTCATTCGTTGGGACGATGCCGTGAAAAATGGCCCGGCCCTCATGATTTACGACGGCCATGACCAGCTCACCATGAACAGCGAAGCCCCGGTCAAACCGCTTGCGGAACCCACTCCGGCCGGCGAACTCTATGCCATCGCTCAGCCGGGCGTTTGGAAGCCGTGGTGATTTTAATCTGGTAACACACAGGCGAGCGGGGTCAGTTATGACCCCGTAAATTACGGCGCTTCCTGCGTCGTCTGAAATAGAACGGCGGCGCTTAAGAGGGAAAACCTTTTAAGCGCCGCCTTTTTTTTGTGTTCCAAACTCTTGATCGGGCAGTTTTTTATCTCCGTTTCAGAAGCGCTTTCGCAAGCGTCTGATCGAACGGGTCGCTCGTCCGCACTTGGACGTAATCGACCTGGTTCGACGCGCAGCCGCGGCGGATCTCTTCCAGAAACGCATTAATGGCCTCCAGGTACCCTGCCCGAAGCGCCCGCGGATTGCAGCGCAAACTCTGCGGCAGTTCCAGCCCCTGAAACCGCGTCGGCCCCTGGAACGTGAAATCCAGCTCGTCATCGTCGAGGATCTGAAAAACCATCACGTCGTGCCCACGCGAGCGCAGGAGTTTCAGCCCCTTCCAGAATTCCTCGCGCGGGACGAACAGGTCGCTGAACAGGCAAACCATCCCCCGCCTCGGGTACAGCTCGGCCGCACGCGAAAGCACGTCCCCCATGGAGGTTTTTTCCTGCGGTTCGATCGATTCCAGCGCCTGAATGATCGAGTTGAGATGGTTCCGGCTCGTGCGCTGCGGCACGATTTGACGGATCGTCGAGTCAAAGCAGATCGACCCGACCGCGTCCTGCTGCTGAAGAAGCTGGTACCCAATCGAAACGGCCAGAGTCGCCGCGTAGTCGAATTTCGTCATTTTCTTTGGGCCGCCGGCGTAGCGCATGCTCCGTGAGCCATCGACGAGCAAAACCGCGTTCAGGTTGGTTTCGTCCTCGAACTGTTTGACAAAGAAACGGTCCTGCTTCCCCCAGACTTTCCAGTCGATTCGGCGCAGATCGTCGCCGGGGACGTATTCGCGGTGCTGGACGAACTCAAGCGACTGCCCGAAAAACGGGCTTTTGTGCCGCCCGGACATGAGCCCCTCCATGATGAAGCGGGCACGCAGCTCGAGCTGGTGGATCTTCTTCAGGGCATCTGGCTGGAAGTAACTGGAATGAGGGTGCGCCATAAAAAACGAAATCCGTCAGGATGTGGCTCCTGACCTTAAAAAGGGCTAAGATTTCCAAACTCCCTACATTATACCACAAACCGCCACAAAATCAACCCGTCCGGTCCCATTTTCGGCGATTTTCTTTCAGAAACCGGGGTTCATCGGACTCTCCAGTGACTTGGAGCCACAAAAAAATGCCACTTGCCGACGACAAAAAAGTCCCCTTTTCTGTCCGATGGCAAATGGCACCGTGAACGTGAGTCCGAAATTAACGGTTCGCGATCCGCATCATGGCACGCGCGGCCATAAGAGCCTGGTCACGCAATTCCGTCTCTTCCGGCGTGGAGGATGGTTTCTCCGAAGCTTCGGCGAGTGCTTTCTCCGCGGCCTCTTTCGTGATCTGATCGACCGGAACCGCGCGGCTCGTCATCAGCGTCACGTTATTGTTCAGCACCTCGACGAAACCGCCAGCGACGTAGTACGAATCGACGTTTCCGTCCTTTCGGATACGAAGTTCACCAGCTCCCAAACGACCGATCACCGGAGTATGATTAAACGCAATCCCATATTCGCCGTCATAAAGCGGGAGCGCGACGAACTCAGCGTCCTTTTCGAGCACCACTTTCTCAGGCGTAACTACGACGCATTTGATTTCCATAGTTCTATCCTCTTATGGAGTGCGGCAATACAGCGCGTCAGCGCATTTGCCGCTTTCCTTTAGCGACTAATTAACAAAAATCCTGAAAGGGATTTTCACGTGGGAAAGTCTTTCCACACTTCAAGCGGCAAATGCCTCTGCGAGGCTGTATTGCCGCAAGTAAAAGCGGTGAATGTCGCTTACGCGACTGTATCACCGCACTCCATACATTTTTACTTCTTCGCCGCGGCTTCCATCTTTTCCGCCTGCTCGGCAGCCTGTTCAATGCCGCCGACGTACATGAAGGCGGACTCAGGCAGATGGTCCCATTTTCCTTCGTAGATTTCGTTGAAGCTGCGGATCGTCTCTTTCAGAGGCGTGATCTCGCCCTTCTTACCCGTGAAGGCTTCCGCCACAAGGAACGGCTGGGAAAGGAAACGTTCCATACGACGCGCACGATGGACGACCAGTTTGTCCGCTTCGCTCAGTTCGTCAACGCCCAGAATCGCGATGATGTCCTGGAGCTCACGGTAACGCTGAAGCGTGGACTGCACGCGACGCGCGCACTGGTAGTGCTCCTCGCCCACATACTGCGGGTCAAGCACGCGGCTCGAAGAAGCGAGCGGGTCCACTGCCGGGTAAATACCCTTTTCGGAAATCGAACGTTCCAGATAAACGAAAGCGTCCAACTGACCGAAAGCCGTAGCCGGCGCCGGGTCCGTCGGGTCGTCTGCCGGGACGTAAACCGCCTGAACGGAGGTGATGGCCCCTTTGTCCGTCGAAGTAATACGCTCCTGAAGAGCACCCATTTCGCTCGCCAGCGTAGGCTGGTAACCCACGGCGGACGGCATACGGCCCAAAAGCGCGGACACTTCGGAACCCGCCTGAGAGAAACGGAAAATATTATCGACGAAGAGCAGAACGTCCATCCCGGACTGATCGCGGAAATACTCCGCCATCGTCAGGGCCGAAAGGGCAACACGAAGACGCGCTCCCGGCGGCTCATTCATCTGACCGAAAACCATGCAGGTCTGGTCGATCACGTGCTTGCCGGTCTGACCGATCGCGGCTTCCTGAAGCTCGAGCCAAAGGTCGTTCCCTTCACGAGTACGCTCACCCACGCCGGCGAACACGGAGTAACCGCCGTGCGCCGAAGCGATTCGCGCGATAAGTTCCTGAATAATGACCGTCTTGCCCAGTCCGGCACCGCCGAACAGACCCGCTTTACCACCGCGGACGAACGGCGTCAGAAGGTCAATAACTTTAATACCGGTTTCAAAAATCTCCGTCTTCGTCGAGAGGTCGGCGATTTTCGGAGCGTCACGGTGGATCGGTGAGAACGCTTTCGCCTTCACCGGCCCCCGGTTGTCGATCGGTTCGCCCAGAAGGTTGAACACACGGCCGACCGTTTCAGGACCGACCGGAACCATCACCGGCGCGCCAGTATCCACGCACTCGAGACCACGAATAAGACCGTCCGTTGAACCCAGCGCGACGCAGCGAACGCGGCCGCTGCCGAGGTGCTGCTGAACTTCACCGGTAAGATTCAGCTTCACGCCGTTTTTATCCGACTGAATTTTCACCGCGTTGTAAATTGCGGGAAGCGAGTCCTCGGCGAATTCCACGTCGAACGTGGAGCCGATGACCTGCGTAATATGACCGATGTTACTTGGCATAATTTATTCTTTCTGATTAACATTTTGGAGGAAGCCCCGGCAAAGGCGCCGCCCTCCCGGAACCAAAACCTCCAAACTACTTCAATGCTTCCACGCCGCCAATCAGCTCGGTGAGTTCGCCGGTGATCTGGCTCTGACGCGAACGGTTGACCGCCATCGTAAGAGTCTGGATCATTGCGTCGGCGTTTTCCGTTGCCGCCTTCATCGCAACCATTCGAGCGATCTGCTCGGAAATGGCCGCATCAAGGAAGCACTTGAAAAGCTGCGTTTTGAAACTCGCGGGAACGATCTCCTTCAGGATGCTTTCCGCACTCGGGAGGAAGTCGTACTCGACGTTTAAGTTACTCTTGGCTTCGTCTTTTTCCGAATCGCCGCTTCCCAACTCCGAAAGCGGGAGGAGCGTTTCGTGAACGACTGCCTGTTTCGACATGGAGAAGAACTTCGTGTAAACGATCTCCAAACGGTCGATCTTCCCGGTGAGGTACTGTTCAAGGTACCCATTCGCGATCTTCTCGACCTCATCCCATGCCGGTCTGTCTTCAAACTGCGTAAAGGTTTGAGCCGGTTTCGTCTTGCGGTAGTTGAAGTACGAAATACCGCGTTTGCCCGCGATGTCCAGCAAGGGATTTTCCACTTTCTGGTCAAGAGCATCCGCGACGTTGCCCGTCAGCTCGTTCCACCGGCGATTCGCACGGCGAAGGATCGCGCCATTGTAACCACCGCAAAGACCGCGGTTGGAACTCAGGACGAGAAGCTGAACCGTTTTGGTTTCAGGATGCCCGACGAGCAGCGGGTGCGTCACTTCCGCACCGGCGTTTGCCAAATTACGCACCATGTTCGTTAAACGATCCGTGTAGGCCATCGCCGACATCGCACGTTCCATCGCGCCGCGGTAGCAGGCGGTGGAGATCAGCTCCATCGTTCGCGTAATCTTGCGAATACTGCGAATGGACTGACGTCGTTTATTAAGCGTTTTCGTTTTTGCCATGATCAGGATCTTTTGCTAAACCGATGCTTGTACTTGTTTGAGCCGCCGAAAAGACCATCCTTCCGGCGGATTTGTGTCGAAACCAGAATCACGCCTGGAAATCTTCGGTGAATTTTCCAATGACGCGCTTCATTTCGCTCTCGACCTCATCGGTGAGTTTGCGTTCGGCATCGATTTTGTCCCACGTGGCCTGCTCGGCGGTGTGGAAGTACTCCAAAAGTCCCTTTTCGTATTCCTGGACTTTGGTCACCGGAACTTTGTCCAGGTAACCACGCGTGGCCGCATAAATACTGATGCACTGGTCAATGACGTGCATCGGTTTGCAGATCCCCTGCTTGAGCAGTTCGTTCAGGCGGTAACCACGATCCAGACGCTGCTGCGTGGCGGCGTCCAGTTCGGTTCCCATTTGCGCGAAGGCCTGCAGTTCGCGGAACGCAGCGAGGTCCAGACGCATACCACCGGCGACCTTCTTCATGATCGGGACCTGCGCCGAACCACCGACGCGGCTGACCGAAATACCAACGTTCATAGCGGGACGCTGGCCGGCGAAGAAAAGGTCAGGCTGGAGGTAAATCTGACCGTCCGTAATCGAAATCACGTTGGTCGGAATGTACGCGGAGACTTCACCTTCGAGGGTTTCAATGATCGGCAGAGCCGTCAGGGACCCGCCGCCAAGCTCGTTGCTGAGTTTGCAGGAACGTTCCAGCAAACGGGAGTGGCAGTAGAACACGTCGCCCGGGTACGCTTCACGTCCCGGCGGACGGCGCATCAGCAGGGAAAGCTGACGGTACGCAACGGCCTGTTTGCTCAAGTCGTCGTAAACGCAGAGCGTGTGGCCGCCTTTGTAGGTGAAATATTCGGCCATCGCAGTACCGGCATAAGGCGCGATGTACTGCAGAGGAGCCGGGGAGGAAGCGCCCGCGACGATGACCGTGGTGTAATCCATGGCATCGTTCTGGCGCAGTGTTTCGATCAAACCAGCGACGGTCGATTCTTTCTGACCAACCGCGACATAAAAGCATTTGACACCTTTACCTTTCTGGTTAATAATGGTATCGATCGCAATAGCCGTTTTACCGGTTTTACGGTCACCAATAATCAGCTCACGCTGACCACGTCCGATCGGCGTCATGGCGTCCACGGCCTTGATACCGGTCTGGAGAGCTTCACGCACAGGCTGACGTTCGGAAATGGTCGGAGCCACAGACTCCACAGGGCGCGTTTCGGTGGTCATGATGGGACCTTTGCCGTCGAGCGGATTTCCCAGCGGGTCAATAACACGGCCCAGAACGGCGTCGCCGACCGGAACGCTGAGCAGACGCCCAGTGCTGCGGACTTCGTCACCTTCCTGAATTTTCAGATAATCACCGAGAATGATGATACCGACGGAGTTTTCTTCGAGGTTGAAAGCCAGCCCCATGACTCCGTTGGAGAATTCCACCATCTCATTGGCCATAACATCCGAAAGACCATAAACCTGAGCAATACCGTCACCGACTTCCAGAACGCGGCCAACCTGACGCACGTCAATACGGGATTCGTATTGCTTTATCTCCTGTTGAATAACGGAAGCGATTTCATCGGCTTTGAATTTCATGAATGTTCCCTAATTCAATTCTGTTTTAGGCGCATAATTTTTAACGATATTACGACGCATATTTTCGAGCTGCGAAGCGATCGATCCGTCGTAAATCGTATCGCCAACCCGGACCACCAAACCGCCTATCTGATTTGGGTCCACTTTGCAGGAGACAACGAGTTCCGCCTGGAACTTCGAGGCAAGGCCCTGCTTGATTTTCTCGATGACATCCTGGGAGATCGGCGTCGCCGTCGTAATCGTAACCGGGACACGATTCACCAGTTTGTCCAAATTTTTCAGTGCTTGGCCATAGATTGCGCGGAGGCAGTCCAGGCGCTCATGCTTTGCAACGACACGGAAAAAGTCTAAAAGTACAGGACTTAAAACGTTTTTGAAGTCGCGTTCGAGCATCGCGATTTTCTCGTCCGCTCCGATTAAACGACTTTCCAAAACCCGCGCGTAGGCCGGATACGCATCCAGCACGTCCGCGATAAATTCCGCGTACTCGCCGAGAATTTCCCTGACTTTTTGCAAATCATTATCGATGACTCCAAAGAGTGCGTCGGCGTACACACTGCTGATTTTTTCCATCGTCACGTCCGGAGAAAGCTCGGCCGCGTACTTGGAATCTAAAGCGTTGACGTCGGTTGACATGGAAACCTCGATGTGGGTGATTTATGAAAAAGTTCAAACACTTGCGTGTGATTTTCGCTCAGAATGACGAAACCTCCCGAAAGACGTTTCGCCACGCTGATTTATTTACCGAATTTGGCGACGGCCTGATCGATGAGCTTCTGATGAGACTGCGGATTCAGTTCCTGCTTCAGGATCTTACCGGCGAGTTCCACCGCCAGAGCGGCACTCTGGGCGGCAAGCTCTTTCTGAGCCTGGATCTTCGCGTTCGTAATTTCCTGCGTGGCTGCCTTTTTCTCGGCTTCCACTGAGGCCATCGCTTTGCTCATCAGGAGGGCGGCGGATTTTTCCGCGTTCGCCTGCGCTTCTGCTTTCATCTGCTGGATGTCCGCCTTGGCGTTCGCCAACTGCTTCTTGTAATCTTCCAGAAGGGCTTTTGCATCCGCGTTGGCTTTTTCCGCGTCGCTGCGCTGATCCAGAACGTACTGCTCGCGTTTGTCGAGGCCTTCAATGATCGGGCCCCACGCAAACTTCCAAAGCACGATCAGAACCAGCACGAACGTGACTGCGGTCCAGAGTGCGAGGTCCGCGCAAAACGGAGGGAGAGCGGCTCCCTCTTCGCTTCCTTCGGCGAAAACACACGGCGTCATGCTCATAACGCTGTAAATGGCAGCTGAAAGGGCAAACAAATGTTTCTTCATAGCAACTTCCTGTGTTTTCTATCCAATGTGGTTAAATATTACGTTCAATCTTCGCGAACGAAAATTAAATCACATGATCAGGCAGATAACCAGAGCGAACAGCGTAGCCCCTTCGATCAATGCGGCGGCCAGAATCATCGCGGTCTGAATCGCGGAAGCGGCTTCCGGTTGACGAGCCATCGCGTCCACAGCGTTGCCACCGATGCGGCCAATACCGAAACCAGCGCCAGCGATAATGAAAGCGCATCCGATCGGGACCAGGATTTTGTACGAGTTGTTGGCCGGAGCAGCGACTTCAGCTTCAGCAGCCGGAGCGGCGTCAGTGGCTTCAGCGGCAGCAGCCGGAGCAGCCTGATCGTCAGCAGCAGGAGCAGCATCCTGAGCGAACGCGGCGGAAACAACGGACAGAACCATAGCGAACAGCATGGCGAAAACAGCTTTTTTCATTTTTAGGTCTCCCTAGTTTGAGTAAGTGATGATTAATTGATTATCAGTTCAGGGACGATGCGTGAAACATCGTCTTTAGTCCTTTTAATTAGTGCGCGTGGCGGCCCATGCCGATAAACAGCGACATGAGGAACACGAAAATGTACGCCTGAAGGAAAGCCACGAAGATTTCCAAAAGGCTGATCGCGATGGCCAACGCCATGGACGGCGCAGAAACGCAGACCCACAGCAGCCAGCTGCTCGTGATCACGGTGATGAACGTCGTGAAGACGGCCAGAACCAGGTGCCCGGCAAACATGTTCGCGAAAAGACGAACCATCAACACGAAGTGCTTGACCATCAGACCGAAAACTTCAATGACGAAAAGCATCGGTTTCAGGATGAAACCCAAGCCGAACGGCAGGCTCATGCTCGGAACCTGATGGACCCAGAAGCCGATCGGTCCCTGAGCGACGGAACCGGCAATAATCAAAGAAACGAGTGCGAAGACGGCCATCACGCAAGTGACGGAGTAGCTCGCGGTCGGGGAACCGAAGCCCGGAAGCATCCCGAAGAGGTTCATCCCGAGAATGAAGAAGAAGGTGGTCCAGATGAGCGGGAGGAATTTATCCGCCCCGTGCCCGATCGAAGGACGAACCACGTCGTCGCGCAGGAAAAGAAGGAAAACTTCCAGCAGGTTGCTGAAACGGCCGCGAATCGGTTGGCCGGTCTTGATTTTGCGGGCGAGCGGGATAAAAAGGAGAAGCATGATCAACGCGACCAGCGTCTCGATCACCATGAATTTCGTCAGCTGAACCCCGCAAATGACGGGAAGCTCGATTTCACAGCCAAACGGAAACTCGAATACGTGACTGTCGTTCACGTGCTCGAAAAGTTTTGCAGTATCCATGATTTACCTTTTTTCATCATCGAAAGCTTTTTCGGGACTTCCTGAAACTTCAAGCGCCGGCTCTTTTTCGGATCGTGGCCCCTCTTCCTGAGAGTTTCGAACCGGCTGCAAGGTTTTGGTGCGCGCGATGGCTGCGGAAGTACACGCGAAAAGCATAAGTGGATAATATGCGAAATATGAGATAATTATAACATATTGTAAATTTTTGTCTATGGGGTAATGATAAAATTTTAACGAAAAAAACAGAAAAATTATGGGAAAAATGATTCTGGCGGCCGCTCCGACCAGAAAAGCGACCCCCATCAGCCCAGGTTTCCACTGCCCGGCAAGCCACTGCCCCCCTTCGGAGATCAGCGCGCCGATGAGGCACCCGAGGAAAACGAAACCCTGAATCTGGAAGTACAAATCCCCCCAAATCAGGTACACCGCCGCGGAAATCACCACCCCAACGGGAATCATCAGTTTGAGAATATACAGCGTGCCGTTCATTTTTAATAATTAAGGGAATCGAATAGTCACCAGTACTTGGTTTCGCCTTTTTTTCGGAGCGGGATCTTCATCGCCTCCAATGGTTCAGGGGTTGGCGCCGCCTCCTCGATGCTGAAACGGAACTCACCGCTGATGCTTTTAATTATCCGGTCCAGATTCACAAAATGCAGCAGCGGGTCAAAGGCGTTCGGCTCGGAAATGATCCACGCGATCGAAAGATTCTCCCCCTGATAAACGAGCGCATTGCGGGAAGTGTCCCAACTGAGCGGCTGAGGCTTTTTCAATTCAAGTCCCAGCCTGGCAAGCTGAAAGGTCAAAAATTCCTGAATGATTACAAACGAAATGTAAACTTCCCGTCTGGAAATCGAGACATAAGCGTCCTCGGTACTCACTATTTCGCCCGTCGGTTCAGAATCAATTTCCTTCGGCTGAATATTAATGGTCATTTTTTCCTTGGTCCAGGTCCAGAATGGGACGCCTGCGCAGAACTGGGCCTGCTCCGGTACAAAATCGGGAAAACGATGCGAAATCATCCGGAACGCGTGTTCCTCGGGGAGCATCTCATAATCTTCCACACGACCCGGCAGCGAATAGGTCAAAATCAGCGGCTGGTCTCCGGTCCCATTCATATAACCAGGTTGAAGGCCGATTTTCTCCAGACGCATATTTTCGTAAAAATCCGAAAGAACGTGCGACGACATGTACGACGTAATTTCGAAAAGCGAAAAATCGATTTTGATCAAGTACATTCTGAATACTCCCGGGATTACGCAGCGGGAAAGGCCCTGAAACCCAAAGGCTTCATCAAAACACCGCTCACCTCAAGACCCCACACTTATTTATTTTACCAGATTTTTACCGAAAAGTAAAGGCGCCCCCCCCTTTAAAAGGAAAAGAAAATCGGCTATACTAAAAGCAAAACCCGAAGACTTCCCCCGAAACGAGAAATCCGAGGGAACGATTGATTTAACCTCCAACCCTTCTTTGTCCCATTTTACGCAAATGAAACGTTTTATTCTCGGAGCTTTGCTCCTTCCTTTACTGGCTGGCCTCGCCCTGGCGGATCCCGCGCCCGTGACGGTCAGGGAAGAACCGGTCGTTTTACCAACCTACCAGATCGGCCCGGCGGATCTCAACGCGATTTACTTTACGGGCCGCGTTTATCAGGGGGCGCAGGGGCACACGTACCCGTACGCCATGCTGGACCGTCTGACCGATGACAAAAAGGACGTGACGTACAAAGGTCTGTTCCTTGAAAACGAATTCGTGAAGATCTGCGTCATGCCCGAACTGGGCGGCCGAATCCTTCAGGCCACCGACAAAACGAACAAGTACGAGTTTTTCTACCGCCAGCACGTCGTGAAGCCCGCCCTGATCGGGATGCTCGGCGCCTGGATGTCCGGCGGCGTTGAGTGGAATATTCCGCACCACCACCGTCCGTCGAGTTTCATGGCCGTGGACTGGAAAACGATCGAAAACCCCGACGGCTCCAAGTCGATCTGGGTCGGTGAAACGGAGCTCCGCCACCGGATGAAGTGGTCGGTCGAGCTTTCCGTCGTCCCGGGCCGCTCATACGTGAAGGCTAAAACACGCATCGAAAACCGCTCGAACCTGATCCAGTCGATGCTTTGCTGGGCGAACGTTTCGGTCCACTGCAACCCGGACTACGAGGTCATTTTCGCGCCGAACGTCCAGCACGGCTGCGACCACGCGAAAGTTTCGTTCTGCGAGTGGCCCGAGGGACTCCCCGGCGTGGATTTCCGCTACTGGAAGAACCACACGGACCGGTTCCGTTCGGTCTTCGCTTGGGATCAGGAAAGCGACTTCCTGGCCGGCTACGACCACGGGCGTGACGCGGGAACGGTGCACATCGCAAACCACTACCAGGTCCCCGGCAAGAAGTTCTTCCTGTGGGGAAATCACGACCGCGCCAAAATGTGGGACAAAATGCTGACCGACCCTTGGACCGACGAGGAGAAAAAGGAGTCGCTCGAGGGAAGTGACGCCGAGTACCCGCAGTACCTGGAGCTCATGGTCGGCGCCTGGTCGGACAATCAGCCGGACTACAGCTGGATCGGCCCGGGCGAAACGCGCGAGCACACTCAGGTCTGGTACCCGATCCGCGGGATCGGAGGCGTGAAGGCCGCGACCATCGACGCCGCCGCCAACCTGGAGCGCGTCGCCGAGGATAAAATCCGCTTCGGCTTCTGCGCGACGGGCGATTTCCGGAACGCGAAATCCGTCATTTATATTAATGGTGAGGAAGCGCTTGAAAAAGAGATCGATATTGACCCGGCCCACCCGTTCATTCAGGAGCTGACCGTTCCGAAAGAGACGCAGGACGAACAGATCCGCGTCGCCCTGCTCGACGCTGCTGGAAAAGTCCTCGTGACGTGGCAGCCGACCAAGCTGGAACCGGAGGAAATGCCGGAAATCGTGAAGCCGACGCCGACTCCGAAGGATTTTCAGACGGTCGAGGAGCTTTTCCTCGCCGCCCAGCGCATGGAGCAGTTCCACAATGCGCGCATGAACCCGATGGAGTACTACGAGGAAGCCCTCCGCCGCGACCCGGGTGACGCCCGGACGAACACCGCGGTCGGTCTTCATTACGCCCGCCAGGCAAAGTGGGAGCTCGCCGAGAAGCACCTGCGCGCGGCTTTGGCCCGCCTCGATAAAAACTACACGCGCCTGAAAGACGGCGAGCCGCACTACCTGCTCGGCCTGGTCCTCCAGAACGAGGGCAAAATCGCCGAGGCGAAAGACCAGTACTGGAAAGCCACTTGGACGACCGGATACCAGTCCGCCGCATTCTTCCAGCTCGCGAAACTGGCGTCCTGCGAGGGCGACTACCCGAAAGCGCTCGAACTGGTTTTGAAGTCGTTGAACTCGAACTACGACGACCCGAAGGCGCAGGTGGTCCGCGCGTACTTCCTCCGCAAGATGAACGCCCCGCGGGAGGTCCGGCTGGCCGTCCTGATGAACGTTTTGCGTCAGAATCCGCTGGACGTCATGGCCAAAGTGGAACTTGCGCTGGCCGAGGGTTTCTTCGACGCCAGAGCGAATGCGATCTTTGACGAAGCGCTCCGCGGCGATGATCTGGTGAAGGTCCAGGAACTGCTCGAAGTCGTTTCGGACTACGCCTCGCTCGGCTCGGATGACGCGGCCCGGATCCTGCGCGCTGCGATGAGGTACGGCAAGCCGTTCAGCGATTCGCTTCTGGCGGCGTACTGGCTCGAAGCACTGGCTCCCGGCGAGGGGGTCCAGGTCCCGGCCCAGTCGCTCGATTACTGCTTCCCGTTCCGCGTGGAGGAGATCGCTCTGCTGCAGGCCGCCGTCAAGCGGAACCCGAACGACGCGAAGGCGTGGTGTCTGCTCGGGAATATTCTGTACTACTTCGAGCAGAAAGACGCGGGGATCGCCGCGTGGGAGAAATCCGCGCAGCTGAATCCGGCTTACGGCCGCGTCTGGCGGAATCTCGGCTTTGCCTACACGCAGGCCGGCCAGATCGACCGCGCGATCGCAGCGTACAAGACGAGCCTGAAGTACGACGTTTCGGACCCGAAACCGTTCGTCGAGCTGGACGCTCTGGAAGCGCAGAAGCTGGTTCCGGCCGCCGAACGTCTTCAGCTGATGGAGGCGAATCTGGAAACGGTGCTTTCCCACGACGATTCGACGATTCGGCTGATCGGCCTTTGGAACGCGACCGGCCAGTACCAGAAGGCGATCGACCAGCTCGATAAACGTCACTTCCACGTCTGGGAAGGCGGACGGGCCGTGCACGACACTTTCGTGGACGCGCACCTGCTCCGTGGTCTGGCCCGTCGTGACGCGAAGGATTTCGACGGCGCAGTGTCGGATTTCGAGATCGCGCAGACCTACCCCGAAAACCTCGAAGTGGGGCGCGTAGTCGGCGGGGGCCAGAACGCGAAAGTCTTCTACTTCCTCGGCACGACGCTGGAAGCGAAAGGCGACGCGGAGGGCGCGAAGAAAGCCTTCGCCCAGTCGGCTGATCCGGCCAACGCGAACACGGATCTGTGCCACGAGATCACGTACTTCCAGATCGCCTCGCTGAAGAAGCTGGGCCGCACGGATGAAGCGAAAGCGCTGACGCAGAAATTCGCGGACGCCGTGAACGCCCGACTGAATCGGTCGGCCCAGGCGGACGAATTCTCCAAATTCGGGGAAGACGGCACCGCCGAGGAACGCCGCGCGAAGCTCTTCTTCCTGCAGGGCCTCGTGGCTCTGGCGCAGGACGACGCAGCCGCCGCGCGGAACTTCTTCGACGAAGCGCTCAAGCTGAATCCCAACCTGATTTGGGCGAAAGCGATGAAGTAAAAAGCCTCCCTCCCCGAGGGAGGTGGCCCGAAGGGCCGGAGGGAGCAAAGGAACTGGGGAAAATCCTCCCCAATTCTTTACTCCCCCAGGCTCGCTCCGCTCGCCAGCCCCCTCAAAGAGGGGGCCTTTAAATCCTCACTCCTCACTAAAGTTTCCCTTTTTTCCCTCTCCAACCACAAAAATGCGTTTTCTTTCCTTCATTTTCGTTTTCTTCTTCGCTTCCGTTCTTTCTGCCGCCGACTCCGTGCGGGTCGTGTGGAACCTGATGGACGGAACGAAGACCGAGCAAACCGTTCCGCTGGTGCTGCGCGACGGCGTGGAATATTTGACGATCCCGCGCTCCCAGATGCCGGCGAGCGTGAAGAATTTCGAGATCCACCACCCGGCCGGAACGGCTTCGGCAGGCGAGCCGGGGTTTTACGTCTTCAATAACGGGTTCTTCGGCCAGTTTTTGAAGCGCGATGCCGACGCCCGGTACTCCCACGGCGGCACGATCATGCCGATGTATGGCGTCTCCACGCCCCGCGGAGCCTACACCGTGATCCAGACCGGCCTGCGCTTTGATTCCCAATACGTCGTGGAGTACCGCGGCGGCCAGTACGACGTTTTCCTCGTGTACGTGCTGAACGGCGACCCAGCAGATTCGGACCTCGGGGTCGAGTACCACCCGCTCCCGGCCGACGCCACATATGCCGACGCCGCCAAACTGTACCGCAAGTACCAGCTTGACCGCGGCGCGTGCGTCCCGCTCAAGGAACGGGCCAAGACCAACCCGGACCTGAAATACGCGGCCGAATCGATGGAAGTCCGTGTCCGTCAGGCGTGGAAACCGGTCCCCTCGCCCGTGGGAGAACAGACGGCGGAAAACGAGCCGGAGGTTGGCGTGAAGATCACGTTCGACCGGTTCAAACAGATCGTCGATGAATTCAAGCGCCAGGGGATCAACGAGGCGGAATTCTGTCTCGTCGGCTGGAACTGCGGCGGGCACGACGGCCGCTGGCCCCAGGTTTTCCCGGTCGAGCCGAAACTCGGCGGTGAGGAAAAACTCAAAGAGGCGATCCGCTACGCTCAGGAAAACGGCTTCCAGATCGTCTGCCACACGAATAATTTCGACGCTTACCACGCCTCCTCCATCGGCGGACTGTGGGACTGGAACTACTTGATCGTCCGCAAAGACGGGATCCGCACAACCCGCACGTGGGGCGGCGGGAACGTTTACCAGACGTGCCCGAAATGCGTGTACGAACGCTTCGTGAAGTCCGACCAGGAACGGATCCGCGCGCTGGGTTTCCACGGGATCCATTACATCGACGTGTACACGATCTGGCAGCCGGAACGCTGCTGGTCGGCCGAGCACCCGCTGACGAAGGAGGAAAACACGCAGTGGTGCCAGAAAATCTTCGAAACCACGCAGAAAACCTTCGGCGGCTTCGGCTCGGAGAGCGGGTACGACTTCGCGATCGGGAACGTGGATTACGCGCTCTACGTCTCGTTCCACGACCCGGGAAAAGTCCTCCGCCCCGAAGAGACGGCCAAAACCAACGCGACGTACAATCCGACGAAGCCGCTCCCGGCCCTGATCGACCGCCACACGCCGTTCTGGCAGCTGGTCTATAACGGGATCGTGCTGAACAATCCGTTCTGCGCGACGACGAACTACACGCTGAAAGACCCGATCTCGCGCCTGAAGCTGGTCGAGTACGGCGGCCGCCCGATGTTCTACTTCTACTCGGGATTTCTCGCCGCGGGCTCGAACTGGATGGGCGAGCGCGACATCACGTGCGGAACCGACGAGGAACTCCACCAGAGCGTCGCGAAGATCCGGGAAGGCTACGAGGAATTCCAGCGCCTGCGCCCGTTGCAGTACGAGTTCATGGAAAACCACGAGCAGCTCGCGGAGAACGTTTTCGAAACGACATTCAGCGACGGGACGCGCATCGTGACGAACTACTCCTCCGAGCCGTTCGTCTGCCATGGGAAAACCGTGAAGCCGATGAGTTACGAGGTTTTCTGGAGCGAAGAAGTGCAGGCGAAGAACTGATTCACCAATTTTAGACCACGGGACTGACGGCTAAAAGAGGCAAAAAGGGGTTTAGCTAAACACCATGCCGGTCCCGCTTCAACGCTTGATTTAAACACAGATTTCCGCGGATTAAAAGGATTTACTCAGATTTTTGAAGAAGAAAGTTTGAAGTCTTTTCTGAAGAAATCTTTTTAATCCATTTAATCCGTGAAAATCCGTGTTTAAATGAGACTCAGAAGCGGAATGGGTTTTGCGTTTAGAAAGGTTTAAGAAAAACGGGAGTTCCGCTTTCACGAAACTCCCGTCGGTTTTTTCAGGTCGATTCCGAAGAATCTTTCAGAGGGTCAAATCAAAGATTGCCCATCTTCCAGATCAGGTCAGCAGCGCGATTGCTGTAACCCCATTCATTGTCGTACCAGCTGAGGCACTTGAGCATGTTGTCGCCCATGACCATGGTCCACGGACCGGCGAAAATGCTGGAGTGCGCGTCGTCCACGATGTCCTGCAGGACGATCGGGTCTTCGGTGTAGTCCAAAATTCCCTTCATCGGGCCTTCCGCAGCGGCTTTCATCGCGGCGTTGACGGCTTCCTTCGTGACGGGTTTGGCGGTCTCAACGACGAGGTCCACGACGGATCCGGTCGGGGTGGGAACGCGGATGGAAATACCGGTCAGTTTGCCCTGGAGTTCCGGAATCACAAGACCGACGGCTTTCGCAGCACCGGTGGAGGTCGGGATCATGTTCATCGCAGCAGCGCGGGCGCGGTACGGATCCTTGTGCGGCAGATCCAGAACGCGCTGGTCGTTCGTGTAGCTGTGAACGGTGGTCATGAGGCCCTTGACGATGCCGAAATTGTCGTTGATGACCTTGGCGAACGGAGCCAGGCAGTTGGTCGTGCAGGAAGCATTGGAAACGTACTTCATGTCGGGGGTCAGCTGATCGTCGTTGACGCCCAGAACGCACGTGAAGTCAGGATCGGTGGCCGGCGCAGAAATGACGACTTTCTTGCAGCCTTTGTGAGAGTCGAAACCAGCTTTGCCGTCAGCGGCGCGCTTGGTGAACAGACCGGTGGATTCCAGAACGACGTCAACGTTCAGGTCGCCCCACGGGAGGTTGCCCGGATCACGTTCTTCGAAAACCTTGATCAGTTTGCCATTGACGATCAGACCTTCGTCATTGGCTTCAACCGTACCATCGAAACGACCATGGACGGAGTCGTACTTGAGAAGGGTCGCCAGCATGGCGTTGCTGGTGAGGTCGTTGATCGCAACGACGTCGTACTTCTCAGGCTGAGCTGCCATAACGCGGAAAACCAAACGGCCGATACGACCGAAACCATTAATACCAACGCGAATAGCCACTATAAAGTCTCCTAGCGTGATAAAAAGAACCAATCTTCCCCGTGAGTCATACCATTACGACCCCGGTCCGATTTAAATTTTAACGTCATTATAACGAATTTCCAAATTAGCGCAAGCCCCCCCGAAAAGTTTTTTTTAATTTCCGGGGGATTTCTTACCTCGATGCCGTGAAATTCTTACGCAAGTTTCAAAAGTCGACGCAGGAGCCACTCCAGCGAGAGCAAAAAGACCAGCGCGCCAACGAGCCACTCGGGAGTAATGACCGGTTTCGCCGACGCAAACTCGATCAGCGTGCGCGTGCGGTCGGGGAGTTTGGCCGGAAACGCCTGCAAAGCCGCGTCTTCGACCGAGTCGAACGCCTCGCCGCCCGTCTGCCGGGCCAGTTCCTGGAGGAAATTCGCGTCGCGTTCCGCCCGGTTGCGCTCCAGATCGGAAAGGACGATTTCCGCACGCTGGATCAGCGTTTCGTCCGAGTCCGGAATCGCGAGTTCCACCCGGAAACGTCCTTCCGTCAGCACCGAAAACCGGCCGGTATAAAGACCCTGCATCGATTTATCCGGCGTCAGTCGAACAGACTGAATCTTCCCGTTCGGGAGGAAAAGCTCGGCCATGAGTTCCGGCACGTTGGTCGGGTCGAGGGGTTGAAGCGCCGGGTCGAAAAGTTGGGCGCGCAGCTCGATCGGGTCGCCGGGGAAGTACCGGTCCTGCTCGAGCATCAGCCGGCCGCGCTGCGACTGCTGGATCATACGCCCCTGGGTGATGTACCGCACGATCTGCGTGTAAAACCGGATGAAGTATTCCGGATTTTGGGCACGAAGCCGCCAGAACTCGCCCGTCCCGATGTAAAACGTTCGGCCCGCGCCGTAGAACTGGGTCGCCAGCAGAATCGGCCCCGTTCCTCCCAAGTGGGTCTGGGGAGCGGAAAACTCCGCGAGGACCGTCGCCCCCGCGCGGGCTTTCTTCGTCGGGTAGTAGCCGTACACGCCTGGGAAATCGCCCCAAATCTTTTGACTGGTGCTCTGCTGATCATCCAGTTGCAGGTAGCTCGCCTCACGCCCCGACCGGGTCCATTCCAGCGGCCAGATCTCGTCGGCCGAGTACGTGTTTTGCCGGAGCGTCGAGGTTCGGTCGAAAAATTCCACGGGGCAAAGCGTCCGGATCTTTGCCAGGTCGGGCGTGTCGAGCCAGCCGCCGACCGCGCTCATGTACACGGGCCCGGCGATGAAAAGGATCCCGCCGCCGTGACGGGCGGTCCACTCTTCCACCCAGTCCGCCTGAGCGGGCGTAAGGGCTTTCCAGTCCGCGTCCACCGCGATGATCCCATCGTAGGCGAAAAGCTCCTCACGGGTCGCCGGGAAACGGAGCAGGATCCGGTCGGCGTCCTGCTGGATCCGGGCCCTCCACGCTTTTTCCTCCTCGGGATTGGTCGGGACCGAGCCGGATGGAGGAAGCGCGCTTTGGAGCAGGACGTCCGTTTCGATCGATTTGTCACGCCGCAGCACCGTGGCGAGGAACTGGTACTCACGCATCGGGCCGCCCGCGAAAATGAGCACCCGGGTCTTGCGCTCCATGACGTCCACTTCAACTTCGCGCTGATTATCGGCGAGATTCTGTTCGCTTTCTACCGGCAGAATCCGGACATCGAAGAGATGCTTCCCGACCGGGAGTGGTTCGATTCGGAACTCAAACGGCGTCAGGCCGGAATGCGAAATATCAAGCGTCGTGGAGGCAATCAGTTGCTTTTCAGCGGATTCCCCCTCGCCCGCCGCGGCGTTTCGCTGGGAATCGGCCCCCGCCTCCATGCTCCAGACTTCACATTTGACCGCGTATGCACCGCTTTCTTCCTGCAAACCGGTCGCTTCCACCGTTCCACGGATCACAAACGGGTCGGTCGGCTGCACACGGGCTGGGGCTTCCAACTCCGCGACCCGGAAGTTCACCACCGGGACGGTCGAACCAAAGCCGAGCGTAAAGATCGGGATCCCACGCTCCTTGACCGCTTCAATGAGGGGTTCAGGCCCGGAACCGGCATTCTGAACGCCGTCAGAGCAGAGAATCAGGCCGGAGATCGGAAGGTCCGCGTGACTTTGAAGCCACTCGCGGATCCCGTCCGCCTGACGGGACTGTGTGCCACGGCAGTCGCGGATTTTTTCGAGCGCGGCCGAGAAAGATTCCGTGGAGTCCGCCTCAGATTGGCCCTCCGCGGGTTTTGCCTCTTTTCCCGCGTTTTCCGCCTCTGAAACCTGGCCTTCGGGCGTTTTTTCCGCGGTCCAAACGACCCGGGCTTCCGAATCCAGCGCGAAGAAAATCAGGTCGTGGCGTTTGCCGAGTTCCTGCACCAGCGGCGTTTCCTCCCAAAATTTGGTCAGGGTCTCAGACCGGCTGGGCGAGTCGGGCGAGTTGGTCTCCGGAAGTGTCATGCTGAGTGAAGTGTCGCAAAAGACGAGAAAACACGAGTTCACCTTCCTCTCGCGCTCCGTCACCCACTGCGGCTGGAGATAGATCCAGAGCAAAACGAGCAAAACACCCACGCGCAAAACCGGGAGAAAGATCCGCCAGAACGGCCGAAGCTCCACCGAGTCCCGCCGGTAAATGCGGACCACCACCCAAACCAAAGCCGCAAAAATCAGAAGCGGCAGAAGCCAGTCAGAATTCGTATGTATGCGGGTGAATGTGAACATTAATTTTTACCTTGAGGCTGGTTTTCTGGTTTTAGTTGGGAGTTTTCAGCGCAGACGAAATTCTGAGCACGGACTACTTCATCCTTCCCGTGTTCGGGTCGTAGTTCCAAACGTCCGTTTTGTTCTCGTGTTTGACCGTCAGCACGCCGTTGATCGAGTCGTCGTTTACCGAGATCTCATCGATTTTTTTCCACTCGGCCTGAACGTTTTCGCGCACGTAAACACTCACCGACTTCACGGAGTCGCCGGACTGGATCTTCGCCTGCTTCTCGCGGCCTGGGACCGTCATTTCAAGGCCCGAGCCGTCCTCGAGCATCCGAAGCGCAAAACGGACTTTCCCGGTTTCGTCCTCCATCGGGATCGTGGAACCGAGCTTCATCGGGACCGATTCTTTAGCGTCCACTTTATCGTTTTTCACGACGAAATGGTCGTTTCGCAGGATCTTCCCGTTTTCGTCCAGGATGAAGTGGCACACGCGATTATCGCGCCAGTGGTTCCACATCACCATGATGTGAAAATGCGGCGGAAAGTCCACGTGACCATTGGGGAAATTCGTCTCGAAACCGTAAATATTGATTTGGCCCTTCACCGTGTCCTCCGAGTCGGTGAAGCCCATTTCGCGCATCATTTCCAGCGACGCAAACATGAAATTCAGGTGCGCCTGGATCTGACGCTCCGGGTACGGCCGACCGCGGTACGGCCCCGCCTGCACGCCCGGCACATTATGGAAGACGCAGACCTCGACCGCGCCGAAATGCGGCAGGATCCCGGAGAAATGGGTCGGCGTTCTGCCGGCGTTCATCCGGAAAGTCGCGTCCGAGCCGTTGATCTGCTCCTGGGTCACGCCGTAGATCTTCGCAATCTTCACGTTCGGCCACGAAACCGAAACTTCCGGCGCGGGGAGGTTTTTCCCATCCGCCTCGATCGTGAAGTAGTACTCGCGGCGATTCAGGCCCGTAAACGCGTCGCCCTCGACCAGCCGCCACCCTTCCGGGAGCGTAAGCCGCGGAGCGTCGGTTTCGGCGAGTTCCGACTTCGTGATTTTCGCCCCAAACCGGGTCACGTCCTGCGCCTGGACCGCGGCCCAGTTCAGGATCAAAACGAAAAGCGTCAACCAAAACGTCAATGAACGGAGGCGGGGCATAAAAAACCTTTCCTTTCTGATTCAGCGTCAAATTCAGCCGATGATTTTCCTCAAATGCTCGATGCTGCGCGCGGCCTGGTCCAGCGTCCCGCACTCGACGCTCAGCACGAGATCCTGCGGGAGCGGCCGGAGCAAAGCGACCACCTCGGCCCAGTCGATCACGCCGTCACCGCAGGCGCAGCCGACGGCCGTCCCCATGACTTTTCCGCGCTCGGCTTCGGACTGCTCGACCGAAATGTCCTTGGCGTGGAGGTGAATGATGTACGGCGCAAACCGACGGATCTGCTCGATCGGGTCGAGGCCGCCCAGGTAGGCGTTTCCCGTGTCGAAGTTGGCCCCGACCGCCGGCGACTTGACCAGATTCAGAATTTTCTCGTATTTGTCCGGAACGAGCGAGTAGGTCTGGTGCGTTTCCAGCCCGATCTTGATCCCGCGCGGCTCCGCCACCTTGACCGCCTCCATGATGGAGTACTTGATCAGGACGAAATCTTCTTCCTCCGTGGTCCACGTTTGCTTGCGGCCCTCGTGCGTGTTAATGATCGGCGCTCCGCACTCTTTCGCAAAACGCGCCGCCTGCTTCAGGTACTCCACCGCGATTTCCGGCTTGGAAAGCTGCGAGTGGCTGGAAAGGGCCGAGAGTTTCAAGCCCGCCGCCGCGACCGCGTCCCGGATCCGGAACGGATCGTCCAGCATCGAAACGCTGTGGAAGTAGCGGGCCTCGGAAAGCAGTTCACGCCCCCAGTGCACCATCGGCTCGATGTACTCGTAGCCCAGTTCAGCCGCGAATTTCACCGCCCACTCGAAACTTTTGTGGCTCGTGCGCACGGCTTCCAGATTCAGACCGATCCCGATTTTACCCATTTTCAAACCTCCGGCAGGACGTAGCCTTTGCGGGACTGACGGCTCAGCAGCGCGTTGGCCTCTTCACAGTCAACAAAACGTTCGGCTTCGGGGTCCCATTTCAGGGAGTGACCCACCAAGCGCGCAATATTCAAAATGTGGCACAAAGACGCGGTCCGGTGGCCGAACTCGCAGTCGTCGATCGGACGCTCGCCACTCTGGATGCACTCGAGCCAGTTCCGCGTGTGGCTCATTTCCTGAAGCGGGGACTCTTTCATCAGCTTCTCGGCGATTTCCTTCGGGTTGGTCTGGATCCGGGCGCGGAAAATTTCCATCTTGGCGTCTTTTCCGACGAAAATCGCACCGCCGCGATTCCCCTCGATTTCCTTTCCGTCTTCATTTTTCCCGAGCCAGACCGTGATCCCGTTGGCGTAGCGGTAGGCCAGACGCGGCTGGGAGCAGATCTCATTCCCGCGCTTGGACGATTCGGGCTTTTCGTACGTCGGAAGGCTCAGAGCGTCCCCCTCGACCAGAATTTCCGTCGGGCCGGTTTCCTGCATTCCGAGCGCAACCTGGATCTGGTCAAGGCCATGCGTCCCCCAACCGGTCATTTCCCCGCCGGAGTACGGCCGGAACGAGAGCCAGCCGGGATTCGCACGCGGCGCGAAAAGATCGGGATGGAACGGAACGGGTTCCGTCGGGCCGCACCACGTTTCCCAGTCCAACCCCTCCGGGACCGGCTGGGCCGGAAGCGCGCAGTACCACGGCGACTCGTAATTCGCCGCGATCACTTCCTGAATCTCCCCCAGACCGCCGTCCAGAATGTACTGGCAGCCGATCCGGTTGGCGCGCATGCTGCGCTGCATCGAGCCGACCTGGAACACGACGTTGGTTTTTCGGGCCGCGCGGACCATCAGGCGCCCCTCGGTGACGGTTAGCGACATCGGTTTCTCGGCGTAAATGTGCTTCCCGGCCAAGGCCGCGTTCACGCAAATCAACGCGCGCCAATGCTCCGGCGTGGCCGTGACGATCGCGTCCACGTCCTTCCGGTCGAGGATCCGCCGGAATTCCTGCGTCGCCTGCGACTCGTCCAGACCGGCGTCCTTGGCGATTTTTTGGGCACGCGGCAGAAAAACGTCACAAGCCGCCACCGGCTGCGCCATCGGCTGACTGTACGCGCTCCGGAAGACGTAGCTCCCCTGACGCCCAACTCCGATCCCGGCGACGCCGATCCGGTCGTTTGCGCCAAGTTTCCCGGCCTGAGCGAAAACGGAACGGGAAATGACCAGCGGGGCCGCAAGAGCCGCGGACGCGCATTTCAGAAAATGACGGCGAGTGGTGGGCATAAAAAACTCCTAATTTGAAATTTGGGGTCAATTTTTACTTTCGGGTCAAGAGTTTCGGCCCGACGGTTTCTTTTATTTTACTCCATTCCCCGCTCACGTCAAGAGGGGCTCCAGCAAAATCGAGGCGGCCAGGAAAACGAAAAGGACCCCCGCGGCGAGATTCACCCACCCCAGTCGCGACTCGTTCTGGAGGAACGCCCGTTTGAGGAACGTTCCGCCGAAAATCAGGAAAAGGTTCCAGAACGTCCCGATCACGCAGAAAAGCCCGCCCAAAATCAGGAGCGGAAGCCACGCTGGCGTGAAAGCCTCATTCATGAACTGGGGGAGGTACGAGAGGAAAAAAAGGACCACTTTCGGGTTCAAAAGGTTCACTCCAAGCCCCTGAAAAAAGTAGGCGGTGAGCGTTTCGTCCGAAACCGTCCCTTCATAGATTTCCACGGCCGAGGCCTTCGACCGCAAAAGCCCCACGCCGAGCCAGAGCAGGTACAGACCGCCGAGGCACCGGATCACGCGGAAGGCGAGCGGCGAGTGAACGATGAACCAGCCCAGCCCGAACGCCACGACGCACGAGTGGATGACCAGCCCCAGGGTGATCCCGAAGGCCCCCGCGATCGGTCCCCAGACGCGCCGGGTCGTGAAGGTTTTCGTCAGGATGAACACCATATCGACCCCGGGGATGAGGCACAAAATCAGGGACGAAACGAAAAAAAAGGGAAGATTCTGGAACATGAAATTCTAAGGCCCTTTCACTTCGATTTCGTACCAAAGCGTCTGGCTCCGGCACTCGATCTGGACCGCTGAATCGGAAACCCGTTTCACGGGGACCGGCTCTTTTCGCTTTGCCTCTCCGTCGAGCGCCCAGGCCGTGACCGTCTTCCCGGCCGGAATCGGGAGCGTAAGCATGAGTTTAACCCCCTCGCACAGACGCGGCATTTGACCCCGGCGCGGGCTGGTCAGACGCTTTCCCTTCAATTCGGCTGGGGCTTGCGTTTGGTCGGCGTCGGTCCCGTACTCGCAGAACGTCCCGTCCGTATTCGCCATGAATCCGGTGGCGGCCAAAAGCAAGCGCGTCTCGTCGGTCTGCGTGAGGGAAACGGTCGCCCAGCCGAGCAAAGTCGGTGAAATCTCCAGAGCCGTTCCGTCGCGGAAATCGACCCGGGTTTTCGCGGACTCGTCATTGGAAGGCGCGAGGAAGCCCGTAAAGAGTTTTGTCCGCGGCGTGTCAGCGCAGAAACGGCAGCGCTCCGGGTCCTCGCCGTTCCACGTGATTTCGTCCGTGAGGGATTTTACGGAAACGATTTTTTCTGCGCCAACTGAGGGCTGAGTGGTTTTCGTCTCCGAAGTGAGCAAAACGCCGCAGTACGTCGTGATCACGTCGGAATTTTCGTGCCCGAGCCAGCCGAACCAGCGGTGGTACGCATTCATGCGCTCGGCGGCGTGGGCGTACTCCTCCTCACGCGTCATTGGCTTGATCACTCGCGGCGGGTCGTTGAGGGACTCCACGCTCCGTAAATCGCAGCGCACGAAAAGGTTCACGCATGCCGGCAGATGCACGAGCTGGCACGCGTTCTGCGTCTGGTCAAAGTAGCTCAGCCCGTCCTGATGGTCCTCGCGGTGGCTCCAGGCGTAAGCGTAAATCGCGCTCCAGTTCTGGAACGCCCCCACCGCGGCGGCCATCGGAAACCCCTCCGCCGAGTAGAAATTCGGCCACGGGTGATTGTACTCGCTGAGCGTGAACGGCTTCCCCACGACCCGGCAAAACGCCAGTTCCGCGAGGTTTCCGCCGTTCATGAAGGCGTTCACGTACGGTTTGTTCTCGACGATCCAGTCGTTCTGGTCCCACCGATTTCCCGGCCAGTACGGGTGGCACCAGTACGAGTGAATGTCGCAGTAGTCCATCCGCGCCTGAGCGTACGTCGAGGCGTAGCGCAGCTGGGTCCCGGCAATCGGCGCCTGAACCTTCAGTTCGTCCTTCAGAAACGCGAACATTTCCTGCCAGTACGCATCGTCGAGGTCCATCAGAAAGTCGTGAAAGTCCCGCTTTTGCTGCGGCATCGCGCTCTCCTCGCGCTGGGAGACCAGCCGGATCGTGCCGTTTTCCAGTTTTTCGTCTTTTTTCAGGCCGATCGTCCCTCCGCGGCGGACTGAAAAATCGTCGATCTCCACCTCGCCGTCGAGCTGGGCGAAACCAAGCCGAACGTTCGAATCGCTGAAGGTCGGCAGGATGATCATTTGGACCGTCTGCCAGTCTTTCTCGAGCTGGATCGTCCGCCGGACGTTGCGGTAGTCGGCGTGATGCTCCATGAAGTAGAACGACGCGCGCTTCGATTTGGACGAGCGGATCCGGAACGAAACCGTGTACGGAACGCCCTCCTCGATCGTGGCTTGCGTCAGGTAAAACTGGGGGTTCCAGTTCTTCGAGCTGGCCTTTTTCACGTCGATTTTGAGCGTCTGCGTCGATTCATCCACCCACGCCTGAGCCTCGACTTCCGCGTCTTTTTCGAGGTTCCACGGCGAGTTCCGGAACGTTTCCGCGCTGGTGAATCCGCCGTCGGGGATCATTTCCTCACCAAGCGGAACGTCCAGCACTCCCCACGCCTCGGAAAGCGCCCCGGTCGTTTTGTACCGCTCGGCAAGCCACGCGTTCCAGCGCTCCTGAAGCATTTTCGCGTAGAAATCGGGCAGTTCCTCCAAATGGCCGCAGTTCCACTCGCAGACGATCGAGTTTTCATTATTAATCTCCACGAACGCGACGCACGGGTCCTCCGTGTACGCCTTTTTCGTGTACGGGTTTACATGGGTCAGAAGGTCCCGCGCGTATTCCTTCTGCAGCTCGATCATTTCCGGCACGTAATTATCGACCCCCTTCTGCATGTTGGGGAGCTTCTGCACGTCCGGGAAATTGCCGTCCCGGGAGTCGAGCGTCCGGCCGACGTGGAGGTTAATATTCACGTAGATCCCCACGAGTTTCATCTGGTAAATGAACCAGTCGAGCCGGTCGAGTTTTTCCTCGTCCATCTTGCGGTGGCCGAGTTTCTCGTACTTCCCCCAGATTTTCGTATCGACGAAATGAAGCCGCACGACGTTGATCCCGAACGAGCGCAGACGAAGGGCGAGACGTGCTGCGTCGGCTTTCTGCGGGAAGTTCGAGTCGAACGGGAGATTCACGCCCCAGAAACGGAGCGTTTTGCCGGTCCCATCGACGAAAACGTCCCCGGCGACTCGCACCTGGCCGGCGTCTCCCGCAGGGGTAAAACCTCCCGGCGGAGTCCAGAGGAATCGCAGGCCGGAGCCTTCGACCGGAAAAGGAAAGAGTGGGTCCCCAGCGTGAAGGGCGAGCGGGAAGAAAACCGTGAAAAGAAAAAGAATCGTGCGCATTTTTTCAAGGAAAGGGAAGGAGCCAGCGCTTCGGCTTCCCGCTGATGAACTGGACCAGGGGAAACCGAAACGCTGACCGCGGATCAGTTAAAAAAAGAGGTCATTTCTTCTGCTCAGCAGCGGCTTTTCGCTCGGCCTCAGCGGCACGTTCGGCCGCCGCCTTGCGTTCGATCTCGGCCGCTTCCGGCGTGATGAACAGCGGGCCGGAGACTTTTTCCGAGTCGCCGTCCTGCCGAATGTCGAACCGGTTGATCACCGGAGCCGAGTGAATGCGCGGACGGATCGGCGGGACCGTCGTCAGTGCGACCGAGGACGGGTCGTACATGGCGCGGACTTCCTCGTCGCCGAGGTACGGACCGTTGCAGTCCACCCACGCGATCAGGCGCTGAGCATCTTCCTCGCTGACTTTCACGCCGTGGTGCTCGCCGCTGGTCGCATGATGGATCAGCGTACTGGTCGGCGACCATGCGGAGTACGGCGGGAGCGTCTTCAGGTTGGCCGGGTCGTTCTGGTCGTAGCCTTCCACGACGAACACGCCGGCAAGGTTGACCGGAACGCCCTTTTCATTCTTCACCTTGCTGCGGCCCCACGGGCAGTCGCCGGAGACCAGCGTCAGGTACGGCTCGCAGAACGGAGACTGATCGCCCGGACGCGAGTAAACGTTCGCCCACCAGCCTTTGGAGGACGGGCGGCACGTCATGTTCAGCTTCTTGTACGCTTCCGATTCCGGGTTTTTGTGGCACTTGGCGCAGTTTTTGTCCAAGACCGGCTGAACGAATCGGGCGTAACTGATGCTTTCCGTGCCCCACGGGGTCGGCGTGAGATCGACCGGCGGTTTGCGCAGAGCGGAACCCATCTGGCCGCCGCCCATCTGCATGTTGCCACGCGTATTCATGTTGGACTCGTGGCAGCCGAAGCAGCCGCGATTTTCGCCCGGCATCACGTACGTGAACGAGCGCATCACGTGAATCGCCTGGCCTTTTTCATCCAGCATTTCGAAGAAAACGGCCTGCCCCGGCGGGAGTTTGAAGTTCACCGAGCCATCGTCCTCTATCGGGACCGTGCCGAGGATGCGCTTCACGCCGTCCGCCTGGAAGACGGAAATCGCCGGCCCGTCGTGCTGGACCGTTTTGTTCCACGTCGTGTAAGTCTTCGGGTCCATCTGGATCACGCGGATGAATTTCCCGTTTTTCCTCAGGATCGGGTCCGCGCCTTCGAACACGTTATTCGAGTACAGAACGCCCTCTTCGGGTTTCTCGCCCGTGCCGATCTTCGGCCAGTGAACCAGATCGGGCTTTTCGACCGGGACCTGACGCGGACGCAGCGGCGAGGCGTAGTACGCGTTATAGTCGCCCTCATAGACCAGTTCTTTGTTCCCGTAAACGTCCTGGAAGTAGAGGTTGAAGAACCAGCCGAAATCGGATCCGCTGTACAGACCGCCGCGGCGCACCCACGAGTGCCACTCGCCTTCATTGCGGCCCGTCGCGTCACGAGCGGAGACCAGCATGTACTCCTCCGAGAGCGGGTACGGGGATTTGTACGCGAAATAGTCGCCCGCTTTGTGGTAGTCGTAGCTCGGCGGCGGGTCGTTCGGACCGCCCTGGTCCACCGGCCAGCTCGCTTCCGCCCAGTTGCACTCGCGGGTGATCAGTTCCAGACCGTCCGGGTAATTCAGCCCTTCGTCCGGGTTGATGTAGCCGATCGTTCCGTCAAACCACGCGTGGTGACCAACGGCCGTGAACACGACCTTCTTGCTTCCGGGGATCTGACGCGCTTCGGTCAGAACGTCCGGCCACGTGGACTGATTCCCCCAGAACGTCTGCGGGTTCGTGCCGTCCGGGTTGATCGTCCAGAGCGACTGCACTCGCCAGAGCGCTTTGTCCGTGTACTCCCACCGCGTGAAAATGACGCGCCCGTCCTGCATCATGCTCGGCAAATATTCCGGCTCGCCGTTGGCCGAAATGACGTAGATATTTTTCCCATCGGCGTCGCAGCGGGCCACGGCAAACGAGTGCGTCATCGGCATGCAGCGCACGTACGAGTGCTGGCGCGTGGTGCAGAAAATGATTTTTCCCTGCGGAGTGTAGATCGGGTCCAGGTCGTCGTAGTCACCGACTGTCAGCTGCTTCACGTCCGTTCCGTCCGCGTTCATCTCGAAGAGGTGGAACGACTTTTCGCCCGGCAGCCGGTGCGTGAAAAGGATCTTCTTCGCGTCGAAAGAAACGTCCGGACGCCAGAACGAGCCGCCGTCATCGAGCAACACGCGCTTGATCTCGCCCGGGTTCAGACCCACGACGAGCAGCTTGCCGCCGTCGGTCGCCATGTAGCCGTTGCGGTGACGCGCCTCGTGGCCCCATTCGTCCGTCGCGTCGCCAGGTTTCCCGTGCGGGTACGGATTATCGATCACCAGGATCTCGTTGAAGTTCAAAAGCGGGTTCCGCATCACGATCTCACGCTTCGCGCGGCGCACGGCGAGGTAAAATTCCTTGGCCGTTTCCGGCGTTTCCTGCGCGGAGGCGTATTTTTGCTCCACGTCGGCCAGAGCCTTCAGCTGAGGAGCGAGGTCCGGCGCGCCGTCCATTTTGCTCAGACGGTCGGCCACGGCGCGGGCGTAAACGATTTCCTGCCTGGCTTTTTCAAACGTCGGCTCATTATCGCACTGGAAGAGGTAGTCCGCCTCGAGCTGCGCGATGCCCTTTTCCGTGGTCGGCTGGTACTGCGCAGAAACGGAAGCGTAACTCGCCAGAACGGCCAGAGCGGCAAGCCAGAAGATGCTTTTTCGCATGGGTCAGTCTCCAAAAAGTGAGGGTTGATTTGTTTTGTAAGAGGGCGTGGGGGGGAATTCAGATCCTTTTTTTAAGTAGTCAGTAGTCAGTAGTCAGCGTTTCGGCTGCGCCGAAATATTGGATTTGGTTTTCCCAAAATCTCTTTCTCATATTCTGCCGCAGGCAGAACGCTGACTACTGACTACTGACTACTGACTACTTTTTTCAGCTCAACCGCCGAAATCGTCGAAGTAGATGTTCTCACGCTCGACTCCGAGGGAGTCCAGCATTCCAAGCACCGCCTTCGTCATCATCGGTGGGCCGCACATGTAGTACTCGCAGCACTCGGGCGCCTGGTGGTCCTTCAGGTACTCGTCGTGAAGCACCTGATGAATGAAACCGGTCGAACCCGTCCAGTTGTCCTCAGGGAGCGGATCGCTCAGCGCGAGGTGGAAGCTGAAGTTCGGGAACTCTTTCTCCAGAGCACGGAATTCGTCGTCGTAGAAGACTTCACGCAGGGAACGCGCGCCGTACCAGTACGAGATCTTGCGCCCGGATTTCAGACGTTTCAGAAGGTCGAAAATGTGCGAACGAAGCGGGGCCATACCGGCGCCGCCGCCGATGTAAACCATTTCGTTCTGCGTGTCCCGCGGGAAGAACTCGCCGTAAGGACCGCTGATCACGACTTTGTCGCCCGGTTTCAGGCTGAAAATGTACGACGACATGATTCCCGGAGGAACGTTCATGCCGCGCGGCGGAGTCGCAATACGCACGTTCAGCATGATGATGCCCTTTTCTTCCGGGTAGTTCGCCATGGAGTAGGCGCGCATGTTCGGCTTGTCGACCTTGGATACGTAGTCCCACACGTGGAAGCGGTCCCAGTCAGGACGGTACTCTTCCGCGATGTCGAAATCTTTATACGCGACTTCGTACGGCGGGCACTCGATCTGGATGTAACCGCCGGCCTTGAAGTTCACTTCCTCGCCCTTCGGGATCTCCAGAACGAGCTGCTTGATGAACGTCGCCACGTTGTTGTTCGAGCGGACCGTGCAAGTCCACTTTTTCACGTCGAAAACTTCGGCCGGGACGCGGATCTTGAGGTCCTGCTTGACCGCGACCTGGCAGGAGAGACGCCAGTGGTCACGGACTTCGCCGCGGGTGAAGTGGTCTTTTTCGGTCGGAAGGATCTCACCGCCGCCGGAAAGGACCTGGAGACGGCATTGACCGCACGTCCCTTGACCGCCGCACGCGCTGGCGACGAAGATTTTCTGGGACGCGAGGGTCTGAAGGAGTTTACCGCCGGCCGGGACCGTCAGCTTTTTGGACGGGTCGTCGTTGATCTCGATTTTCACGTCTCCCTGGGCCACGAGGAACCTGCGGGCGATCAAAATCGCGCACACAAGCAGCATCACGACCACCGTAAACATCACGACGCCAAGCCCAATCTGCTGGGCTCCCGAGAGCTCGGCGAAAAGGAAAACCTGGTTAATCATATTAATTTACCTTTTTAATTGGATTACGTTTGGTTTGAAATGAATCCCGAATAAAGGTCGAAGTCTTTCTCTTCATTATTCGTTATTCGTTATTCATTATTCGTTTTAATTAGATTCCGCTGAAAATCATGAACGCCATCGCGATGAGGCCCACCGTGATGAAGGTGATGCCCAGACCGCGCAGGCCCGCCGGGACGTTGCTGTACTTGCAGCGTTCCCGCACGGCCGCGAGAAGAACGATCGCGAGCGCCCAGCCCGTACCACTTCCGAAACCGTAGCAAACGCTCTGGAGGAAGTTGTAGTCGCGCTGCTCCATGAAGAGCGAGCCGCCGAGGATGGCGCAGTTCACCGTAATAAGCGGAAGGAAAATCCCCAACGCGTTGTAAAGCGGCGGGAAGTAACGGTCCAAAGTCATTTCAAGGATCTGAACCATGGCCGCGATCACGCCGATGAAGCTGATCAGCGTGAGGAACGTCAGCGAAACGCCGTCAAAAAGGGCGTTTTCTTTCAGGACGTGATTCAGGATCAGGTTATTCACCGGAAGCGTGATCGTCTGAACCACGATCACGGCAATCCCGAGGCCGATGGCCGTCGAAACGCGTTTCGAGACCGCCAAAAACGTGCACATTCCAAGGAAAAAGGAAAGCGCCAGGTTATCGATGAAAATCGAACGAACAATTAATTGAATGTATTCCATCGCGTGCCTCCTTAATCTTCAATCTGTTTGGGGTCAAAGGTCCGAAGGATCCAAATGAAGAATCCAATGAGGAAGAACGCGCTCGGCGCCAGAAGCATGATCCCCATGGGCTGGTACCAGCCGCCGTCGTTCACGGTCTTGAGGATCGTGATGCCGAGGAGTTTGCCGGAGCCGAACAGTTCACGGATCGAGGCCAGAACGACCAGCACGACACTGTACCCCAGGCCGTTTCCAATCCCATCGAGGAAACTGGGCAGCGGCGGGTTCTTCATCGCAAACGCTTCCGCGCGGCCCATCAGGATACAGTTCGTGATGATCAACCCCACGAACACGCTCAACTGACGGCTGATCCCGAAGGCGTAGGCTTTCAGGACCTGGTCGGTCACGATCACGAACGACGCGATGACGACCATTTGGACGATCATTCGGATGGAATCCGGGATGAAATTGCGGATGCAGCTAATGACCGTGCTGGAACAGGCGGTGACGATCGTCACGGCCAGGGCCATCGTAAGGGCCGTTTCCAGTTTCGTCGTGACGGCCAAAGCCGAACAGATGCCCAGAACCTGCAGAGCGATCGGGTTGTTGCGGAAAATGGGCTTCGTAAGGATTTCTTTATATTCACTCATCAGTTTTGCCCTCCATTCTCAGCAGCCAGTTTCTCCAGGAACGGACGATAGGCGGCGAGCCAGTAATCGACGGTCCCCGTGACGCCGTTCCCGGTCAGGGTCGCGCCGGAAATTCCGTCCACTTCAAAGTCACCGTTTCCGGTTCCCTTCACGACCTTCACGGCCGGTGCGGAACCGTCAAACGCCTTTTTATCGACCCACTTCGCGGTCCAGAGCGGATTTTCGATCTCACCGCCCAAACCGGCCGTTTCGCCCTGCTCGTAGAACAGGAGGCACTTCACCGTGTTCATGTCGGCGGCGTCCAGAGCGATGAACCCTTTCAGCACGGACCAGAGGCCCTTCCCGATGATCGGCAGAACCACGCGGGTTTCGTTCGTCTCGGGATTTTTCGCGATGTAAACCAGACCAAGACGGTCGCGGGACGCGATGCCCACTTTGTAGGGCGTGCCGGCCGTCTTGACTTTCTGGGCCGCCATCGCTTCCGCCTGAGCGTCATCGACTTCAACGCCCAGTTCCAGATCGACTTTCACGATCTTCACGGAGTCGAGAAGCTCCTGGCAGCGCTCGGCCGTGATGGACTCGTTTTTGTCCACCAGACCGCAGGCGACGAGAATATTTTTGTTTTTGAACAAAGCCTGGTTCTTTTCCTGGATCGGCTTGAGCACCACCGCGGCCGAGGCCACGAAAACGGAGCAGACCACGCACGTCAGGAAAGCAACGAGGAACGTTTTGAAAATGGAATCTTTCGATTTAGACATTGCGCAGCTCCCTTCTCTTGATGTTGGCACGGACGAAGAAGTAATCGATCGTCGGCGCGCAGACGTTACCAAACAGGATCGCGAGCATCACGCCTTCCGGGTAAGCCGGATTCAGGACGCGGACCATCAGAACGAGGAAACCGATCAGGAACCCGTAAATGTACTGGCCTTTGAGGGTCATGGAGCCAGTGACGGGGTCCGTCGCCATGAAGACCATACCGAACGCGAGACCGCCGAGCACGAAGTGCCAGTGCGGCGACACGCCAAAGACCGGATTGTGCGTCATACCAGTGGCGTACATGAAGTAGAAAAGTCCGGACGTCGCGATCGCACCCACGGCCAGCGAAGCCATGATGCGCCACGAACCGATGCCGGTGTAAACGAGCAGGACCGCACCGATCAGGCACGCCAGCGTCGAGGTTTCACCCATCGAGCCGGGGATCAGACCGATGAACGCGTAGAACCAGTACTGCATTTCCGTCAGTCCCTGAGCCGCAGCGAGCTGGCGGATGCCGTCCATGCCGGAGGTCAGCGTCAGACCCAGCGGGGTGGCCTGGGAAATGCCGTCCACCGCGACCCACATCGAGTCGCCGCAGATGTTCGACGCGAACGTGAAGAACAGGAACGCGCGAGCGGCAAGCGCCGGGTTAAGGAAGTTGCGGCCTACACCGCCGAAGAGCTCTTTCGCGACCACCACGCCGAACGTAATGGCGATGGCGACCTGCCAGAGCGGGATCGTCGCGGGGAGCGTGCACGGAAGAAGGAGCGACGTGACGAAGAAACCTTCGTTGATCTCTTCATGCTTCACGGAAGCGAAAAGGAGCTCCCAGAGAATACCGACCACAAACGTGACGACATAAATCGGGATGAAGTACAGAGCACCGAAAATCATGCACGTCAGAATGTACATGATCCACGAGCACAAGGTGCCGGCCGGTGCGATCATCAGAGCGAAGGGACCACAGCACGACTGCGAAGCGTTCAGGAGCCATTGCATAAGCCACGCCTGCCACTGGAACGTGAGCCAGCTCCCGGAAACGGGGATCTCGGTCAGGCCGTTGGCTTTCATCGCCGAAAACGCCTGGAAACCGGTGTTGAACATGGCCATCAAAACGCACGGGACCACCGCGATCATGACGGTCGTCATGGTGCGTTTCAGGCAGAGCGAGTCACGAACGTGAACGGAACCCGCGGCGACGTATTTCGGCGTGTAGAGGAACGTGTCGATCGCTTCGTACATCGGGTACAGAGGGCGAAGGAATTTGTTCGTCTCGAACATCGTGCCGACTTTATCCATTATTTTTCTCAGCATGATCTCAGCCCTCCTTCTCAATCGTGGTCAGGACTTCGCGCAGCATGGCGCCAAAGTCGTTCTTGCCGGGATCAACGAACGTGCAAAGCGCGAGGTCTTCTTCTTCAAGCTCCAGAGCGCCAAGCGCCTCGGCCTCTTCCAGGTCTTTGTAGGAAAGCGAGCGAAGCAGGTACGTCGGCAGAATGTCGAGCGGCATCACTTCCTCGTAACTTCCGATCGGAACGATCGCGCGGTGACCGCCGTGCAGACCCGTGTTCATCTTGAACTTTTTCCACGGGTAGAGGCTCGAGAAATTGACCCACTTGAAAGAATACGTGGTGAAACCGGGCATCACCCAGCCGAACAGATGGCGTTTGTTGCCCTCTTCCAGCACGGAGATCTGCGTGTGGTAGCGGCCGAGGAAGTCGACCGGCTCGCAAGCGGTGCGGCCATTCAGAACGGAACCGCTGACCACCCGATTGTCCTTATTAATTAATTCACCCTTCACGAGCTGCGAAACGCACGCCCCCATGCGGGTCTTGAGCAGACGCGGACGGTCAACTCGCGGACCAGCCAGCGAAATGACGCGCGTGACGTCGATCTTGCCGGTCGTGAAGAGCTTGCCGATGGCGATCACGTCCTGGTAGCCGATGTACCAGACGCTCTTTTTGCTGCTCACCGGGCAAAGGAAGTGAATGTGCGTCCCAACCAGTCCGGCCGGATGAGGGCCTTTGAACGAGGCTTCGATCAGACCCGGAAGATTCGTGTCTTCGCCGGGGATATTCGCGCCAGCCGCACGGCAGACGAAAAGCTGCGGGGCCTGAAGCGCCGAAAGAACTCGCAGACCGTTCACAAACGCGGGCTTGTCCTCCGCAATGACCACTTCCGGATTGGCGGCCAGCGGGTTCGTATCCATCGCGTTTACAAAAATCGCCGCTGGTTTGGAGTCCAGGGCGGGAATTTTGCCGAACGGGCGGGTGCGGAAGGCGGTCCACATTCCGCTGTCGACCAGATTCTTGACCACTTCCTCACGCGGGATGGAGGAGAGTTTGGCCGATTCATATTTCTTGAACGTAAGCGCCTCGGCGTCTTCTTTTCCGCCATCGACCTTGATCACGATGGACTGGAAAGAACGGCGCTCGCCGCGGTTGATGGATTCCACCGTACCGCCAGCGGGAGAAGTGAACACGACACCGGGGTTCTTCATGTCGGTGAAGAGGACCTGGCCGATTTTCACTCTGTCGCCCACCTGAACAGCCAGCGCGGGACGCAGACCAACATAGTCCGGCCCCACCAGCGCGACTTTACTCACAGCTTTCGCCCCAAAAACCGTCTGCTCCGGCGGACCGGCAATCGGTAAATTGAGGCCTTTTCTAATCGTAAATTTCTGCATAGCTAATCTATTAAGGGGTGATGATTAACGAATAATGAATAACGAATAACGAATAATGGGGAGAAAGAGTTTGAGTCGTTCCGATCCTTACTCGTTTTTCGTCATTCGTTTCCTTAACGGTTTGTTCTGCCGTCAGCAGAAAACTAAAAATCTTCTCTATTGTAACATTTTTATCAGAAGTTTCGACGGGGGGACCCCCGCATTTTACTCATTTTTTCTAAAAAAATCCAATATTTTTTGCATTTAAAAGGAAAAACAGGTCAGGTTTAACACTTGAAGGACCGGTTCCCGAACATGATTTCTGATTCCTTTTAACTCAAGACGCATGAAAAAGAAATCCCCCGGATTGTTAAAACGCGCAAATCTGCTAAAATATATAAAGTTTCAAAATCCATAAAATCCAAAAATTTTGTGGAAAGTTGAAGAAAGTTGGTAAAAATCGAGCCGGTCCCCCTACACATAAAACTCAGGTGTGTTAAAATGACAGTCTATAAAATCTCATATTATTTTTTGACATTTCATCAGACTCACATTCATAAATCACAAGGAGTTGAAAATGCGTCGTCCTTTCATCGCTGGTAACTGGAAAATGAACATGGACCGTGCCGGAGCCGTTGCCCTGGTCGAAGGTCTGAAGGAAGCGGCCAAAGACGTCGATTACGCCGACATTGCTGTCTGCCCGCCGTTCGTTTACATTGACGCGGTCGCCCAGGTCCTCAAAGGCTCCAACATCGGAGTCGGCGCTCAGGACTGCTACTTCGAGGAAAAAGGCGCTTTCACCGGTGAGATCAGTGTTGGAATGTTGAAAGACCTCGGCTGCACGTACGTCATACTCGGCCACAGCGAACGCCGCCACATCATCGGCGAGAGCAACGAGCTGACGAACAAAAAGCTCAAGGCCGTCCTGGCCGCCGGGCTGATCCCGATCCTCTGCATCGGTGAGATGCTCGAGCAGCGTGAAGCGGACCAGACGTTCGACATCAACGCCGAGCAGTTCCTTGGCTCGTTGGCTGGCGTTTCTGCTGAGGACATGAAGAAAGTGGTCATCGCTTACGAACCGGTTTGGGCGATCGGAACCGGCAAAACCGCAACCCCGGCCATGGCTGAAGAAGTTCACGCCGGCATCCGCAAGCTCATCGAGTTCCGCTTCAACAAAGAAGTGGCCGAAGCCGTCCGCATTCAGTACGGCGGAAGCATGAAGCCGGGCAACGCGAAAGACCTTCTGGCCGAAGCCGACATTGACGGCGGTCTGATCGGCGGCGCGGCCCTGAAAGTCGCTGACTTCATGGGAATCATCGAAGCCGCGAAATGAGAATCCCGGAAAAGAATGAGTAAAGAGTCATTCTCTTGAATTTAACAAAACTTGGGTACAGATTATGATTATTAAAATTTTGCTCGCGTTAGCGATGGCAGTTTTGAGCCTGTTCCTCCTGCTCATCATCCTCGTTCAGAAGGGCAGAGGCGGCGGTTTGGCTGGTGCTCTCGGCGGTGCTGGCGGGTCCAGCGCGTTCGGCGCAAAAGCAGGCGACACGTTCACCAAAATTACGATCGTTGTGGCCAGCATCTGGATTCTGATCTGCGCGTTCTCCTGCTTCTGGTACTCGCATTTGGCCAAGCAGTCCGTCACCAATGATGGAATGTGGAAGAAAGCCGCCGCAGAAAGCGACGCTGCCGGCGCGACGTCCGATCTGGAAGCGATCGCCGATTCCACGGCTCCGGCTGCGGAAGCTACTCCGGCTCCGGAAACCCAGAGCGAAGCCAATGAACTTCCGGAAACCATCAATCTGGAAGATACCACTCCGGCTGAACCCGCTCCGGCTCCTGAAGCTGCTCCGGCTGAAGAGGCTGCTCCGGCTGAACCCGCTCCGGCTCCTGAAGCTGCTCCGGCGGAAGAGGCTGCTCCGGCTGAACCCGCTCCGGCTCCTGAAGCTGCTCCGGCTGAACCCGCTCCGGCTCCTGAAGCTGCTCCGGCTGAACCCGCCCCGGCTTCTGAAGCTGCTCCGGCTGAACCTGCTCCGGCTCCTGAAGCTGCTCCGGCGGAAAACGCTCCGGCTCCTGAAGCTGCTCCGGCGGAAAACGCTCCGGCTCCTGAAGCTGCTCCGGCTGAACCCGCTCCGGCTCCTGAAGCTGCTCCGGCGGAAAACGCTCCGGCTCCTGAAGCTGCTCCGGCTGAACCTGCTCCGGCTCCTGAAGCTGCTCCGGCGGAAAACGCTCCGGCTCCTGAAGCTGCTCCGGCTGAACCCGCTCCGGCCGCTGAAGGTGAAGCTCCTGCCGCGAACTGATCCCCCCCAATTCGTTTTTTACCCGTAAAGTTTTGGAGCGATTCAAAATTTTACGGGCTGATTTTTCCCATTGAGCATCCAATTGAGGTGGTCCTTTGCTCCAGAGCATGACTGGTTACGGCGACGCGGTTACCGAACGTGACGGGATCTCCGTTTCCGTAGAAATTCGCTCCATTAATAATCGTTTTCTGAAGATCTCGCCGCGTTTCAGCGAGCCGCTTGGCGCTCTGGAACTTCAGGTCGAAGATGAGATCCGGAAGATGATCAGCCGCGGGTCTGTAACGGTAAACGTCAAGATCTCCCGTGCGAAAAAAGCGGACGCGTACCAGATCAACTTCATGCTTCTGTCGTCGTACCGGGACCAGCTCAGTAACTGGCTCAAAGAATCGAACGCCAACGCGCAGTGGAGCGATTTTCAAACGCTTTTGAACCTTCCCGGTGTGGTCGAAAACACCAGCGATGATGATTCTTCGGCGGTGGCCCCGCTGGTTCTGGAAACGCTCAATGCCGCGACGGAGAAACTGGTCGCCATGCGTGTGCGTGAAGGCAAAGCGATGGCGGACGATCTGCTCGCGAATCTGGCCGATGTGGAGACTCACCTCGGTGCGGTGATCGAGCGCGCGCCGCAGATTGCCCCGATTTTCGGCGAGCGGCTGGTCGAGCGTCTGAACAAACTGTTCGAGCAGGTCGGCGTGGAAATCCAGCAGTCCGACGTGATCCGTGAGATCGGGATCTTCGCCGATAAATGCGACATTTCGGAGGAGATCGCCCGGCTGAAAAGCCACATTTCGCAGTTCCGCAGCATTCTGGCCAACGACGCATCGCCGGGAAAGAAACTCGATTTTCTCACGCAGGAGCTTTTCCGCGAGGTCAACACGATCGGCTCGAAAGCCAATGATTTTCCCATTTCCCAGGAAGTCATCAGCATGAAGGCTTCCATTGAACGCATTCGTGAGCAGGTGCAGAACATTGAATAAACCAGGCCGTCTTCTCATCATTTCAGGACCGTCCGGCGTTGGAAAATCGACGATTCGTGACCTGGTTCTTGAAAAATCGCCCGTCCCGATGCACCTGAGCGTCTCCGCGACGACCCGAGCGCTGCGCGGGAAAGAACAGCATGGCGTCGATTACTTCTTCCTGACCGACGACGAATTCACCCGGCTGCGCGAGCAAAACGGCTTCGTCGAGTGCAAGGAGGTTTTCGGTCGGAACGTCTGGTACGGCACGCTTCGTTCGGAAGTGGAGCCTTACCTCGAGGCCGGGACGTGGGTCATGCTCGAAATCGACGTGGACGGCTGCGCGGACGTGGTGGACCAGTACCCCGACGCGGTGACGGTTTTCATCGCGCCGCCTTCCCTTGAAATACTTGAGAGTCGCCTCAGAAATCGTGCCACGGAATCGGACGAGGCGATTCGGAATCGGCTTTCACGAGCCGAATATGAGATCGGACGCTCCGGTTTTTATCGTTACCGGGTCGTTAACGATGATTTGGAAACAGCAGTAAACGATTTTTGTCAAATAATCAGTCAGGAAGTCCTGACAGGAGAAAGCAAATGATTGATGAATTGAGAGATCGTACGATTCACGCCAAAGTCGGCGGAGCCTTCAAACTGACCACGCTGATCCAGAAACGTCTGGTGGAGCTGAACCGCGGTTCCAAACCGCTCGTGGAGAGACTCCCGGGCGAAAGCAATCTGGAAATCGTCATCAAAGAGATCATGCAGGACAAAATCTACCTCAGCATGAAAAACGAGCTGCGCACCATCGAAGACGATTACATGCGCGACTCCATCGATTTCGATTCTGTCTGAGAATCTGAAAGGTCTTTCGGCCTGAACCATGAAAGCGCTGAAACGTGAAATCCTGATTGGCGTGACTGCCGGAATTGCCGCCTACAAGACGTGCGATCTGGTGTCACGCCTCGTCAAAGCCGGGCACGGCGTGACGGTCGTCATGACTGAAAACGCCGCGCACCTGGTGGGGCCTCGCACGTTTCAGGCGCTGACCGGCCGAAACGTTCTGGTTCAAATGTTCTCGGAAGAATCCGCGATCCCGCACATCGAGCCGGCCCGTGCGGCCGATCTGCTCTGCGTCGCGCCGGCCACCGCCAATTTTCTCGCCAAGGCGGCCAATGGCCTGGCGGATGACCTGCTCTCGACGCTTTACCTTGCCTTCAGCGGCCCCGTCCTTTTGGCTCCAGCGATGAACTCTCAAATGTGGGCGAAACCCGCCGTTCAGCGGAACATGCGCCAACTTGCCGCGGACGGCGTCCAGTTCGTCGGCCCGGTTTCCGGCCATTTGGCCTGCGGTGAAGACGGCGTCGGAAGAATGGCCGAGCCCGCCGAGATCTTCGAGAAAATCCAAAATCTTCTTGCAAACGCTTGATTTTCCTGAAAAAAAACCTCTGCCCCCTTGAAATATTCCGTTCTTTGAGGTAAAATTTCCTGAAGAAGTCGTACTTCCCCCCCTTTTTCTACTGGATTTTGCTTCGGAGACTGATTTTTCATGAACAGAATGGCACGTTTTGCGTTAATATTTCTCGCCTCCCTTTTTTCCTCGGCGGTCTGTAATGCGGACCTGGACCTCGCCCGAAACGGGAAAAGTCTTGCGCTTTTAGTCCTCGCGCCGGACGTGGACCCGGGGATCCAGCAGGCTGCGGCTGACTTTCAGATCTACTTCGAGAAAATCACGGGCGCACCGCTTGAACTCTCGCTCACGCTTGGCGGCTCCACCCCCGCACAGGGCAAGATCCTGATCATGGTCACGACCGTGGACCAGGCCCAGACCGGAAAGCTTCTGACCCCGGAAATGAAGAAGAAACTCAGCGGCGCGCGCTACGACGCCTGCGCACTGAGCGGCTCCGGAAAGCGCATCCTCATCGTGGGGAACAGCGTATTGGGGGCGCGGAACGGCATTTACGTTTTCCTCCAGAAGTACCTCGGCTGCAGGTGGTTCTACCCGGGCGAGATGGGCGAGTACTACCCGAAAAACCCGACCATTTCGCTCAAGCCGTTCGAGGACTTCCAGAATCCGTCGTACGCCCGTCGCGAACTCGGCTGCTACTCGGTCTTCAAAGGGGTCTGGGACTACAAAGAGATTGAAAGCTGGACGTACAGAAACTGCCTCCACGGCGCGCTCTCGATGAAAAACTACCGTTTCGGCTCGGAAGGTAAAGGCGGCCACATGTCGTTCCAGGACGCGGTCCCCGAGTCGCTTTTCGACGAGCATCCGGAATACTTCCCCCTGATCGACGGCAAGCGCGTGAAGTGCCTGAAGGATAATCCGGAGATGCACGTCCAGCGGTGCGTCTCCAACCCGAAGGTCCGTGAGCTGATGATCAAGAGCATTTGTGACTTCTACGACTCGACCGAGGACGGTTCCTACTGCATGGGGGCGTGGGACATTGAAAACGCCTGGTGCCAGTGCGACGCGTGCCGGAAAATGGCCGACGACCACGGCGACTACTCCATCTCGAAGATCTTCCACGTGTTTTACTCGGACGTGGCGCGTGAAGTGCGCAAGAAGTACCCGAACGCCAAGCTGAATTTCTTCATTTACTCGCAGTACCGCGACCCGCCGAAGCCGGAGTGGAAGATCGAGTACCCGGAAAACATCGAGGCGATCTACTGCCCGCACGGGAAATGCGAGATGCACCGGTTCAACGACCCGAACTGCTTCCGGAACAAAAAGTACATGGACTGGTACGTCGCGTGGAAGAAGGCGTTCCCGAAGATGGAGTTTTCGATTTTCGACTACCTGGTCTGCGTGAATAATCACTACGCGCCGCTTGAGTACATCGCGGGCGAAAACGTCAAGCAGTGGGTCAAAGACGGTTTTTCCGGCTACATCGACCACCAGAATAACGAAAACCAGATCTGGACGCACAACTGGCAGCTGACGTACATGAACGCGCGGCTTTTGTGGGACGCGTCGCTTTCCGTCGAGGAGATCATGGACGAGGCGTACGACCTCTACTACGGCCCGGCCTCCAAAGCGATGAAGAAGTACCACGCCTACCGCCGCCAGCTTTGGGAGAACGCCCCAACGGAACACTGCGGTTACCCGCACTCCCCCGACCGGACGGGTGAATGCCTGCTCGTTCCGGGAAGCCAGGAGAAACTCGAGAAGTACCTCGCGAAAGCCCTGGAAGAACTGGACGAAGCGGCCAAAGACCCCAAAGCCGACAAAGAACGCATCGAGATGAACCGCGCGCGCGTCCGGCAGGACCAGAAATTCCTCGAAACCATCTGGGTCGAAAACTACAAAAAGATCGAGGCCCTCGCGAAATCCGACCGTAAAATGCCGGTGCGGCCGTGCGTGGGCAAAATCACGATCGACGGCTCGCTCGATGAGGACGCGTGGAAAAAGGCGCTTCCCGTCGATTCGTTCCGTCAGTCGGGCGGCGGCGACCCGACCGAGCAGACGCGCGTGAGCGTCCTTTACGACTCTCAAAACTGGTACATCGGGATCGAGGCGCTGACCGAAAACGCGAAAACCCCTCTGACCGCCCAGATCAAAGGCCCGGACAATCCGAAGACGAACGGCGACGACAGTCTGGAGATCTTCATCGCGGCCCCGGGCCAGGAGTACCGCCACTGGATGATCAACACGAACGGAGCGATCTACGACGCCAAGGGGACGAACAAAGTCTTCAAAACGAAGATCCAGGCCAAGGTAAAGGTCCACAAAAAGCGCTACGTGCTGGAGGCGAAGATCCCGGTGCAGTCACTCGGCGCCGCCAAAATCGAGCCGGGCCAGGTCTGGCAGTTCCATTTCTGGCGGAACGTGACCAACCTGCAGGCCCCCGCCTCGCACGAGATGTACGGCCTGGACGGCGTGAAGCCACACGACCAGCCGCAGTTCCGCCGCGCGATGATCGGGACCTCCGTCCTGAAAAACGGCGACTTCAGCATCATCGACGAGGAAAAGCATTTCCCGAAAGACTGGGGCATCACCCCGGGCGGGACGCAGACCGAGGCAAAGGGGCGCACGGCCGTGAACCTTCACCCCTCGGCCCTTTACCAGTACATGACCATCGACGGCGCGTGGAAGAACGAGAAATACGTCGTCACCGGCCGCCTGCTCGCTTCCGGCATCTCGGGCAAGCAGCCCGCCCAGCTCACGGTTTACGTGCGCACGAATCGGGACCAGCTCGCCTTACCGGAGAAGGAGCGCAAGAGCGGAGTCTTCGGTGAACGCCGCGACGTGCTGAAGACGAATCTGACGGAAAACCCACAGGAGTTCACGTTCGAGTTCGACATGATCCCGGGTGAGCACGGCTACCTCTACGTGACCTCCGCCACGGACGCGACGGTTTACTACGTCATGGCCGCACGGAAAGAGTGAGGCGAGAAAGACTTTTAGACCTTCAGAAGGAACGCGCCAAACAAGATTTTGGCGCGTTCTTTTTCGTACAATTTCCACATTCAGATGTTCTGCACTGATTTAGAAAAAACCCCGCGAAACAATACTCATAAGAAAAGACTTTTTAACCAATTTAACAATTGCCCCATCTATCCTACATAAGGAATATCTAAATTCCTGTTTATAAATGAAAAAGGCAGATTGTTGAAATAATATACAATTTTCTTCTATGTAAAGATTTTGACAGGACTTATATGTCATAGTATTTGAACATTGTTATTTATTTCGTTCATAATTTAGGAATATATCTGTTACCATGCAATTAATTTTATCCTCTAATTGTTTAACAGTTCTGTTATCTTCAATAGAAGAATAACTCATGATTTCATCGACCAAATTGCTAATTTCTTCAATCACTTCAGAAGATGGTTCGATATAAGGAATAAGTTTAATATAATTCGCCGAATTATTAGCGGTAGGATTGATGATATGTATTATTTGATTGACAATATCCGAGTTCATTAAAGCCAAGATATATTTTAGTTTTGTTTTATCTTTTGGAAATATTCCGACTATGGATTGATCAAAAACCCTATTTTGCATTATAAATGCTTTGATAATACTTGACTTAACCATGGGAATACCGATTCCCATCTTAAAGTAGAAATCTGAGTTCTGAAATCTTGCCTTTTTATCTCTTTTGTAAAAAGATACAGTCTCACTATCCCATCTGACAAACCAATCTTCATGATTACGAACGTATCGATACTCAGAAGCACTTTTTATAAACGGTATATATGCTTCCTTCATATTTGATACTCCATCTGTTGAGAAGTTATCAACAATCATACTTGGATTTATTACAGCATAGTTTTTTGCACCTTTTAGATCTTTGGAAACAGTTTTTATAAACTTTGTATTGTTTCCCGTATAAAAACCCGTTACTATGTCTGCAACATCTCCAAGATTTACAGTAGAATCTTTAAGTATTGAAGCAATTTTATTATCTGCTAAAATAAATCGATGTTGAGGATTTGATAAAATATCACTTTGCTTGAGATGGAATAACTCTATGTGTTCAGGCAAAGCTTCCTGTGAAATTAGCTTTCGAAATTCATCAGATTTTTTAAACCCTCTATAAACTTTCACACAATTGTTTATTGCATCGTGTATGTCACTGCGTTCTAAAGTAATAATACACAAATTTGAATAACCAAAACTGATGCCAGGGAAGAATTTTGATGGAAAAATGATTATTTCTTTAATCATCGTCTTTTTAAGCAAAAGTTCACGGAGCTTTGTATGCATATTAACATATAGAAATGTATCAGGAATAATGAATGACAATTTACCTTTAATTTTCAAAACTGATATGCAACGCAATAAAAATAAAGAATATGTTTCTTTCACATACTGCCCAATATATTTCTTCTTTAATTGATCTCGTCGATCATAGTCCTGCCAAGCACCATAAGGTGGATTTCCTATTACTCCAGTATAATATCCCCCTGTTGAGCTAAAAATATCTAATTGCTCATCAAGTAATGTATCTGTTTGTTTTAACCATAATTGCGAGACATCATATTGATCAAGCTCTTGATCAAAAAGTGTGTCCGTTTTCCTAACGTAAACATTTGGATTATTATCATATTTTCTTTGCAATATGGATATTGCTTCATCGTTAATATCTAAAGCATCAATATGGACTTTAATTCCTGTTCGAAGTATTTCATCTATGAATATTCCCTCGCCTGCCGATGGCTCTAAAATAATATCTCCATCATTTATTTCTAATCGAGAAGACATGTAAAAAGTAATATCATTTGAATTAGTATAAAATGAACAAAACTGATCTTTCATGACTATACTCCTACTCGAATTAAACTTAAGTCTCAACTTAAGTATATCACAAAATTCTCACCATGTCAAGTACCTCAAAAGGTTTTTTTCCTCAAGATGTGCTCTCAATTCATTGCTTATATCGTTCTCCCAATCAATATTTTCATCAATCCACTTACGCATGTCAAAACCGGTAAAATTTTGCATTGCTACATAGCTGTTATTTGCACAATAGACATCCCAATATGGTGAGTTCTTCAACGTTTGTAAATAATGATTATTTTCGTCCTCGGTTTGTCTAACAAACAATAATGTTCTCTCGATTTCTCCCAGCGAATTATATATACTTGCCACAAGTAATAAACGATTGGTATTTCCTTTTTCATTTGAACTAAATCCACTTTTAAAATCACAGTTATAGTGAATACCATCCTGTTCAAAATGGAGATCAAGACCTAATTTAATACCTCCACTATCAACCATTGTCCAAGGAATAGAATAATGCCGTTTTAATTCATTTTTGGTTTCTTGGTCTAAGTTCAAACCATCGATATAATCCGTCGCATCTTTCTTAATAGTATTCTGAACCATTTTAAAATCAGGTGGATCAATGATTGTTAGTTTTCTAATTGGGTACTCAAACGGCAGTTTACAAAATGGCTCCCATAATTCTCCTATACGTCTTGCAAAATCCATATTTTCATATGGCCATACAGAATTCCTGGCATCAAGCATTACAATGTAGGAAGCATATGTGATAATGAGCGTTTCATTAAGCAACTCGATTTGAGTCATATTTTCAGAATGATCTTTTAAATTTTGAATCAAACCATCATGGACATCATTAATGAATTTATTTATCTCCCTCGCTTGATCTTTATGATCTTCAAATCGTAAACATATCTTCTCTTTTTCGCCACAAACTTTCTTCGTAAAAAAAGCTATCCATTCAGACTTGTCACATTTCATAAATTTAATATCTCCTTAACTAAAATTAAGCAAATGACTAACAGATTAAAAACACATTTTTTATTATATCATGACATAGAACTCAAGTCAATATTTTGACAAAATATTTTTTGTAAATAGGCAAACATAGGTGTTTTCGCTTCCTACTCCTTTTCCCCCAGTCTCGCGTTTCGTTTCAGCCCGGGGAGCGTCGCACGCCAGAACGGCGTGTGGGCGAAAACACGGCGGAAATCTTCTTCCGTCATTTCAGGGACCGAGCTCAAATCGATGGCCGTCCGCTCGCGTTTTTTCAGGATCTTCTGGTTCCACGGGCACGCGCGCTGGCACTCGTCGCAGCCCATGACCCGATTTCCGATCAGGGGGAGCATTTCCGGAGCGAAATCCCCGCGGGTCTCGATCGTCAGGGCGCTGACGCACCGCCGGACGTCCACCCCGTCGTCGCTCAGCGCACCGGACGGGCAGTTTTTCTGGCATTTGCCGCACGTTTCGCAGGCACGACGGAGCCGAAGCGTTTCTTCGTGGGTCAGAAGCGGCAAAAACGGGAGTTTTTCGGTCGTGAGGATCGACGCGATGAAGAAAAAACTCCCAAACTCCGGGTGGATCAGCATCCGGTTCCGCCCGATGAAGCCCAGGCCGGCGGTTTCGGCGTACTCACGCTCCAAAAGCGGCGCCGTATCGACGATCCCTCGCGAGGTTTGGTCCGGGAACGCGGCCTTCAGCTCCTTCTGGAACTTTTTGAGCCGTTTGCGGATCACGTCGTGGTAATCGATGCCGCTCGAGGCGTACTCGGCCACCCAGCCCCAGCCTTTCGGGAGCGAATCCCACGCGGAGTCCTGCGGGAGTTTGTGCAAAAGCTTCATCACGGGCCAGTCGCCGAACTCCTCACGCGCCGTGCGCTCGACCTCCCCGAACGGCATGCCGAGCATGATGACCGACCGCGCCCCGGGCAGAACCGACTCGGGCGACTTCCTCGCCTCGGCATTTTCCCGCAGGTAGTCGAGTTCGCCGTTCATCCCGGCCGTGAGCCACTGCTCGTAGGCGAGAAACGTCCGCGACTTTTCCGCCGGCACGATCCCGACGAGCGGAAAGCCGAATGAATGAGCGAGCTGGATGATTTGATTCTGCATTTTGGAACGTGGGAAAAGTATCTGAAAAAAGAGCGTGGGCCTTTTATATTTCCTCATCTTACAAATCGGCACAAACTTCGGTTCTTTCGCGGAATTCCCGAAAAAAATCTCAAAAAAAGGGGCCTTTTCCTTGACAGAATGACGAAAATATGCTATACTGAAATCTGGTAAAATTTTAGGTCCCCAAACGAGGAAGAATCATGGAAAAAACGATGTGCGTCGGCGTCGTTGAGTTTCAAAGCGTCGGAAAAGGAATGCAGGCTCAGGACGAAATGATCAAAACCTCCACCGTTCAGGTCCTGATCGGCCGGACGATCTGCGCGGGCAAGTACCTCCTGGCCGTCAGCGGCGGCGTGGATGAGGTCCAGACCGCGGTCGATACCGGTGTGAAAATCGGCGGCGAGGCGGTCATCGACTCGCTCGTCTGCCCTCGCGTTCACCCGGCGGTTTTCGCGGCCCTGGGCGGCTCCGTGATCCTTCCCTCCCCCCGGGTCCCGGCTCTGGGGATCGTCGAGTCGTTCGGCGCGTGCTCCATCATGGCGGCATCCGACTACGCGGCCAAAGCCGGAAATGTGACGCTCATCCGGCTCCATCTGGCGATGGCGCTGGGCGGAAAGGGCCTTTTGATGCTCGTCGGCCCGCTTTCCGACGTGAAAACCAGCACCAAAGCCGCGGGCGACGAGATCCGCCGGCGCGGCCTGCTCGTTTCGGAAGTCGTCATTTCCAACCCGTCCGAGGAACTGCTGACCGAGTACCTCTGATTCGTTATTCCAAAATTGAATTCATGCGCGTTTTAATTCTCGGCTACCAAAACCGACCCGGTGTTCCAGAAACCGTCCAGGCTCTCCGGCCCACCATCGAAAAGCACGTCGAAATCGTCCTCGAAGACCTCACCGGCAAAGCGGACCTTTCGGGCGTACCGGCGGACATTGCGCTCGTTTTCGGCGGCGACGGGTCGATTTTGCGCGCGGTTCAGCAGATGGGTCAACACCAGATCCCGCTTCTGGCGGTCAATCTGGGCCGACTCGGTTTTCTGGCGGAGCTTTCCCGGGACGACGATCTGATCGCGGTGCTGAAAAAACTCGCCAAACTGGAACGGTCGAAAGGGCCGGGCTGGCTCGAAGCGCTCCGGAATTCCACGTCCAGCGCTCCCACCAAAACGAATGGAGGGTTTTCGATTTCCCGAAACCGGCTGCTGAACTGCACCGTCCGGAAAGACGTCGGCACGGCCCGCGAGACGGAAATTTCCTCGCTGGTGATGAACGAAACGGCCATTCAAAGCGCCGAGTTCCACATCATCGAGCTGCGGATCTGGGCCGACGCGGAGTGCGTGACGACCTGCCGCTGCGATGGGATCATCCTCGCCACGCCGATCGGTTCCACCGCGCATAATCTCTCGGTCGGCGGGCCGATCCTTCGTTTGGGCCTCGATGCGGTGGTGATTTCGCCGATCGCGCCGCATACGCTGACTTTCCGGCCGATCATCGATTCCTCGCTGCGCAAGTACCGGTTCCAACTGACGTCTGACCGCACGAAAACGGCCGTGGTGGTGGACGGGAACCAGATCGCGGAGATCACGCCGACGGACGAGGTGGAAATTTCACCTTCCCCGATCGAGTTCCAAATGCTGAACGTTCCGGGCTTTTCGTACTACCTGCGGCTCCAGAAGAAACTCGGCTGGGGCGGGCATTTGGGTTAAAATCCAACGGAAATGCGGCAGGGAGGCCGCTTTTTGATCCTTTTTTTCGTAGCAGACTCAAATCATGATCATTTCCCCCGCGTCCTTTTCCGACCTTCCGGAGATCCTCGCTCTTCAACGCCTTGCGTTCCAGACGGAAGCGGAGATTCTGCAGGACTGGACGATCCAGCCGCTAACCGAAACGCTGGAAGAGGTTCAGCAGGAATTCGAGGCGGGGCCCGTTTTGAAGGCCTGCGACGAAAAAACCGGCCAGATCGTCGGCTCCATCCGCGGGCGGGTGAAGGACGGAACGCTTTTCTTCGCCAAGCTCGTGGTTCACCCGGATTTTCGGCGTCAGGGAATCGGCCTGGCCCTTTTGAACGTGCTGGAAAAAACTGTCCCTCATCAGCGTGCCGAGCTTTTCACCCGGGCCGACAATTTGGGGAACGTGCGCCTTTACGAAAGCGCGGGGTTCCGCAAAGTCCGGACGGTAAAAGAAACCGAAAAACTTTCCTTTGTGTTTTTTGAAAAGTAGAATAATCAATCCGAAAATGACCTTAAAACTGCTTTCATTCGTCCTTTCGATTTTCGCACTGGCTTCCCTCCAGGCCGCGGTCCCGGTGACGGTCCAGCCGCTTGAAGGGGAGGAGTATTCCTCGCAGCTCGAAGGATTTGACGGGAAAAACGCCCTGCTCGACTCCAAAACCGTTCCTTTGGCGGAGCTGAAATCGATTCTTTTCCAGAAGGAGCCGCCAAAGGTCGAATCGCCGCTGGCCGTGACCCTTGGCGAGTCCACGCTTCTGGCCGAGTCGCTCATGTTCAGCGAAAATCAGTTCCAGATCAAGCCCGCCGCTGGTGGAAGCGCGGATCCGCTGAAAGCCGGAACGGTTCAAATGATTCTTTTCCAAAAGTCGCAACTTGGCCAAAATGTCGATCTGGACGCAGACTGGAACGAGATCCAGTCGATGGATCTGCCCGACGATCAGCTCGTCATCCTTCGGGACGGGAAGCTCAGCCACTACTTTGGGAAAATTCTGGAAATCACAGAAAAGGCCCTCCGCTTTGAACAGGACGGTGAAGTTCTGAACGTCAAGCGGAAACACATTTTCGCGGTCCGCTTCGTCCCACTTCCGAATGAGGAAGTTTCACGTGAAACGGAAAAGAATCCCCCAGAGGTCCCGCTCCTTGGCGTTTTGACCGACGCGGCGGGAAGTTCTCTCTCCGTTTCCGCACTGGTTCTGGCTGAAGAAAACGCGCAGATCACACTCACCTCCGGCGCGAAACTGACGCTTCCAGTTTCAGCACTCACCGGGTTGGACCTCGCCTCTGGCCGCGCGGTTTCGCTGGCTTCGCTCAAGGCCGAAAGCGTCACCGTGACGCCGTTTTTCGGGATGGAGAACGCCCCGGAATCGCTTTCAAAATTCATCGCTCCGCAGCTCAATCGTGCATTTGGCGGCAGCAAAATCCAACTTGGTGGAAAAGAATACGAAGCCGGCCTGGAACTTTGCTCGCGGACACAAATCGTTTTCCGTCTCCCAAATGCTTTCCAGACGTTCCGCGCAACGGTGGGAATTGACGATTCGGTCCGGCCTGGCGGATCCTCTGAAGTCACGATCCTTGCAGACGAAAAAGTCCTCTTCAAGGAAGTACTCACGGGAAAAGACGCGCCGAAGCTTCTGAACCTGGACCTTTCCGGTGCTCGCCGCCTCACGATCCTGGTCGATTTTGCGGAAGGCGGAAGCCTCGGTGATTACGTGGGTTTTGGTGGAGCCGTTCTTGAAAAATAAACTCCAAAACGCGAGTCCTTTCACTTTCAAAAAGCGGCTCGCGTTTCCTCTAAAAATGCTCTTGCAAATTTTCTGGTTTTTTGCTAAAATTCTGTATTGGTTTATACTCCCTCACCAGATTGATTTTTTATGAAACGTCACTCCATTCAGCCCAATTTGCCGAACAGTGCAGAAAAAGTCTGCGCAACGGGAACGAAGTATACCTCGTTCCGGGTGATGTTTCTGTTTCTTGCCCTCATGCTGGTCCTCCTGAGCGGCTGCGCAACGACCCGTCTGACCAGATCCCGGCTTCCTTCCCCAAGCTGGACATTCGCGCGCAAGACGTACTACTCCATCATCCCGGATTCCATTGAATATTCGGAAGCAACGCAGCTTGGGTTAAGCACGCTGAACCTGGAACGACTTGTAAGTCAGGACCCCAAGGCCGCCCTGGTTCAACTTGAAGAATCGTATTGCCACGTTCAAGTTCCGGAACTGGCGAGTATCATGGCGGAAATCGCGTTCAAGGAGGGAAAACGTCAGGAAGAGCATCGGTTTGTTTCCGATCCATCCTGCCGCAAAATGGCGGAATGGTATTTACGTTCCGCAAAATATGCGTACCTCTTTCTCTTTGATCCTCGCATCGAAGCCAAAAAGAATCCTTACTCTCCCATTTTCCAAAACGTCTGCAAGATTTACAATGAAAGCACGAAAAGACTTTTACGTCTGGCGGGATGTGGGGGTGACAAGACCGATTTCATCACCGACAAAGGAATTCAGATCGATTTACCCGATCAGCCCCGTACCTTGCAGATCAGTATGCGCAGCCGGGAGTGGAAAGTCGAGGATTTTGACTGGTTCCGTTTCTCTTCCGATTTTGAGGTGACGGGTCTGAAAAACCGCTTCCTCCGCTACGGGCTGGGCGTTCCGCTCGTCGCAAAATGCCGTGAAGTATGCAAACGTGACATTCGTTTCCATTACTGCCTGCCCGAACACTGCGTCCCTATGACCGCTCTTCTGTACTTCGAAAATGAAGTCCCCAAAGTGGAGTTCATCGACACTCTGGAGTGCTTAACCGCGCAGATCGGAACCGTTTCCATTCCTCTTGAGATCGACCACACGACGCCTCTGGCTTATGGTTTCGACCTGACCGTCAAAAGCGACGCGCTGGACGGTGCGACGCTTGGACTCCTCAATCCGGATTCCCTCCTCCAGGAAACGCAGGACGGGAACCGGCAGCTCAAGGGCTTTTACATGCCGCAGGCGTATAATTCCCAAAAGATCCCGGTCGTCATGATTCATGGCCTTTGGTCCTCGGCCATGACCTGGATGGAAATGTACAATACTCTGACCAATTTGCCCGAGATCCGGGAGAAATACCAGTTCTGGTTCTACTTTTACCCGAATGGTCAGCCGTTCTGGGTCTCTGCAGTCCAGTTCCGGGATGATCTGGAGCAGCTGCGCAAAGAGTTGGATCCGAAACGGGAAAACACGAATTTGGACCAAATGGTGCTCGTCGGACACAGTATGGGCGGCCTCATTGCATCAATGCAGACGCTTGACTCGCGGGAGATCCTCTGGAATCTGATCACGTCCACCCCCGTGGAAGATCTTCCGGGTGATTCTGAATCCAATCAGGAAGTGGCGCGCTGGTTCCATCTGAAGCCAAATCCTTCAATCGCGTGCGTGATCACCATGGGGACCCCGTTCCACGGCAGTGTTCTCGCGAATCCGGCAGTACGTAAAATTACGAGAATGGTCGGTCACAAAGCATCGATCGTAGAAACCAACCTCAAGAATTTCCGGAAACAAAACAAAAAGTTCATCCAAAACGATGAACTTCTGAAGTACGAAACGGCTCTGGACTCCCTCCAGAAAGAAACGATTTTCTGGGACGGACTGGCCCAATGCGAACCGGCCCCTTGGGTCGAATACCGAAATGTCATCGCCAAACTCACCAATAAAGAAAGAGCCAGTTCGGACGGCGTGGTTTCCATCGAAAGCGCCACTCAGCCGTGGAAGACGGCTCAAACGACCTACGTAACTGCCCTGCACCGCGAAATTACGAAAAGCCCCGAAGCGATCAAGGACGTAGCGACGATCCTCATGGAGCGACTGAGCCCCGCAAAGAATCCGAAATTTCAGATCCTATCGCCTGCTCAACCGTCACCGACGGTCGGAAGTTCGGTAGATCTCTGAACGCCCAGTTCTTCGCGCCCCAGTACGTCCCGTAAAACTGGCAGTTGGAATCGATCCACGTCGTCAGGCGGACCCATTCTTCCCGCGTGAGCTCTATATTATTGTGCCCTTTTTTCAGGTGTGCAACCAGCGGAGCCGTCGTTGAGCCAAGCGTTTTGGCCGGCAGGTACTCCGCGTTTCCGACTTTCGGGCGAATCTCCCGGATCACGATCCCCACGAGTGATTTCTCCGCCGGGCGCTCTGTCACCGGGTACGATGGATCGTGCGAGGCCCGGAAACCGAGCAGATTCTCGTAAGACCGCGTGAAAAACGGCGTCAGAATGCCGCGCAGGTCCATCTTGTGGTTTTCGTTGTGGCACCGCACGCATTTCGCGTCGAGGATCGGCTGAACGTCCTGCGTGAAATCGATCAGGCGCGCCCCGTCCTTTTCCCCTGGCTGAGGGCCGGGCATCGACGGCTCACGAGTCAGCGCCTTTGGATTCCCGGGCCGGACTGCGTCGTTTGGGGTCTCGTGGCAGCCGATGCACGCACGGGTCTCGCCGGGCCGGTAGTTCACGTACGTGCGTTCCCGCTGAAGCTCCTGAAAGTCTTCATTGAGCGCCTGGAAGAAAATATTCCGGTCCGCCGGCACGTAGAAGCAGGCCGAGCCGTCCTCCTCGACGGGGACGATCCCCCACTGAACCTTCAGACCGAGGTGATTCGCGGAGACCGTCGCGTGCTGCTGGTCGTAGTCGTCCACGCCGGGGTGGTTCCGGAAATCCTCGCCCCACATCCGGCGGGCGTTCCACGGACGGGGGACCTGCTCGTTGATCCGGATGTACTTCACCTCACCGCGCCGGACGTTTTCCATCCCCTGGTAAACGTCCGTCACGACGCAAAGCGCGAGCGGCTGGCCGTGAAGCGTCTTTTGCGCGATTTCTTCATTCCGGACCGAAACATTCACCGGTGGAACGGCACGTGGACGAAGCGGCTGCGCCATCCAGCTCCCCGTGCCGGCGCTTCGGTACACGAGTTCATAATCGCCCGGGCCGTTGAAGAAGTAAATCCCGTACCCGTCGGGCCGATAGAAAAACGCCCGGTCGTCCAGCATGGCGGTCATCAGGAGGTGGTCCTCGTCGAGCGGGAACGGGTCGCAAAAGCACGGGCCCCGTTTTTCCGGCCGCGTGATTTCGCTCGTGTCTTTGGGGTGGACGTAATTTCCCTCCTCGACGCACTCAGTCTCCGGCGTCATGACTTCCATCGCCTCGGCCGACCGAATATTCTTCCGCGTGTCGATCCTCAAAATCGTCCCGACCCCGGTCTGGGGGCAGTGCGGCGCGCCGGTCGCGACGTACAAATGCGGGTTTCCCGGAACGGGTCGGCCGTGAACGATTGACGGCGGCGACGCGATGTCGTTCCCGAAAACCTCCGCGGAGCCGGTGCCGTCCTCCTTCATCGACCAGATGCACTTCACGCACGACCCGCCTTTATCGACGTACTCCCAGCGCGTGTAGATGATGCGGCCATCCTCCGCGACCGTCGGGTTGGCCTCGGAAACCGAGGAGTTGGTGAGTTTTTCCATCTTGCCGCTCTCGGGGTCGAGCCGGTACAAAACGGTCGCGGAGAGCACGTCGGCCCCGTCGCACAGGATCCCGTGCTGGCACCGGGTCGAAACGAACACGATCCCGCCGTCCGGCAGGTACGCTGGATGCAGATCGTCCGTCCAGCGCTGGTACACGCCGAATTTGAGCGGGTACATTTCCGGGTCGCGGAGCCAATGCGTCGGTTTCGTGTAAATGCGGAAACGCTCGACCGTCTGCGCCTCATCCGCCGGCGGGAACGTGAGCTGACGCAGGCCGGTCCCATCGACGCCGATCTCCCAGAGGTGGAAACCGCTGCGATTGTCCGGTTTCCAGTCGAACACGATTTTCTTCGCGTCGAACGAGAGGTCGTACCGGTTCACGATCCCACCCTTCATCGAGTCGGGCAGCAGTCCCGTGACGGTCCCGGTCTTCAGGTCCAGAATGCAGAGGTCGGTCCCGAAAAAGCGGCTTCCGTCGATGAAATCGGTGTAGTAGTGCGACGACTGGAACGTGGCGCGGCGGATGAAGACCAGTTTCTCCACGCCGTATTTTTCCACGAGTTTCCGCGCCGCCGTGGGATTGAACTCCTCCGGGGCCGGAAACGGAACGTTCCCCTCCATCAGAAGCGGACGATCCGCCATGGGCGACGTAAACGGCGCGGTCGGCTCGGACTCGGACTCAGCGGCGAGTGGGAGGGAAATCAGCAAAACGAGCGGGAAAAAAAGGCGGGAAGCGAACATGATTCTGGGATTTTTCTGGGAGAGATGGGAGAAATGGGAGGAATGGGAATCAGAGGTCAGACTCTTTCTCCCCACTCCTCACTGAAAGCGCGAATCACTCCGCGTCTTTGATCATAATATTGCGGAAGTAGATGAACGATTTCCCGTGTTTGCCCTGGAAACCGATGGACCCTTTGGTCTGGATCTCGGCGAACGGTTTCGGGAGCCACGGCGGAATTTCCGTGCCGTCCGGGTTGATTTTGCCGCTCTTCCAGAGATTCATGTCCATGTCGGCCACTTTTTCGCCGTTGAGCGTCACCTGAATGTTCTTCCCTTTGCAGACGATGTACATCGTGTTCCACTCGCCCGGTTTTTTGACCAGGAGCTTGCTCGGGGCGAGGTGCCCGTAGATCGCGCCGCAGTTCTGCCAGACCGGCTTGTCACCGTTCTCGATGTTTTTGGTGTCGTCCTGGATCTGGATCTCGACCGAGTTGGGGATCCAGTTGTCCACGTCGGAGCAGTACACGACCACGCCGGAGTTGGTTCCGTTATCGGTCTTGAACTCGAGTTTCAGCTCGAAATTCTCGTAGTCGCCGATGGACCAGAGTGCGGAGTCTTTCGTCGCGCTGATCACGCCTTCGGAATCGACGGACCAGATCCCCGGCTCGAACTGGGCGTTGGAGAGATCGTCATTGAAAAGCGGTTTCCACTCGCCCGCCTGCACCGCGGCGCAGAAAAGCAGCACGAGGGAAAAAAGGGTAAACTTTTTCATAGGAAAATCCTTTCGTAAAGTTAAGGGGTGAAAAACTTTTGGAGTGCGGCAATACAGAAGCCGAAGGCTTCCTTTGCCGCTTTCACTTAGCGACCGAAAAACACTGCGTTGAAAAAGGTTTTTCTCGTGGGGAACGTCCAGCGCGCTTCAGAGGCAAAAGTCGCTTCGCGACTGTATTGCCGCAAGGGAAAGCGGTGAATGTCGCTCGCGCGACTGTATCACCGCACTCCGAAAGACTCAATCAATTTTCCATTTTATCACACTTTTTTCTTTTTGCAAGCGGGCGAGGGCTTTTTTTACCCCATTCTTGACAATATTTTTAAATCGATTATAATTTACAAAAATTTTCTGAAAAGTAAAGACTTTTAAGCGGGCGAATCGCCGCCCCTCCAGTGCAATATGAACCTCCTGACAGTCGAAGGCGTGCGTAAGTATTACGGTCCGGACCCGGTCCTTGACGGGGTCGCGTTTGAAATCCATCCCGGGGAGAAAGTCGGTCTGGTCGGGCCGAACGGGACCGGCAAAAGTACGCTCATGAAAATCATCGCCGGGCGGGAGGAACTTGACGCGGGAAAATCCGTCTTTCACCCCTCCATCCGGGTCGGCTACCTGGAGCAGCGGCCCGAGACTTCGGACCGGACGCTGCGCGAGGAAGCGCATCTGGCGCTGGCCGATCTGGTGACTCTCCAGAACGAAGCGCTGGCCGTGGCCGAGCAGCTGGCGCAGGAGCCGGATCCGGCCCAGCACGAAAAACTCGCCGCACGGTACGACCACCTTCAGCAGGAACTTCTGCGGATGGACGCGTACAATCTCGAGTACAAAGTGGAGCGCGTTCTGCAGGGCCTCGGCTTCCTCAAAAACCAGTGGGAAACCCGCGTTTCCGATCTGAGCGGCGGGGAGCAGAACCGCCTGATGCTCGCGAAACTGCTGCTGGCCGAGCCGGACCTGATGCTGCTCGACGAGCCGTCCAACCACCTCGACCTCGACGCGACGGAGTGGCTGGAGGAGTTTCTCGTTGAGTCGGACGCGGCGATCCTCGTCGTTTCGCACGACCGGTACTTTCTCGACCGCGTGACGAACCGCACGCTTGAGCTTTTTGCCGGCACGATCGACTCGTACACCGGGAACTTTTCCGCGTATTTGAAGCAGAAAGAGGAACGGCTTCTCGTCCAACGCCGAACTTACGAAAAGCAGCAGGAAGAAATCGCCAAGGCCGAAGAATTCATCCGCCGAAACCACTACGGCATGAAAGCGGGTCAGGCTGAAGACCGGCGTAAGAAGCTGGAACGGATCGAGCGCGTGGACCCGCCCCGCGAGATCTCCGCCCCGCCGATGGGGATGAAGGCGAAAGACCGCTCCGGTGACATCGTGCTGAGGGCGAAGGACCTCAAGAAGAGCTACGACCGCGTCCTTTTCGAGAAGGTCAACTTCCAGATCGAGCGCGGCCAGCGGTGGGGTCTGCTCGGTCCGAACGGCTGCGGGAAAACCACCATGCTGCGCTGCCTGCAGGGAATCATCGAGCCGGACTCCGGGAGCGTCCAGGTCGGCGCGTGCGTCAAGATCGGCTATTTCGACCAGCAGCTTCTCTCCGTGGACGGCGAAAAAATGGTGGTCGATTCCATCCGCCCGAGCCACAAGGAGATGGACGAGCCGGCCCGGCGGTCGCTTTTGGCCCGATTCGGGATCACGGGCGACCAGGTCTTCCAGAAAGTCGATTCCTTAAGCGGCGGCGAGCGGTGCCGCGTCGCGATGGCGCGTCTGGCGAGCGAAGACGCCAATTTCCTGATCCTCGACGAACCGACGAACCACCTCGACCTTTGGGCGCGCGACGCTCTGGAGAAAAACCTCAGCGAGTTTGAGGGGACCGTTCTGTTCGTCAGCCACGACCGGTACTTCATCAACCAGGTCGCGACGCATCTGCTCATCATCGAGCCCGGCCGCGTGCGGGTCTTCCAGGGGAATTACGACGCGTGGCAGATGATGAATCAAAAAGAAGAAACCATCGCCGCCAAGCGAAACACCAAGGACGATTTGTGGAAGCACGGCCTGCAGAAGCAAAAGGCCGCGCCGCAGACTTCCTCCAAAGAAGGAAAAGGCGCGAAGGAAACGTCCAAACCGGCGCAAAAACCGGCGCAAAAGCCGAAGCGGAAATTCCCGTACCGGAAAGTCGTGGACATCGAGGACGAGATTTTCATTCGTGAAACACACGTGGAGGAACTGCAGAAGGACCTCCTGGACCCGAAAATCCTGCGGGACGGCGAACGCGTGAAGGCGATCCAGGCCGAACTCGAGGAAGAGCAGGCGCTCCTGAAAACCCTCTACGAGCATTGGGAAGAAGCGACCGAACTGAACTGGTGAACTGCGGGGACGACGTTTGAAGCGTCGTCCCCATCTGTTGCTACACACCGCTGATCTTTTTTCCCGGCGGTCTTTTTTTTAAAATTTTTCTATTTTTATAAAATTTTCTTCATCTCCCCCTTGAATCGTTCGATGTAATTTTGTATAATACAGAAAAACAGATTTGAACAGATTTGAACAGATTTGAACAAAAAAAGGAAAAGGAGGACTCATGTTTGAAAGAACCAAGGCCTTTTTTCGGTGGCTGACCGGAAAAAATAAAAAAGCAGAGGGGCAAAACTCAAAAATCGCCTACCTGCTCAAAAAAGGCGAGAAACTTCCGGAAGGGTACTGCGTCTGTGTCTTTGACGGGAAAAAACTCGTGGAAACCGCGGATCAGGCCTCCTCTCAACTTTTCAAAAAGGGGCTCAACTGCTGGGCCGTCACGCGCCAGGAAGTTGAAATCACTCTGAACTCCAATGGTCTGGAAACCACCGCCAGCATCCTGCTTGAACCGGGCTCCGGCCTGGGAAATCTGCTTGACGGACGCGACGTTTTGACTCTCGACGCCCTTCAGGCCGTGGTTGAGTCGCAGTTTGCCGGGTTCGTGGGCCTCATGCAGGGTTCCGCGCAAGCCCTCGAACGGCTCGATGAGGCGGGACTGGCCGCCTGCTGCAAGAAATTCAATCTTCTTTTGGCCTCCAATGGGTTGAAATGCCAGAAGATGGAAAGATTCACCGTCCCCCAAAACCAGCCGGCCCCGGTCTCGACCGCAGAAGTCGAGAAGGAACTGAACGAAGCGATCAAACCGATTCGTACTGCGGCGGATTGGAACGCTTTTTCGCGGAACATCCAGTCGGAAGGTTTTCCGGCAGAATGGGATTCCGAAGAGATGAGCGAGCTGGGCAAAAAGTACCTCGATAACCGGATCTCATCGGAAGACTGCGTTCGAGGCATCCGTCAAATTGCCGAGCAAGCCGCTCAGGCAGTCAAAGATTCCGGCATGTCGGACTACTGGGACGGCCTTGCGATTCGGCTTCGTGCTGAGTCGGAATACAACGACGAGGAAGAACCGGCACCTGTCGTGAAACCCGCTCCGCTTAATCTGACCCTTGGCCGTTCACGGCGTCCGAAAAAAGGCTGGTTCACCCGTTACATTGTGCTGGATCAGAAACTTCAAGGATTTTTGAAAACCAAACTCGATCTCATCCAGGCGGCATTGGAAAAAGAACGCGCCACGGCCCAGGACATCCGAATCGCCACGGAAATCCGGAACCTTCTTGGGGAAATCGGGATAATCCGGCAGCTCCTGAAATCCACCCCCGTTCTGGACGCGCGCACCGCTTCCCTCCGGATCGAAAAAACGGCGCAGTCCGAAATGGCCAAGCTCATGAACCAGGCCGTCACGGCAGCGGAATACCTCGAGGCGGCAGTCAACTCGAAGGACGCTTTCGAGACGTTCCCGCTTCCGTACGAACTCAAGAAGTCCGTGGCAGAGCTGAAATACCAGCTCGACGCCCGTTACCACACCCGCTAAATTGAAATTTTGACCCCCCAAACACTAACAAGAGGAAAATAACAATGAATCCTTTGGAACTTACAAACGAAACCCTCGCGAAAAAAATCGAAACGAAAGACGTTTCCGGTTTCTTCTCCACCAAAATTGAAGTCCCGACCGGGACGAAAGCCCTCGTATTCGAGAATGGGCGCAACTGCGGCGAGCTGGCCCCGGGGCCCTATACGTTGGAAACGTTCACGAGCAAACTCTTTCTGACGTCGAAAAATCAGGTCATTTTCTCCTGCCGCGACACGAATTTCAAATTTGATTACTCCACCTCCTGCCTGACCAAAGAGTGCCTGCGCGTTTCGGTGAACATCCAGGTGGACTATGCAATCGAAAACACGACTCTGTTCGTGCAGAATCTCCTGGGGAGCCGGGCCGATTATTTGGAATCCGACTTCCGCGCGGAAACCGACACATTGGTCCTCGCTGCCATTCAGGAAGCCGTGGCGCAGTATTCCATCAAAGAACTGGGCACGGCGGTCGCGAATCAGTACCTCGTGACCTCGCTTGAAAACGCGGTTTTGAACTCACTTTCCCGCTACGGGATCCGGTTCGTAAACGCGCTGCTCGTTTCGATTTCTCACGAGAAGTACGACGAGCTGAAACAGAAGAAAGAGGAGATTTGGCTCGTAAAAGAAGGGAACGTGATCTCCAAAGAAGAGCAGGAAGCGAAACTGGCCGCGCGTTTCGATGAAATCACGAATCAGGAAAAGCTGAATGATCTGGAAATTCTGGAAAAACAGGTCCGGAATGATCGTCAGGAAGGCGAGCTTGCGGTCCTGAAGCGCCGTTTGGAGAACAACAAGAACCTCCGCCAGGTCATTCAGGCGGACTCGTTCGACAAACTGGCAACCGAGTCGGAAATGCAGCAGTTCCTTTTCGAGCAGGAAAAAGCCGGCGTGCTGCGCGAAGAAGAGAAAAAAGAACTTCTGCAGGGAATCGATTGGGCGCACGAAGAAAAAGAAGCCCGCCGCCAGCAGTTCCTCAAGAAACTGGACATTCAGTTCCAGCACGACCTTGAGGACTACCAGACGCAGTGGCTTCACCAGACGAAACTCGCCGCGCTGGATCAGGAGATGGAACTTGCTCGTAAAGTGGAATCCGAGGAAAGCCGGAAATGGCTCGCCCAGCTCGAAAAAGAGAAGAAGCAGCGCGAAGCCAATCTGGTCGCTTTGGAAGATCAGCTTCAGTCCACGCTGAAACAGGGGGAAATCCAGATTCGCAGCACGGAAATTGAAGACCGTCTGGCTCTGAAACGCCGTGAGCGGGAAAGCGCCGAGGCTGCCGCGGAACTGGACCGTCAGAAGCAGCTGGACCTTTGGAAAGAAGATCTGAAAAACAAGAAATTCACGGGTCATATTGAAAGACTTCAGGCCCTCCAGCAGCTCAATGAGGCGGAGGCACGGGTCGCTTTGGAACTTCGTGAGAAAGAAGCCCGGCTGCAAGCGGAACTCAAGCGTGAGGAAGAAATCACGCAGCAGAAATTCAAGCTGGACGTCATTCAGTCGCTCAAAGGGATGGACCTGCAAGAAGCGCAAGTGATCGTCATGAGCACTATCACCCAGCCGGAAATGCGGGATTCGATCGTTGAGGCCCTCCGGATCTTCAGCCAGACCGAAGTGGCAAAAGCGCAGGCCGAAGCCGCCAAGGCACAGGCGGAAGCCGAGAAAAGCGGCTTTAAAGTCGCTTACGACGAGAAGACGAACGCCATGGCGCAGATGCAGGAAATGATGAAGCAGATGATGGAAATGCAGGAACGGAACGCCGATCGGATGGTCCAGATGAACTCCCAGGCGGTCAACGCGATGGGCAACATGAACACCGCGCCGGTCGTCGTGACTCCTGGTTTCCCGCCGGTTCACACGGGAACCAACCCGCAAGGTCCGGCTCCGGAAGAGAAAAAAGTGCTTCTCTGCCCGCAGTGCCGCGCGGAAGTCAACCCGAACCAGAAATTCTGCCCGAACTGCGGCAAACAATTATAGTTTTACAGACATCAGTCGGTTTGACCCAATAGAATGATGGGAGAAATGGAGAATGGAAACCAGAAATACTTTCGGCTTCCCATTCATCGTGTTTCTCCCATCAATTCAGTTTGGTTCATTTAAATCCCAAACCGGATTGATCACATCCAGGAGACCCAAATGCCGCCAGAAAATCAACCAGACGACCATTTTATGACGACTCAGGAACTAATGAAATTTCTGGGTTTATCACGCACAAAAATCATGTCCCTGATAAACACGGAAGGGCTGCCCGCGTTCAAAGTGGGGGGCGATTACCGCTACCGAATGTCCGAGATCGTTCAATGGATGGAAAATTACCGCGTTAAAGAATTAGAAAAGAAACAATCACCGGAGAAATAAAGAATGGCCACGCCAAAACCACTGCATTTGAAAGTTGTATGGAACGGAAAACGAAAAAAAGGAGCACAGCTTTCACCCAAGTTTGAAATGACCGGGGATGATTTACGCAGACTGGAATCCATTTCCTGCATACTGGATGATCGTCTGGTTTCAACTCACTGGGAAAATAATCCGTCGCTGCAAAACGTTTATCAGGAAAACCCGCAAAGCTGGTCTTTCACGGAACCTCTTTCAATCGATTTTGCCGAAGACATCGCCTCTGGGGGAAGTTTTACCATCCGGTTTTCCGCCAAGTTTCAGATCAGTCAGGACAATCATCTGGTCACCGTCAATTATAAAACGATCATTCCGCTGAATGTCGAGGACACCAACCCGGCTGGTGGTACGCCGATCCGAATGAAAGCAGGAAAGGATTCCCTGATCAACCTGCAGTATAGTGGGTCTTCGGATGCCCCCATTGATATTATTACGGAAGACGGCGCGACGGTAAACATCGTACCATCGTACCTCCAGTCGCCCATGAAAAATGAGCAAAACCTCGAAAATACATACGAGGTTGATCTGGAGCCCTGGATCGATCAGCCAATCGCACAGACGGGCAACCCGATCCTTCTCCTTCATGCAACCCTTTCCAATGGTCAGGAGCGTTTCTTTCAAATCGCGGCCCGGCAGGACACCATCCTCGGACGCAGCCGTGAAGCGTATCCGGAAAGCAATATTCAGGCCTCCGACTTTGTTTACCGGTTTTGCAGAGTCATCGAGAAAGATACGGACCCGGTCGCCATTTTCCTGAGCAAGCGCATTTCCAAAAATCACCTCAGCATGATCCTTTCCCAAAACGGTTTGCAGCTGAAAAATTCCGGGAAAAACATCCTTTTCCAGTCAGGAAGCGAAAAATATGTTCTTGACAGGGAAAACCCGCAGACCACGGTCGATCTGAAAAACCTGAACCAGTCGATCTCTTTGTATTTTGGAGGACTTTCAGGTATTGAACTGAAAAAAATCTTTGATTCGGACTGGAACGGGAAAGTCGAGAAAATCCTTCAGAAGAGCAACCACCCGAAGGATTGTTTCCCCAATACACTCTGGAAACTCGGGAAAGAACTGGAGGTGAATTCCATCCGCCTGACCCGAATGCCGAAACATTCCCAAAACTGCGACATTAACACATTGAAAAAGAATGTGGACGAGCAGTACAGAGACAGCGAGTGGTGGACTTCCGATAAACTGGCGAGCGAAGAGGAATACCACCTCCTTGTGCGCATGCTTACTATTGGAAACAACCCGATAAAGAACGCGATCTGTTTTCGCGATCAGAACCTGATAGAGCGTCACGCTACGCTGTACTTCTGCGACAATCACTTCGGGCTGATCAATCACTCGACCACTGCGATCATTTATCATCAGTATGGGCAGGAAAACGCGCTGTTCCAGGAGGACTGCCTTCCGCTTCAGCCCGGCATGAAGTTCCAGATCGGCGACGTCCGATTCCACGTTTACGAGAGCTACTCCAGCTACCTGAATATTCTGGAGCAAAATCTGGAGGCAAACTCGTGATCCAGCAGCCCCTCCATTGATCCCAACAATTTCCCAGAAACCGAGGTTTTATCATGATTGAACCGTTTACTTCGCTCCTTCTCGCGGCCGCGTCCGGCACCAAAATGACCCTCTGGAGTCTGATTTCCACCACCCCCTATTTGGCATACAAAGGAGCCGTTCAGGGGGGATTTTCCAAATTGATGGAGTATCTGATCGATCGCTATTGCGTGATGAACGGCAAAGAAAAAAAATACGACATTTGCAAGGAAAAGATCGATCTGACCAACAAAATCCTCGGGCCGATTGACTGGATCGACCTGGAAAGTCCGCTCAAGGAAGTCCCGTTTTCGCTGACTTTGCGCGGAACAAACGTTACGGACCAGGACCTGATCGATCACCTCGTGGGCCAAAAAATGCTGCGCCGACTCGACGTTTGCTACTGCGAGGACATTACTTACAACGGGGTAAAGCAGTTCAAAAAGCTCCGCCCGGATTGCCGCGTGAAGGATTCGTGCTCCTATTTGCGGAATCGCATCATTAGCGCTTTTCTTCTTGCGATTCCTGTGATCGTGATGATATGGGAATACTTTACCTGACAAGAAATGTCGGAAGCACAAAAAGTTTATAAAATCATAATCGACTTTTTCAACCCATACAAAAATGAGCCATTTTGACGACACTTTCGACAAAGACGCGACGATTCCGGACGATTTCCAGCTTCGGGAACTCACCCCCGGGCTGACGCTCTGCGGAAAGTACCGCCTCGAAAAAGAGGCCGGCGCCGGTGGCATGGGCGTGGTCTGGAAAGCCTGGGACGTGGTTGGCGAGCGGTGGGTCGCGCTGAAATTCATCCCGCCCGAGATCCGTCACTCCGAAGGGGCCATGGCGCACGTAAAAACCGCCTTCCAGACGGTCCAGGCTCTGAACCACCAGAACATCGGCCCGGTTTACAGTCTCGAAAAAGACTCGGCATTCGGCTATTTCATCGTCAAAAAGTGGCTTGAGGGGCAGACGCTCGACAAAATCAAACTCCCGCCGGAGCGTATCTCCGACGTTCTGGCGAAAGTGGCGGCCGCGCTGGATTACGCCCACTCGAAACGGGTCATGCACCGCGACGTGAAACCCTCGAACATTTTCATCGGGACGGACGGCGACGTTTTCCTCATCGATTTCGACATTGCGGCAGAAATTCACAATTCGATCTCGCAAAACGCTGATCCGACGGCGGGCCGTACCTCGGGAACACGCCCGTACATGGCCCCGGAACAGTGGCGCGGGCAGCATCAGGACGGCCAAACCGACCAGTACGCCCTGGGCGTGGTGGCGTACCAGCTTTACTCGGGCCGCTTGCCGTTCCAGATCAAGGACCCGGTGCTTCTCCGCATGGCCGTACTTCAGGACCCGCCGGAACCGCTCCAAAACGTTCCGCCGAATATGAACGCGGCGATCCTGCGCGCCCTTTCCAAAGACCGGAAGGACCGCTTCGCCACGTGCCGGGAGTTCATCGACGCGCTCTCAGGAGCAACGTTTTATACGTATTCAACCACCCCTCCGGTTTATGAAGACATTAATGCGCAATTTGCCGGGGCAAAAGCGGAAATGGAAGCCCGACTCCATGATGCGAAAGAAAAACTTCGCCAGAGTTCCAGGGAGTTTAACCAGAAGATTCACTATGAATACCAAACCGGTGATTCTTCCGGTGCGACAACCTATTCCGGAATGTCGTTTCACTTAAACACCGAAGATCCAAACTCTCAGTGGGTTTGTGAAGAGATAACCCCCAAATTTGAGATCCACGTGAATCAAGGGGAACGCAAAGAACGCAAGCACAAAGCAAAAGAAAAGGCCGAGCGGCTTAATCGTGAGAGAAATGAGACAGTAATCTTTTTTTGCATAATCCTATTCCTTTTTATCCTGCCCATTATGATTGTTTTAAAGAATCTGTGGCATGAAGCACAAGACCAAAAACGGGTTGAGCAAGCCATTCAGCTGCAGAAGAACACGGCCCCAAATGGAAATGCACGCCTCGTAAAAACAGTGGATGGGGTCGATTATGCGTTCCGCTGGTGCCCGCCCGGCGAGTTTATGATGGGAGGGAAACGCGTGGAATGGTACGCTCTCACCTCAAAGCACAAGAACGATTACTTTCGGGTAAAACTGACCAAAGGGTTTTGGCTTTTGGAGACTGAAGTCACCCAGAAAATGTGGCAGAGCGTAATGGGCGAGAGCATCGAAAGCAAAACACATCGGGGAAAAATCACGTATGCCTTGTACGGTGCAGGTTGGGATTGCCCCATGTACTATATAACCTGGACGGAATGTCAGGAATTCTGCCGGAAATTGAGCGAGAAACTGGGGCAAACGGTGGAGCTCCCTACAGAAGCCCAGTGGGAATACGCTTGCCGTGCAGGAACGAAGGGGGATTACGCCGGGAATCTTAAATTGATGGGCTGGTACGACGAAAATTCGGGTTCAACCACTCACGCAGTGGGAATGAAGAAACCAAACCCCTGGGGTTTGTACGACATGCATGGTAATGTTGCGGAATGGTGTTCGGACTATTATTACGAATACGACTTTATGCCGCAAATGATCGACCCGGAGGGGCCAACCTATAGATCAAGCCGAGTATCCCGCGGCGGATCTTGGGACAGCTACGCAGAAAAATGTCAGTCAGCAAGCCGCGACGGAGCCCCCCCAAGCTTCGAAAACAGCCACCAGGGTTTTCGGATCCTTTTAGTTCCCGATCAGGAGGATTAACGGCCTCAGGCCTTGCGTCGCCGCTTAAAAGGACTTTCGAGCGGTGGCAGCAATACCACCGTAAACTCCCTATTTTCAAATTCCTCATTCCGCATTGAAAATCATGTCCGAAACCCCAACTTTTACCGTCACCCAGATCACGACCGGGATCCAGAACCTCCTCGGGACGGTCTTTTCGCAGGTCCGTGTTTCCGGCGAGATCTCCGATCTGAAACAGTCCAGCGCGGGGCATTGCTACTTTCTTCTGAAGGACGAAACGGCCCAGATCTCTGCCGTTTTGTGGAGCCGCACCCGGCCGAGGGGGATCGAGCTGCGCGACGGTCTGGAGGTCGTTTGCGAGGGCAAAATCGAGGTTTACCCCCCACGCGGGAACTACCAGTTCATCGTTTCGGCCCTCGAGCTCAAAGGCCTCGGCGCGCTGGAACAGGAATTTCTCGCCCTGAAGCAGCGCCTGACCGCCGAGGGACTTTTCGACCCGGCCCACAAGAAGCCGATCCCGCGTCAGATCCACCGCGTCGGCGTGGTCACGAGCCCCGACGGCGCCGCGATCCACGACTTCCTGCAGGTCCTGAAACGCCGCTGGTGTGGCGTGGACGTCTGCGTTTTTCCCTCCCCCGTCCAGGGCACCGGCGCGGCCGAAAAACTCGCCCAGGGGGTCGAATTCTTCAATCGCTGGGCCGGTCGGCTGGGGATCGACTGCATCGTTCTGACCCGCGGCGGCGGGAGCATGGAAGACCTTTGGGAGTTCAACCAGGAACGCCTCGTCCGCGCGATTTACGACTCGGAACTCCCCGTCATTTCCGGCGTCGGGCACGAAATTGACGTCACGCTCTGCGACCTGGCGGCCGACCGCCGCGCCCTGACCCCATCCGAGGCGGCGGAGCTGATCTCGCCGAACGTGCAGAACCTGGCCGAGCGGCTCCAGAACGCCAAGTCCCGGCTGGATTTTGCGGTGGGGAGTCAAATGGACCAGCGGGAAATGGCCCTGAACCATCTCGCGCAGAACCCGGTTTTTCGTTTTCCGACGCGCATGATCGACGCCCTGGCGCAGGGGCTGGACGTCACGGAGGAGCGTCTGAACGACCGGGTGAAAAACCGGCTCGAAATGCTCGAGACCCAGATGGGGACGCAGGCCGCGCGTCTGGAAGCGCTCAGCCCGTTGAACGTCCTTTCGCGTGGCTACACGGTCACGCAGGACGCCGAGACCGGGAAGGTTTTACGCTCGGTGAACGACGTTCAGCCGGGTCAGAAACTCAAAACCCGCTTCCCGGACGGCGAGTGCGTCAGCCGCGCGGAAAATTAAATCCGAAAACTCTCCCGAGGCCCCCTTTTCTTTTACAAACTTTTCAGTATAATAAAGGAAGCAATCGGGGTACGCCCCACGCGCCCCCAACTCCTAACTCCCAATTCCTAACTCCTAACTAAAAAAAGAGGTTTTTATGTCCGCCCGGAATCTTGTCGTCGCCCAGAGCGGCGGCCCAACGTGCGTCATTAATAGTTCCCTTCAGGGGGTCGTGGAAGCCGCCAAATGTTTCGATAACATCGGGACGGTTTACGGCGCGGTCCACGGCATCGAAGGCGTTTTGACCGAAGACCTGATCGATCTTTCGGCGCAGGACCCGCAGGAAATTTCCCTTCTGCGCTACACCCCGGTGGCGGGGTCGATCGGTACCTGCCGCTACAAGCTGAAAGAGTGGCAGACCGAGGATTTCGACCGCGTGATCGAAGTCTTCAAGGCCCACAACGTCGGCTACTTCCTCTACAACGGCGGGAACGACTCGATGGACACCGCGAACAAAATCGCCGAAATGGCCAAAGTCCGCGGCCTGGATCTGACCGCCGTCGGCGTTCCGAAGACGATCGACAATGACGTCGGAGACAGCGAATTCAAACTCGTGGACCACACGCCCGGTTACGGCTCCGTCGCGAAGTACTGGATGCACACGGTCCAGTACGCCGACCAGGAAAACAAAGGCTCGTGCCCGGCCGACCCGGTTCTGGTCATGCAGGCGATGGGGCGCAAGATCGGTTTCATCCCCGCCGCCGCGCGTCTGGCCGACCCGAAGCGGGAAATGCCGCTTTTGATCTACATGGCGGAATCCCCCTGCACGCTTGAAGAACTGCACGAGCAGGTCAACGCCAAGCTGCGCGAGTGCGGCCGCTGCGTCGTCGTGATCTCCGAAGGCTTCAACGTCGGTTCCCTCGGCGAGCTGAAAGACTCGTTTGGCCACACGACGTTCAGTTCCTCGCAGATGACCGTCGCGCAGAAAGTCGTGAACTACCTGAACGAGAAGGGCCTCTGCGTCAAAGGGAACGCCCGCGGAAACGTCCCCGGAACGGACCAGCGGCACTCGATGGCCTACGCCTCCGTCACTGACCTGGACGAAGCGTACGCGCTGGGTCAGAAAGCCTGCGCCCTGGCCGCTGCCGGCGAGAGCGGTTTCATGAGCACGATCCTGCGCAATCCCGGCCCGCTGTACGACGTGCGGTACGACAAAGTCCCGCTTTCTGTCGTGGCGAACAGCGAACGCACCTTCCCGAAAGCGTGGCTCACCGCCGCCGGAAATGACGTGACGGACGATTTCGTCAACTACGCCAAGCCGTTGGTCGGGCACGAAATGCTGACGCTTCCGATGATCGACGGCCGCCAGCGTCTGACCCAGTTCGCGCCGATCTACGCCGAAAAGGTCCTCGACTCTTACGTCCCGCAGGCCGCGCGGAAGTAAGTTTTTAAAGCCCCCCTCACCGAGGGGGGTGGCCCGAAGGGCCGGGGGGAGTCAGGAAGTGCGGCAAATCTTTCCCCTTTTTTAACTCCCCCAGTCTCGCTTTGCGAGCCAGCCCCCTCAAGGAGGGGGCCTTTCATTTCTCCCCGATTTTTTGTCCCACTCCAACACCTCCACAAAACCATGAAAAAAATCTTCCTTCTTCTTTCTTTCGTTCTTCTCCCCGTGCTGGCGCAGGCCGCCGAGGACTCGCTTGGTCTTTTCCCGTTCTTCGCCCGGGGCGATAATCTCCCCGAAGTGTGGGTCAATCCCTCCCAGCAGGTCGAAGCCGGCGCGAATGGCCAGGTCACGGTGGACGGCGACCGTTTCGTGACGGCCGGCAACGGGCAGGAGATCCGCTTCTGGGGCGTGAACACCTGCTTCTCGATGAACTTTTCGGCCAAAGAAGACGCCGTGAACTACGCCCGCCGCATGGCCAATTTCGGGATCAACGCCGTGCGCCTCCACCACATGGACAATCACGACATTTGGGGCCCGAACGCCTGGAAAGACGTTTCCAAAATCGACCCCGAGCAGCTGGACAAGCTGGACTGGCTCATCTACCAGTTCAAGAAAAACGGCATTTACGTGAACATCAACCTCCACGTCTCCCGCGAGCTGAACGAGCGCAACGGCTTCAGCCCCTCCTCGGAATCGCCCGGCTACAACAAAGGCCTCGATAATTTCGAGCCGCGGATGATCGAGTTCCAGAAGCAGTACGCCCGCGATCTGCTGACGCACGTGAACCCGTACACGAAAATGGCTTACACGGACGACCCGTGCGTCGCGATGATCGAGATCAATAATGAAAACTCCGTCGTGGCGTCGTGGTTCTGGGGCGCCCTCGACAAACTGGGCCCGACCTATGAGGCCGAGTACCAGAAACTCTGGAACGAGTGGCTCCGCAAGAAGTACAAATCGACCGCCGAGGTCCGCAAGGCGTGGAATTGCCGCTCCTTCCCGATGGAAGAAAGCATCATCCCCGACTCGGGCTTTGACGATCCGGAAGGGTTCAAAAAGTCCCAGTGGTACCTCGAAAACGGGAAAGCCGAAGCGAAGCTCGAGCCGAAAAACGGAGTGCTGCGGCTCGAAGTGACGAAACTCGGAACGGTCAGCTGGAACCCTCAGTTCTATTTCCGCGATTTCCCCGTGACGGCCGGGAAGCCGTACACGTTCAAGTTCCGCGTCCGGACCGACCTGAAAGACGCCGGGACCCTCTACACCGGCTGCGGGCAGAACCACGAAAATTGGGAAAACCTCGGCTTCCACACCAATTTCCAGGTGAAGAACGACTGGACGGAATACTCGTTCACCTTCATCCCGACCGCCGACGATCCGAAGGCCCGCGTCTCCTTCAGCGGCTTTGAGCCCGGCGTTTACGAGTTCGACGACATTTCGCTGGTCCCCGGCGGAAACATCGGGATCGCCGAATCCGAGAAACTCGAAGACGGCACGATCCGGCCGATGTACCGCACGAAGGAAGTGGAGCGTTCCACGCCCGAATCCCTCGCCGACTTCACCAATTTCGTGATCGATCTGGAGACGAAATACTGGACCGAGATGCGCCGCTTCATCAAGGAAGACCTCCACGCGAAAGCGCCGGTCACGGGGACCCAGCTCCAGTACGGCGCCCACTACGCGCAGGGCCGCATGGACTACTGCGACATTCACGCGTACTGGAACCACCCCAGCTTCCCAGGAAGGGCGTGGGACGGCGGGAACTGGAAGCTCGGAAACTCTTCGATCGCCAACGCCCTGGGCAAAAACTCGACGGTCGAATCGCTCGCAAACCTCCGCGTCCTTGGGAAACCGTACACGGTGAGCGAGTACAACCACCCGTACCCGAACCTCTACGGCGCCGAGGGTTTCCCGGTCCTTTCGTCCGTCGCGGCCTTCCAGAACTGGAGCGGGATCTTCATTTTCGCGTGGTCGCACAGCGATAAATTCAGCGAAAAGGAAACGCCGAGCTTCTTCGACATCAAGGGCAATTCGGTCCAGCTCGTTCACATGGCCGCGTGCTACAACATTTTCGTCCGTGGTGACGTCGCCGACGCGAACACGGCCCCGGACGCCCGGAAGATCGTTTATGCTTTGGGCGAGCAGCAGGAACGCGAGATCCAGAGCAAAGCCTCGAACGGCTACCACCGATCCCTGCGCCCGATCGGGCTTTGGGCGCCGAACGCGCTTCTGACCTCGGTCGGAGTGCGCCTGACGGACCTGAATATTCCCGAAAAAGCGACGAAGGGCGTGAAACCGTACGAGCGCCCGGAAGGGCTCGAGGACCTGAAGCAGACGGTCTCGAACACGAACCAGCTCATCTGGAACGCCGAGGTCGAAAACCGCGGCTTCTACCAGGTGGACTCGCCCAAAACGAAAGTCTTCACGGGCTTCATTCAGGACCGGACGTTTGAGTTCAAAAACGGAAAGACGCTCAAGATCGAGTTCGGCAAGACGATCCTGGACTGGGCGACGGTTTCCCTGACGCGGACGAAGAAAAACCACTACCTGCTTGCCGCCACGGGGCTTCAGAAGAACTCCGACTGCGTTCTGGGCCTTTACGACCCGAATGAGGTGAAGGACACGCCGGTGGAGGAGTACCCGAACCTGATCAACAAGCAGATCACGTTCTGCAAGCAGCCCGGCCACGCGCCGCTGATGTGCGAGGGGATCCCGGCCAAACTGACGCTGGAAGTCCCGGCAGGCAAAACGGTGAAATTCTACCCGCTTGACGAAAACGCGAAGCGGAAAGAAGCCGTGGACGCCCAGATGCTCGACGCGACCCACGCCGTGATCGAGATCTCCAGCAAGTACAAGACGCTCTGGTATGAGATCGTGCTGGAACCGTGAAATAGTGTGGAGTGTGGAGAGTGGAGTGTGTAGTTGCGCTTCGCGTAACGTTGGGTTCAGAAAGAGTTCAACCCATTTTTTAACTCCACTCTATACCCCCCACACTTCCTCCCCCTCACTTTTTTTTCTAACCTCACCGTTTCAATCACCAGCATGAAGTCACAGTCCTTAATCATTTCCATTTTGATTTTGCTTTTGACCGTTTGCGTCTCGCTGGCGGCAGATCTCACACAGCCCCGCACTTGGACCTCCGGAAATTACACCATTGAAGGGAAATTCCTCGAATTGACCGACAATGGGACGACGGTCCGTATCGAGAAAACCGATGGAAAGCACGTCAAAATCGCCCTGGAAAAGCTCTCTCCCGAGGACCAGAAATTCGTGAAGGGAATCACCTCCCGTTCGGAAGATGACGACCAGATCAGTGAGGACGAGAACGACCCTCGCAGCGAATCCCTGATTCAGGCAAAAAACCAGTACGCCCTGCTCATCGGAGTGAACGAGTACATGAAGCCGATCAACTCGCTGAGGTACTGCGTGAACGACATGAAACTCCTGGCAGACACTTTCGTCAAGATTGGCGTTCCTCAAGAGAACATTTTTCTCATGACGGACGATTCTCCTGAGCCGAAGCTCCGTCCCACGGGCGCGAATATCCGCAATCAGATCGAAAACGTGACCAAACTCATGGGATCGGAGGATCAGCTCCTCATCGCGTTCAGCGGTCATGGCGCCATGGTGGGCGATGAAGCTTACTTCTGCCCGAGCGACACGTATCCGAGTAACATAGACTCCCTCATCCCCCGGGATTGGGCGTTTAATCAGCTCGAAAAGTGCCAAGCGAAAAATAAAATTTTCATCATCGATACCCGTGGTCAGATCTTGCCCGATCAGGAAAAGTGGAACGTACGAGCTGAAGAGCAAGATGAACCAACCAGTAAAGGACAGGGGCTTGTGGACCCTCCTGCCGGGGATTCTTGCGGGTTCTTGCTGATTTCCTCGTGCGACAGAAATCAGCAATCGTGGGAAGATTCAAAACTGGGACACGGCGTATTCATGTATTTCTTCGCAGAGGGGCTTGCAGGAGCAGCCAAGGATGAGGAAGGCTACGTCAGTGCCCTGCACATCTTCATGTATGCGGGTACCAAAACGGAAAAATATGTTCACAATCGTCTTAACGTATTGCAGATTCCAACCATCCGCATGGGTCAGGAAATGACTGACTTCTACATTGCAAAACTGGAAAGCGATCCAGAGGACAAAAGCGGTACTGGGAACATAGCGTACGCTCCTAACTTCAGGGACGACGAGGACAAAAGCGATACTGAGAACAAAGAGTACGCTCCTAACTTCAGGGATGACGATGAGGATCGCAGATCCGAACCTGAAAAGAGCAGAAACCAACACGTGCTGCTCATCGGCGTTAATGATTACTCAAACCCGATTCCAAAATTGAAATACTGCGCGGAAGACATGGAACTTCTGGCGGACAGTTTTAAGAAGATCGGCATTTCCGAACAGAATATTATTCTCGTGACGGACAAATCCCCGGAACTTCGGCCTACGGGCGCTAACATCCGCAATCAGATCCAAAAAGTGACTCAGGACATGAAACCGCAGGACCAACTCACAATCGTCTTCAGCGGGTACGGCGTGAGGGTGGACCAAAAAGCGTACTTCTGCCCGAGCGATGCGGATCCGGATGACCTAAACTCCCTCATCCCCCGGGATTGGGCGTTTGATCAGCTCGAAAAATGCAAAGCGAAACAGAAAGTTTTCATCCTGGACGCCTGCCGCGGTGACCTTTCGCTTGGCCGCCTGAAGCCGCTTGAGGATCCGATCGGCCCGGATATGTACGGGTTCATCCGGATCTCCTCTTGCGACAAAGAGCAGTGGTCGTTGGAAAATTCCGAACTGAAACACGGCGTATTCATGTACTTCCTCTCGGAGGGGCTTTCGGAAAAGTTCATTGGCAGCGTCCAGAGCCTTTTCCTGTACGCGTATTTCCAAACGACGAAGTACGTCCACAACAAGTTCAAAACAATGCAGGTCCCGACGTTTTATGCAGGTGTGAAGACAACCGATTCCCACTTGGGGAAATGGATCGACCTGTCAAATTCGACGTTGTTGAAAGAGGGTAAAATCGCGGGTGAGCAGAAGGTCCTGGAAATTGACGGCATTCCATACTCTTTCCGCTGGTGCCCTTGGGGCAAGTTTATGATGGGTTCACTCGCTTCCGCTGCATCTTCAAACGGACAGCCTCGCCACAATGTGGCTCTCAATCTGGGCTTCTGGATGCTGGAAACCGAGGTCACGCAAGCCATGTGGCAAAGTGTAATGGGTCGCAGCCAGGCGGACCAGAACAAATTGGCAGGGGCCCTCAGCTCTTGCGGGATGGGGCCGCAATACCCGGTATATCGGGTAAACTGGAACGAATGTCAGGCCTTCTGTCAACGGCTTGGAGAGTGGCTGAATTATAAAGTCCAGCTCCCGACAGAAGCCCAGTGGGAGTACGCCTGCAGAGCCAGAACGACGACGGAATTCGCCGGAAATGGTGAACTTGAGCCCATGGCATGGTACAATAAAAATTCAGGCTCATCTACCCATGAAGTGCGCAAGAGGAAACCAAACCAGTGGGGGTTGTACGACATGCACGGCAACGTGAGCGAATGGTGCTCGGACTGGTATTCCCCAGATTACTACTCTGAATCGCCTGAGGTCGACCCTGAAAACAAAACCGAATCTTCGTCTCGTGTAGTTCGCGGTGGAAGCTGGGGCAGCGGCGACACATTCTGTCGGTCAGATCAACGGTCCAATGCCGCCCCTGACACCCGGAACCCAAACCTCGGCTTCCGGTTCATTCTGGTCCCGCTCCCCAATAACTAGACCTCCAGCTTTTTCTGCAAAACCCAATGTGCGAGCGGTGGCAGTAATGCCACCGTAAACTTTTTCCAACATTTCCGGAAGTTTCCAGCCCCTCCGGGTGCTGCGGCCGACATCCGTCCCTCAGTATTAACCGTCCCCCTAATTCCTCATTCCGTATTAATTTCCCTCCCAAAAAAATTTTATCAAGGGGCTGGACACAATTAAAAAATCGTGTATAATTAAGGTGATTTTACTCATTAATCAGTTTTACACTCACATTTCAAGGAGAAATCCATGAGCTTTAAGAAAATTTCCCTCTGCGCGGCGGTCCTCATGCTTTGCACGAGCGCCTGCTTCGCGAAACCCACCGACGCCGAGCGCGACGCCGCGATCGAAGTCTTCAAAACCCGTATGGCCACCTACACGACCAACGAGGAAGGCGACGTCACGTCCTTCGACCTGACCGACCGCATTTGCACCAACGAAGACCTCGCCAAAATCTGCAAGCTCGACACCGTCACGACCTGCAAAATCTACGGCGCGAACCTGAAACCGGGCGGCGCTTCCGTCATTACGGGCCTGAAAAGCTGCACGAAACTTTCCATCGAAAACACCGACTTCCAGGACGACGACATGGCGTTCCTCGTTGACATGCCGTGGGTCACGGAACTGACGCTCCGCCGCAATACGTACCTGCGCACCAAGACGATCGAGTTCGTCTCCCAGATGCCGAATCTGCGCAACCTGGTCCTCCTCTACGGGAACTTTGACGACTCGGCGCTCGCGCTGCTGGCCAAAGTGAAGACCCTCCGTCTGCTCGACCTGCGCGGCTGCGCGGCCGTCACGGACGCCGGTCTGGATTGCGTCAAGGAGCTCCCGAACCTGATCGTTCTGAAACTGCGCTGCACCGCCGTCACCAATGCCGGGATCGAAAACGTCCGCGGCAAGACCCTCAAGACGTTCGGAATTGAAGACTCCCAGACGTTCGACGACGAAGCCCTCGGCTGGCTCGGCGAAATGGTCGATTCCATGCAGGAACTCACGATCATGCGCTGCATCGCCATTTCCGACGACGGCGTTCAGAAACTCTCCGGCCTGAAAAACATGCGCAAGCTGAACCTCCGCGGAAACTACAGCGGAAGCGACGCGCTGAAGATCTGCGCCAATATGCCCGAACTGACCCAGCTCATCGTGAGTGAAAACGTCATCGACGACGAAGGCCTGACCTACCTCGAAGGCCTGACCAAGCTCGAACACCTCGATCTGTGGGCCAACATCGTGACGGACGCGGGCGTTGACTCGCTGGTCAAGATCCAGAGCCTGAAGAAACTCTCGTTGGTCGGTTGCCAGATCACGGACGAAGGCGTCGCGAAGCTGGCCGCGCTGCAGAACCTGGCCGACCTGGATCTGGGCGAAACGATGATCACGGACGCCTGCGTTGATTCGCTGGCTCAGATCAAGTCCCTCAAGGCGGTGAGTTTCCGCGCTACCGGCGTTTCCGAGGAAGCGATGGATAAACTGCGCGAAGCCCTTCCGGACTGCAAAGTCACGAAGTAATTCCGTTCCGTAAATTGTTCAAAGACCGCAGCAAAACGTTTCGATTTCACCAGGTCGTGACGTTTTCTGCGGTCTTCGGACTGTAAAACCCTTAAATTTTCGTTTCTCCGTGCAAGTTTTTTCCCCATCTTTTCTCGCTTCGCTGGGCGATTTTCGCCTTCGTGTAAAACGGCTGGCGGCGGGCGTCACTTTCGGTGAGCACGCAAGCGTCCGGATGGGAGTTTCTACAGAGTTTCACGACCGGCGAGCCTGGGAGCAAGGCGACGAGCCGAAGTTCATCGACTGGCGCCTCTACGCGCGGACGGGAAAGCTCTTCACCCGCCGATTCGAAGAAGAAACGAACACATCATTCTATTTCCTGAACGATTTCTCGCCGAGCATGACGTACGCCGGCGCCCCGCGTGACGGCGAGGAGAATCGGCTTTCCAAGCTCGAGTACGCGCAGTGCCTCACGGCCATTCTGACCTACATCGCGCTCCAGCAGCGGGATCTGGCTGGCCTTTGCGCCACGAACGGCGCCGAGACGGTTTCCCTGCGGCCCTCCACCGGGGAAAGCCACTGGACCGAGTGCGTCCGGTTCCTGGAATCGCCTCCGTTCACGGCGAAACCCGCGTCCGAGACCCGGCCCTTCGAGCAAACGCTCAACGACCTGGCGGCGGCCGTCACGCGGCGGGGAAAAATCTTCATCCTCTCGGATTTCTTCGACGCTCAGTCGTGGGCTTCGATCGCGCCGCAGCTCAAACTCCTGACGGCTCAGGGAAACGAGCTGGTCCTTTTCCAGATCCTCGACGCGGACGAGCTGGACTTTCCATTCGACTCCCGGAGTGAATTCCTCCCGCTGGAAGGGTCCCAGCGCGGCCTGACGCTGACGCCCGACGCCGTCCGCGACGCGTACCTGGCGCAGTTCCAGGCCTGGCAGAACGAGCTGGAAACCGGCTGCCGCACGCTCGGGATCGAGTTCCACCTGGTGGACACGCGGCAGAGGATCGACGAAACTGTGAAACTGCTTTGGAGCGAGAAATCCGGCCCGAGGAATTAGGGCTCCACCCAGTCTGAACAAAATGGTAAAATTGAACCGTCCCAAAGTTCACGTCCAGCTCTCTTCCAACTCCAGCGATTATAGGCCCCGCGGATTAGGCGGATCGGGCGGATGAAGGCGGATTTTCTTTTTTAAATATTGAATTGAATCTCATAAAACGGGCGCGGCATTCAAAAGTTTAATGGTTTAAAAATTTAAAATCCAATCCGTTTAAATCCGCCTCATCCGCCCAATCCGCGGGGCCTATAGTCGCTGGAGTTTGCACTGGGCCGGGCGTGAACTTTGGGTTGATCCCCGTTTCCTTTTCAAGTCGATCTGGTCCCCCTCTCCCCCTTGCGCGAAACTCAAATTTCTGTATAATAGAACGGATTGATTTCTGACTCATTCGACTATTTCAGGAAGGGGGCCTCACGTGACCAAAGACGAACTCAAAGCGGCGGCGCTTCAGTACCACGCCGAACCAGTACCGGGCAAAATCTCCGTCAAAACGACAAAACCGTGCTTCACGGCCGACGAGCTTTCGCTGGCCTACACGCCGGGCGTGGCGGTTCCGTGCCTCGAGATCAAAGACGAGCCCGCGAACGTCTGGAAGTACACCGCGCGCAGTAATACCGTGGCGGTCGTTTCGGACGGAACGGCCGTTTTGGGCCTGGGCAACATCGGGCCGGAGGCGGGAATGCCCGTGATGGAGGGGAAAGCCGTCCTTTTCAAGCGTTTCGCCGACATTGACGCGATGGCGCTCTGCATCGGGAAGGTTTTCAACGAAAAAGGCCGCACCGACGCCGCGAAAGTGATCGAAACGGTCGAGCGGCTCGAGCCGTCGTTCGGCGGGATCAACCTCGAAGACATCGGCGCGCCGGCGTGCTTCGAAGTGGAGCAGACCCTGAAAAAACGGATGAATATTCCGGTCTTCCACGACGACCAGCACGGGACCGCCATCATTTCGCTGGCCGCGATCATGAACGCCCTGAAGCTCGTCGGGAAAAAGATCTCCGACTGCCGTTTCGTCGTCAACGGCGCGGGAGCCGCCGGCATTTCGTGCAGTGAACTCTACATCACCGCCGGCGCGGACCGCAAGAAGTTCCTGATGTTCGACTCCAAGGGCGTGATCAGCTCCAAGCGCACGGACCTGAACGCCGAAAAGGCCCGATTCGCGAACGAGACGGAAGTCACGTCGCTCGCCGAGGCGCTGGTGGGCGCGGACGTTTTCCTCGGCCTGAGCGTCGGCGGATGCGTGACGCCCGAAATGGTCAAGACCATGGCCCCCGGCGCGATCATTTTCGCGATGGCGAACCCGGTGCCGGAGATCCACCCGCAGCTCGCCCGGGACGCCGGCGCCGCGGTCGTGGGAACGGGCCGAAGCGATTTTCCGAACCAGATCAATAACGTGCTCGGTTTCCCCGGGATTTTCCGCGGAGCGCTGGACGTTCGGGCGACCGACATTAATGAGGAAATGCAGCTTGCAGCGAGCCGGGCGATCGCCGAGGTCGCGTGCGAAAAGGTCCCGGAAGAGATTAAAGCGTACATGATGGCGGCGTACCCGACCGACTACGCCGCCGGAATTTTCGACCCGGAAATGCCGCTTTCGTTCGATTACGTCATTCCGAAACCGTTTGACTGCCGCGTCGTTCCGCGAGTGGCGCGTTACGTCGCCGAAGCCGCCATGAAAACCGGCGTGGCCCAGATCCAGATCGATGATCTGGCCGCCTACGAGCGTGAAGTCATGACCCGGATTAAGTAGTCAACGTTTCGGCTCCGCCGAAACGAGTTTTCAGTTCCCAGTTTTCAGTTTTCAGTTAAGAAACTACAAACTGATAACTGATAACTGACAACTGAAAACTCCTAACTCCTCACTCCTAACTCCTAACTCACACCACTTCCATGGCCAAGAAAATCACTCCCCGGACCCTGAAGGGTTTCCGCGATTACCTCCCCGAAACGATGATCCCGCGGCGGAACATTATCGAAACCGCCGCCCGCATTTACCAGTCGTACGGCTTCGTCCCGATCGACACGCCGGCGCTCGAGTACCTCGAGATCCTCACCGGCAAAGGCTCCGATGAGACGGACAAGCAACTGTACAGTTTTCAGGACAAAGGCGGGCGCGACCTTGGAATGCGATTCGACCTGACCGTCCCGCTCGCCCGGTTCGTCTCCCAGCACGCCAACGAGCTTGGAATGCCCTTCAAGCGTTTCCACATCGCAACGGTCTGGCGCGGCGAAAATACGCAGGCCGGCCGCTACCGCGAGTTCATGCAGTGCGATTTCGACACGATCGGGACGCTGAACATTTCGGCCGACATTGAGTGCACGCTCGTGATCTACGACCTGCTCCGCGCCATCGGCTTCGAGAATTTCACGATCCACCTGAACAATCGCAAGGTCCTCAGCGGTCTGCTCGAAAAGCTCGGTTTTGAAGAAAAAACCGTCCCGGTGCTGCGCGCGCTGGACAAAATCGCCAAGATCGGCCACGATGCCGTGAAGGCGGAAATGGGCGAAACCGCCGGTCTGAGTCCCGAACAGGCCGAAGAGGTCCTGAAGCTGACCGCTCTGAAAGGCTCCAACCTCGAGATCCTCGAGCAGATCGCCGCGATGGTGGCGGGAACGGCCAAGGGCGAGGAAGGGGTTTCCGACCTGCGTCTGGTCCTGGAAGCCGCCGCGGCCGTGGGGATCACCGAGAAAAACCTCGTTCTGGACGTTTCGATCGCTCGCGGGCTGGACTACTACACCGGCACGATCTGGGAAACGTTCCTCGACGATCTGCCGGGCTTCGGAAGCGTCTGCTCGGGCGGACGGTACGACAATTTGACCGGGATTTTCATGAATAATCCGCTCCCGGGGATCGGCGCGTCGCTGGGACTGGACCGTCTGCTCACCGCCATGGAGCAGCTTGGAATGCTGAGCGACGTGAAGACTGCCGCCGAAGTTTTCATCCCGTACTTCGACAAAACGCAGCTTCCCGCCTACCTCCAGATGGCGAAAACCATCCGCTCGGCCGGCATCGGCGTGGAGATCTACCCGGACCCGAAAAAACTCGGCGCCCAGCTCCAGTACGCCGACCGCAAGGGCTTCCGTTACGCGGTGATCGCCGGGGCGGATGAACTTTCCCGCGGCGTGTGCCAGGTGAAGAATCTGGCGGAGAAAACTCAGGAAGAGGTTAAGCTGGAAGACCTGGCGAGCTATTGGAAGAAGTAGCAAGAAAAGGCGAGCGGAGTCAGTAATGACTCCGCTTTTGCTGTCGGGACTGCCGCGGACGGCGTACCCGTATCCCTAAACAATCCCATCCTTTTAATCCAGTAAACCATTGTAATTCCGGGTTAAATGAAGTAAAGTTTTAGAATCCTACTCCATATAGATCACCCTTTAAAGCAAGCACTTCTCTCCCATCCTCTTGTTCATCCTCTTGCTCCTTTTTCTCAGACTGAGATGGGAAGTATTTCTCCGTATCTATTTGGGCCAAGTACTCCTTCAAGATTAAACAGGCAATTTTTACTTCATCGAATGCCAGAGTGTATCTCCCGTTCTTTACCGCCCACTGGGCAATTTCCAAATGGTCTGTGATGCTTGAGACCACCATTTCTGTAACGGCAATATCCTCAACGTAAGGCAGGATATATTTTAACAAACATGTGAAATTTCTGGCAGGAACAAGTGTCATGGCAATGACCAGGCAAACAAACAATGAAATTCCCAAACGACGCATGAATGATCCTCCATTAAGGGGAAAAATCATATACCCCTCATATATGAAAACTGGAATTGCAAAGGGCTTTTGTAATACCTGGAAAGTGGATCTTTTCCTCAAAAACGAAAGGTATTACAGCCGAAGGAATCAACTTCATCCTTCATAAAGATAGACAGTATAAGATGGTGTTTTTTAAAAAATTAATTGGAAACTTCTAAAAAATTTTTTTATACAAATGTTCCGCCCAAACAAAATAAATGACAATAGTCCCGAATGCTTTCCATTAAATCAGATCCATTCCAGACGGTCTTGCAGGTAGTTTGACCTGTGAATGTGTATGTCTTTTTCGACCCGCCAGAAGCGGCAGCTGTACCGGTCTGCCAGTTGTTGATGGTCCTGTCTGCCAATGTAACAGATACTATAATCTTGAAAAAATTACATACTGTGTATTTCGTTTCAACTTACCCCCTTCTTTTGAAAGGGGGCAAGTCGAGAAACATCCTAATGGGAATCAGCTTCCAGGTCAATTATTCCCAAGAACTACGAACGGCGCCCAGAAAAATGGATGAGACCAAATTTGCTCGTTGTTTCGCAAACTGGTCTTGGCACTCTTCAGAGCATCTGCATAGCTCACGTTCTCATCGTTGATTTTCTGGAAGAATTTCTTCACCAACTCCGAGGTAGAACTGTCGCTCGCAGGCCAGTTAGAGCTGATAACGGTTTGAGCACCGGCTACGATCATGCCACGGCTCAGAGACCAAGTCCCTTCGCCCTGCTGATTATAACCAGCGTTCGTTTCACAGGCACTCAAAAAGACCAGCTTGTAACCATCAAGCAAACGGGAATTTATGTTCTCATCGATTTCGCAAAGTTCTTCAAGAGTCAGGAACCCGTCATTGGAAACATCATTTTCTTTCGAGTCCGGATAGAGAATAAGCTTGCCGGCCAGTTTCCCGTACTGGTACATCGCCTGGGCATGACCCGCAAAGTGAAAACTCTGTTTCTTATCCTCCAGCTTGTTACGGACATTTTTTTCAGTCGCCTCCTGATTTAGCAGCTGCGTACTATTTTTTCCATATATCCGGTTAATTTCCTTGGATTCTTCCTCCGCACCCGGCAAGTCCGGAAGCGCGGAACCATCCGCACCTCTCATTGCGAGTAAGGTCGTCGGAACCGGCTGAGGCATTTGGGGATTATGTCGCTCATTGTAAGCAGAATAATCCTTGATTCCAACCGTTAAAACCCCTTTGCTATCTTTTTTATCCGAGTTTTGCAAGTGGTAATAAAATTCAAGCGATGGGCTGTAAAACAGGGTAACATCCTGCTCCAACAGGAAGGCAGCATCTTTGAACCCCTCCATATCACCATTGGTAATGAGCGTTTCGAACGGGAACTGGGCCAAAACACCATCGGGAAGAATCATGGCGTATTCACCGTTCTGGCACTGTTCAAGGAAATCTCCCAAATCATCGGGGAAGAGAATGGTGTAAAGCAGGTACAATTCCTGGGCCGTTTTCACCTCATCACTTCCCGGGTCCTGAAGAGAATCAATAATGCCGGTATGCTCTTTGTTTTGGAACAGTTTGCCAAGGGTCCCTGCCGTCAATGGCCCTGTCTTGACTTCCAGAGTGGGGTCAATCTCATTAAACATGGCGGCCTGCTCTTCGGTGATTTGGAGCTCGTACAAATTTGATTCCTTATTATAGCCATACACGAACAGATATATACCTTTTTCTGTCACCATGTATTCAAATGTGGTAACTTTGCTATTTTCCAGTTCTTCAACTGCCTTATCGAAGGCCGGAATCTTGATTTGGCTGCGAGAGTTCTCAACAACTGCAGACTTGGCTTTAATCAATTCTTGTATACTATCTTTGATTTCGCTTACTTTATACTCCATTTGCTTGTTGAACTCCGCCATTTTTGCAGGATCAATCTGGAACTGCCTGGCTTGTCTGCGAAGCGCCACCAGACCTCTCCTTGCTTCATTTACTTTCCTTCCGGCTTCTTTTTCTGCCTCTTTCAGATCTTCGGGAGCATTTTTAATGCCAGCAGCAGCCATCAAATCCAAAAGCCCCTGACCACGAGAACGTTCCATTGCCTCGTATATCTTGGCCGGATCTTTTTTTTCTGAATCAAGGTGGTATTGCCATTCAACCAGCGTTTCGTACAAATAATAGTACTCACCGAAAATACCCGCTTTCTGCTGGGCATTCGTAGAGGCTTTCTCACGGACAAGCAGTGAATAATCCCAAGTGGCTTCGAGTTTTGAAATGGCCTCCTCGATTTTGCCTTGCTGGTAGAGAACCTGGGCTTGTCCGTAATACACGCGACAGTACATGGAGGGAGACGTAAAGTACTCATCGCAAATCTCTTCCGCCTCATTAAACATTTTCTCGGCTTCTTTAGTATTTCCCTCTTCAAGATACACATCCCCTAAAGAACATTTGACCTCGGCCATGAATGTTTCGTGACAGTGGTTTTCATCGATGATCCTGGCGGCTTCAAGTAAATCAGTCTCTGCAGAGCCAAAATCTCCATCGCCTTCCACTTTAAAGCCATTTTTTATCAAATGATGAACTTCACTCCGTGCCTTATACGCTTCCGCACGGCGTTGCGCAGAAACTACGTCCTTATTATTCTCCAGAGCCCTAATATTTTTAGTGCAAAGGGCAAGAGCATCTGTAAGCAACTTAGCTTTTGAGGATTTATCAGCTTTTGAGGATTTACCGAGCTCCTGGCTCTTTTTGAGATCCATCTGAACCTTAATTGCATTGATCGAAACTTCTCTCTGGACGTCAGGTTTTTCGACAAGTTCGTATTTCCCGTTGATCCATTTGTATACTTTTACTAGACGATCACCCCTATATCCGCCGAATGGCCCATATATCGGTTCTCTCTTTAACTCAGGCTTAGGATCTTTTTTGCCTTCCTTCCACACATAGACATTCTTCCCTGTCGCCTCAGCTTTATCAATCATCTTCTGGGCTTCGTCGTAACGTTTTTGCATGATATAGATACTCGCGAGACGTTCGCAGCAGCCAGACAGGTAAGAACTCACATAAATGTCCGGGGTTGGGGACAGCTCTCGAGTTGCCGCTTCATAGGATGCTTTTTCTTTCTCTTGGTCTTCATTCAGATTGTCGGGGAGACCCAATTGCTTTTTATTCAAATCATCAACAAACTTCTGACGATCTTCAGGAAGTTTCCAGTCTTTCAGATCGGCACTCTCTTTTTCCAGATATATAAGAGCGTCTTTCAGGTAATCTTCAGCTTCAATGTTATCCCCAAGGAAGAAAGCATTAATACCGAGGTTGGTCTGGATTTCTCCAATATCTTCGTTAGAGGTCGCGTTGTTTTTCAAAGCCTCCCATCTCTCTTGAGCTTCTTCATATAGTCCCTGAACCTGATACAAGCGAGCCAAAAAAGATTCGCTTATTCCCGTGGGAAGATTGGCCCCTTCCCTCATCTTCATCGATTTGGTATAGAGTCTTTCCGCGATGGAATAGGAGCCACTAATGAAAAAGCGCGTGGCGTAATAATCCCAATACTTTATTTTGCCCAGGACAGGCATTTCCACACCTTCCATATAATCCTCAGCCAGTGTGGCCCATTCTTCCGCTTCTTCCCGATGCAGGTTCCGGGCATATTCGAGACTGATGGATAAAATAAGCATATCACACGGAAGGCTTCTTACTTGCAATACCTCGGATGTCTTAATCGCTGACTTGAGTTCATCTCCTGCCTCTTTTGCCTCCTGAATATCACCCTTGCGAATCAGTTCGAGGATAGCATCCCGCTGTTCGCGGAGGTCTTTCATTATCTTGGCAATATTAAAGGTTTGAAATTGATCATTCGTTGAGCTATAGTATTGCGCCCCTTCAGAATCACCCGAAAGATCCTTCAACAGCTTAACCTTTTCTTGATCAATTGACTTCAGATCTTCATACGAAATTACAGGTGTTATCGTCTGTATAACTCCTTTATCCCCGAGTTTAGAGACCATGTCCACAATCTCATACCATTTCGGGGAATAGTACTCTTGTGCCTGGAACAATGCCCCCATTTCTGAGGTATTCATGCGTTCCCCCTCGGACAGATACTCTGGCTGCAGATTCTCGTTTTCTGCGATGCTTCCCCCATAGTTTTCATATCCGGTATATCCGCCGCCGCCACCATAGGTATTCGCATAGTTTGTTACCATATTGATATACCCTCCCGCGTAAGGGATGGCACCAAAATTGCCGTTTGCAATTGACCGTGCCATGCCAATGTATCCGCCCGCGTAAGGGATGGCTTCAAAATTGCCGTTCGCAATTGACTGGGCTAAATTAATATATCCGCCCGCGTAAGGGATGGCCCCCAAATCGCCGCTTGCAATATCCCGAGCCATGTCAATATACGGCCCGGCATACGGAATCCATCCCCATTGTCCATAAACGCTTGCAAACAATGAACAACTTGCAACCAGTGCAATTAACGAAATTCGTGACTTTTTCATATTTTTCCTTTCTGGAAAATGTTAAAGAACTTAAAAAACAGGAAAGAAACCATTGAAATATCGAGGAAATGGTATCTTGCGGGGACGATACAGGAAGCATCGTCCCCTTTTTACAGCGGTTATTCGCCCATCTGGATGTTATTCCTTAAACGCATAGTTAAGGTCGAACATGTCGATTGGCGTTGATTTGCTGCTCGGAATTTTGAAGACAGACCGGGTTGTTTCTACGCTGTCTTTTTCCCCCTCGCCCATTCCAGAACCACGTGTAACTGATACAGGCTCCGCCTTAAAGATGAGCACTCGAATGCAGCCAAGGGGTACATCCACCTTGGTTGGATCAACTTTCATACGTGAACGCAGGGATTCAGGAGCATCCTGGACCACGAAGTAGTTGTAATCCATCACGACCTTGCCTTTGCTATTGACATGGCTGTCAGTTACCCAACCCACAAAACCAGTACCTTCTGTGTGTGAACCGACCGTATAGTATCTGCCCTTGTCAATATGGTTGGAGATTAAATCCAGTCTGCTGTCGTCATTTTCACCTTTTTTGATAACCGGATTCAGACCATCGACCAGGCACATGACGCAGTAGGTTGTGTCTGTTGGATTGTCGATATTAACGACCAGGGCATCTCCCTTTTCAACGATATAACCACTTGGGGTTTCTTTTAACGGTTTTCCATCTCTGCGTTTTAACGTAATCTGTAATCCTGAAACATGTTCTTCTTCTAAGGGTTCCGTCGAAATACTGGGGGCAACTTCATTAATGTCCTGGGACTCTACTTCAACGTACTTTACAGAAGTTTCCCTGGTTTTGTTGCCAGTATTTTTTAATTCCGGCGGCGTCGAAAGGACGAACATTGTCAAGATTTCGTTCGTGTCAAGATTAACGATACAACAATTTACCTTGAGGACCAATTGTTCGTCACTTCCCTTTGCCATTTCGATCCAGAATTTTCCCTGGATGGCATAACGGTAGTTCACGTTACGTTTTGTCTTCGGCCTGTCAATGATGGACTTGAAAATTTCGACTTTCGGATTGAGCTTCCTTTTGATCACGTTCGCGATCTGTCGCCCATACAGACGGCTCTCCTGTTGGTCAACAGGCACACCAGCTTGAATGAAATCGTCCACACGAATCGTTTTCGGATCAAGATGGTGGTATTGAACGATATCATTAATATTGTTCAACAAGAAGTTTACGCTTACTTCATAAGGAAGATTCGGAACTTCAAATTGGATGTCGGCGTTCGGGCCTTTGACGATCTTCTTAAATTCAGGTCTCTGAATTTCGACATCATCCGAGGACACAGAGGATTTGGCTGCGTATTCATTCGAACGGTATCCGGAGAGAGTTCCGATCAAATCGCGTTCCTGTTTCTCACTGACCATTCCAACCAGAGAATAGGCATACGTATGAATTTCCTCAACAGAGACTTTTCCATCCTGATTATTGTCAGCCATTCCCGACAGGGCAGCGAGGATATAACTCGTGTATAATGAAATGCCACGGTTGACGAAAACCTGAGAGGTCTGATTCACACCAGAGGAGCAAAGAATCGCCAGCGATTTCGGTCCACGATCTTCTTCAGCGTCAATCTTGTCATAAAGGTTGGTCAGCTGACTCGTATTGCCCGAGAAACAGCAGTCCAGAATAAGGACCATCTGATCGCAATGGAACTGGAGGATAATCTCAGCGAGTTCAGAAGCACTCATCGTGTTGGTGTTGGACACCACTTTCCCATTTTTCACGACAATCTCTGAATCACTGAAAACGAACTGGAGTACGTCATTGGCATCATACATTAACCCTTCGCGTGTGCCTTCCAATCGTTGTTTACACATATATGTAATCAGTGGAAACAGGCAACTTTTCAGGTGTACTGCGATTGCTTCAAAACACTCATCTAAACCGTCGTGCTTTCTCAAAGAAGGGAGTGTCCGTATTAACATATCGAGTGACATTTGGGAAATATGGGGCGTTCTGTTTGCAACAGAATCATACGATACCACGGTCCCACACTCCTTATCTCATTGAACCGGAGTCGAGGTACTCTTGTCAGAGCTTCCCCACAGATCATCCAATTCGTTGTTTGCAGAGGTATTTGTACCCAGGAAATCCTTGGGATTCGGACGGTTCGCCACTGACATATTGGAATTTTCATCCTGAATTGTCTTCGTGACCGCTTTATTTTCAGTAATTTCATCTTCAATAATGGAGGTCAGTTCACCCAATTCACCTGCAGGGACGTTGGTCAAAGTGCTATCCAACTCCGCGATCCGACGATCAAGTGCGGACAGCTCGCGTTCCATCTCCAATTCGCTGACTTTGTCAGACATTTGAGGAAGGCTCTTGAGAATCACCTCGCGGCGAGCCATCATTTTTTCGGCGCCTTCTTCAAGTTTGCTCGCGTGGTCCAGTTTCTTCTCGCAGACACTCTTTCTGTAGGTAACATCTTCATGCCACATGTTCAGAGTCTTGTACACTTCTGGAGCAGCAATCTCCTTGTTGCCGACCTTCAAAACCATGATTTTCTGTTCTTCCGTCATGGTCTCAATTTCGCTCGGCTTCGGAAGGTTCGCTTTCTCAGCGGTTACGGCAATATTCTTCATCGCCTTTTCAAGAGGCTCGATCATTTCCTCCTGTTCCTTTTTCACCTCTTCACGAAGTTTGTTCGCTTCGACGCGCCATTGGAAAGCCTGCTTTTTGAGGTCTTCTGCTTCCCGCTTGTATTTTTCAATGGCCTTCTCCACACGCGCAGACACGGTCTGACGATTGAACTGCTTTTTGATCTCGCCAATTTCCTTGTTGAACAATCCGAACTGGAAAACTCCGATTGCAACAACAATTACCAAAACGATGGATGAAAAAATTACAGCTTTCATTTACACACTCCATAATTTCTGGGACTCGCTGAAATTTGATTTGATTTGATTTCTACACCCAGCGTCCAATGCAGAAAACCAGGTTATACCGAATCACGTTTGCATCAGAGTTAGCAGCAGCTGCATCTGGACGATTTTCAACTGCGCAATCTGATAAAAGTAGAGAAGCGAGAATTGGATCATCAAAATCACTGCCAGGCACATGATGCGATGGCTGTAATTCGTCCATTTCTGCTCTTGTTGGATGCTCAGAACTTGTGAGGTGGCTGATTTTGCAGCCTTCGCCGCAATCTCATCCCAACAAAGTTCTTCCAACTCAATTTCAAAATCAGTCATTGGATTCTCCTGATTCAAAAGGGTTAAATGCGGTTTGTTGCCCGCTCCAAATGGATTGACAACACGAAAACCCAAATTTTGGAAATTTTTTTTAAAATTTTTCAAAAAAACTTTATGTGAACCAAATGACTCAACTTAAACCGAGGTTCATCACCCGCTCCACAAACATAGACAACACAAGTCCCTGATTTTTTTAAATTTTCAAAAAAAACTTAAACAGGAACCAAATGATGGTGCTTCAAAGCATAGTTTATTGTCCTTTTATAGAATAGACAACACGAATGACAGAAAATTTTTTATAAAGCCTCAAAAAAACTAATTTTTTGGGAAAAATATTTTCAAGAATTCAGACTTCATGAATCAGGTTGTTTGAATATTTTGTACGTATTTTAAATCCTGGAGAAAGTCGCAGATCTTTTTCAGGTACTATAGAAATCAAGAATATTGGATTTTCCAAATTAAAAGAAGTCTCTTTCTCAGATATATCTTTTAAAATTGGAGTATTGTTAAAATGAAGATTGGACTGATTTTCGTTTATCCTGAACCAACCAACTGTCCAATGTGAAGAATCTGGCGGAGAAAACCCGGAATGGGTTAAACTGGAAAAACAAAACGTCATATAAAGGCCCCCTCCTTGAGGGGGCTGGCTCGCGAAGCGAGACTGGGGGAGTTTCGGAAACGCGCCGTCCCTCCGAATATTACGCGCCGATCTCTTCGATCGCCTGAACGGCACGGTCGTGCAGGAGGCCGTTCGAGGCGCAAATGCCGCGGTTTTGCTTGAGCGTGTACCCCTGCGTGAAGTTGAGCGGCTTGCCGTCCAGGTCGGTCACGCGGCCGCCGGCCTCTTCCAGAATGATCGAACCGGCCGCCTGGTCCCAAATCTTCTCTTTGTAGTCCGGCATTTTCGCCGAGATGAGCCGGAACAGAAGGTCACTCTTTCCCGCCGCGAGCATCGCGTATTTCGCCTGAGAGTCCATCCCGACGTTCCGCGTGACGCCGATTTTCTGGCACAAAACGTCCATCTGGCTCAAATTCGTGTGCCCCGCCTCCACCGAACGAAGGACCGAAGCCTCCGCCGGGTCCGCGTGGGCCGAGACGTGGATCGGTTCCAGCGCGTCGTCGCCCCGGTCGAGCGGCACGACCCGCGTCCCATCGCCGCGTTTGGCGCAAACCAGCGAGCCGACGGCCTGGTCGGTCGTGAATTCTTTCGTCTCCGGGAGCCACGTCAGATTCGGCGTCGTGAGGAAGCCCAGCGTCACCTGGCCGTTTTCGATCAGCGCCAGCGCGGTGGCGTACTGCTCCTTGCGCAGGAAACCTTTCGTCCCGTCGATCGGGTCGAGCGTCCAGAAACGCGGTGCGTCACGCAGCGAATCGTCGTGCTTCCCGCGGGAGATCCACTTCACGACCTTTTCCGCCGTCACGTCCGGAATGTACTTCGCGACGTACTCGAGGATGATCTCCAGAAACCGCTTCCCCTCGTCCGTGAGCAGAAGGTCCGCGGACTCCTCGGCGATGAGCGGGACGTCCGGGTAAAGCGCCTCCAGCCGGGCCGCGACGAGCGTCTGAACCGCCAGGTCGCCGACCGTGACGGGCGATTTGTCCTTTTTCTCCCACGTCGCGGGAGTGATGAAATCGTTCTGAATGCGCCGCGTCAAATCGGCCGCTTCACGCAGAAAAGATAAAATTTCGTTCATTTCAGGCTTTCCAAATAGCGCAAATTGTAGATCGTGTTCGGGATGATGTTCCGCACGTCGTCGTATTCGAGGAAGTACGCCTCCACGCCGATTTCCTGCGCGGCGGCAAAAACGGCTTTCCAGTCGATCGTCCCTTCTTCCAGCAGCATTCCGTTCTTGCCCGAGTCGCATTTCACGTGCATCAGGACGAACCGGCCCGGGTACTTCTTCAGGAGCGCGATGGGATCGCCGGCGGTCACCCAGCGGACGTCCATCTCGAATTTCACGTTTTCGGGGTTCGTCTCCTGAACGATGCGGTCGAACATGGTTTCACCCTCTTTTCCACCTTCCCACGGGGTGAACTCTTTCCCGTGATTGTGGAACGTGAAGGTCAGACCCGCCGCGTGGATCCGCTCGCCCGCATGGTTGAAAACGCGGATCACCTCCTCGACTTTTTCGTCGTTCATCTCGGGGATCCAGGCGATCCCGATGTACTTCACGCCGAGGGTCTTGCCGATTGCGATCATCTCGTCGATCTTCTCGTCGCTCAGGAGGTCGCCGTAGCCGAAATTCTTCGAGATCGCCTTCAGCTTGTACTTTTCCATGAACGCGCGGTACTCCTCATACGTGCTGTTGAACGAGTTGGACGGCTCGATGTACACGAAGCCCAAATCGTGCGCGAGCTTCAGCCCGAGCTCGGCGTTCACGGAAACGTAGTCCCTCAGCGAGTACATCTGGAGCCCGACGGGGCCGCGAAAATCAGGCGTGGTCCCAACGCCGTTCGACTGCTGGGCCAGAAGGGAAGACGCGAAAATCAAACAGAAAATGGCGGGTAAAATGCTTTTCATGGTTTTGAATGTTTCTTAAACTGGATTCATTAACGGAATTTGGCATTCGCGATCGTCAGTTCCTCGCCGCTTTTCATCACGACGCACTTGCTGAGCGTTTCGTTCTCGACGCGCGTTTTCCACGCCTGAACGTCCTGATTGATCGGCGGCCACGTCCCGTAATGGCACGGAACCACGACGCGGGGCTGGATGATCTTCACCGCCTCAAGCGCGTCGTCGGGGCCCATGGTGAACAGATCGCCGATCGGTAAGAAGGCGTAATCGACGCCGGAGAAAAATTTCATGTCCGAAAAGAGCGCCGTGTCGCACGCAAAGTACATGCGCAGACCGTCCTTGAACGTGATGAGAAATCCGGCCGGACTCCCCCCCGGCGTCCCGTCAGGAAGCGTGGAGGAATGAATGGCCGGGACCATCTTCACGCGGCCGAACGGAAGCGAAATACTGCCTCCGACGTTCATCGCCAGCGTGCTTTTCACACCCTGTTTGGCGCAGTAGCCCGCGACTTCCGCAATCGCCACGACGATCGCGTCGGTACGCTTCGCGATGGAGATCGTGTCGCCGAAATGGTCGCCGTGACCGTGCGAAACGAGGATGAAATCCGCCTGCAGCGAGTCCGGCTTGCAGGCCGCGAACGGGTTGGTGCTCAAAAACGGGTCGATCAGAACGGAGACCGAATCAACGGTCAAATGCCACGCGTTATGGCCAAGGAAACGAAATTTCATGGTACTTTGGAATCTGAATGAAAACCAATCGGACGGGGATCAGCGCTGACCCATCGGCACGTAATCGCTCAGCGTGTTCCCCTCATAAACCTGACGCGGACGAATGATGCGCCCGCCGGAGTCGTGCTGCTCTTTCCACTGCGCGATCCAGCCTGGGAGACGCCCCATCGCGAACATCACCGTGAACATGTTGGTCGGGATCCCCATCGCACGCAGGAGCAGCCCCGAGTAGAAGTCCACGTTCGGGTACAGCTTGCGCTCGACGAAATACGAGTCGGAAAGGGCCAGCTCCTCGAGTTTCCGCGCGATGTTCAACAGCGGGTCGTTCTGGTTCTTCAGGATCGCAAAGACGCGCTCGCAGGCGGCGTGGAGGATCTTGGCCCGCGGGTCGTAATTCTTGTAAATACGATGCCCGAAGCCGTAGAGGCGGAACGGGTTCGTTTTGTCCTTCGCCATCCGAATGCACTCTTCGGGAGAAAGGCCGCCTTCGTGGATCTGGGCGAGCATCCGCATAACTTCCACGTTCGCGCCGCCGTGCAGCGATCCCCAAAGGGCGCAGATCCCGGCCGCGCACGAGGCGAAAAGGTTGGCCCGCGAGGAGGCGACCACCCGGACCGTCGCGGCGGAGCAGTTCTGCTCGTGGTCGGCGTGCAGGATGAGCACCAGGTTCAGGGCGTCCTCGATCTCCGGCGCGACCTCGTAGTGCGAGTACGGCAGCGAGAACATCATGTGCAGGAAATTGGCCGCGTACCGCAAATTCGGGTTCGGGTACATGAACGGCAGGCAGTGCGTCCGGCGGTAAATGTACGCCGCGATCGTGCGGATCTTGCTGATCAGGCGCGCCGAGATCTCCATGAAATCGTCGTCATTATCCAGCTCCAGAAACTCCGGGTGGAAGCACGCCAGGTTGTTCACGGCCGCGGAAAGGAGCGCCATGGGCGGCGCCGTCGTCGGGACGTTATTGAAGTAAAGCCGCATGGGTTCGGGCAGCAGTTCGTTCTCGGTCAGCTGGCGGCGGAAATACTCGCGTTCGTCCAGCGTCGGCAGGGCGCCGGTCAGCAGCAGGTACGCCACCTCGATGAAGCTCGGTTTGTCCGTGACGAACTGCTCGATCGGGATGCCGCGGTAACGGAGGATCCCTTTTTCGCCGTCGATGTACGTGACGGTGCTTTTACAAATGGCCGTACTCGCCAAAGAGGGGTCGAACGTCATCAGGCGATGGTCGGGGTAGAGCTTCGAAATATCGATCGCGACGTCCCCTTCCGTGCCTTCATGGACGGGAAATTCAATGTTTTTGCCTCGAATGGAAAGTACCGCTTTTTCGTCAGCCATGAGTTACTCCAATATGTGAATCAACGAACCATTTCAATAGAACGTATTTTACACCAAATACGCCGGAAAAGAAGGGGGGGCAAAGGGATTTTTAAAGGAATTGAGGCCCATATAAAAAAAAGCGGGAGACTTATTCAGCCTCCTGCTTCCCATCTTTTCTCTATTTAACCAAAATCACGCATCAGGATCAGCCTGCAGGCGGTGGATCAACCGGATCATTCGTTGGTTCCTGGGTAGGAAGGGGATTATAGACCTCCGACGCAAATCCTTTCAATAGATTCGGTATATCAGTAAAGTATGCCCGAACTCCCTCGGTGCCACTCACGGTAAAAGGATAATTATTCCAGTCTACCGCCTGAGGCGCACTGGCGTTAATCGCTGCATAAGCATTTTGTACAGCCTCGGATTTCCACGTCGCACTATTAAGGGTCGTGATATTCGCAATCATAGCCTCAGATGTTAAGTACTGATCAATCGCGGCCACGAGCATCGCTTCATAACGCTGCGTCCAGTTCACACTCCCGGTAGAAGAACTGTACTGCCATCTGTATGAATTAGTATCCGCAGCAGTCCACCCCAGAAAATCGCTCAACTGGGTTGGTGACGAAGAACCAGTTTGCCCAACACCTCCATAATAATCCTGCAGGGTTTGTCTTTCCTCAGAAGTACAAAGAGCCGTATAAAGCGCGTTTTCAGTATCGATCGTTCCGCCAGTAGTTTCCATGCCGGCAGAACCACGAATTGCGCCGGAGAACGGAGCCGGACCGGAATGACCTTCCGCAAGAGTCCCATCCGCAAAAACCTTCGCCGAATGGAGCGTCATCACCACCGGCGTGAGCGCTGCTCCAACGAGAAGCTGACGGCGTGAGCGGTTCAGAATCGGTTTTGAATCTTCGATTTTCTTTTCCATTGTGATGGACTCCTGTGTGTATCTGTAGTGGTTCCGTAAATTTTCTTTAAAGTATATTATACTCTGTTTACGAAATTTTACTACTTTTTTCGACCAAAAAAACGAAAAATATTTAAAAAAAGTCAAAATTTTAGGATTTTTTTGGCCAAGAGGGGGGTGGGAGGCGTTTCCGGGTGCGAGGCGGCTCTTTTGGAGTGCGATGATACAGTCGCGCAAGCGACATTCATCGCTTTCCCTTGCGGCAATACAGAAGCCGCAGGCTTCCTTTGCCGCTGAAGCACGCTTGACGTTCCCCACGCGAAAATCGTTTTTCGCCGCCGTGTTTTTCGGTCGCTAAGTGAAAGCGGCAAATGAAGCCTTCGGCTTCTGTATTGCCGCACTCCGAAAATGCCGCCGGCCCTCCGTATCATTTCCGGATTTCCTTGTACTTCGCCTGGATCAGGTCCAGCCGGTCGGTCAGCACAAAGTCCACGCCCAGTTTCAGAAGCGGCTCCAGTTTTTCTGGATCGGAACAGTGGAAGTAATTGATCTTCGCCCCGGCGTCGTGCATCAGCTTCACGTCCGATTCCGAGCACGGCGTGATGAGCTGGAGCAGCGTACAGTGGTGCTCGACCGTCTGCGTCGCGTAGAGCGTGCTCTGCTCGGCGGTCCACGCCTGGCCCCAAGTTCCGGTCCGGCTCATGTTGCACGTGAGGATCTCCGGGACGGTTTGCCGGACGCGCTCGATACTTTTCAGGTCCGTCGCGATGAACGCCTGGTGGAGGCGGCCCTTTTCACGGATCTTGACCGCGACTTCGTCAGCGACCCCGCCGCCGCAGTGGCAGTTGACCCAGATGCCGTCTTTCGGGAGGCAGTCGATCGCTTCGTCGAACGTCGGGATCTTCGTGCCGGCAAAGCGCGGGTCCTTCTTGACGCCGGCGTCCAGGGCGCGCAGCTCGTCGAACGTCATTTCCGCGATGGCGCCGGTGCCGTTGGTCGTCCGGTCCACGGTTCCGTCATGCATGATGACCAGTTCGCCGGTCTTGCAGCGCCGCACGTCGAACTCAACCATCGCGGCCCCTTTTTCCGCCGCGGCAACAAACGCCGGGACCGTATTTTCCGGAAAGCACGCATTATCGCCCCGATGCGCGCAAACGCCGTGCGTCGGCATCTCCGCGAACGCGGTGAGAGTCAGTGAAAGCAAAAAAAGGAGGGAGATTTGTGATGTACGCATTACTTCAATTCCTTGAGGAAAACGTTCTTGAACTGGACCTTCATCGCCGGGCCGGCATGGAGCTGGAAGCCGAGCACGCCGCTGAAACGCGCGACGCCGTCCTCGTCGATCAGTTCCGAGACCTGGCAGCCGTTGATGTACTGCTTCATCACGTTGCCTTTCGCTACGATGCGGTACGTGTTCCAGCCGGTCAGGTCAATGTGGTCCAGAAGCTCGTTTTTGTCACCGACTTTGCCGGTCACGGTCTGCTTGCCGTCTTTGCCGATCGTGGTCTGGTCGCCGCGCTGGCAGAGGATGCCGCGGTAGCCTTCACCGTAAACGATCCCCATGTGCGGTGGGCCCGCGATGTCGGCCTGGTAGCCGCCGAGGCTCCACGGTTTTTCGTTTTTGAAGGCGCGGTACTGAATGCCCGAATTGTGGTTCGTGAGGCAGAAGTCGCACAGAAGCTCGAAGTCCGCCACTTCGCCTTTCGTCCAGGTCAGGAACGTGTTGTACTTGACCGGGGTTTCGGCAGTGGAAATGCCCGTGATGCAGCCGTCCTGAACGGACCAGAAAGCCGGGTCGCCGTCCCAGCCGTCGAGGGTTTTGCCGTCGAAGAGGGACTGGAACCCTTCCGGCGCCGCTTTGTCCGCGGGCATTTCACCGGCACTGGCCAGGCTGAACAGGAAAAGGGAGACGAAAACCGTCATACAGAGGGCGGGAATGATGCGTTTCATGAGAAAAATCTCCTGTATTTTGAGGGAATGATGGGAAAAATGATTCTGTATTTTACCCTGAATCCCCAAAACTTTCAAGGACTCGCGGGAAAAATATTCGTCTTTTTTGTAAATAAAAGCCCATTTTTTTGGAAAAAAATAGACAAAAAGGGAAAAATGTGGGAAAATAGTAGAGAATGTAGAGTAAAATGATTCACCAATAGCGTATAGGATCATGAATCGAAAGAATTTCTTCCGATTTTTCGCTATTCATTCATTTTGAATCCCTCATTGATCCGGATTCCTTATTAATTTAAAATGCACGCCGTCAAACAGTTTATTTTAGGTCCTGCTCATGAATACCTCGCGGTCAGCCGGGGAATTGACGCGATGGACCTTTCCGAAATTCGCATCTGGTCCGCGGGGAAGGGGGAATTACTCTCCGCGTCGCCCGCCGCGTTCAGCTGGAATTTTCACCCTTTGCCCTCCGGCTTTTTCTGCCTCAGCCGAACCAGTCACCTTGAGCTTCTCTTTCCGCAGGAAACCGGCGACGAAGTTTTTACACACGGAATTCTGGTTCCGCCGCAAATGCTCAAGGACTACTCGAACAACGCGATGACGCTTTTCCATCACCTCGAAAAACTCGGCCTTTGGCGTGCCGGGCTGGAGGTCACGCGTCAGCTCTGGAGCCGTGAAACGCCCAACCGCCCGAAAAAAGAACATTTCCCCAACGCGGAGATCCTCCCGGTGCTGAAGACGCTCTCCATGGACGGCGGCGCGGAACCCGTGCGGCTTAACTCGCTGAACGCGTTCGTCCGCATGACGGGGATCCGGCGTTTTGCGTCCATTCTCGATCAGATCCTGGGAAATTTCACGACCATCCTCACCGGAAGTTCCCAGCCGGAAATGCTGCTTGAGGCCCTTTTGGACGTTCTGCCGATCGGGTGCCGCACCGACTTTTCATTCTCGACCGGGCTGAAATTTTCCCAGAAACGCCTCTTCCGGATCGTTTTTCTCGGGACCGCCGTCCATGAACAGGAGCGCGTCCGGCACCGGTTCAATCTCCCGACGGTTTCCGCGACGAGCGTCACGCAGATCCAGGATCAGCTTCTTCCCTCTCTGAAAAACCGCTGGTCGATGTTCGTCGCCACACTCTTCGAGCAGAATCTGGAAGGAATGTGGAACGAAATCGTACTGCTCGACGAAACGATGAGCTTGAGTGAACTGCCTCGGCGGGCGAGATTCTGGTTCAAGCAGATCGGCCTTGAGGAGATTTACCAGAAGATCCGCGAGGCACGTAAAAACGACCTGAACAGTGAGGGGAATTACAAGATTTTCCAGGCTCGCCTTTCCACCCCGGTGGACGCTCAGGAAGCCGCGGCCTCGCTGATTCAGTCCTCCGAAAACGGGCGCTGGATGGAAAAACTCGCCGAAAACTGTGATGAAAACGGCGCGTCACCGGCTCAGGAAACGGTTTCCCAGGTCGATATTCAGCGCTACCTCGTGACGCTTTCCGAGGCGATGCACGGCAATCCGCTGGCTCAGGACCATCTGCGCAGTGTGTTTCACGAAATCACGAGTTCCGCCCCGGAATCGGCCCAGAACGAGGCGTCGGAGGTCCTTTTGCGGGAAGGAATCCGCAGCTGGAACGAAGAACACGCCGTCGTGACCAATCAGTCCTGCCGGCAGGTCGAGGAAATGGTCGATACGCTGGCTACCATGCTGAACATGGTCGAAGAATAGAAGAATATACGGACGGGAAATTTCATTTGTGGTTCAGAGGCTTTTCCCCAGACTTCCCTGACCGATGAAAAACCGTCCCTTCCAAGCCACACTTTTTTAATTTGGTACGAGTCCATCATGAAAACGATTCGAAATTTAACCGTTTTTTCCCTTTTTCTCGCTTTTTCCTTTTCCTTTGGCGCCATTCCTTCGGCCTTCTGTGCGGACGAAGAGAAAGCCGACGAGCAGAAAACGGAGAATTCGGCCGAGGAAAACGTTCCCGTTTCCCAGCGTGATACTTTCGAGCAGTACCGCGTCCTGATCGACCTGATCGACAGCGTGTCACGGAACTACGTCCACACGATGTCCCGGGAAGAACTGATCCAGGCCGCGATTGAGGGCGTAACGAGCAAACTGGACCCGTATTCGTACTACATCGCGAACGAGGAGCAGGAAAGTTTTCATCGTGAGGTCAATTCCCATTTCGGCGGAGTTGGAATGGCAATCGACGGGGACGGCGAAAAAACCAAAGTGGTCGTTCCTCTGGTGGGAATGCCGGCGTATAACGCGGGGATCCACTGCGGAGACGAAATTCTCGAGGTGGATGGAATCTCCCTGGAAGGCAAGAAAATCGATGAAGTGCTAAAACTCCTTGAGGGGGAAATCGGTTCCACCGTAAAAATGAAAGTCCGTCGGGTGAACGAGAAAAACCCCATTGACTTTGAGATCACCCGCGAGCTGATCCTCCAGGAGACCGTCCTCGGGTTCGACCGGAATGCGGAAGACGATTCATGGAACTACTGGATCGACGAGAAAAACGGAATCGCCTACATTCACGTGACGGAATTTCGGGACGAAACGGCCAATGAATTCAAAAAAGTTTTGACCAAGCTTCAAACTCCGCGTGAAGGCGAAACTGAATCACCGCTCAAGGGCCTGATTCTCGATCTGAGGTTCAACCCCGGCGGCGACTTTAACGTCGCGATCGAAATGTGTGACTTCTTCATTCCTGACGGCATCCTCGTGACCGCCAAAGGAAAAAACACGGTGGAGGAAGTCTGGCGGGCGAAACCTGAAATTCTCATCCCCAAGGAAGTCCCGATGGTTCTGCTTCTGAACTCGTTCAGCGCGAGCGCCAGCGAGGTCTTTTCCGCGTGCCTTCAGGACCACCACCGGGCGGTCATCGTAGGTGAAAGGTCGTACGGGAAGGGAATCATTCAGAGCGTCATGCCCTTCGAAGGCGGAACGAGCATGCTGAAACTCACGACCGCCGGGTACTACAGTCCAAATGGACGTAACATTCACCGGAACGAAGGCGCGGGTGAAGGAGACGAGTGGGGAATCAAACCCGATGATGAAAACCTGGTGCAGACCTCCCGCGATGAAGACGAGGCGTTCCTCATGGATCGGCTCCGCCGCGGCACACTGAAAACCCATAATGACGTGAAACCGACGAAAAATTCGGCCAAATATCAGGACGAGCCGCTGCTGCGCGGGCTGGAAATCATGGAATCCACCCTGAAAACCGGCGCAAAAGCCAAAACCATCCTCTGGGACCGTTCGGCCCCGTACCGCGAAAACAGCGGATCCCGCCGATGGGGCTGGAGCCGGTAGGAAGATTTCAGATTTCAGTTTTCAGTTCAAAGTTGAAAAAGCATGAAACGTGAAGAGAGGAGTGCCGCGAATGGAGTCAAAAAAGCCCCCGGCTTTTCCGGGGGAAACTCTTTTTCCGTCGCTCTGATCTTTACTCTTTTTTTCCTGGGTCTGGCCCGAGATCTTTGCGCCCAGAATGAAACCGAAAAATGCGTAGATCGGGGCCTGAACTACTTCCGCGAGAAACTGGACCGCGGGATCATGCCGGGCGACGGGGCGTTTCGGAACGATTCCGCCATCACGGCGCTGACGGGAATGGCCTTTCTTTCTTCAGGAAGCACGCCCACAGAAGGCCCGGATGCCGCGGCGGTTCAGAAATGCGTGGATTTTATTCTGAAAAACCAGCGTAAAAACGGCGTTTTGGCCTCAACGTCGGCCTCGGAACAGGGGACCGTTTACGCCCACGGTTTTGCCGTGACGTTTCTCGCCGAGTGCCTCGGAATGAGCCCCGATGACGTGCGCCTGCGGTCGGTTTTGGAAAAAGGGGTCGATCTGATCGTAAAGGCTCAGGGCCCCAACGGCGGCTGGCGCTACTCGTTCCAGCCCGGCGAAGAGGACGTTTCGGTCACGGCCTGCTTCCTGACCGCGCTGCGAGCGTGCCGGAACGCGGGAGTTTCCGTCCCCTTCCAGACCGTTCAAAGGGGCGTGGAGTACCTGCTCAAGTGCCAGAATTCTGACGGAGGTTTCCGTTACCGCCTCACCCCCGGCCCAAGCGCGTACCCACGTACCGCCGCGGCCGTCACGGGGCTTTGCGCCGCGGGAGTTTACGACTCCCCGGAGATCCAGCGCGCCCTGATCTACCTGCAAAACTCCGCGTCCGGAACCCCGGGCGAGGACGGCTACTGGTTTTACTCTCAGTACTACGCGGTCCAGGCTTTTCGTCTGACCGACGTTCCGCCTGAGGTCTGGCGCCCATGGTTCACCCGACTGGTCCAACGTCTTCGGGAAACCCAGAAACCGGACGGAAGCTGGAACTCCACCATCAGCCTCGACTGCGCGACCGCAATGGCCTTGATCGCGCTTCAGGCCGAAACGAATTACCTGCCGATCTTCCAAAAGTAAGCCAGGGAAGGCTCAATTTCTTCCAACCGCCCGCTCGGACGCGATCTCCAGCGCTCGGAGCACTTTTCCCTTCGTGACGAGCCCGTCGATCAGAATCGGCTGGTCCTCTCCCGGGACCCAGATCACGATCAGCGGGATGGAATTCCGATTCAGCGATTTCAGCGCCGATTCGATCTCGTCGGACGGCTCCGACCAGTCAGCCAGAAGCGGCTGAATGTTTTTCTCTCGGATGAAACGCGCCACCTCCGGCGTATTGATCGCGAATTTTCCGTTCGTCTGGCACGTCGCGCACCATCGGGCCGTAAAATCGATGAAAACGACCCGGTTCTGCTTCAGCGCGTCTTCAACGCCCTCAGCCGTGAATTTTTCCCACGGAATTTTATCTTCGCTCACATTCTGGGTCTGAGCCTCATTTTCTCCCACCGGGGCCGCCGTTTCCGTTTGAAGGTCCAGCGAGAAAAGGATGAATCCGGTGAGGGCGGAAACGATGATCGCCACACACCACGCCGTCAGCTGGGCCTCACGCGAGGCGCCGGAAAGCGTGGTCTTCCCGATGAGCCAGCAGCCGAACCACATCGCTACCAGCAAGCCGAGCGTCGGGATGAAAAACCGCGTCGGGAGGCAGAAAAAGAGCCAAACGACCGTTCCGAGGAAGAAGAAGCCCATGACCTCCTTGAGGGTTTCCATCCACTCGCCCGGTTTCGGCAAAAAACGAATCAAAGCCGGGAAAGCGCCGATGACCAGGTACGGCGTTCCGAGTCCCAGACCGATCACGGTGAACGTGAGGAACGCGGTCCAGATCGGCTGCGTCATCACCCAACCAAAGACCGGGCCGAGGTACGGCCCCACGCACGGGGTGGCCAGAAGCGTGGTCAGGATCCCCATGCAGTACGCGCCCAGAAAGCCTTCTTTGCGCTGCATCTGCCCCAATTTTCCGCTCGTGACCATTCCGGGAATTGGAATCTCCCAGACGCCGAGGAAACTCAGCCCCATCACGAAAACCAGCGAGATCATGAAAATCACGAAACCCGGGTAGGTGAACTGCTGGCCCCAGCCCATGTTCCCGATTTCCGGCAGATACGGCGCCGTGGCCGGAATGTACTGGCGCAGAAGCATCAGCAAATCGCCGATTCGGGAGAGCGCCGCCAAAAGCCACAAAACGGTCAAAAGGCCGAAAGTGTAGCTCACGTTCAGGAGGAAGATCCGCCCGCGGGCTTCCCCGGCCTGACGCACGAACGAGTGAAGTTTCGGCGCAATGACCGGCAAAACGCACGGCATGAGGTTCAAAATCAGCCCGCCCAGGTACGCCATGAGCAAAATGATCGCCAGCGAGTAATCCGCCTGCGCGTCAAAATCATCCCAGGGAGTTTCCTGAACGGCTTCTTTCATCGGGACCATTTCATCGGAAGGTTCCAACGCCATTCCGGAAATCGTTTCCTCGTCCGTTTCCAACGAAATCGATTCCGGAATTTCCCCCGGAAGATCCGTCGGAGCGGCAATTTGGGCCGGATTTATAGTTTCATCTGAAGATTCCAACGGCGTTTGCTCAGAAGGCTCCACCGGGGTTTCCGGGAAAGGTTGCACCGGCGTTTCAGCCGGCTCAACGGGTTTTTCGGCCGGAGATTCCTTCGCGATTTCCTGGACGGGTGCCGTAAAGGGGAATTTACGCGGCGGCAGGCACGTATTCGCGTCGCACATCTGGGACTCCACGCTTCCGGTGAGCTGCTCCGGAAGTTTCTGCGGATCCGACCAGACGAACGGGACGGTCCATTTTACCAGCCCTTTGTGACTTTCGATCACCAGTTCCCCCCAAGTGTCCGGGTCTTTCTCCACGTGCGCAGCCGGAGACGGAACGATTTCCCCCACGAGTTTGATCTCGTCCGGGAGGTGGATCTTCGTCGGGAACGGCCCGCCCGACTGCTGGGTCAGAGCGTAAATTTTGAATCCTTTCGGGACTCGTGCGGCAATTTCCAGCTGGCCCGGATTTTCACCCTTCGGCAAAACCGCGACGCGGGCCGTTACGTTGACGGACGGCTCCGAAGCGACGCCAAATCCCGGAACCCCAACCCCTGGAAACGCCTGCGTGCTCTGCCCATCATCTAATGACGGAAACGCCACGGGAGCCTGCGCCACGGTGGAATTTTCCGGGTAAAGCTCCTGGTACGCCTTGAAACGGTCTTTCCCCGCATTTTCCTGAGCCTGAAGGAAAGAAAATGAAAGTAAAACAAAAAACGCGAAAAAACCAGTACGCATAAATCGTCGATTCATTTCGATGGAACTTTCTGAAAGTAAAACAAAAAGGTCAAATTTTTCTCAAAGGCTTTTTTCCGGTGGAATAAAACGAAAAGCCTCCATTTTACCTTTTCATTTTACTACTTTCAGGCGTTTCTTTCAAGGCCAAATCAGAAAAATTTTCCTGATTTTATTTCAGGAAACACAAATCAGGGCGTGAAACGATTTAAAGGCCCGGTTTTTCCACTTTCCTCAACTATTTATCCGGCTTTCCCTTGACAAAAAATTGAACTCGCGTATAATACAAATAATTGGTCCTAATTAATAAATAATGAAAGGATTCTCATGCTTCACAAAACGTTCACCCTCCTTTTCTGCCTCACGCTCTGCGCCTCTGCGCTAGCCGCTGAAGGAAGAATCACTGAAAACTGGAACTACGGCTGGACTTTCGCGAAAGTCGAACCGGGCGCCGAGCGCTCCGAGCCGGTAAACTCGATGAAAGTCGGCGACGCGCTGATCCCGGAAAAACTCCAGGAGTCCCAACCGGTCCGCCTCCCGCACGACTGGGCGATCGAAGGCCCGTTTGACGAAAAAAGCCAGGACGGCGGTCAGGGTAAACTCCCCTGGCGCAGCGTGGGCTGGTACTTCAAAACCCTGAAAACGACCGAAGCCGACGCAAACCGCGCGTTCATCCTGAACTTCGACGGCGTGATGTGCTTCCCGGAGGTTTACGTGAACGGAACGTACGTCGGCGGCTGGGATTACGGCTACGTCCCCTTCCAGATCGACGTCACGAAGTTCCTCAAATTCGGCGCGGAAAACGAGATCGCCGTCCGCTGCGACGCGCGCCGCCACGGGTCACGCTGGTACCCCGGAGCGGGCATTTACCGCGGCGTGACGCTCATCCAGACCTCCGCGAACGCCCGGATCCCGGACGGCGGAGTCTTCGTTTCCACCCCGGAAGTTTCAGCCGACTCCGCCAAAGTGACCGTTCGGGTCCAGGCCGAAATCGACCAGCAAAAACTGAGCCGGCCGCTTTACGCTGACGCCGAAATTTTCACCCCTTCGGGCGAACTGGCCGCGAGCCTGGAAAGTGCCCCGCTGGATCAGGACGGCGGAACGCGCGAAGAATTGACGCTCAACGTGAAGAACCCGCGGCTTTGGTCGCCTGACGCTCCGAATCTCTACCGGCTGAAAGTCACGCTGAAAACTGACGGCCGGGCGCTGGATCAGGTCGAGCAAACCTTCGGGATCCGCACCGTGGAATGGACGGCCGACGATGGTTTCCACCTGAACGGGAAGCGCCTCCAGCTTTACGGCGTGGACCTTCATCACGACCAGGGGATCCTGGGCGCCGCCTCGCATCCCGTCGCGATCGAGCGTCAGCTGCGCATCATGAAGGAAATGGGCGTGAACGCGATCCGCACGTCGCACAATCCGAACTCGGCCGCGTTCATGGACGCCTGCGACCGGCTGGGATTCATCGTCTGGAACGAGCTTTTCGATAAATGGGACGCCACGGTGGACCTTTTCGACCAGACCACGTTTGACGAATTCACCGAGCGTCAGGTCCGGCAGTTCGTCCACCGCGACCAGAACCGCCCGAGCGTCTGCGTCTGGTCGATCGGAAACGAAATTTTCGACGTCGAGCAAGGCCGAAAAGGCTCCTCCAACCCGTACCTGGACGGGCCGCGCCGCGTCACGCACGTGGTGAACTGCTACAAAAAGTACGACCCGACCCGCAAAGTCTCGCTGGGGTGCTGCGTCTCGGGGACGTGCGTCCCTTCCGACCACACACGCGACGCGCTGGACGTGATCGGCTGGAACTACAACGCTCAGTACCGCACGCCGCACGCCACGTACCCGCAAAAGGCGATGGTCTATTCCGAGAGCGCCTCGGCGGTCTCGACGCGCGGTTTCTACCAGCTTCCGCACCCGGCCTCCAAAAAAGTTTACGACGAAAACCACCACCAGGTCGATGGTTACGACTGGTGCTCCGTCCCCTGGGGCGATATTCCGGACGTGGAGTTTGACCGGATGGAAAAGGACCGCTACGTCGCGGGCGAATTCGTCTGGACCGGGTTCGACTACCTCGGCGAGCCGTCCCCGTTCAACAAAGAGGCGCGCTCCAGCTACTTCGGCATCGTGGACCTCTGCGGGATCCCCAAGGACCGGTACTTCATTTACCGCGCGTACTGGAACCCCAACGCGCTGACGGTCCACATTCTGCCGCACTGGAACTGGAACGCCGGCGATCAGGTCCCGGTTTACGTGTACACGAACGGCGACTCGGCGGAGCTCTTCCTGAACGGGAGATCGCTCGGAAAACGCGCCAAGCTGACCGAACTTCCGAGATTCGAAAACGAAACGAAGAAATTCAGCGACTCGATCCAGGTGACAGCCAGAACCGAAGAAAACCGCCCCGACCACGTGAATCCCGTCGCGGGAGTCCTCGACGGCGACACGGAAACGCGCTGGTGCGCCGCCAATGAAAGCCAGGATCAGTGGCTCCAGCTCGATTTTGGGAAACCCGTGGCGGCCCGGCGTCAGGTGATCGTGATGGAACAGACGGCCGAAAATTACAGTTTCCGCGTCGAATCCTCGCAGGACGGCCAGAACTGGACGAAGCTCCACGAGCACCAATTCGCGAAAGCGTCGGGAGACCAGGTCGAGGTGAACGCGGCCAACGCGCAGCCGGCCCGGTACTTCCGCGTCGTGTTCGACGGTCTGAAACCCGGAACGTGGGCTTCGATCCGCGAGTGGAGTTTCACGGATAAAGAGTCCGACGGGCAGAAAACGCCGGCCTACTACGCCGTGATCGACAAATACCGGCTCCGCTGGGAAAACGTTCCGTTTGAGGCGGGCAAAATCGAGGCGGTCGCGTACAAAGACGGAAAAGAGATCGGCCGCGCGGTGGTTCAGACGGCCGGAGCGGACGCCGCGATGCGCCTGACTCCGGAAAAGACCCAATTCGCCGGAGACGATGATTTGGCGTACATTCTGGTGGAAGCCGTGGACGCAAAAGGGACGCTCTGCCCGAACTCGATGCGGAAATTCAGCGTCGCGGTAGAAGGCCCGGCCGAATTGGTCGGGATCGGAAACGGAAACCCGATGGGCTACGAGCCGATCACGGACGCGGAGCACTCGCTCTTCTACGGGAAAGCGATGGTCGTCCTGCGCAGCCGCGCGGGAGCCGGCCCCGTAAAACTGACCGTGACGTCTGACGGCGTAAAGGGCGACGCGGCAGAAATCAGAAAATGAAAGGCGGTAATGGAGGCCGGAGGCCGGAATTACGCGCCGGGTTCAGAGCCAAATGGCGTTGGAAGAGGTGGAGTTAGGAGTTTGCGCTGATGCGTAACGCCGCCTTCAGAAAGACTTCAACTCCTCACTCCTAACTCCTCACTCCTAACTATTAGAAGGCGCGACCGGGAGCTTAATGGTAAACATGGTCCCCTTCCCGACCGTGCTTTTCACCTGAATTTTACCGGAATGCCCCTCGATGATCTCGCGGCAGAGCGAAAGGCCCAGGCCCGTTCCGCCCTTTCCGCTTTCGTCCGGGCCGGTTTTCGTCGAGAAGAACGGCTCGAAAATGTGCGGCAGAACGTCCTGCGGGATCCCGGTCCCGTAGTCGCGAATGATCAGGTCCACCATGTTCGCGTCCTGATCGTACTGGATCCGCACGACGAGATTTCCGCCGTTGGGCATCGCCTGGCGTGCGTTGATCAGGAGGTTCAGAAGCACCTGCTGGATCTGATTCCCGCAAACGAGGACTTCCGGCACGTTTTCCGCGAATTCCTTAACGACCGAAATGTGGTACTTGTTCATCTCACGCTCGAGCAAATAAAGCGAATCGTCCGTGAGCTGTTCCAGGTCGGTCGCCTCCGGTTTCGGTGAACGGTTTCGGGCCATTCCCAAAACGCTCGACGTGATTTTTGCCGCCCGGTTTCCCGCGTTGAGGATTTTTTCAAAAGCGTTTTGGCGCGTCGCCGGATCCTCGTGACGCAGGCCGATTTTGGCGTAATTCAGGACGGTCATCAGCACATTATTGAACTCGTGCGTCGTGGTGCTGACCAGCTCACCAAGAGAGATCATGACCGCAGCGGAACGGATTTGCTTTTTGAGCGCGAGATTTTCAGCACGAAGCGCTTCCACTTCCTTCGCAAGCGCGGATTCATTCGATTCAGGCATAATAAAAAACTCCAGTTAAAAAAGCGCGGAGCCTCGGCCCCGCCCATGGATCCAACCATTCCATTACCCCTTTTTAATCGGCAAACCTTTCGGTTTTTTGCCAACCCAGACTTTTTCACCCGCAGAGTTTTCCTCCGTTTCCCATGCTGACCGACGCGCACGTTCATTTTTTCCCGGAGCTTTTGACGCACACGCCGCCATTTCCGGGCTGGGATCCGCGGCAGATCCACCTGAACGCCACGCAGGAGGCGGACAGGGAGGCCGTGGCTCAAGTGACGCGCCGGGCGCCGAACGTCCCCGGGTTTCCGGAAGTCGTTCCTTACTTCGGGATCCACCCGTGGTACGTCGCCGACCTTTCCGACGGCTGGGAGGATCGGCTCTCCGCGGCGCTGGACCAGTTTCCCGCCGCCGGCGTCGGTGAAATTGGGCTGGACGCGCTTCGGCCCGATTTGGAACTCCAGAAAAAAGTTTTCCTCGCCCAGCTGGAACTCGCCGTGGCGCTCAAGCGGCCCGTTTCGATCCACTGCGTCCGCGCATGGGAGTGGGTGGAGCCGCTGATCCAACGGACGGTTGGACCCGCCGGACTTCCGATCCTCCTGCACGGTTTCAACGGCTCGGCCGACCAGGCGCTTCATTTCATCGAAGGGCTGGGCTGGAACGTTTCCTTTTCGCTGACCTCGATACGGACCCGGCTCAACTCGCCGAAAACGCGGGGCCTTTTAGAACGTTTGCCGCCCGACCGGGTTTTGCTGGAAACCGACGCGGAAACGCTGGACCAGACGCAGGGGTTCAGGGAGTTTTGCCAGGCGGTCGAAACGCTTCGGCGGAATGGTACCGCAAACACCGCAAACCATTAATTTACCAATCAGTCAAATTTTCAGTTTTAACCCAAATTTCAATCATGAGATCGATCCTTTTTTTCCTCACGCTGAGCCTTTCACTTCCCCTTTTCGCCGCGGAAACGGACCTCACTTCCGCAATCGAGTCGGTACGGACCGGCCATTTTGAGCCGGCGCTGGAGTCGCTCACGAAACTCGAATCGGAATCGTTTTTGACCGAAAACCCCACCCAGGCGGCCGAGTACTGGTTTTACCGGGCGGTCTGCGAGCACCAGCTCTTTCAGAAGGAAGCGTGCGCCAAATCACTGGACCAGCTCGACGCACTGGCAGAAAAGCCCGATTTTGAGCTTCCGGCCCGTTTTTCCGCGCTGAGCCGCCTCATGCGCAAGGACCTGGAAACGCTCAAGGACGAATCGCTCGAAATGATCTCCCGCCGGATGAAGGGGGTCGAACGCCAGCTCGGGCACGGAAACGGTGACGAAAAAGTCCAGAAATCCGAGGAGGAAATCGTGGAAATGCTCGACAACATGATCGAGGAACTGGAGGAGCAGGCCAAGAAGATGCAAAAACGCATGCAAAGCTCCTTGAAGTCCGGCAAGCCGATGGGCGACGCGAAGATCGCCGGCGGCAAAGGGCCCGGAAACGTCACACGCCGCGACTTGGACTTCAGCAAAGCGTGGGGTTCCCTCCCCGAAAAGGAACGCGAAGAGGTCCTCCAGCAGCTGGGCCGCGACTTCCCGCCGCATTACCGGGACGCGATCGAGCAGTACTTCAAGCGCATGGCGGAATGAAAAATATTCCTTCCATTTAATTCATAATTCATCATTCATAATTCATAATTAAAGGGTTCCCCGATGCACCTCACACGCCGCACTTTTTTGCAAACCTCCGCTTCCGCCGCCCTTTTGACGGAGCTCGCCCTGAACGCCGAAACGGCCGAAACCGCCGCGGATTTCCAGTCGATCCTTGAGCCGGAACCGAAATCGCAGTTCCGCGAAACACGTGATTTCAACGACGGCTGGAAGTTCGCTCAAGTCCCTGCCGGAAAGGAACGCCGGGAGCCGGTCACGAACGCGGAGTCTCCCGACGCCCGAAAACCTTTCGCCCCGTTCATTCCGGAGCCTCTGGAGGAGCCGCAGGACGTCCGTCTGCCGCACGACTGGGGGATCTACGGCCCGTTCGATACGGACCCGAAAACGTGGGGCGGCCAGGGCAAACTACCGTGGCGCGGCGTGGGGTGGTACGTGAAGATCTTCAACCTCACAGAAGAGGAAGCGAAAAAGCGCGTCGTGTTCGACTTCGGCGGCTGCATGGCGTTTCCGGAGGTTTACCTCAACGCGGGCTACATCGGCGGCTGGGATTACGGCTACATGAGCTTCCAGGTCGATGCGACGAAAATGCTTAAAGTGGGGGAAAACGTCCTTTTCGTCCGGTGCGACACACGACGGCACGGCTCGCGCTGGTACCCGGGCGCCGGGATTTACCGGCCGATCAAAATGATTTTGACCTCACCCGGCGCGTGGCTCCCGGAAGGGGCGGTTTACGTCACGACCCCGGAAATCACGAAAGAAAAAGCGACGGTGGAAGTCCAAATTTCGCCCACGCTCGCGGGCGCCGAGATGAAAAACCTGGATCTGGCCCTCACGCTGACCGACCCGGACGGGAACGTCGTGGAGTGCAAGCCGGAAGTGAGCCGGAACGAGAAAACCGCCACGGCCCGCCTGACCGTCAACGCGCCGACGCTCTGGGACGTCGAGACGCCTAAACTCTACCGGCTCGCGGTTCGGGTGGAAGAGGACGAAGTCTCCATCCCGTTCGGGATCCGCAAAATCGAGTGGACGGCCGACGACGGGTTCCACCTGAACGGTCGGCGCGTCCAGCTTCACGGCGTGAACCTCCACCACGACCAGGGGATCCTCGGCTCGGCGGCCCATCCGGCGGCAATCGAGCGTCAGCTGCGCATCATGAAGGAAATGGGCGTCAACGCGATCCGGACGTCGCACAATCCGTCGTCGCGCGAGTTTCTCGACCTCTGCGACCGGCTCGGTTTCATCGTCTGGGACGAACTTTTCGATAAATGGGAGGGAACGTCCGACCTGCTCGACCAGAAATTTTTCAACGATTACACTCTGCGCCAGGCGCGGCGTTTCGTGGAGCGCGACCGGAACCACCCGTGCGTCTGCGTCTGGTCGATCGGGAATGAGATCTGGGACATTGAGCAGAACATCAAGGGCGGTTCTAACCCGAATCTGGACGCGCCGGAGCGGGTGAAGCACGTCGCGGAGTGCTTCCGCCAGTTCGACCGCACGCGCCCGGTGGGTTTGGGGTGCTTCGTCGAGGGTTCCTGCGGGCCGGAAAGCCACGTGAGAGACTCGCTCGACGTCACGGGCTGGAATTACGGCGCGAAGTACCGCGAGGCGCGGGATCGCTACCCGCAAATGCCGCTTTTGTACACGGAATCCGCCTCGGCCGTTTCCTCGCGCGGGTTTTACCAGCTTCCGCACCCGATCTGCAAGGAGAGCTACGACGCCGAAAACCTTCAGGTCGATGGCTACGACTGGGTCTCCGCCAGCGGCCCGCGTGATATTCCGGACGTGGACTTTGACCGGATGGAGACCGACCGCTACGTCGCGGGAGAATTCGTCTGGACCGGCTTCGACTACATCGGCGAGCCGACGCCGTTCGACCGTCAGGCACGCTCGAGCTACTTCGGCATCGTGGACCTTTGCGGCATCCCGAAGGACCGCTACTTCCTCTACCGCTCTTACTGGGCGCCGGAAAAAACGACCGTCCACATTCTGCCGCACTGGAACTGGGCGGGCCGGGAGGAGATCGTCCCGGTTTACGTGTACACGAACGGCGACTCGGCCGAGCTTTTCCTGAACGGAAAGTCGCTCGGTTTCCGGAAAAAGGCCACCGAAACGCCCAAGGCCGAAAATCAGGCGGCTAAACCCGAAAATTTATGGCCGGAAAAGGTCCGGTTCTCGGCTAGTTCCGAGGAAGTCAAAGCAAACAGGGTGAACGCGGCCAAAGACGCTTTTGACGGCCGGTACGAAACCCGCTGGTGCGCGGCGGACAGAACGCCGAACGAGTGGCTCATGGTCGATTTTGGCGAGCTGGTCCCGTTCAAACCACAGCGAATCATCTTTGAGCAGCAGTGCACCAAGTACGACGTGAAGATGGAAATCTCGCCCGACGGCCAGAACTGGGAAACGATTCCGCTGCCGAAAACCAACGGAAGCGAAATGAGAGTCCCCGGCATTCAGGGGAAGACCGCCCGTTTCTTCCGGCTCCAGTTCGGCGAGGTCCTGAACGACGCGTGGGCCTCGGTCCGTGAGTGGAACTTTGGATCGACGCGCCCATCCGACCCGCAGGCCGTTCCGGAGTACTACGAGGTGATTAATAAGTACCGCCTGCGCTGGGAGGACGTTCACTTCGAGCCGGGCACACTGGAAGCGGTCGCGTACCGGGACGGGAAGGAAATCGGCCGCGAGACGGTTCGGACGGCGGGAGAGCCGGCAGCCGTGCGTTTGACGCCGGAAAAAGCGGGCTTCGCCTCCAGCGACGATCTGCTTTACGTCCTGATCGAGGCGGTCGATGCTCTTGGCACGCCCTGCCCGTGGGACTCGCGGAAAGTCACGGCCTCCGTGACCGGCCCGGCGGAAATCGTCGGGATCGACGCGGGCAATCCGATGTGCTTCGAAACCATCGCGGACGCCGAGCAGTCGCTCTTCTTCGGGAAAGCGATGCTGGTCCTGCGCAGCCGACCGGGCGTTGAGAGCGAAGAGGTCCAAGTCACCGTTCAGGCGGAGGGGCTGAAGGCCGGGACGTTCGTCTGCAAAAAGTGAAACCATTAAAAAACGACGTAGAAAACGCCGTCACCGAAATCATGAAAAAATTCATCCGCATCACATTAATTACTATAGGAGCCTTTTTTATGTTCCTCGCCTTCACATTTTACGCCCTCACGTCGTACGTGATTTTAATGCACGAAACGGATCTGGTCTTTCACCCGCACCAGTTGGACGCCACGATGCCGCTGGAGGCCCGGCCGCAAGTCATTCCCTACGCCGAGCAGGTCGTATTCCCCGGGGACGATGGGCGAAAACTTCACGGCTACTTCGTACAGTCGGGCGACTATTGCGACGAGAACACGATCCCGGTCCTCTACTGCCACGGAAACGGCGGAAACTGCGTGTACTCCAGCGGCTGGGTTTTCTTCCCGCACGAATCTGGCCCATCCCGTTTCGCCTTGATGACGTTTGATTACCGGGCGTACGGTTTCAGCGAAGGAAAAAAGGCGGAGCTGAACGAATTCGCCGTCTATTCCGACGCTCGTACCGCAAGAAAATGGCTCGCCGAGAAAGTCGGAAAGCCGGAAACTTCGGTCGCTCTGATGGGGCACTCTCTGGGCGGAGGCGTGGTCTGTGATCTGGCACAGGATGGTGCATCGGCGCTGATCCTCTGCTCGACGTTCGACTCGGTGCCCGATACGGCTCAGTCGTACTGCATGTTCCTGCCGGCGAAACTCCTGATGAAAAACCAGTTCGCGTCCGCGGAGAAACTCTCCAAGGTCCACGTTCCGGTCCTTCAGTTTCATGACCCGACCGACGGGACGGTCCCCTACCGCAACGGGCAGCGGCTGTACGCGCACATCAACGAGCCGAAAGAGTTCGTCGTCCTGAACGGGCTCGGGCATAACTATCACCCGAATATCGAAATGCGGGAGAAAATCATTTCGTTCCTTGAAAAATACGGCAATTCAGAAAAAAATTGAGAAAATTGTTAAGCTGGTACTTGACAAAATCCGAATATAGGGTAAAATCCTTTTCAGATTCAGGTGACATAGCCAAGTGGTTTAGGCAGTTGATTGCAAATCAACCTACCCCGGTTCGAGTCCGGGTGTCACCTCTTTTTTTTCCTTTACTTTTTTAAATTTTTCAGAGCCCCCGTCAAATCAAACGGTGACATAGCCAAGTGGTTTAGGCAGTTGATTGCAAATCAACCTACCCCGGTTCGAGTCCGGGTGTCACCTCTTCCAGAACTCCTGCGTTCACCGAAACGCGGGAGTTTTTTTATTGGATCATCAATCGACCAACAAAAAAGCCGCACCTGAAAACCAGGCCGGCCTTTTGAATCTCTTCTCTATGGATCACGCGGAACGTGAATACCAGATCAGACGGTATGAATGGCGAACTTCACGACGCCCCAAATCTGCAGTTCCGTACCTTCTGGAATCGAGATGGACGGATAGTCAGGATTTTCGCTAAGGAGCTCAACTCTCTGACCGCTTTTAGCGAGACGCTTCACGGTGAACTCATTGTTGATCACGGCGATCACGATGTCGTTGTTCTCGGGTTCCGAACTTCTGTCAACGATCAGAACGTCGTCAGCGAAAATGCCGGCGCCAATCATGGAATCACCCGTGGCACGAACGAAGAAGGTCGCGGAGGGATTTTTGATCAGGAAACCGGCTAAATCCAGATCTTCCGCCGGCATATCTTCGATGTTGCCCGGGAAACCGGCCTGGCACTTGTTCGGATAAAGCGGATAAACATCCCCTTTGCGACGAATGAATTCAACGATCTGTTCCACCATGGAATCCGGAACACGAATCGCTTTTGTCGGGACTCCAAATTTCCCTGTTCCCTTCGGACGACCGGCACCCTTGCGTTTTCCACCTCTCGGCATAGCAAACCCCTTTTCTGTTATTCTATCTTGAAATTATAATCGTTCCATCTGAATTTCCCTGAATGACTCACTTGGATGGCCGCGGTACTTGCATCATCGGCGGCTGACTTTGGAAATCTCAAATGGAAATACCTATAAATTGTCGCAACGAAACAATTAAATTATACCAACGCGTTCCACTTTCAGCCAGGCTTATTCGCCCCTGAAGAAAAGCGGATCGAATGAAATCGCGTGCTGGACCGATGAACGACCTGCAAAAAAACATCACGTTTCGCCCAACTGAAACTTTTGACGCATTGACGATATTTAACTATAGCAAAATTCAGAATAAAAAAAAGGGGGGGCAAGGGAAGATTTGATTAAAATTTCCTTTTTTTCAAAAGAAAGAGGCCCTTTCCTTAAAATGTTGGGATTTGGGGAAGAAATTTTTTCCGGACTCTCCTTTTTTTGCTAAAGGTACGCGAATCGGTCGGAGGCTTTCTAAAAGCGTACAAAAAGGCCCGATTTCTTAAAAATCTCCAAATATTTCACCTAAATTTCCTGTTTTTTCTCCTTGGCCCCTTGTAAAAAATACTTTTTCGGTTACAATAAATAAAAATTTGTGTTTCTCCTCTAACCAAAAGGAATCCAAAAAATGATGAATCGTCACGAATTCCTGCAGTCCCTCGCCGCCGGAGCCGCCGCAGCCGTTTCCGTGGATGGCGCCTCAACTGTCATGGCTCAGGCCGCCCAAGCTGGCAAACAGACCGATCTGGTCGTCGCCATGGGAGGCGAACCGGCTGAAATGTTCAACGCCGCCATGAAGAAAATGGGCGGAATTGAACGTTTCGTGAAAAAAGGCCAGGTCGTCTGCATCAAGCCGAACGCCGCGTGGGACCGTACTCCGGAATGTGCCGCGAACACGAACCCTCAGCTCATCAGCGCTTTGATCAAAGCCTGCTTCGAGGCCGGCGCGAAAGAAGTCAACGTCGTCGAGCACACGTGCGACAACTGGCGCATGGCTTACAAGAACAGCGGGATCGAAGACGCCGTGATCAAAGCCGGCGCCAACATGCTCCCGGGTGATGACGAATCGTACTACCGCGAAGTGGAAGTCCCCGGCGCGGTCAAGCTCAAGAAGGCGAAAGTCCTGAAGGCGATCCTGGACGCGGACGTCTGGTTCAACGTGCCGTGCCTGAAATGCCACGTCGGCGCGCGTATGACTATCGCGATGAAAAACCTCATGGGAATCGTCTGGGACCGTCGTTTCTTCCACACGAACGACCTGCACCAGTGCATCGCAGATTCGTGCCTGATCCGCCCGCCGGTGCTGAACATCGTGGACGCTTACCGCACGATGAAAACCAACGGTCCGAAAGGCCGCTCCGAAGCCGACGCCGTTTTGACCAAGGCGCTGTTCATGAGCACCGACATGGTGGCGGTCGATACCACCGCGACGAGATTCTTCAACCGCATCGTCGACATGCCGCTGGATCAGGTTTCTTACCTCGCCATGGGGCAGGAACTTGGCATCGGCACGATGAATATTAAGTCGCTGAAGGTCGAGCAGGTGAAATTCTGAGATTTTCGGGGCGCGGTCAAGCACGATCGCGCCCTTTTTGTTTTTAAAGTTTTGAACTGAATTTGATTCCATGCCGGGAAATACGAATCTGCGCGCCGCTCAACGCCTCGCGAGGGACGAATTCTACACGCAGCGGTCCGACATTGAGCGGGAATTGCGGCATTACGGCCCGCAGTTTCGCGGAAAGACCGTCCTCTGCAACTGCGACGACCCACGCACGAGCCAGTTCTTCGCGTACTTCCGGGACCATTTTCACGAGCTGGGCCTCAAGCGGCTTCTGGCGTCATGCGTCTCCAGGCCGGAATTGGACCAAAAGGCGGTTTACGCCCAGTTTGACGGGGAAAAACTCGCGATTCGTCCGCTGAAAGGGAGCGGCGACTTCCGAAGCGCGGAGTGCCTCGCGATCCTGCGTCAGGCCGACATGGTCGTGACGAACCCGCCGTTTTCGCTCTTCCGCGAGTTTGTTCCCCTGCTCGAGAGCCACGGGAAAAAGTTTCTGGTCGTCGGGTCGCAAAACGCCATCACCTACCAGGAAATTTTCCCACTGATCCAGAAAAACCGGCTCTGGCTCGGGTTTGGTTTTCCCTCGGCGGCCGCGCATTTTGTGAATCGGTGTTACACGGACTATGCCGCCTCGACCGACCACCGGGAGGGAATGATCCGCGTGTCGGGCGTGCAGTGGTTCACCAATCTGGACGTCGAAAAGCGCCGGGAGTTTCTGCCGCTCGTGTGCCGGTACACTCCCCGGAAGTTTCCGAAATACGAGAATTACGACGCGATCGAAGTGGCGCATACGGCAGAGATCCCGCGCGACTGGCCTGGCGTGATGGGCGTCCCGATCACGTTCCTGACGAAATACAATCCGGATCAGTTCACGATTTTGGGCCTCGCGGCCTCGGCAAAGTATCGCCCCGAGCTGGTCGGGATCCCGTTCAAGGGGACGGGAAACGCGAAACCGATCCTGAACGGGAAAATCACCTACGCCCGAATTTTCATTCAGCAAAAAAATCCCGGGGAATGAATTGACCCCGCCTTGAAATTTTTTCACAAACGGGTAAAATGTAGAAATTCAATCCAACATTTTTTCCGTTTCATTTAACGAAAGCGAGCCAAAATGAGTACGAAACCTCTGACGATGTTCGAGAAGATCTGGAACCACCACATTGTTCACGCGGAAGAAGGGAAGCAGACGATCCTGTACATCGACCTGCAGCTCGTTCATGAGGTGACCAGCCCGCAGGCGTTTGAAGGCCTGCGCATGAACCATCGCCAGGTTCGCCGCACGGACAAAACGTTCGCGGTCCCGGACCATAACGTCCCGACGACCGACCGTTCCCTCCCGATCAAGGACGAGATCGCGAAGAAGCAGATCGACACGCTGCGGCAAAACGCGCACGATTTCGGCGTGACGCTTTTCGACGTGGGCGACCCGCGCCAGGGCGTCTGCCACGTGATGGGGCCGGAACAGGGCCTCACGCGCCCCGGCATGACGATCGTCTGCGGTGACTCGCACACGGCCACGCACGGCGCCTTCGGCGCACTGGCTTTCGGGATCGGGACCTCCGAGGTCGAGCACGTGCTCGCGACCCAGACCCTGCTCCAGTACAAACCCAAGACTCTCGAAGTCCGCGTCAACGGCCAGCTCAAGCCCGGCGTTTCGGCCAAGGACGTGATCCTCTACATCATCGGGAAAATCGGCGTTTCCGGCGGAACCGGCTACTGCGTCGAGTACACCGGCGAGGCGATCCGTTCTCTGAGCATGGAAGGCCGTATGACGCTCTGCAACATGTCGATCGAGATGGGCGCGCGTGCCGGAATGGTCGCCCCGGACGAAACGACTTTCGCGTACCTGAAAGACCGTCCGTACGCTCCGAAAGGCGCCGATTTTGAAAAGGCCGTGGAATTCTGGAAGTCCTTCGCGTCGGACGAAGGGGCCGAGTACGACCGCGTCGTGGTCCTCGACGCCGCCGACATCACGCCGATGGTCACGTGGGGAACCAACCCGGGCCAGGTCATGCCGATCGACGGAACGATCCCCTGCCCGAGCGACTTCACGGACGAGACCGAGCGCAAATCCTGCGAGGCGGCGCTGGCCTACATGGATTTCAAGGGCGGCGAGAAAATGACGGACATTCCGATCGACTACTGTTTCATCGGTTCCTGCACGAACGGCCGGATCGAAGACCTTCGCGCCGCTGCGGAAGCCGCCAAAGGGAAGAAAGTCGCGCCGGGCGTCACCGCGCTGGTCGTCCCAGGGACGGGCCTGGTCAAAGCGCAGGCCGAGGCGGAAGGCCTCGACAAAATCTTCACGGACGCCGGTTTTGAATGGCGTGAGGCGGGCTGCTCGATGTGTCTGGCGATGAACCCCGACAAACTGCAGCCGGGTCAGCGCTGCGCGTCCACGTCGAACCGGAACTTCGAAGGGCGCCAGGGCAAAGGCGGACGCACGCATCTGGTCTCCCCCGCGATGGCCGCCGCCGCGGCGTGCGCCGGTCATTTCGTGGACATTCGCAAGTAGTTGAAATGATTGCCGGATCCAAAAGTTTTTGAGGATGGCGCCCCAAACGGGTCCATTTTCAAAAACTTTTTGGTCCTTGATCGAGTTCGTTTTTCACGGGTCCCGCCTTCTTTTTCTTTTCTTTTTTGCAATAAATTTTCTTTTTCATCCGTTTTCCTTATATGAAACGCCGCTCAGCCCAATTTGAAGCCCGCTGGAACGAATGGTTCAAATCGTACCATCGAGCCATTCACGGCTACTTGTATTCCCTGACGCAGAGCGTCCACCTCGCGGATGATCTGACGCAGGAAACCTTCCTCCGGGTCTGGGAACGGTTCGAATCGTACGAAGAGCGCGGCTCTGCCAAAGCGTTTCTTTTCCGCGTCGCGACGCACTGCCTGAAGGACTGGTTCCGGCGGCACTCCGAAACCCTCTGCGACGAGGAGACGTGGAACGCCCTGATGAACCGGGAAACCGGCGAAATGCCGGACGATTTGGCCGAAAAGTCCGAAGAGGCCCAGCGGCTTCACGAGACGATGCGGCTTTTGAGTCCCGTCCAGAGGCAGATTTTGACCATGCGTTTTTTCGGTCAACTCAAATTTCAGGAAATCGCCGAAAGCCTCGAAATGCCGCTGAACACGGTCCTGAGCCACGCGCGCAGGGGGCTGATCGCTCTGAAAGAAAAATTTGGGATGAATCCATGAATGAAAATCCGAATCAAAACCTGAAGATCGACGAAGCGGAAACGCTGGAGCGTGAACTGGCCGCCGCGCCGGAATGGGCCGGTTTCGGTCAGGTTCTGGCCGCCGCTCACGAGGCCGTTTACTCGGAACCGGAACGTCCTGAACCATGCAAAATCCCCGCCAAACCCCGTCATTTGGCGAAATACTGGCCCGTTCTTTCGGTGGCGGCTCTCGTGCTGCTCGCGCTGACGATCGGTCTGTTTTACGGGAACGGCCAGCTCGGAAACCGCTCGGCCATCGACGAGTACGACCCGGAACTGGACTGGGAGGAAGGCGAGATGGACCTGGAACTCTTCCACGAGCAACTGGAACGGGTCGCGCTCGATGATTCGTCCGTGGAACTGGAATACGCCGTTTTATTCGATTCTCTTTCGGAGTGGGATGAGGAATCTTCCGAAGAGGAAATCTTTTGAAAAGAAAAAGGAAATCACCATGAAAAAACTGATATGCTCCGGGATTTTACTTCTCGGAATGACCACCGCTCCGCTTTGGGCCGAGGACGCCATGCAGGCCGAGGCCACGCCGGGACCCGATCAGCCCGCTGCAACCGAGACGCAGCCCGAGGCCAAACCGGTTGAGGTGAAGCTGGACAAAAATACGCGCGAGGCCATGAAGCAGGAAAAAGCGGCTCAGAAGCAGGCCGAGAAAGTCGCCCAGAGGCAGCATCAGCAGCAAAAGATGGCTCAAAAAGCCGCCCAGAAGCAGCAAAGGCCGGCGGGCAAACCTGAAATCAAAGAAAAGGGAAGACCGTTCCGCGGCGATTTCAAGAGCGATTTCGACCAGAGCGCGCTGAAGGGAAACCTCGCGAACGCCTTCAAAAAGTACCCGGAATTCCGACAGATCGTCGAGAAGGAATTGGCTTTGGAGGCCCAGTCCCGTGACCTGATGAAAAAGTTCAAGACCGAGAAAGACGCCGGCAAAAAGGCCGAGCTGGAGAAGCAGCTCCGCGACGTCGTGAGCCAGCATTTCGACGCACGTCAGGCCCGCCGTCTGTTCGAGCTGAAAATCTTCGAAGACCGCATCCAGGAACTCCGCAAGCAGACCGAAGACCGGAACGGGCTGAAAGAGCGCATCGTGGACAAACGCATGATGGAGCTGATCGGGACCGACGAAGATTTGAGATTCTAAGGAAAAACCCCAAACGATAAAAAATCAGAGCGCAGTCATTTCCGGCCGCGCTCTTTTTTTCTGCGAAACCCCGCCCGGCTTTACTTCTTCAGCCACGGCGGCCTCTCGAACGTTTCCATCATTTCTTTCGCCTTCGCCATTTCTTCCGGAATATTGATCTTCTGCGGGCAGACCTTCACGCATTTCCCGCACGCCACGCAGTTCGAAGCGTCTTTCGCCTTCCCGAGCACGTTGCAGTCGGAGAGGAAATTGAACTTTCGGCCCGTCCGCTTGTAATTATTAATGATCGCGAGCATCTTCGGGATCTCGACCCCTTTCGGGCAGCCGTCGCAGTAACGGCACGCCGTGCACGGGATCGGCGAACTGCCGAGGTACGCGCTGCGGACCTTCGCGAGCACTTCGAGATCCGCCTCACCAAGCGGCTGGAAATTACTCATGGTCCGAACGTTTTCTTCCACTTGCTCTTTGGCGTTCATCCCACTCAAAACGGTCAGCATGGACGGAAGCATGGCGGCAAAACGAAGCCCCCACTCGGCCGGTGTACGTTCGGGATGCGCTTCCCGCAAAACCGCCTCGACCTCCGGCGCGAGATTGCAGAGCGCCCCGCCACGCAGCGGTTCCATCGCGATGCAGTATAGACCGCGGCTCCGGATCAGCTCGTACTGACGCTCCGCGTTTTGCAAGTACCAGTCGAGGTAGTTGAGCTGGATCTGCACAAACTCCCAGTCCCAGCGTTTCAGCGCGGCCTCGAGGACCTCCGGCGTGTCGTGGAACGAAAAGCCCAGGTGACGGATCCGGCCTTCCTCCTTCATTTTCCGCAGGAAATCGTAGATCTTGAGGCTTTCGATCCGCTCGAATTTATTGGCCGTCACGTTATGCACGAGGTAAAAATCGAAGTACTCGGTCCGGCATTTTCCGAGCTGCTCGTGAAAAACCCGCTCCACGTCCTCGGGCGTGTTGACCATCCACGAGGGCATTTTACTCGTCAAATTGTACGACTCTCGCGGGTACTTGCTCAGTGCGTAACCGGCAAAGAGCTCCGACCTCCCGCCATGGTAACCGTATGCCGTGTCGAAGTAGTTGACGCCGGCGGCGTAAGCCTGATCGACGAGCGCCTCGGCCTTGGTAAAGTCGATCTCCATCGTCTCCGGGTTGGTCATCGGCAGACGCATCAGGCCGAACCCGAGGAGAGAGACCAGCGATTCGTTCCAGGGAGTGCGGTAGTTCATTTTAAAGCCTTTACAAGAAAAGTTTAATGGGGACGACGCTTCCAGCTTTAAAGCCCCCATCCTTGAGGGGGGTGGCACGAAGTGCCGGGGGGAGTTAAATGGCGCTCCTGAAACTCCCCCAGTCTCGCTTCGCGAGCCAGCCCCCTCAATGAGGGGGCCTTTAAAATTCATCTCCGCATTCAGCGTTAAAAGAAAGGATCACGCGGATTCCGTTTTGGTGAGCCGCTTCGCGCAGGCCCACAAAATGAGCCACGTCACGAGCGAAACGCACGTCAAAACCGCCGCGGGCGTGAACTGCAGGTAAACCCATTTTCCGACCGCGAAGAGCGAGCTGAAAATGGCTGCGCAGCCGACGATCGAGCACAGAACGCCGAGCGGAATGTTCAGTTTGGCGGTCGATTCCGCCTCCAGATCGATCCCCTGCGCCTTCGCCTTCTCGTACACATGGCGCCAGCCCGGCCCGGTCGCTCCGGTGCGGCGGACGAACGCGAAGAGCGTCTCGTCGTCGTCCGGCGGGGTCAGGTACGTCACGAGGATCCAGCCGACCGTCGTGATCGCAACGCCCAGAACGAGTTTCACGCTCGCTGCATCAAACCCGAACGTGGCCTCAAGACTGCCGTTGAAGTCCTCGATTCCCAGGATTCTGGGGAGGAAGCGGAACCCCATCGCCACAAGGAACGAAATGGCCATGGCCGCGATCTCGCTGTAGGCGTTCAGCCGCCACCAGAACCAGCGCAGCAGGAACAGAAGCCCCGTCCCGGCGCCGATCGAAAGAATGATTTCGAAGCAGTCTTTCGCGCTTTCGAGGAAGAGCGCCAGCACGCTGCACAGGATCATCAGGATCACGGTCCAGACGCGCCCCATGAAGACCATCCTGCGCTCCGAAGCGTCCGGACGAATGAACCTCTGGTAAAAGTCATTCACCATGTACGAGGAACCAAGGTTCAGGTGCGTGGCGATCGTGGACATGTAGGCGGCAAAGAGCGACGTGATCATCAGCCCGAAAAGACCGTGCGGGAGGAACTGGAACATGGCCGGGTACGCCAGGTCGTCCTTCATCATGTGCGCTGGAATGTTCGGGAACGCGCTGCGCAGCGACTCAATGTCCGGGAAAACCAGGATCGACGCCAGCGCCACCAGAATCCATGGGAACGGCCGGACTGCGTAGTGGCAGAAATTGAAGAAGAGCGTCGCGCCCAGGGCGTGGTTTTCGCTCTTGGCCGCCAGCATGCGCTGCGCGACGTAGCTTCCGCCGCCCGGCTCGGCTCCCGGGTACCACGTGCTCCACCACTGCACCGCCAGCGGGATCACCAGCAGCGTGATCACCAGATCGGTCTGGCTCAAGTCCGGCATCATGGCGATCTTCGACGAAACGGCCGGGTTGGCGAGCATCGCGGAGAGACCGCCGACCTGCGGAAGATTCACCGCCACGACCGCCAGCGCGATGGCGCCGACCATGGCGACGATGAACATGATGAAGTCGGCCCAAATGACGGCCGTGAAACCGCCCATCACGGAGAAAACGACCGTGATCAGCCCGCCCGAAACGAGCGTCACCCACGGGTCGAAACCGAGTGAGACGCCGAGGATCTTGATCATCGCGAGCGTCACGTTCGCCATCACCACCGTGTTGAAAATCAGCCCGAGGTAGAGCGTCCGGAAACCGCGCACAAAGGCCGCGCTTTTCCCGGAGTACCGGATCTCGTAGAATTCAATGTCGGTCAGAACGCCGAGCCGGTGCCAGAGTTTCGAGTAGATGAAAACCGTCACCATACCGGTCAGGAGGAAGGCCCACCAGCACCAGTTCCCCGCCACGCCCTGCGTACGCACGACGTTCGCGACGAAGTTGGGCGTATCGGCCGCGAACGTCGTCGCGACGAGCGAGAAACCGAGAAGCCACCACGGCATCTGCCGGCCTGAAAGAAAGAATTCCGAAGAGTTCTTCCCGGCCCGGAACGACGACATGACGCCGATCAGAGCCATGAGTGCGAAAAATCCAATACAGACGGAATAGTCAAGGAAATTGGGAGCCATGATTCTTTCAAGGGGTAAAGGGAGTGAAGGATGGAAAAACGAATAATGAATAACGAATAACGAATAATGGGAAGAAAGACTTCAACCATTTCCAAATAATTAACCGCTTGAGTTAGAACTCATTCCAATCATTATTCGTTATTCGTTATTCATTATTCATTGATTTTTGGCTCTTACGACACCGGCCTCGAAATTGAGGTCGAGGTCTTCGAACTGCCCTGCTCTGTAGCGTTCCCAGGCGATGGCGCCCATCACCGCGTTATCGGTGCAGAGCTTCAACGGGGCCGTGTAAAAAGTGTAACCGAAACGCTTCGCGTCGCTTTCCAGCCGGGCGCGCAGGACGCCATTGGCCGCCACGCCGCCGCCGACACAGAGGTTTTTCATGCCGGTCTTTTGGAGGGCCTGACGCGCTTTCGTCGCCAGCACGTCCACGACTGCCGCTTGAAACGAGGCCGCAATGTCCGCGCCCTGCTGGTCGGAGATTTCGAGCGACTCGAAACTGTGCTTCCCCTCGCCAACGAGCTGGTACCGGACGGCCGTCTTCAGGCCACTGAAGCTGAAGTTCAGGTTTTCCGGGTCGTTTTTGAACGTGCGCGGGAAATGGTAGGCCTTGGGGTTTCCCTGCTCCGCCGCCCGCTGAATATTGGGCCCGCCCGGATACGGCAGTCCGAGCATGGCCGCCACTTTGTCGAACGCCTCGCCGGCCGCGTCGTCAATGGTCGCCCCCAGGAGCGTGAAGTCGAGCGGATGGGCGCAGCGGTAGAGACTCGTATGCCCGCCGCTGACGATCAGCCCCACGCAGGGGAAAACGTCCTTTTGAGCCGCCACCCGGCAGGCGTACACGTGTGCCATGAGGTGGTTCACCGCGATCAGGGGCACGCCCAGGGTCAGCGCCAGCGTCTTGGCCGCCACGACCCCGACCAGCAGCGAGCCGGCCAGTCCCGGGCAGTTCGTCACCGCGACGGCGTCCAGATCGGAGATCTGGATCCCTGCCCGTTTGACGGCCTGATCGATGACCGGGAGGATCCGTTCCATGTGGGCCCTTGAGGCGATTTCCGGCACGACGCCGCCATACTCGGCAAACAGGTGCGCCTGGCTGGCCACCACTTCGGACAAAACCTCGCCATCGTCCCGGATCACAGCCGCCGCCGTCTCGTCGCACGAACTTTCGATTGCAATGAGAAGCATAAAATTAATAATTTAAGGGGTTTAGGGAAAAGCCGTATTTTGCGCTTTCATAAAAGGCGCCAATTCCATACTGTTTATTATACCACACAAAGCTGAAAGTCAAGGGGTGGGAAAGAAAAAACCGAAAAAAACTGAAATTTTTCGATTTATTCCGCCCCTCCCCCTTCCATCTATTGGGTTTTTTGTTAAAATTAGGGCTTGAATTAGTTTCAACTCCGCACGCCGCGGGGTTTATAAGTCCAACTCATTTCCATCTTTTAACACTCAAATTGAAGGAACCAATCCATGGCGAAGTATCAAGTCGAAAGTATCCGGAACATCGCACTCTGTGGGCATTGCAGTGCAGGTAAGACCACGATGGTCGATAAGATACTCCACCGCACCAAGGCCATTAATAACGTTGGAACCGTGGACGCCGGCAACAGCTTCTGCGACTGCGAAGAAGAAGAAAAAGCGCATAAATACACCATCGAGTCCAAAGTGACCCACTTCGATTACAAAGGGGTCCTTTTCAACCTGCTCGACACGCCGGGCTACCCCGACTTTATCGGTCAGACGATCGGCGCGCTGAACGGCGTCGATAATGCCGCGATCGTGGTCAACGCCCAGAGCGGAATTGAGGTCAACACCCGCCGCGTCTTCCACGCCGCCAAAGACCTCGGACTCGGCTGCTTCGTCATCATCAACAAATGCGACGGCGACAACATCGAATTCGATGAACTCGTCGAGCAGATCAAAGACGTTTTCGGTTCCGAGTGCTTCCTGATGAACAAACCGAACGCCGTGGGCGCTGGTTTCTCCGCGGTGGAAAGCCTTCTGCAGGACGAAGCCTTCATTGAGCAGGTCGTCATGTGCGACGACGACTGGATGATGCGGTTCATGGACGGCGAAATCCCGACCGAAGCCGATCTGGCGGTTCTTCTTCCCAAGGCGGTCGCTTCCGGGATCCTCATCCCGATCCTCTGCACCAGCTCGAAAAATGAAATTGGTCTGGACGAACTGCTCGACGCGTTCGTTCTGGCCGGTCTGAATCCGGGCGTAATCACCCGCACCGCCAACGACGGCGAACTGGAACTGAAATGCGATCCATCGGAGCCGTTCGTCGCTCAGGTCTTCAAAACCCGTGCGGACCCGTTCGTTCAGAAGCTGAGCTTCTTCCGCGTTTACCAGGGCTCGGTCAAGACCGGCGACACGGTCCCGGTCACCGGAAGCCGCAAAGGTTTGAAAATCGCCCAGCTTTACCAGATGCTCGGCAACCAGACGGTCGCGCTTGACGAAGCCGGCCCGGGTTACATTTGCACCGTGACGAAGGCGGAAGACCTCCAGACCAGCACCACGCTCGGAAACGCCACGATGGCGGAAATCGTCTTCCCGACCCCCATGGTTTCGCTGGCTGCCATGCCGAAGTCCCGCGGCGACGAAGGCAAACTCTCCGGCGCGCTGGCCAAACTGTGCGACGAAGATTCCACGTTCAAACGTGATCAGGACCCGCAGACGAAAGAACTGGTCATCACCGGTATGAGCGAGCTTCACCTTCAGATCCTGCAGGAACGCCTGAAGCGCCGCGACAAAGTGGAGATCGACACGAAAGAGCCGAAAATCCCGTACCGCGAAACCATTCAGCGCAACGGCGAAGGCTCCTACCGTCACAAGAAGCAGTCCGGCGGTTCCGGTCAGTTCGGTGAAGTCCACATTCGTATGTATCCGTTCCCGGGCGGCACGGATCCGGCTGAATTCTGCACGAAAGACAAGTTCCCGACTCTGAAAGAGTTCCACCTCGATCCGGAATTCAACTTCCTGTGGATCGACACGGTCACGCAGGGGTCCATCTCTGATAACTTCAAGCCGGCCATTGAAAAGGGCTTCAAGGAACGCATGACGAAGGGCGTCATTGCGGGCTGCAAGGTCCAGGACATTGCGGTCGAGCTCTTCTTCGGTAAGATGCACGATGTCGACTCGAACGAAACAGCCTTCAAAACCGCCGCGTCGATGGCGTTCCGTAACGTGTTCCAGGAATGCAAACCGACCCTGCTCGAACCGGTCGTGAAGATCGAGATCACCATCCCGAACGACAAAGTCGGCGACATTTCGGGCGACCTTTCCACCCGCCGCGGCCGTCCGCTCGGAATGGAAAGCGCTGGTGGCGGAATGCAGACGATCATCGCCGAGATCCCGCTTGCCGAAGTCACGACCTACGCGCGTGTTCTTGCCTCGATGACCGGCGGTCAGGGCAGCTACACGATCGAGTTCGACCGTTACGACGTGGTTCCTGGCAACATCATTCAGGACATCATCGCGAAGAACAAGATGGAAGAGGAAGAAGAGTGAGATTGGGAAGACTGATTCGCTCGCGGGACCAGTTGATTGAAAATCTCATTTGATTGGATTTTTGTAGCGGGAGTCTTTCAAAAGAGAGGCTCTCGTTTTTTCAAAAATTAACTACGAAAACGGGCGAATTAGAAAAGTTTCACTTCTTTCTCAATCCTGCTTAAAACCTTTTATACTCATAATAAACTATGAAAATTAGTAAAAAAAAGAAAATTTCCCAGATGAACTATCGAAACTTTTTTTAAAAAGACGATAAAAAAAGTATATACTACATTTTCGAGTTTACAGAGGTTTGATTCATGTACGATACGTTCCTGGTGAAATTGAAATCCTGGATGCTTTTACTTGCCGTTTTTCTGGTAAGTTCATCTGTTTTATCAATCAATTCTGCATCTGCCCAATGGTGGCGCCGCAACAACGACAGTGGCAGCAACACCATGCCTCCCGTAGCCTCCTACGCCTCCGGACGCGGCGGCAGAAAAGTGGACCCCACCCCCAACATCCGCGGTTCCAACCAAAATACCATTTTTAACACTTTCACTGATTTCGATGTTTTCCCCGTCCAAGACAATCGCAAGCCTTACGGCGGCATTTTGGGCAGCAGCGAAATCGTAAGCCTCTCCATTCAGGAAATTGTCTCGGGAATTGAAAGACGCCAACTGAATTCCCGTTACAATACCTGGCGCTCTTACTACGCCGGAGTCATGAAGAACACGGTGGGAACGAGAACCGGTTCCGAAATCAACGGCCTGGGTCGTTTAAGCTGGTTCAACTCCATCACGGCTGACCCGCTCAAAGGCGCTGGCGAAGCGGACGAATTTACCCGCCTTCTCCACGTGAATCTCTGCACCGGTCGAATCGGTTTTTGCAAAGGCCTGAAACGGATTGCGAACCGAATGGACGTGAATGAGGACTCAGTGAAAGTTCCAGCTGGCTACAAAAAAGGCTCGGCTGACAAGGCCCTCGCCGATCTTCAAAAAGCCGTAGTTGAAACCCGGCTCGCTCACGGTCGTGCGATCGCGCCTTTGAATCAGGATCAAATTAAACGAATCAGCAATTTGTCTCATCGCACGCTGACTCTGGAAGCCTCAGTTGGGCATACGGTCAGCATGAGAGGGACAGCCCGCAGTCTGATCATTGACATGAGCGCGATCGATATGGCGCAAATGTACGCGGGTCTTGCCGAGCTGTCGTTGATCATCGACCCGGAATTCATCAAATCTCTCGACACGATGAAAGAAAGTGGGAAGGATTTGACGTACGACGGCGTGGACGGTTCGATCGTGAAAATCATCGAAACTCAGGCGGGGGACATAATCGTCGGCGGCCGTGACAAGAACACGTACGATTTTGACAAAATGCCGAACGTCTGCGCGGTCGTGGACCTCGGCGGTGACGACACGTACCTTGAAGGCTCAGTGAATATTAATCGTCCGGTCCTTGCGATTCTGGACCTTCACGGAAATGACACTTACAAAGGCGAGCGTCCCGGAATTCAGGGCAGTTCGATCCTTGGAATTTCACTCCTTTGCGACGTTGAAGGGAATGACCGCTACTCGGCGCGTCATCATGCCCAGGCCGCGACGATCGGCGGCGCCTGCGCGCTGGTCGATTACAACGGCGACGACCAATACAACGGGATCCGCCGTGTTCAGGGAGTCGCCCTTTGCGGAGTCGCTATTCTTCTGGACCGCCGCGGAAACGATTCTTACCACGCGGCCATGTGGTCTCAGGGAACCGGTCAGACGTTGGGCTGCGGCGTTCTGGAAGACTGCACGGGCGACGATACTTACTACTCCGGCGGCATGTATCCGGATTCCTATCCTGAAACCCCGGGTTACGAAGGCTGGGGTCAGGGCCTTGGAACCGGGATCCGCGGCGTTGCGGCTGGTGGAATCGGTGTCCTGCTCGAAGGTGAAGGAAACGACGACTACCAGTACGACTACATCGCCCACGGCGGCGGGTACTGGATGGGGCTGGGTTTCTTCCGTGACTTTGCCGGGAACGACAATCACGAGGGCGGAACGAAACTCATGTGGAACGGCTCGCCGCGCCGGGAGAGCAAATTCCAGCGCTTCAGCTCCGGCTTTGGCTGCCATTACGCGGCCGGATTCTTCTTCGAGGATGACGGAAACGATACGTACTGGTCGAGCATTATGTCCGAGGGCTTCGCTTGGGACTGTGGAATCGCGTTCTTCTATGATTTTGCTGGTGACGACGTGATAACTGGTGCCGGCGGTGGAAACCAGGGGCAAGGGGCTCAGGCGAGTCTCGGAGTCATGGTCAATTTCTCGGGAGACGATACTTACAGAGGGTCCAGCCAGGGATTTGCGTCTTCGTCGATCGACTATCACACCTTGCCGAACTGCGGTGGAAATTTCAGCTTCCTGCTCGATTACGGTGGGAAGGACGTGTACGGCTGCCGCGCCCAGAACAACGCGGAAACCCAGCGCGGTTACGGCGGTTTCCTGATCGACCGTCCGACCCAGGCCGAGGCCAAGGAGCTTGAAGCGGCCAAGCCGGCGGAAGAAAAAAAGTGAGTTTCACACGGCGTTCGAGTTTCGGGCGCCGTTTTTTTCCAGGAAATTATGGAAAAACTGGGATGTCCCCGAGCCGAGGCGTTCCAGTTTCTTTTTTCCCCACCTCTTGACAAACCAATTTCCTTACGGTATAATTTCTGATTATATCCCACCACCCTCTTGAAAGGAGCTTTCCCATGAAGTACCCGCTGCATTTTTTTGCCGCGTTTTTTCTGATTCTTGGTTTCTTCTCCGCCGCGCTTTGCCGGGCCGACGAAACGGTTCTGTTCGACTGGCAGTTCAATTCTCCGTCCGACGCGGACGGCTGGAATTGCGGAAGCATCCAGGACCTGAAGGTCGAAAACGGCGTCCTGAAAGGGATCTTCACCGGCCGCGACCCGATTTTGAACCTCCCAAAGTGCGAGTTCGACGTGTACCCCGGCGTCGTCTTTGAGGTGCGTATCCGCCTGACAAACAAAACCGTCCCGACCCAAGGCGAGCTCTTCTTCACCAACACGAACGAAGGCCCCTACGGCGGCTTCTCCGGCCAGAAAATGAAGCAGTTCCCCCTCCCCGCCGACGGCCAGTTCCACACCTGCCGCGTCGTCCCGGGCTGGGTCCCCGAGAAACGGATCATCAAGCTCCGCCTCGACCCCGGCACCCCGCAGGATGACGAGTTCGGAAAGGCCGGCTTCGAGATCGATTACGTCCGCGTGCTGGACCTGAATTACCGCGACCTGGTCCCGGTCATCCCCGAGTGGGATTTCACCCGCCCCGCCCTGCCCGACGGCTGGACGTTCCTCCCCGACGGCTCCGGGAAGATCGGCGCGGCCGCGAAATACAAAATCGGGCCCATCCGCCAGAAAGACGGTGAGTTCAACTGCTGGTGCGCCCTGGAAATGTCCGTGAAAAAAGGCACCGCGACGCGCGTCCTGATCTCGAACGACACGATGAAGGACCCGCTCGAGGTCACCGCCGAGCTCTGCCACGACGGGAAACCGCACGTTTATAATATGATGCTCACGGCCAAGGATTTCGACCCGCGCCAGCCGCACTTTATCACGGTCGAGCCGAGCGACGTGCCGGATTCCGGCGCCGTGCTCAAGTCCGTCCGGTTCGTTTCGGAACCGCAGGGTGCCGCGCAGCTGGTCGTTCGTCCCGGCGCAGGCCTTTCCGACGCCATTCCCCGCGCCGGTCGCCCCCTCCCGTTCGAGTTCATGGTCTTCAACCCCGGCGGTAAACCGGCCACGGGCCTGAAAATCGCGAACGTCGAGCTCCCCAAGGGCCTGAAAATCGTTTCCGGCCAAGCCCCGGAAAAGGCGGTCGAGCTGGAATCGTTCGACGCGGAAAACTTCCGTTTCGAGGTCCAGTCGGCCCGGGCGCTTCAAGGCTCCGTCCGCGTGACGATGGAATTCCAGGACGGCGTTTCGGACGAAAAGCAGACCCAGACGTTTGAATTCCCGGTGGAGATCCAGCCGTCGCTGGGCCTTCCGAAAGCGTCGTACGTCCCGGAGCCGAAGCCGGTCATGAGCGAGTACGAGATCGGCGCGCTCTACTTCCCGGGCTGGGGCAAGCCCGAGGCGTGGGAGCGTATTTTCCCGGTCGCCCCGATCCGCAAACCGGTCCTTGGCTGGTACGATGAGGGCAATCCCGAGTGCATCGACTGGCAAATCAAATGGGCCGTCGAAAACGGGATCCAGTACTTCCTCGTGGACTGGTACTGGAACCGCGGGAACCAGCATCTCGACCACTGGGTGAAGGGCTTTCAGAAGGCGAAGTACCGCAAGTACTTCAAGTGGGCCATGATGTGGGCCAACCATAACGGTCCGGGAAGCCACAGCGAGGAGGATCAGGCCGCCGTGACGAAGTTCTGGATCGAGAACTACTTCAACACGCCGGAGTATTACACCATCGACGGAAAACCGGTCGTGATGATCTGGAGCCCCGAAGGAATGGACCGCGACATTCACGAGATCTACGCCAAAAAAGGGTTCGAACTCAAGAAAGGCGAAGGCGTGAAAAAGCTCCTCGACCTGAGCCGGAAAATGGCCCAAGAAGCCGGTTTCAAGGGGATTTACTTCATTTCGATGAAGTGGCCGGAATCGTCCACCGACCCCGCAAGCGTGCAGTGGCTCGCCGACGCCGGGTTTGATATGACGTCGCTCTACCACTACATGCACCACGGAAACAAAGCGCCAAACCCGAAGTACTTCAGTTTCGATTACTGCGTCGATTCGATCGGGGACTACTGGGAGGCGCGTCAGGAGACCGGCATTCTGCCCTTCCTCCCGAACCTCTCGACCGGCTGGGATTCCCGCCCGTGGCATGGTCTGCGCCAGACGGTGATCTACGACCGCACGCCCGAGAAGTTCCGCAAGATCTGCGAGACGTGCAAAGAGTTCACCCGGAAAAACGGGATCCGGAACATTCTCGTCGCGCCGCTGAATGAGTGGGGTGAAGGTTCCTACGCCGAGCCGAACCGGGAGTTTGGCTTCGGAATGTACGAGGCTCTGAGGGAGACTTTCTGCGAGAAACCCGCCGACGGCTGGCCCGTCAATTACGGCCCGGCGGACGTTGGGCTGGGACCGTATGATTTCGATTTCGCAGCAAGCCGGATCAAGACCCGGGACGTTCTGAACGTGACGTTTGACGACCCTGCGGCCCCCCAGCCGTGGAAGGAGATGATGGGAGTGACCAAGCCGGAAATCGTCGATGGGAAGTTCGTCTTCACGACCAATCATTGGGACCCGGCCATTCAGGCGAGCTTCGGCAATCTGCGTGCTTCGCGGGTTTCGAAGATCACGGTCCGCATGCGCGTCACTCCCCCCGCCGGCCAGAGCCCGGGAGCGGCTCAGCTTTTCTGGGCCACGCCGATGATGAGCGCGTCGGAAACGACCTCGCTGCACGCACCGCTGATCCCGGACGGCCAGTTCCATGACTGCGTCTTCCCGGTCGGTGACTCCCGCTTCTGGCAGGGCAAAATCTCCTCGCTCCGCCTTGACCCCTGCTCCGTTCAGGGCGCGAAGGTCGAGATCGATGAGATCCGGATGGAGTAGCGTGGTTTAAGTAGTCAGTAGTCAGTAGTCAGCGTTCTGCCTTCGGCAGAATATGGGATTCAGTTCCCAGAAACTCCCAGAAAATTCCCAGCGATTCCCAGAATCTCCCAGAGTTAAAACCAAAAGCTGACCCCATCTTTCGGCTAAGCCGAAACACTGACTACTGACTACTGACCACTGACTACTTTAAAAACCCCTAAAAAAATCTTAAAATTTTTCATTTTTTTTCTCAAAACGGCCTTCCGGACTCTGGTATTTTCGTGGGAATCTGGTAAAATAAAGAGGTCTAACAGTATATTTTGCCGTGCGGGACGCTTACCGCCCACACTCGCCAATACATTATTAAATTAATAGTTTGTTTACTTGAGAGGAGGTTTCCCCTGAAACGCCAATATTTTCAAATAGGATTGCTCAGCGTAATCGCCCTGGTTGTGGTACGTCTGTGCATTGGCTGGCACTTCTTCTACGAAGGGTGCTGGAAGATCGACAACGCGGACAAATTCTCCGCCCTTCCTTTCCTGACGATGGCAAAAGGCCCCTTTGCGCCGATTTTCTACGCCATGTCGCCCGACCTTGACGGCGTCACCCGCCTGAAGACCGAGACGCGGGAAGTGACTTTCTGGACGCCCGAAAAAGCGACCATCGACGTGAAGAAAGAAGAAGGAAAAGACGTTCCTGAGCTTTTCGCGCCGGTGCCGGAAGTGACCGAAACGACCGCCGAGATCACGGTTTACCCCGCCTACTTCAATGAAGCGCAGAAGATCTACAATTACGCCATCGACAAATACGCGCCGGAAGGCGACAAGCTCCGTGCCCTGCAAATCGCTTGGGGCACTTACGTCGCTGACGTGCGTGACGACGTGAAGGACAATGCGTCGAACGTCGCCGCCTACCTCGCCGCTCTGGAACGCTTCCAGGCCGTGAAAAACGGGCCGAACAATGGCCCCGAGCAGAAAAAACGCCAGTGGGCCGACATGATGAAACTCCGCTCCGAAGCGCAGGGTTTCTTCACGGGTCAGGATGCCGCGGTGGAAACGCTCGTCGCCCAGATCCAGAACATTCTCGGCCCGGTCAATGAGGCCGGCGCGAAAGAAACGGTCAAACTTCCGACGTTCGTCGTGGAAACCGACCAGCTCCCGTTCGGTCTGAACCTTCCGTTCGTTGGCCGCAGCTGGACGAAATTCCTTGATTTCTCCGTCACGTGGGCTTTGACGCTCATCGGTTTGTGCCTGATTCTTGGCTTCTGCACCCGTCTGGCTGCAATCGGCGGCGGCTGCTTCCTGATTGCCGTTTTGATGACTCAGCCGCCATGGCCGACGATTTTCCCGCCGGTGCACCCGGAAGTGGGTCACGCGCTGATCGTGGACAAAAACTTCGTCGAGATGGTCGCGATCTTCATGCTCGCCACCCTGCCGGTCGGGCGCTGGGGCGGTCTGGACTACTTCGTCTGGAACTGCGGCGGCAAACAGCTCGCGAAGACCTTTGGTTTTTATTCCGAAGAAAACGAAGACTGAAAACGAATGAATAATGAATAACGAATAACGAATAATGAGGAGAAAGACTTCAACCTTTAATTCGATTTCAAACCCGCTTGAGCGGGAACTCATTCCGATCATTATTCGTTATTCGTTCCAAAGACAAGAATCAGTATAAAAGAAAGAACGATTATGAATCTTACACCACAGCAACAGGCGGCCGCCCGCGAAGAATTCCTTCGGTGCTCACGCCGTCAATTCATGGTGGCTTCCACTGCGGCAGTCGCCACGACCGGTTTAACTGCCGGCGCCTACTATTTCGGTTACGGCAAAGCCCACGGTGATCCGCTGCGCGTCGCGGTCCTGGGAACCGGGGACGAAGGGAACATCCTGATCGGCGCCATTAATCCTGAGTACGTTCAGGTCAAAGCCATCGCCGACATCCGCCCGTACAACGTCTTCCGCGCGTTCTACGGCGACAACTCGAACGATAACATCATCAAAATGCGCAAGGGCCTGATGAGCGTCTACGGCTGGAAAACCGAAGACGAAGCCCGCAAGCACGTGAAGGTTTACGGCCATTACGAGGAATGCCTCGCCAACGCCAAAGCCGACGGCATTGAGGCGGTCATCATCGCCCTGCCGCTGCACCTGCACGCCATCGTCGCGATCAAGGCGATGCGTATGGGCCTGCACGTCCTGACGGAAAAGCTCATGGCCCGCACAGTCGGCCAGTGCAAAGACATGGCGCGCACCTCCCGCGAGACCGGCAAGTTCTGCGCCACCGGCCACCAGCGCCACTACAACATGCTGTACGAAGAAGCGATGGAGACGATCAAGCGCGGCAAGCTCGGTGACCTGCACCACATCGCGGCGCAGTGGCACCGTTCCAACCTTCCGGGCGCGGACAGCTGGCAGATGCCGATGCCGTTCCAGGCCAAGCCGGAAGACCCGCAGGCCATGAAGCTCCTGAACGACCTGAAATCCCTGCGAGTGGCTCTTTCCAGGGCCCGCGGCGCCGAGATCGAAAAACTGCTCCCGCGCGTCCGCCAGAAGGAACTCCAGATCGACGATTACATGATCGACGCTTCGAAATTCGGCTACCAGACGAACGAGCTGAAAGACGCGGCCGGCAACACGGTTTACACCTGCTCCCCGATCGAAGAACTCATTCGTTGGCGTCTTTGGGGACGCACGGGCGGCGGTCTGATGGTGGAACTTGGTTCCCACCAGCTCGACGCGGCCAGCATTTTCATCTCGGCCCTTCACGGCGGCGAGCACAAGCACCCGATCAGCGTTTTCGCCTCGGGCGAGCGTAACCTCTTCCCGTACGACCGCGACACGAACGACCACGTCATCGCCGCGTTCGACTTCCCGCTTCCGGGCTACGACGAAAAAGACCCGCTCTGCAACAAGAACAAGATCGCGGTCCAGTACTCAACGATCAACGGAAACGGCTTCGGCGGCTACGGCGAAATCGTTTACGGCACGAAGGGCACGATGATCATTCTGAAGGAAGAAGAGACCCAGCTCCTTCTGAAAGAAGAGACCAAAGCGAGCGCCGGCGCCGGCAGCGGCCCGTCCCTCGACACGCAGTCCAGCGGTGCGAGCCAGAAGGCCGTCTCCGCAGCGGCCGCCGGTCCGAAAGTCAGCCGTGGCTACACGGAAGAGATCGAGCACTTTGCGTGGTGCATCCGCAATCCGGATCCGGAGAATCATCCCCGCTGCACGCCGGAAGTCGCCATGGGTGACGCGATCATTGCGCACGTGACCAACATTTCCGCAGAAAAAGGCCAGCGCGTCTTCTTCAAGGACGACTGGTTCAAAGTCGACAGTGATGCGACTCCGGAAGTCGATTTCGGCCTGAAAACGAAGGAAGAAGGCGATCCGAACCTGAACAAACCGGAATATGCCGTCTGATTATGCGAGCCGGGGGTTGAACCCCAATAAATGAATCAAGATACAAAGGTAAAAACATGAATTTAACACCTGAAAATAAAAACATCGGCGAAGCCAACTTTCGCGCAGTGATGGCGAGCCCGAACATGCGCGGCGAGTTCTTCCGCGAATGGCTTAAAATCAAGAACGACCCGAACGACACGACCACGCGCGGCGGGTACTACTACGGTTACACCGTCCCCGAGAAACCGGTAAAAATCGGCATCATCGGCACCGGTGACGAAGGCTCCGTCCTTCTGGGCGCCTGCAACCCGGCATTTGTGGACATCGTGGCGATCGCCGACATTCGAAGCTACAACCGCTGGCGCGCCTTCAACGGCGACGTGACGGCCAGCCCGAAGGGGCGCAAAGTCCGCCGCGGTCTTTACCGTGTTTACAGCGAGTGCGACGAGAAATTCCGCAAAACCAAGGAAGAAGTGGACGCTCAGGTCAAAGTCTTCAAGGACTACCACGAGCTGCTGGCGGCCAAGGACGAGCTGGGGATCGAAGCGGTCCTGATCGCTCTTCCGCTGCACCTGCACCACAAGGCGGCGATCGAGGCGATGAACGCCGGTCTGCACGTCCTGACCGAGAAACTGATGGCCCACGACATCGCGAAGTGCAAGGACATGGGGCGCGTGGCGGCTCGTCTGCACAAGCACATGGCGACCGGTCACCAGCGTCACTACAGCGTCCTCTACAACAACGCGATCGAAGCGATCGAGCAAGGCCTGCTCGGCAAGATCCACTACATCCGCGCGCAGTGGCACCGCAACAACCAGCCCGGTAACGACAGCTGGCAGCCGCCGCTCCCGGAAGCCGTCATTAATCAGAAAGACGGAAAATACACCGAAAACGACCTGGTCCTGCTCAACGGCATCAAGAAGAAAAAAGAAGCCCACGAGAAGAAAAAGGAAGGTTTCGTGAAAGAGCTCGCCAAGCTGGACGGCCAGATCAAGGCCTGCGACGACAAAGCCGCGGCTCTGCGTGAATCCGGCGACAAATTCGCGATCCGCATGAACGAGATCGCCCGCGAAAAACTCGTGGCGAACAAAGCCCGCATCGAGGGCGTGGAGCTCCCGCTCATCACGAAGCAGATCGAGCAGTTCGGCGAGCAGCTCAACGACGAGATCGCTATCCCGCTGGATGAAAACTCCAACTACCGCGCGCACACCCTGGTGGACGGCAAAGGCAACACGACCTACGTCGCTCCGGCGGCTGAGGAACTTTACCGCTGGCGTCTGTGGGAAACCACGAGCGCGGGCGTGATGGCCGAGCTGGGCTCCCACCAGCTCGACGCGGCCGGGATCTTCATCTCCGCAATGTACGGCGACGGGAAGCACCACCATCCGCTCAACGTGACCGCCTTCTCGAACCGGTCCGTCTTCAACAAGCGTAAGGACAAAGACGGGAATTACGTCCTCCTGAACGACCGCGACATTGAAGACCACATGACGTGCATTTACGAGTACGCCGCTCCGGGCTACGAAAACGACAAACGTCAGAAGGTCGCCGTGGCGTACAGCGCGATCAACGGAAACGACTTCGGCGGCTACGGCGAAGTCGTGATGGGAACCACCGGGACCCTCCAGATCGACCGCGAAGAAAACGCTTACCTCTGGTACACGTACGAAGTCAACCAGTACGCGCACGTGGAACGCGGCGGTGAGTCCAAAGTCGCCGGTTTCAAAGCGCCGGAATACACGCTGAAACCGACCAGCGACGACGACTTCAAAAACCAGAAAATGGACGAAGTCCTCGGAACGGAAGCGCTGAACGACCTGAGCCTTGGCTACACGGAAGAGATCGAGCACTTCGCGTACTGCATCCGCACCAATCCGGAACCGAACTACAAGACGGACGATCCGGACAAAATGATGCACTGCGAGCCGAAAGTCGCCATGGCCGACGCGATCATGGCCCTGACGGCCAACATTTCCGCCCGCGTTGGGCAGACGATCGAGTTCAAAGACGAGTGGTTCGACGTTTTCAACGACGCCACCCCGGAAAACGACTTCCGTCCGGAAGGCGCGCCGGAAATCAAGCCGACCGAAGCGGTCCCGGCTGGTTTCGGAAACGTCCCGGCTGAAGAAGCTCCGGCTGAACCCACTCCGGCTCCGGCCGCTGAAGCTCCGGCTCCGGCTGAACCCGCTCCGGCCCCTGCTCCGGCTGAACCTGCTCCGGCTCCGGCTGAACCTGCTCCGGCTCCGGCCGCTGAAGCTGCTCCGGCTCCGGCTGCTGAAGCGCCCGCTCCGGCCGCGAACTAGTTTTTCGCCTGAATATCGTGGGAACGTCTGGATTTTTCAGGCGTTCCTTTTTGACGTATATTGACCCCAAACCTCGTGGGAACCCCTTTTTTCCGCGAGGTCCATGAAAAAGAAGGACCTGATCATGAAAAAAATTGCTTTCCTGGCTCTGTGTGCCATCATCGTGCTGGCCGGCTGCTGCCCGTGCTGCAAAAAATGCGGTCAAAAAGACTCCGCTGACGAAAACGCTGTGGAAATCCACAAAGTGGACATTACTCCGAACCCGGTTTACAAGCCGCAGCTTCACGTGACCCTTCCGGATACCTGCCCGGTTCCGGACGGCATGACCGTGGATGATACCAACGAGAAAATCTACCTGAACGTCCCGAACTTCGCGCCGAGCAAGGCCGACGGTACTCGCGAATTCAGCGCCAAACTCTGCGTCTTCGAAGATGACGGCGTGAATGGCGAGTTCAAGATCCTGATGGACTACCCGACCGATCCGGACTCCGGCAAAACTGGCCCGATGGGTCTTGATTTCGGTCCTGACGGAAATCTGTACGTTTGCGATAATCAGTTCTTCTCCTCCGACCCGGCCGGGAAATATCCGTCCCGCATCCTCCGCGTCGAGATGAAAGACGGCGAACCCACCGGAAAAGTGGACGTGGTTGCGAAGGGCCTGCGCCTGGCGAACGCGATCCTGATCCGCGACGACTACACCTACATCAGCGACTCGAACATCGATACGGCGGGGACCCCCGGCGCTTACGGCCTCGGGATCATCTGGCGCTTCAAGACCTCCGACCTGGTCGAAGCGACGGAAACCATCATGGTCGATCCGACCGTCAAAGAGGGCAAAGCGGTTGACCCGCGCGCCTGGGTGGTCGGCGAATCGAAGAAGATCGGCCGCGGCGACAACACGTCGTTTGACGGGATCACGTGGGCATGGGGCGCGCTCTATGCCGGGAACTTCGGCGACGGCCAGATGTACCGCATCGACACGAACGAAGACGGAACCGCCAAAGTGACGAACGTCCTGAATGACGACGCGTACCACTGCTGCGACGGCATTTTCTATGACGAAAAGACCGACAAAATTTACATCGACGACAGTCAATTGAATGCGATCCGGACCCTTTCCAGAACGGAAGACGGCGAGCACGTCGCGGGCTGGCTCTGGATCAATGAGGACACGAACGGCGAAAATGGTCTTCTCGACCAGCCGGCCGAGTGCGCCGTGATGGACGGGTACCTGTACATCGCGAACTTCGACTGGACGTTCCCGGGCCTGACGAACACGACGAGCTGCGACAAACCGTACTCGATTTCCAAAATCAAATTGGATCTCGACGATGACGACGACGACGATGATGATGACGCGGCCAAAGCCGCCGCGCCGGTAGAAGAAGCCGCCCCGGCCGCTGAAGCCGCCCCGGCCGCAGAAGCCGCCCCGGCCGAAGAAGCCGCTCCGGCCGCTGAAGCCGCTCCGGCTGAAGAAGCCGCCCCGGCTGAAGAAGCCGCTCCGGCTGAAGAAGCCGCCCCGGCCGAGGAAGCCGCTCCGGCTGAAGAAGCCGTTCCGGCCGAGGAAGCCGCCCCGGCCACAGAAGCCGCTCCGGCCGCGGAAGCCGCTCCGGCTGAAAACTGAAAACCGATGAATGAATCGGAATGAGTGAGAAATGAGAGAAACGGGAGCAAACGCCTGAAACGCCCAATCCCGTTTCGCTCATTTCTCTGTTTTCTTCATTGGTTTTTTCTTCCATGGAAACCCTTTTCAAGTTAAATAATCGAAAAATGGCCACTCCAATTCTAACTCCTTCTCAAGTCCTCGGAAATTACTACCTCGACACGCGGTGGCATTTGCTGGAAACGGCCGCGATGCTGGATCGTGCCCAGCGTGGTGAGGCGGCTCATCCCGAAGACGAATCGATGAAAACGGACCCGCGCGCCCAGCTTCTGCGTGAGGCTTTGGACGTTTTGGCTTCCGACTCCGCCGAGCCGAATCGGACGGAGCGCCTCCTGATGATCTTCACCAAGTTGGACCCGAAAAACGAGGAAAGGAAGGACTGAATCATGCTGATCATTCAACCTCATTACCACGCCATCGCGCGGACGGCGCAGGATTACGAACGCATGGCCCAGTCCGGCGTCGTGTGCGTCGCGGAGCCGGCCTTCTGGGCGGGTTTTGACCGCAAGTACCCGGAAACCTTCATCGACTATTTCCGCCAGATCACGGAGTTTGAACCCACCCGCGCCGCGCAGTACGGGATCACCCACTACGCCTGGGTCGCGGTGAACCCGAAAGAGGCGGAGAATCCGGAACTCAGCCGGGTCGTGCTCGACGCGATGCCGGAGTTTTTCAAGCGGCCCAACGTGCTCGGCGTCGGGGAAACGGGCCTTCATCTTTCCTCGAAGAACGAGTGCGAGATCTTCGAGGCCCAGGTCCAGCTGGCGGTCGATTACGGCCAGCTTTTGCTGATCCACACGCCGCACCTGCACGACAAACTGTTCGGCACGCGCAAAATTCTTGAAATCCTGGCCGGTTTTTCCAGTCTGGATCCGGACAAAGTCTGGATCGATCACGTGGAGGAACACACGATCCGGCCGATTCGTGAAAAAGGTTTCTGGACCGGCTTCACGCTTTACCCGATCACGAAATGCACGGCGACGCGCGCCTGCGACATGCTGGAGGTTTACGGCTGGGACCGCATGATGATCAACTCCAGCGCCGACTGGGGCCCGAGCGACCCGTTCACGCTCCAGGAAGCGGTTTTGGAGTTCCGCCGCCGCGGCCATTCCATTCAGGACGCCACGGAGATTTTCTACAATAATCCGTGCAGATTCCTCGGCCAGAACCCGAAATTCAAGTTTAAGCCCATCAAAATCGTGGAAGAATAAAGTTTCCTTTTATGAGCGACACAGAATCCATCACGAAGATCCATGAACTGTACACGCGCCTGAAAGAGCAGACCGCCCGCGTGATCGTGGGGCAGTCGGCCGTCATGGAGGAGCTGGTCATTGCGCTTCTGGCCGGGGGGCACTGCCTCCTGGAAGGCGTGCCGGGCCTGGCCAAAACGCTCATGGTCCGGACGCTCGCGCAGTCGCTTTCGCTCGAGTTCCAGCGGATCCAGTGCACGCCGGATCTGATGCCGGCCGACGTGACGGGGAGCGAAATGTTCCAGTCACAGGACGTTTCGGCGGGACTTCAATTCATCCGCGGCCCGGTTTTCACGAACATTTTGCTCGCGGACGAGATCAACCGGACGCCGCCGCGCACGCAGTCGGCCCTTTTGGAGGCGATGCAGGAGCACCAGGTGACGGTCGGTCGCCAGCGGCACGCGCTCCCGGAGCCGTTTTTCGTCCTCGCGACGCAGAATCCGATCGAGCAGGAAGGCACATACCCGCTCCCGGAGGCGCAGCTGGACCGTTTCATGTTCAAAAGCCGCGTCACGTACCCGGAACGGGAGGACGAGCTGAAGGTCCTGCTTCAAACGACGGGCGAGGCTCAGGCGGAGATCAGGCCGGTCCTGACGCGTGAGGAGCTTCTGACCGCGATGCAGCTCGTGCGTCGGGTCCCCGTTTCCAATCCCGTGGCGGAGTACGCGCTGGACGTTTGCCGCGCCACACGCCCGGATTCAGGGCAGACCGGCGAGTTGGGGAAATTCATTGCCGAGTACGTCGCGTGGGGCGCCGGGCCTCGGGCGGGGCAGGCTCTTTTGCTCGGCGCACGGGCGCGGGCGATTTTGCACGGCCGTTTCTGCGTGGAGCGCGAAGACGTTCAGGTCCTCGCCCCGTCGGTCCTTCGCCATCGGATCCAAACCCGGTTTTCGGCCGACGCGGAAGGCATCACGCCGGACCTGATCATCCAGAAAATCCTTTAGTTTCCCAAAGACCGGAAAAGCCCTGAAACCAGAAAAGACTTTTCCGGTCTTTTGTTTCCCTCCCTGCAAATTCTCAATTCCTCACTCCCTCCAAAAATGCACCGATTCATTTCCATCCTTTCGTTTTTCCTCCTGACCAGCTTCACCCTGGCCGATGAGCTTCACCTCTATGTCTCGCCGGAAGGGAACGATTCCGCCGCGGGAACCTTTTACAAGCCGCTCGCCACGCTTCAGGGGGCCCGTGACGCGCTGCGCGTCATGCGCAAAGACGGGACTTTGAAGCCCGGAACCCCCGTAAGAGTCACTTTCCAGGCGGGCTCGTACCCGATGATGGACCCGGTCGAATTTTCAGCCGAGGACTCCGGAACGGCCGACGCCCCGGTCACGTTTGAGGCGGCCCGCGCGTCGAGGGTCCGTTTTACGGGTTCCGTCCCGCTCGAAGAGAATGGCCAGCCGGTCACTGACGAGAAAATTCTCGCGAAACTCCCCGAGGCCGCGCGTGAAAAAGTGCGAGTCTGGGACCTTCCCGCCCTGGGGATCGAAAACGTCACGTCGGACCAGCCGAACGGGGCCAAAAACCCGCTGGGAGATTTGCAGCTCATCCGCCGCGACCGGCCGCAGACGCTGGCGCGCTGGCCGAACGAAGGCTTCCTCGACGTGGCGGGGATCCCCGAGGACGAGCAGGCGAAAGTGAAGGAAGCGCGCGAAAACCAGACGGACTACAGAACCGAAAAATTCCAGTGGAAGGCCGACCCGGAAACCGACGCCCACATCGCGAAGTGGATCGACGAAACGGAGCCGCGCGCCGCCGGTTTCTGGAAGTACAACTGGGCGGGCGACATGATCTCGCTGGGCGAAATCGACCTGGAAACGCGCACCATCACGCCCCTGAAACCCGGCTCCGGTTACGGCTACGGCCCGATCACCAACGCCTGGTACGGGTTCAACCTCCTCTGCGAGCTGGATGAAGAGGGAGAATACTATTTCGACCGCGCCTCAGGGAAACTGTACTACTGGCCCTGGAAAAGCAAGGTACGCTATACAAAATCCGTAACACTCGGAACCGATCTTCTGCGGCTCAATCAGGTCTCGTTTGTGAATTTCAACGGGATCATCTTCGAGAACTGCCGCGGAACCGCCCTGAAAATCAACGGAGGTGAGGCCGTTCATCTGATCGGCTGCATCATCCGAAACACGGGGATGAACGGGATCCAGATCGACCGCGGCCAGAACCACCGCGTGGCCGGCTGCGACGTTTCCTTCATCGACTGGACCGGGATCTCGGTTTACGCCGGCGACCCGAAAACCCTCACGCACTGCGGGCACGTGCTCGAGAACAATCACATCCATCACTTCTCACGCCGCCAGATGACGTACAATCCGGCCGTCCGCGTGGGCGGCTGCGGCGTCACGGTTTCGCACAATCTGATCCACGAAGGCCCGCACACGGCCGTCCTTTTCGGGGGACGCGAGCACCAGTTCCTCGAAAACGAAGTGCACAGCGTGTGCCTGAACTCCGGCGAGATGGGCGCGTTCTACTGCGGCCGCGACTTCACGCTCGTCGGGAACGTGATGGACGGGAATTACGTCCACGACATTTACAATCCGCGCGGCCAGCGGAATCGTGCGTACATGCTCGACGACGGCGCCGCCGGACTGACGATCCGAAACAGCTGGATCGAAAACGTCGCGGAGGGGATCAGCCTCTCGGCCGTCGGGAACGTGGTGGAAAACTGCACGTTCGTCAACTGCCAGCCCGCGATCTCCTGCTGGCAGAAGTGGGAAAACCCGGAAACCGACTACACGAATCCGGGCTACACGCACGCGCAGCTCCTGACGATCCTCGCCTCGGTCCCGGTCAACGAGTCGCCGTGGATCGACCGTTACCCGTGGCTCGCCCAGCTTCAGAAGTCGATCGATTCCAAAACCCTCCGCGCCCCGGAAACCCGCACGGCGATCCGGAACAACCGGGCGATCAACTGCGCCGACCCGTGGATCGCGTTCATGGGGGCAAGGTACGCATACTCCGAAAAGACGTGGCTCCTTGAAAAGAACGAGGTCGAAAACCTCCCCGCCGACCAAATCCCCTCCTACACCGGAAAAGCCGGCGTTTACGAAAGCCCCGAGCGCAAAACGTGGCCCGTGGAGCACGAAGTGAACGTCGGCTGCGGGAAGCTCACGTTCGAGCGCTAAGCTCGCGTTTTTCCAACTCCTAATTCCTCCCTCCTAACTAAAAAAAGGTTTCGCCATGAAAAAATCCCTCCTTTCCGTCTTTTGCGTCGCCGCGCTTCTTTGTGCAGGCGGCCTGAACGCCAAAACGTTTTACGTCTCGCCGTCCGGTTCCGAGTCCGCAGACGGCAGTCAGTCCGCGCCGTTTGCGACGCTCGAAAAAGCCCGCGACGCCGTGCGCGAATTTCGGGCCCAGATCCCGAACGAGTCCGTCACGGTCCAGCTTGCGGGCGGACGTTACACACAGACCCAGCCGCTGGTTTTTACTCCGGCCGACTCCGGATCCAAGGACGCGCCGGTCGTCTGGCAGGGGGCGGAAGGCGAGCGCGCCGTCATTTCCGGCGGTCTGGTCCTTTCCGGCTGGAAAGATGAAGGAAACGGCCTTTTCTCCGCGCCGGTTCCCAAGTCCCTGAAAACGGGCGGCCCGGCCGAATTCCAAGGGACCCAGCTCTTCGTGGAGCGCAAGGTGAAAACCGCGACCGGGACTTTTCTGGACGTTCCTTACACGCCGGAGCATCCGGACGTCCGCCGCGCGACGTGCGCACGTACGCCAAACGTGGACCCGGAAGACCCGACCGCGTCGTACTTCTGGGCGAAAAAGATCAACATGGTGCAGAGCCGGAGCGCGGAGGGGTACGTCGTCCGCCCCGAAGACTTCCGCGCCGCTTTGGGTTTCGGCCCGGACACGCCGGATGAGAAACTCGCGGATCCCGCCTCGTTCGAGGGCGCGCTCTTTTACGCCTACTTGTACTGGAGCACGTCGTACAACCGGATCGAGTCGTACGACCCCGCCACGGGGACCGTGACGTTCACGCGTCAAACCGGCGTCTTTTTCCCGAACCGGAACATGCGGTGGCACCTGGAAAACTGCCGGGCCGCTCTGGACGTTCCGGGCGAGTGGTTCCTCGACCGCAAGGCCGGGCGCGTCTTTTACATTCCGCGCGAAGACGAAGATCTGACCCGGGACGCGGTCATTCTGAGCGTCTGCCCGCGCTGGCTGGTGGAGATCCAGGGGAACTGGCAGAACGGGAAGCCGGTCGAGTATTTGAGTTTCCAAAACCTCGTTTTTTCCTACTCGGACGCGGACATTTCGCCCGACTACAAGCACAGCGTTCAGGCGGCCGACACGCAGCGCGGCACGATCAACGCCTTCGGCTGGGAGCACAGTTTCGTGCGGGACTGCGAATTCTCCCACCTCGGTGAAAACGGCATTTCGCTCTGCCTGGGGTGCGTCGGAAACGTCATTGAGCGGAACCACGTCTTTGACTGCGGCGCGGGCGGGATCACCATCCCGGAATCCCCCAAAGGAGTCGAGAAGGAAAAAGTGGAGGGGATCTCCCGCGAAAACCTCATCCGCAACAATCTGATCCACCACACGGGCCAAATGTTCCAGTCGGCGTGCGGGATCTTCTTCAGCGGCCTGGCGCAGAATAACACGGTCATTAATAACGAAATCTCCGATACGACGTGGGCCGGCGTGCAGATGGGCTGGAGCTGGGGCGCCGGTCAGGCCTGGACCAACCACAACGATTTGGGCTGGAACCACATTCACCACGTTTCCGGCGGACGCATGAACGACCTGGCCGGCATTTACATGCTGGGGGACCAAAACCCGACCCGCGTCCACCACAACTGGATCCATAACGTGTACCGCTACACGCGCGACACGGTCGGCTACGGAGGCTGGGGGCTTTACGGCGACGCCGGCCACTCCAACATCACGTGGGATTTCAACCTCGTGCACGACACGCAGGACAATTCGCTGCACATTCACAATTACGCCTTCCCGTACGGCTGCATTTTTGCGAATAATATTTTCGCGTACTCGGACGCCCCGAGCATCACACGCGGCCCGACGATGAACACGGAAAAAGAGTTTGGCTCCGACATTCACCAGAACATCAGCTTCAACCCGAACAATCAGGAAATGCTCGCGGGGATCGGGTTCCCGCTGGCGCCGGAGCGGACGCTGCGCATGAACCGGAACGTCTTCTGGAACCCACTGGAAACGCCGACGTTCCGCGGCAAGACGTTCGACGAGTGGAAGAACCTTTCGGCCTGCGACACGGAAAGCATTCTGGCCGACCCGAAATTCCGCGACCCGGAAAACCGTGACTTCCGTCTGGCCGCGGACTCGCCGGCTTTCTCGGTCGGTTTCCAGAATTTCGACCTGGTTCCCCGTGACGGCCAAATTCCCGACGCGCCGCAGTGCAAGGCCGGCCTCTACGGCGACGCCGCGTGGGTCGGGCTGGCCGCGAAAATCATTCACCGCCCGGTGGAATACCACTCGGTGAATTGCGCGACGGACCCGTATGTTGCGGACTTTGAGGACCTGGAAGCCCCGACGGACCGTCCGGCCGGCGTCTCGGTTTACACCAGCGCGCCAGAAGGGACGAAAACCGGCGCGGAAGTCACGACCGAGCAAGCTTTCCAAGGCAAAAAAGCGTACAAATTCACCGACTCGCCCGCCAACCGGAACAGTTACGACCCGCACATCACGTTTGAGAGCGATTTCCCGAAGGGGATGGTGGAAGCGTCGTTTGCGGTCCGGAAAGACGAGAAGGTCCACCTCCACGTCGAGACGCGCCAGTACGCCGAGCAGCCCGGCTACGCGTCCGGCCCGACTTTCGAGGTTTTCCCCGACGGAAAAGTCTCGGCGGGCGGCAAAGTCGTGACGCAAATCCCCAACGGCCAGTGGGTCCGCTTCACGCTCAGCCTCCCGAACGATTACACTCTGGGGATGAAGGCCCGGGCGGCGCAGGGAAAACTGAGACTTCCGGAGATCCCGCCCATCGAACGGACGTGGAGCCTCACCGTGACGCAGCCCGACGGCAAATCGGAAACGTTCGGCCCGTTCCCCGTCCCGGAAAAGTTCCAGGCCCTCCAGTGGATCGGGATCCTTTCCCTCGGTCAGGAAGGGGTTTACTACCTCGATGATGTGGAGGTGAAGCGGAAGTAGATTTTGGTGGAAGAAACCGTCTCGCAGACTTTCAGGCGCGGTCGGTGGAGCGCTGAGAACGTGTTCCTCCCCCGCGCTTTTCTTTCAGAACGGGGCGCTTGAGTCAGATGAAATTCGCCAGCTTCATCCTTTTCTGGAGCCAGAAAAAGTAAGTCCCCGCGATCAGGATCGAGACCAACGTCGCGGCCGGGGCGGCAAAGCCTAGCTGGTAGAGCGTCGCGTTCTCCTGGCAGCTGATCCACCAGGCGAGCGGAACGCGGACGCCGAACGTGCTCAGCAGACTGTGTGCCATCGAGATCACGGACCGGCCGCAGCCGCTGAAATACGAGTTCAGGTTGAAAATGACGCAGACCAACAGGCAGTCGAGCGTGAACGAGCGCAAATACTGCGCCGCCCCTTCGACCACTTCCACGTCGTGCGTGAAGATCCGCGTGACGGTTTCTGGCGCGATCTGGCAGTACGCCCAGGTCGAAACGCCGAAAAAGAGCGCGAACGCGATCCCAAAACCGAGACCGGTCAGGGCGCGGCGCGGCTTTTTCGCCCCGAGGTTCTGCGACGTCATGGTGGCTACGGCCCCCGCAAACGAAACCGGAGCGACGAAGAAGAAACCGACGCACCGCCCGGAGACGCCCACCGACGCGGACGCGACCAGGCCCATCGTGTTCACGATCCCCAAAATGATCATGAAAGAGACGGAGATCAGCGAGTCCTGCAGCGCCAGCGGCGTTCCGACCCAGAGGATTTTCCTGACCGCGGCCGGTTCCAGCCTGAAATGACGGCGGGCGAGACGGAAACCGAGTCTCTGCCGGCTCATGCAGAAGAGCGCGAGAAAGAAGCTGGCCCCCTGCGAGAGGACCGTCGCCCAGGCGGCTCCCGCGGCTCCCATCCGGAACGACCCTATGAAAAGAAAATCCACGATGATGTTCAGAACGCACGCGAAAGCCACGAAAACCAGCGGTGTGCGGGAGTCGCCAAGCCCGCGGTAGATGGCGCTCACCACGTTGTAGCCGATGATGAACGGGATCCCGAGCGAGCAGATGAAAATGTACCGCGTGGCCTCCGGAACGGCCTCGGCCGGAATTCGGGTCAGTTGTACAAACGCCGGCGTGAAAAACGCGAGAATCGGCGTCAGAACGAGCGCGATCAGGCCAAACAAAACCGCCTGCGTGCCGATCGCCTGCGCGGTCCCTTCGGGATTTTTCTCCCCCACGTGGAAACCAATGAGCACGGTCCCACCGACGGTCAACCCCATGACCACGCCCATCACGATGTGCATGAACTGCGTGCCGTTCGCCAGCGCGCTGATCGCCTCCCGGGTTGAAAAAAGCCCGATGACGAACAGATCGATCGCCCCGTAAAGGACCTGAAGGACCGACGCGAGCATTAGCGGAATCGCGAAATTAATGAGCGAAAGGGGAATATTCCCCTCCGTCATTGAGTTGGGTTTTTCCATCGATTTAATTAGTATTTCCTCAAATTCTTCCGCCGCCGCTTACATTCCGCCGCGACTTTCCCGTTTCCGTCTTCCCGTGCGCCTTCTTCGATCTGGGCGAGCCACTCTGGTATTTCGGAAGTTTCGAGTTTATCAGACTTGGAGGCAGCGGGAAACTGCGCCAGCGCCTCATCCCACCGGCGCAGATCCATGAGCGACTTCAAAAGCCAAAAATTCGCAAAGTTTTTCAAGAGTTCGTCTTCCAACTGCGCCCCACGACGCAAAAAAGGAAGGCTCCGTTCCGGCTCTTTCATCTGGTTAAAAACCCACCCCAACCAGACCGCACGCTGCGGTCCGTCCACGAGTTTTTCTGCGCGAGCGTAATATTCGTCGAGCTTTTCCGGTTCGGTTTCCCGCACGGTCTCGAAAATCCGCGAAAGGATCCGCATGCCAATGGGACCCCAATCTTCCCTTTCCTGTAAGACGTCCCACAGTTCAGGGAGATCGGGTTCCAGAATATCCTGAAAATCTTCCCTTACGAAACAAGAGATGGCGATTTGCCAACTTCGTGAATCTTTCGGAGCGGTGCGAATTTCATCACTCAAGAGCTTTTTCACTTCGGCCTTGTGTCCCTGAGCATACCACAGTTCGGCGAGTTCAACCAACGCCCAGGCGTGGTAATCATCGCATGGGAAAGAATACAAACGCAGAAGGGCTTTTTCCAAATCTTTCCCGGACTCTTTTCTACGCTCGGGTCTGGAATAATATTCCACCCGATCGCGCCAGTATTCCGGCGAGTCCTCAGACAGTTTTTCCCTCTCACGGACTTCTCCACTTTCCATGAGCGGCACATGTGTACGTGAACGCCCCAGCATTACCCGGTCGAAATCGAAACCTTTGGTCTTTTCGGCCCATTTTTCACTTTCAAGTCTCCACTTCTTTGCTTCTTCCGGTCGATTCAGCTTCTCGCAAACGTCCGCAAGATTTTGAGTCACGACCGTCTGAAACACGGCCAACATCACTTCATTGGAGATTTCCGGAGCAAAAATAAAACGCGCTCGCAATTTTTCTATCTCATCCGCCGTCATCGGAGGCTTTTCCTGAGCCAGAACCAGAAAATCGTACGCGGTCTGAAACTCATGAAAATCCGGATTACCCAGAAACTCCGCGGCATCGAAAAGTTTGAGGGCGTGCGCCGGGACGCAGGTCCGGATCCACTTTAAATCACGTTTAGGCCGTTCTTCTGCGGAATGGTTGGCCAGATTCAAAGTCCAGAGGAATTCCATCAGCGCGGCGGTTCGGGCCGGCTCATTCTCTGCGGTCCGGGTCTTGCGTTCGAGTTCATCAAGCAGCTCATCAATTTTTTCAGAGTACAAAAACGCCTGGAAACGTAAATCGGTCCATGGATTCGCTGGTTCCCACGGATTCGTAAGGTCAGAATCCGCCGGAATCGGGTACGCCTGGTACCGGGCTTCCACCCAAAGCCGAACCGTTTCCGGGTCGGTTTCCTCTAAGTCAGGGAAAAAATCTTCATTGAAAAAAGAAGGAACGGAAGGACCACTAACCATCGCCTGTGGGAAACGCTCCACCAAATGCCGCGCGAGTTCAGGATTTTCGAGCGTGTAAATCGTCCACTCGAGCGCATCGAAAAGACTTTCCGTCGTCCCAAAGCGTTCCAGCGCGTCCAGAGCCGCAGCTTCATCGTCGCTTCGGGCCGCCAGCATGAAGATTCGCTGATCGTCCTCCGACGTTTTCTCCGCTTTGGCCTGAAGTTCCGCGAGCCATTCCTCCCGGTCTTTTCCATCGAAAAGGAGGCGGCACACGACCTCACGGTCCACGGCTTCCCAGTCGGCCTGCGCAACGGCGAGAGGGAAGAGGGTGAAAACGAAAAGAAATGAAATGAGGAAGCGCATAAAAACCTCCTGAAATTTTGAACTTTTTGATCAGGGAAAGGGGAAACCTCGTGGGTCTTGAGGGTAAACCCCCTCGCTTTTTTCACCCTGCGGGAGAAAAAAGACTCGCCCGCGAAGAGGTTAGGCCCCGCGGAGGGAGGAACATTTTGAAAATTGTTCCTCCCCCGGGACCCCCTCTTTCAAAAACTTTTTAATATTGGGGTGATTTTTCTCTTTTAATTATTTTTTTGGATTTCCTTAATTTTTTCGATTAGCGTCCGAACCTCCTCGTCCGTCCCCACACTGATCCTCAACCCACAGCCGCCGTCCTTCCACCGGTCGTACACCATGTAACGGACGAAAATATTCTGCGCCTTCAGCTTCAGGTAAATCTCCTTCAAATCCCAGTCTTTCTGCGTGCACCAGATGAAATTCGCGTGCGACGGAACCGTATGGAACCCCAATTCCGCCAAAGCCGGCTCCATCCAGCCGCGCGTCTTGCGGATCTTCCCGATCGTTTCCTCAAACCACTCCCGGTCCTGGATCGCCGCGGTCGCTGCCGCGATCGAAAGGGCGTCGCAATTATACGAGTCCTTCACTTTCACGAATTCCTGGATCAGATCCGGATGCGCAAAAACGAAGCCGAAACGGAGGCCCGCCAGACCGTACGACTTGCTCATCGTCCGGGTCACGATGATGTTTTTGTTCTCCAGCACGAGATCGACGCAGTTTTCGTCGGCGAAGTCCGCGTACGCCTCGTCCACCACGAGCGGACACGGCAGCGAATCGGCCAGTTCCAGCACTTCGCCCCGCGTCAGCCGGGTCCCCGACGGACTGTTCGGGTTGGGCAGGTACACGAGTTTCAAATCCTTCGTCGGCGCACGGAATGCCGGGGTCAGACGCCAGTCCTCGTCAAACGGGATCTCCTCGCTTTTCGCGTTCTGGAGCTGAGCCAGCGATTTGTACAAAATGTAGCTCGGGTACGGCAGACGGAGCGTTTCGTTTTCACCGACGAACGTCCGCGTGAGGATCGTCAGAATGTCGTCGGAGCCGTTCCCCGCCAGAATGTACTCGGCCGGAACGCCGAAAATCTCGGAGGCGGCGCGCCGGAACGAATTGGCCATCGGGTCGGGGTAGCGGTTCAGCCCCCGCTCGATCGCCGCCTGGCACGCGGCAGCGATGCGCCCGGACGGTTTGTACGGGCACTCGTTCGTGTTGAGCTTGATGAACGTTCCAGCCTGCGGCTGCTCGCCCGGCACGTAACCGGGCATTTCCGCGATGTTTTTACGAATGGTAAGCATGGGCGAAATGATGAATTAAGGGTTGAAATGTTGACTGACTGCGTATTATACCACGAAAGGAATTTCCTGAAAGGGGGAGGTCAAGATTTCACGCCCTTTGACTCCGTTCCAGCCCGCTGAAAGATTCAGCTTTCTTTCAAACGAAAAGTCCAGGGAAGGATCCAGGGCTGGAATTCCTGTGAAGATTCCCGCTTTAAAAACGCCTGGAAAGAATCGAAGCCAGGAAAAGCGCCGCGGCCGCGAGAACAAAAAGAAGCGGGGCCAAAAAATGCTTTTTCAGAGTCGCCTCGCCCGTTTCCGTCGGCGAAAGCGTCCGAAACTCCCACGAAAGCGGAATCGACGCGGGTTCCGCGGGGACTCCAAGCCGCGAGGATTCCTCTGTGGCCAAGTCCGTCCCGCCCGCCGAAGTCAGAAAATGAAGCGTCTGGTCCACCAGCGGGACCCAGACCGGAAGAAGCGGGAGCGCGCTGGCCCGGGAGTCGGCCGGGATCGACGCGATGGCCGTCCGCCCGCGCCCGAAATCTTTCAGGACCAGAAGCGGCTCGCCGGTCGAAAGCGCCAGTTCCACCACGGAATCCCCGGCCGGCTGGAGAGGAAACCACTGAAAAACCGGAGCGGCCTCAAGGCCCGACTGGGGATTTTGAGCAAAGAGTTCCGCCACGCGCCGCGGCGAGTCGGGGATTTTTGGGGTCACGTTTTTCGCGTCGCTCTGCGGTTCCGCGTTCGACTTCATCTCCCCGGAAACCACGGCCGGCAGAAAATCGGCCAGAGGCGCGAACGTTTCGGGTTTCGTCTGATTTCCCGGAAAGACCCAGAGCGCGCCGCCGTTTTGGACGTAAGACCGGAGATTTTGCGCCTCCGCCTCCGTGAAGAACGGGGGGTTCAGAAGAAAAACCGCGTCGTAAGCGGCGAGGTCCAGCGCGCTGAAATCCGCGTCCTGCACGGAATCCACGCGGAGGATTTTCTCCACAGCGACCTCGGGGCAGCGGGCCGAAAAAAGCGCGGAAAGGGCCGCCCGCAAATTCGGCGCCGCTCCGGTTTGGGCCGCTTCGGAAACGTTGGCCGCTGGCTGGAAAGACTCGGAAATCAGGAATCGGGCCGCCTCTTTCGCGTGGATCGTCACGCAGCGGGAATCGTCGGCCGAAAAATCGTCCCGGGTTTTCAGACGCTCGGTCACACGGAACTCGCCGGCTTCGGGAAACGTGACTTCCCATTGGGCAGAGGCTTCCGAGTTGGGCGCGATTTTCAGCCATTTCTCCCCTTTTTGAACCGGCAGGAAAGCGTTCTTCGAGTCCTTTTTTTCGAGCGCAAGCTCCACCAGCACCGCGTCCCGGGAAGAGGCGAAATCGTTGCGAACGGCCAGCTCGACCGTCTGCCTGCCCTCCGTCAAAGCCGGGGTCCGCGTCGTTTCCAGCCGGGAAACCCAGAGATTCTGAACCGGGGAGAAAACCGAAACCAGACGGTGCGCGGCTCCGGGCGATTTTTTCGCCAGTTCCGTCAGAAAAGCCGCAAATTGCGGGTCGGCCGGGCAGTCAGAAACGACCGTCACGCTGGAAATCGGGGCCTTCGGAAGCTCCGGAACTTTGCGCCAGTCGGAAACCTCGATCACGGTCTGACCTTTCGGAATGAGCCGTTTTGCCGCGTCCAGACGGTTTTCGGGGCCGCCGTTCCACGCGGCGTTCATCGAGTCCGAAACGTCCAAAAACCAAAGATTGGAAGCGGCCGCGGAGTCGGAAACCTCCTCAAACTCCGACTTCAGGCTCATCCCCGCCGACGCCAGCACCACACACAAGATCGCGAGCGTCTGGAGGGCCAGGATCAGGAATTCGATCAGCCGGTTTTTACGCTGAACCTTTTCCTGAGCCGCGGCCAGAAAGCGCATGGCCCCCCACCGAACGACGGACTTTTGCCGCCGCCGGAACCAGTAAATCAGGGCTGGAAGTGCGCAAAGCGCGAGCGCCCAAAGGGCCGCGGGCCGTGTGAATATAAAAGGGAGCATGCGCCGTTTCTCAAATATGGTTTTGAAAACCCTGGAGTTTCCCACGTTCTTACCATTAATATAGCACACTCCTTTTTAAATTCAAGGGCCGCCGGACAAAATCGGAAGATTTCCCGATCAGGCGATTCTAGAAAGTCGCCTCTTTTCGCCATTTTGCCCAGTCGATATTTTCCTCATTTTTCCTATTTTCGCTAACACGTCCTTCTGAAAATTTTTTTCAAAAAGATTAAACAAAAAATTCTTTCACGCCTTCCCAAAAATGGAAAAATATTGTATGCTATATAAGAGTTTTTTTATAAATATGCATCCACCTTAGCAGGCGGGACGATCACCCAATGAGTTCAAACGATCCAAAACAAGAATCAGTCAGTCAAGAGAAAGAATCAGCCCACTTTTTTTTAACTCCCACGCTTCGCTGGCTGATCCTGGTATTCTTTTTCTTTTTGAGCTTTGTGCTTTTGTATGGAGGCTACCAGTCCCAAAAAACCTACAATAATAAAGTCGTGGACTGGTTTCCTTCCGATTTTCCTGAAACCCAAAAAATGTACTTTTTTGGCAAAAATTTCGGCTCCAGCGAAATGGTCGTCCTGAGCTGGGACGGTTTGGGCGTAGAAGACCCCATTCAGGAAAAACTGGCGGAAGCTTTTCTCGCCTCCCCGGGGGTTGATGCGGATGGCAATCCCCTTCCTCCGCTCGTAGATGAGGTCCTTACCACTGGCGGTTTTTTGCAAGAGCTGAACGAGCTGAACAGAAAACGCTATGCACGGGAGACGCCACCCAAACCCATTGAAGAAATTTCCAAGGAACAAATGCGCGGCTGGCTGGTAAGCAAAGACCTGAAGCAGGGCTGCATTGTAGTACGGCCGTCCATAGCCGGATCTGATGACCGAGCCGTTTTCCTGAAGAAACTTTACGACGACACCATGCGGATCACTGGCCTGCCCCATAAGCAGATTCATCTTGCCGGGGAAACGTGCGACAGTGTGGCGATTGACGTCGCGTCCAAAGAATCCAACCAGAAACTTCTTCCGTTTTTTTTGGTGGTTTGTTCCTGCACGCTCGCATTATGCCTGCGAAACCCCATTTTAACGATTTGCGTTTTGTACATCGCCTCCATGAACCAATTCATTGGCTGTTCGGCGATTTATTTCACAGGCTCACACACGGATTCCATTTCGCTTCTGATTTCCGCGCTGACGCTTGTGCTTACGATGGAGTCCGGAATTCATCTTTCCAACTATTACCGGGATTCGATCATTGAGGGAGGCCCACAGGGAGCCGTCGTCCGCGCGTTAAAAAAGGGTGTGGTCCCCTGCGTACTTGCTACGGTGACCACCGTGCTTGGACTGGGTTCCCTGGCGATCAGCAAAGTTTCACCCATCAGCAATTTTGGGATCTACTCGTCGATCTCTCTCTTGCTGGGGACGTTCCTGCTTTTCTTTTTCTTTGGTTCCTTTTGGGAAATCTGGGGGCCTTATGACTACTACCTTCCATTCTGGCGCCGTCAATCCGACCCGTTAAAAAAAGAAAAAGAGCTTTACAGAGCCATCCACCTTGCGAATGCAGCCCGTGAAAACGCTCCAAAGACTCCCATCATTACTCATGGGGGCTGGTACCGGCTCGCTCATATCATTTCAAAAATCCACTGGGTGATCATTCTCGTGAGTGTCGCGATGATCGTGGGGTTCAGCACACTCGTGGCCCGGCTCGAAACGAGCATTACACTCCACGGGATGCTCAAACCTGACAATGAAACGATCGTGGACTACGACTACCTGGAAAGCCGTTTTGGAGGGCTGGTTCCGATTGAAGTCCAGATTCGCATGCCGGCGATTCCCGCCAATCAGCGCAGGACCCCACTCGAAAAACTGGAACTGATTGCCATTCTTCAGGAAACGCTCAACCAGATTCCCGGCATTGATACGACGATCTCGTTGCTGAATGTCATTCCAGCTCCACCCTCCATGACCGCAAGCTCAGCCTCTGCCGTTTCTGCCCGGCGGGTTTTCAATCGTGAAATCGCGCGGAATATGGAGAAATTTCATGAATCCGGGTTCATGTGTGTCGCTCCGGAAGAAGAGATCTGGCGAATTTCCTGCCGCGTCTGTGCCGGTGCCGACCTGAAGTACGAGGAACTGCTTGAGGAAATGGAACTGAAAATCTACGAAACGTTTTTGGCACATGGAATCACGTATTCCATTTGGCCGGAACAGATCAAAGCCGCCCCATTTCTCGCGGTCCCTGCCCAAAAAGCAGGTGTTAAGGGCCTTTCGCCTGAGTACTCCGCGATGGAAAAGGAACTTCAGGAACTTGAGGCCATCGACGCGAAATCCCAGACTCCGGAAGAAAGAAGACGTTTCGCCGAGCTGGACGAAATGAAGTTTCGTGACCTTTCCATCATGATCACCGGCGCGATTCCTTTGGTATTCAAGGCTCAACAGCAGATTTTGAACGATTTGATCGAAAGTTTCGTCATGGCATTCATGATGATTTCCATCACGATGATTCTTCTTCAGCGAAGCATCATGGCAGGGTTGATCGCCATGATCCCGAACGTTTTGCCGAGCATCGTCGTTTTCGGCATGCTGGCGCTGCTGCACACCAAAATCGATATTGGGTCGATGATGACCGCCAGCGTCGCGCTGGGAATTACCGTGGACGGGACGCTTCACCTGCTGACGTGGTTCCAGCGGGGTATCCGCTTGGGCTGCGATCGCCGGGATGCCGTGATTTACGCTTACACACATTGCGCCGAAGCGATGGTACAAACCGCGTTTATTTGTAGTTTCACGTTCCTGGTTTTCGTGTTCAGCAATTTCGTCCCGATCTCCCACTTTTCGTGGAGGCTGTTTATTCTGCTCACCGTGGCAGTATGCGCAGACCTCTTCCTCACTCCCGCCCTTTTGATCAGCCCGCTGGGCAGGTTTTTCGTCAAGAAAAAGAAAAAAGCGAGTTGACCTCGTTTTAAGCGGAGTTACGGATACGATTCCCGAGAGCGGGGGCCGTGGTGCCCCTTGATTTACGGCTTCTCAGGAAACCTTACCCCTTTTGATTCGTCCTGAAGGGATGGTAGTTAATCGCCGCGAGTAAAACCTCCAGGAATACAATTAAGGCCCCTCAAAGAAGGGGCCATTCAATTTCAGAACAGTATGGTTTACGTTTGCAAAACAGCCACTGCTCGCCAGTCTTTCTCAAGCGGCGCCGCCTAAAAATTTATTTTGGAACAGCTACGACCTTTTCGTCCCGCCGGTCTCCGAGGTAACGGTGGACATCGGCATTAATCGAATAGGAAATCCGGTGGACGGACCCATCCACCATCACCATTCCAAACTCACCGGGGTGCACACTGCCGAAAATGTAAGCCGAGCCGGCCCAGCCGCTGCGGTCCTGGTACGGGCGGTTATTGGTATCGCGCAGCGTATCCCAGTCGCAGCCGCTCAGCGACACGTTATCGTCGCAGCCGCTTCCGGTTTCGTAAGTTTCCGGCTGGAGGTACTTCTCGCCGAAGAGGTAAGTACTGGCAGATCCGTCAAAAATTTCCGCGTCGGTCACCCAGCTGGTGATGAAGAACATTCCGCCGGAATCCGTCGTTTTCTTGACGTCCTTGATGTATTGGCCGGAGGCACCGTAGCCAAGAGACGAAACATTGGAATCGCTGCTCCACGAGTCACGGCTTTTCACCGTTACCTGGCCGTGGTTTCCCGCGTAGTCGATTTTCGTGCCGGTGGTCATGGAATTGCAGTTCGTCGAGGGCGACGACGTCACGGGATACAATTTCGTCGTGCGGCGGGACGGGCAGTGGTAAAAAGAAACGGGGGTCTGGCAGACCTGCGTCGCTTTGGTTTTCTGATCTGCCGTCACGCTGCTGGCGTTGCCGTCGGCGGGGAGCATGAACAGGTTATTCATGTCCATATACGGCATCAGAGAACAGATCCACCCACCCGGCTGGTCCGCCCCCATACCACGGTCCGGGTCCATAACGAACGAATAATACCACCCGCCGCCGGGGTAACAAAGGTGTACCGCGTTGTGATTTTGCGCTGCTGAGCCGAACTGCTTCAGGTTGTTGTTGCACTGCAATACACGCGCGGCTTCACGAGCCTGCTGTACGGCCGGGAGCAGAAGCCCCATGAGCACCCCGATGATGGCAATGACGACCAAAAGCTCTACAAGAGTAAATGCACTTTTTCTCATAATGTATCCCCTATATTGAATCTTTCTTTTTATTTTACGTAATTTCCTGAAAAAAGCAACAGGGAACAGTAAAAAAATGGGAAAAATTTAAAGATTTTTCCGGGGGGGAATTGCAATTTCGCCGGTTTCTGTTAAATTAAAGAAGGTTTGGGTCGCACCTCTCACTCCAAGTAATCATTCATAATTCATCATTCATAATTCATAATTGAAAAAAATGGATCCCTACAAAAAAGACATGCCCGAGCCGGGTGAGGACCTGCGCGCCGCCTGGGCGATCGGTTTTTCCCGCGCTGCCGAAATTTCCTGCATTGGGTTTCAGTTCGTCCTTCCGACGCTCGCCGGCTGGTGGCTCGACCAGAAGCTCAACACGCCGTACGTTTTCCTCGGGATCGGGATCACCCTCGGCCTGCTGATGGCGTTTTTCTCGCTTTTGCATATCGTGAAGAAAAAGTAGCCGGAGCTCCTTGACTTTTCCCGTGATTTCAGTTAAGATGGTACTGAACGTTTCCATCCGTTTTTAATATTTCACCCTCAAATTGATTCAGGATAAAAAAATGAACCGACGCGATTTCCTCCGCACTTCGAGTGCCGCGGCCGTTTTTGCCGCTCTTCCTTTCATCTCCGCCCACAAAGCCCTGGCCACGCTCGACCCCGTCCGTGAAGGGACGCAGGTCCTCCCGGCCGCCAACGACGTCCAGCTCGGCGGCATCTTCGGGAAAATGTACGAATCGGGCCTTCGCCGCCTGACCGAAAACCCGCTCAACGCCAATTTCGTGCTGGCCGACGTGAACTTCAACCAGAAACGCTGGTTCACCAACTTCAGCGGCGACATTTCGGGCCGTTTTCTGGAGGTCTGCTCCTGCTCGAAAGACGGCAAATGCGCCGACGGCCACGCCCTGCCCAGCCCGGAATTTCTCGAAGAGGTCGTTGACCGCATCGTGACGCACCAGAAGGCCGACGGGCATTTCGGCGCCGACGTGGACTGGTGGGAAGCCGCGGACCTGACCCAGGAGACCGATAACGCGAAGTCGATGCCGATTTTGTGGGGAAACGGCCGTCTGCTGCTCGGGCTGGTCGCCGCCTATGAAACGTTCCATAAGGAAGCGACGCTCGCTGCCGCCAAAAAACTCGGCGATTTCTACGTCAACACGGTCGAGCCGCGCTTCTGCGACCCGAAGCGGATGGACGAGTACTCCATCGTCTCGCCGGGCTACGCCTCCGCGTACGTGACGTGCGTGTACGAAGGGATGGAGGGCCTGGTCCAGCTTTACCGCGCGACGAAGGAGCAGAAATATTTGGACTGCGTGCGCAAAATGGCCAACTTCCACGAACAGTTCGACGTGCTGCCGGTGCGCCACTCGCACGGAAGCCTCTCCGAGCACGAGGGCCTCATCATGCTCTACGAGGAGACGCACGATCCGAAGTACCTCGCCCGGGTCGAGAAACGCTGGGACGCCGCGGTCTCCGGCGGTTTCGTGAACGCCTGCGGCTCGGTCCTGGAAAAATTCTTCGTGGTCGATTCCCGCGACGAGGGGTGCTCCGAGGCGGACTGGCTGCGGCTGAACTTCATGCTCTGGCGCAACACTGGCAACGACCGCTACCTCGACATGGCCGAGCGGCTTCTGTATAACGGCTACATCGCGAACCAGTGGCCGAGCGGCGGCTACGGCCATCGCTTCATCGGGAACGACGAGAAGGGGCCGTTCTCCTACAAAAACTACTCGCAGGAGTCCCTCTGGTGCTGCTCGTACCACTGCCCGATGGGGCTTTACGACTTCAAACGCTACCTCGTCGTCGCGAAGGACGGCGGGATCCGCATGAACTACGGCAAGATCTTCACCGCGCCGGTTGACGTGAACGGCCAGAAATGGGTCGTGAAGAGCGAGATGAAAGACGGAAAATTCTTCGTCACGCTGGACGGACCGGCGGGCGCGAGCGTGCCGTTTGAGATCCGCAAGCCGTTCTGGGCGACGGGCGTTACCGTCTCCGCGGACCTGAGCAAACCGGTGGTGGCCGGCACGACGCTCGTCGTGAAGTACGAGCATGGGTTGCGTCTGGAAGACCGCCTTCTGCGGCCGCTCCCGATGCCGAAGGCGGGGGAGACGATTCCGGAATGTGCGGTCATGGACGGCGCGAAGGTCCTGATCTCCAAAGAGGGGAACGGCGAGAAGATCGACGACGTGACGCTGACGCTCGCAGACGGCCAGCTCACCGACGCCGAAAGCGCCCTGACGACGTTCAAGGACCTCTACACGAACGAGGCCGAGCGCGTCAAGGGGCACAGTTTCCTGCATAACGTGACGGTGAAATAAGATTCGCTTTGGCGAGCGGAGGCAGTAATGCCACCGTACAAGATCCGGAGGGCCGGCGTCCCCGCCGGTCAAGTTAATTGCTTTTACGCCTTTTACGAACTTGACCGGC